>DFIS01000046.1 GCA_002372175.1 Solobacterium sp. UBA3691
AGACCGTTACCGTACGTTCAAACATCCCCGGCAGGGTAGCCGGTGTGACCATCTCGTGCTCAAACGTGAAGTCCTCAAAGGCCTGATCGCAGACCAGGATCAGATCATGACGGATACAGAAGTCTGCCAGCTCTTCCAGCGACTGCCTGTCATAGACGACTGTTGTCGGATTATTCGGGTGTGTCAGAATGACCATCCGTGTGCGTTCCGTGACCTTTTCTTCGAGCAGTGATACATTCAGCTGATAACCCTCTTCTTCCTTCAGCTCCACTGCCACCGATATACCGCCCATGATCTCGACATCCAGAAAGTTATTCGGATAACTCGGGGAAGGGATCAGCACTTCATCCCCTTCATGCACAAACGGCAGGATTGCAAAGTACAGACCGCTGTCAGAGCCCGGGGTAATGATGATATTGCGCATCGGATCTACATCCAGACCGTTCTGCCGTTTCAGCTTCTCTGCCAGCAGCTGACGCAGACGCAGACTGCCGACCGGTGCTGTATAGTGCGCCGCCGACTCCTTCATCACTTCTTCCGCCAGTGTCTCTCTGATAAAGTCAGGCACGGAAGGATCAGGCATGAACGGATCTGCCCAGCCCATCAGGTCGATCTTCTCTTCAGCCATTTTCGCATATGCATCACCGATATCTGCTTTCTCGGTACTGCCGAAGAGGCCTCCGTTAGCTTTAGCAAATGCCGGTATCATCTTTTCTTTCATATTCATGATCTCCTCTATACAAGTATATCCCATGCAAGTACTGCTTGCGTGACGGAAGACACTGTCTGAATTATCATGTATGCAGAAAGGAAAAACAGTCATGCTTGATACGAAAGTGATTGGTGATCGTCTGCGGGAGCTTCGCATCCGGCAGGGTATGACCCAGGACGAAGTCGCCGAAGCGGTATATGTCTCCCGGCAGGCAGTATCCGGCTGGGAGAAGGGTCTTGCCCTGCCATCGATCAGTTCCTGCATATTACTGCTGGATCTTTATCATACCGATCTGGATGATCTTCTGTGTCTTGAACGGAAGAGTGAAACATCGGCACTGTACCAGGATATCCTTTCGGGCAGGATCACACTGATTCCTTCTGAACATATGTGGAGGATGTCTCCCGCGCAGAGAGAACAGATACTGATCCGGATATCCTGCGGAAGTATTACCGTAAACCATGAGGAACTGATGCCCTACCTCAGTAAAGATGAACAGGTATTTCTGTGCCGGCGAAAGGAGGACGGCGATGAGCACTAAGAATATACTTCCGTTTCTGGACAGTGATGATCTGGTTCTTTTGGCCAGAAGAATACTGAAAACAGAGGACATGACTTTTCAGGATGTAAGATTTGAAGATATCCTGCCGTACATGGATGAGGATGATATCGCAGAGATCGCGGAAGAATCCGTACGCAGAGATCCCGATCTGCTTATATGTATGATGCCCTATATGGATGAGGATGATCTGGGAAAGGTTCTGCGCTCACTGCCCGAAGAAAAACTGGAAGCGTATCTCTCCAGGAAGAGCGTACTGCATCAAGTGATCCGCAGTCTCGATGAAGATGATCTGGCAGAGATCGCGGAAAGGATCACACCTGCACATCCTTCTCTGCTCAGTGTGATGGCACCGTTTCTCGATGAAGATGATGTTTCCGGGATCGCCGTAAAACTGATGAAAGACGGGATATCCGTAGATATTGCTTCACTGGTGCCGTACATGGATGAAGACGGGATCACCAGGTGTATGCAGGCTGCTCAGGCTCTTGGGATGGACATGACATCTCTGCTGTATGACAGGCGAATACTGTCAAATATGGACGAAGATGATATAGGCAGGATCGCTGTACAGCTGATCAGGGACGGCATACCGGTCGATATCGGTGAACTGCTTCCGTTCATGGATCAGGACAGTGCAGACCGCTGTTTCCGCTATGCGGCCGGCAGAGATGAAAACTGGCAGGTATATCTGCCCTTTGTCTCTGAGGATGCCCTGCACAGACTTTTAAAGGACTACATCGCAGGCAGGATACAGATCAGTTTTGATGAGATCTATCCCTATATGGATGAAGATGATATCCGTACACTCTTTCGTTATGAGATAGCACGGACAAAGTAATATGCACGATCATACAAGTATTCGTTATTACGTACCCGAGGGGGTGCAGGATCCTTTTCTTATGCTTTCACGGCCATGGATACCCACCGGATTGCAGATCATCCTGTGCATCCTGCTGTGTCTGATCCTGCTGTGCGGTATGTACAGTTTCCATTGACAACTGTACGGCAGACGTGTTACTGTTCTTTAGAAGTTGGATGCATATGAGTGCTGCCGAATCATTGGCAGCACTCTTGTTTTTTAAGGAGTTATATGGCTGATAAAGGACTGATCAGAGATCTTACCAAAGGAAAGATCGCCCCCGTACTGCTTACCCTGGCATATCCGGTAATGTTATCCAATCTGCTGCAGACCGTATACAGTATGGCTGATATGGTCATTGTCGGACAATTTGAAGGCAGTACAGGTCTTTCTGCCGTATCCATCGGCGGTGATCTGATCCACCTGTTTACGTTTATCGGCATGGGCTTTGCGACTGCCGGACAGATCATGGTCTCCCAGTATATCGGTGCCGGCAAGAGAGAGGAACTGAACAGTGTCATCGGTACGCTTTTCAGTATTTCATTTCTGACGGCAGTACTGTTATCCATGCTCTGCCTGACTTCTGCAGATACATTCCTGAACATGTTGCATGCGCCTGCCGCCTCGTATGCCGGAGCTTTGTCATATACGCTGTGCAGCAGCTGGGGCATGGTATTTATCTTCGGCTACAACATGGTCTCGGCGATCCTGCGCGGGATGGGTGATTCCAAGCATCCGATGTACTTCATCGTCTTTGCGTCGGTGATGAATATCCTGCTGGATCTCCTGTTTATCGGCAGTTTTCACATGGGTGCCTTCGGGGCTGCTCTGGCCACGATCATGTCCCAGGGTACTTCCCTGTTACTGTGTCTGACCTACCTGTACAGACACCGGGATGCCTTTGCGTTTGACTTCCGCCCTGCCAGTTTCCGTATCCGCCGAAAGCCGCTGATGACAATGTTGAAGCTGGGTCTGCCGATTGCCGTACAGACCAGTGCCGGCAGTATATCCGGACTCTTTGTCAGTTCGTTTATCAATACCTACGGTGTTGCCGCAAGTGCTGTCACCGGCGTCGGAAACAAGATGAACAGTATTGCCCTGATCGTGGCCAATGCGCTGAATACTTCCGGTTCCTCGATCATCGGACAGAGCTTCGGGGCCGGCAGGATCGACCGTGTGCGTTCGGTCTTCTTCCATGTCTTCTGCTTTGATCTGATCTTTGTCAGTCTGATCAGTCTCGGTATCCTGACCTTCCCCGAGCAGGTCTTCTCGCTCTTCAACAATGATCCGGAAGTCCTGCGTCTTTCGCATGTCTATGCACCGGTAGCGGCGATCTCCTTCATGGGCTTTGCGGTCAGGAGTCCAAGTCTTGCCTTTATCAACGGTCTCGGACAGGCAAAGATGAATTTCTTCATGGGTGTGACCGAGGGCTTTATCCTGCGTATCGGTCTGACCTATCTTCTCGGGGTGATCCTGGGCTTTGGCCTGCAGGGTTTCTGGTACGGTTCGGTCATTGCCAGCTATGGCTACGGACTTGTCATCTTCCCCTATTTCTTCAGCAATGCCTGGCTTAACCGCAAGTCAGTCGCAGAATAATATATACAGAAAGTGAGGTATTCCCATGGGAATGATCAACCGGCCGATCATTGCGGAGATCGCGCCAAACACGTATCACATCAATGAATTCGGTGTCGACTGCCAGTACCTTCTGATCGGTGAGGAAAGAGCTCTGCTGATCGATACAGGCACAGGTCTTTACGATGTCAAGAAGACCGTGGAGACACTGACCAACAAACCATACGATATCGTTGTCACACATATGCACGGTGATCATAACGGCGGTTCTGATCAGTTTGAGAGCGTGTGGATGCACCTGGCGGATATTGCTCTGGTTCCCGGCGCAAGAGCTATGGGTGATCCCGAGGCAGTACGCAGGAAGCTGCAGCGCATGGAAGAGATGAAGACCGTCGGTCACTACGAGACAGGCACTTTCGGATATAACTGGCCAAGATATGATTACATCTTCCCGTATGAGACACTGGAACGGATCGTTCCGGAGCACAGTACGGTCTATCAGCCCCTGCAGGACGGGCAGGTATTCGAGCTTGGCAAGAGACCTGTCACGGTCTATCACACACCCGGACATACACCCGGCTCGGTCACTCTGCTCGATCACAAGCGCCGGATCCTGTTTGCCGGTGATGCAATGAACTCCAACGTCGGCACCCGTTCCGTCGGCGGTGCTTACTCCGGTGTAGCAGTCAGCACGATGCTCAGGGGTCTTCTGCGTATTCAGGCCATGCGCGATCAGTATGATCAGACTTTCACCGGTCATGTGGCCTATGCCAATACCGTGGATATCTTCTCCCAGCCGGCTTTTGTCCTGGATGATGTCATCGAGAATCTGCGCAGACTCCTGAACGGTACAGCCGAGATCATTCAGATGCCTTCACACCTGAAGCCGGAACTGGTCATGCCTACCGCGATCTATCGTACTGCCGCCACGATCTTCAACCCGGACCTGCTCTGGGAAGAGGGCGAAGAACACATCGTACCGTAAGTAAAGAAACGTATCCCCCGCGATACGTTTTCTTCTGTATGACAATGGTATAATCAAGGCAGGAACATTAAGGAGAACATCATGAAATACAGAACACTCGGTAAAACAGGCCTGCAGGTCAGTGAGATCGGCTTCGGCGGCGAATGGCTGGAGCGTCATGACGAGGAAGAGTCCATCGCTGTCGTACGTCATGCGGCAGAACTTGGCATCAATATCATTGACTGCTGGATGCCCGACCCCAAATCACGTGACATCATCGGCAAGGCCATGGAGGGTAACCGCGAGCACTGGTTCGTCCAGGGACATATCGGTTCCACGTGGCAGAATGGTCAGTATGTACGTTCAAGAGAGATGGATCAGGTCATTCCTGCCTTTGAGGACTTACTGAAAAGACTGCGTACGGATTATATCGATCTCGGTATGATCCACTACATTGACAGTGAAGACGACTGGAACAACAGTATGAACGGTGACTTCATCAAGTATGTTCATGAGCTTCATGACAAGGGCATCATCCGCCACATCGGCATGTCCACGCACAATCCCCGCATGGCAAAGAGAGCTGTAGAGTCAGGTCTCGTGGAGATGATCCTCTTCAGTATCAATCCTGCTTTTGACATGAAGCCTGCCAGTGATAACCTCGATACCATGTTTGAGGCATACGATACAGGTCTTTCCGGCATCGATCCCGAGCGTGCGGAGCTCTACCGTCTCTGTGAAGAGAAGAACGTCGGCATCACGGTCATGAAGGGCTTCTTCGGCGGCCGTCTGTTTGACCCTGAGAGATCTCCGTTCGGCATTGCCTTTACCCCTGCCCAACTGATCCACTATGCGCTGACAAGACCGGCTGTATGTGCTGTCATGTGCGGCTTTGATACATGTGAACAGGTCGATGCGGCAGTCTCCTACGAGGATGCCGGACCGGAAGACAAAGACTATGCCAGCATCATTGCCAACGCTCCTCTGCATTCCTATACGGGACAGTGCACATACTGCGGTCACTGCAAGCCATGCCCGATGAATATCGATATCGCGATGGTAAACAAGTTCTATGACCTGGCAGTATCACAGCCGTCAGTCCCCGACAGTATCCGTGCACACTATGAAGACCTCGGTATTACTGCTTCATCCTGTATCAGCTGCCAGAGCTGTGAATCACGCTGTCCGTTCGGGGTGAAGATCGCTGAACGCATGCGGAAGACAGCTGAACTCTTCGGCAAGTAGCCTGTATATTCAGAAAGGGCTGTATCACCTGATATAGCCCTTTCTCTTTTCCTGCTTACTGCCTGTTATCCGTTATGTCTGAATGAACTCAGTCATCAGACTCAAGGTTATATTGATGTGTTTCTCTCAGCTCTGCCAGTTCATCAAAAACAGTATATCCGTCTGTCTCATCCGGTATTGCAAAACATTCCGGGTCAAAACCCAGGCGTACATATTTGATCTCATATTCCACGTCTACACTCTCCGGGTTTATGGGATCTTCGATTTCCTCAGTATTCACCCGCAGTATATATTTCAGCTGATTACTCATAAAGTTATAGAGTAAGATCAGGGTCTGCCGTTCATCCTGATAAACTTCCCATTTATATAAATCGCCTTTATATTCAATATTAACTGCTGTTTTTCTCTTCAGGGGATTTCTTTCAAATAAAGCTTCCGTACCGTTCCATGGATGAATACGGTTATACAACTCTTCCGGCGATACGATGTACACTTCATTCTTCTCGTGACTGTTCTCGCTTTTTTTATACTGGTTAAAGACCAAGTAACATACACCGTCGCTTCGTACAAAATCCACGCTGCCCTGTGCCATGTCAAGAAAACTTCCGTCCATACGCAGGTATGTATTATCCCTGTATGCCGACATATGGAAGATCATCTCATTCTCAGGATCATCATCCGGGAAATGCGGCGCATATATCATGGTCAGCCCGTCTGTATACAGCTTTTCCGCGAACCAGTACGTATTCTCTCCGGCATATGATTTACCGGAAACTTTCGGCTTCGAAGGCTTCTTCTCTTCCCGCACAGCCTTCTCATCATTCAGCGCACACGGAAAGCCCTTCAGGATGGAATACTGTTCCGCTGCACTTCCTTTTTCGCAATGGTATGTATTCTCTTCTTCACCGCCGTTATGGCTGGTAAAAGCACTGAAACTGATACGGTACAGAGAAGGCGGCAGATAATAATCAAGTCCGGTTCTGAAGTATTCAAATGTACCAGCCGGAAGTGTTGTGATCCCATCCGGAATATGTACTTCTCGGCTGTCTTTATACATACCAAAAGGCGCAAACAATACGGATGACTGTGTCTTGTCTGTAATAAAGCCTCCCAGATCGGCATAATACGGATTATCCTCATCCACGGTAAATCCTTCAATACCCTTTCCGTCAAACGCATGACACCCGATATATTCCGTATTCTTTCCGATATGTACTTCGGGAATCTTGACATCACCTTCAAAGTAATACCCTGTGCTCAGGTTCAGAGGATTCTGATCAAACGCATAATCTCCGATCGTTACAACAGATTCCGGCAAATTGATATTTCGAAGTTCAAAGCAGTCATGGAAAGCATGATCTTCAATGGTCTTCAGGGAATCCGGAAAGCTTACCAGTTCTATTTCGGTATGCTCAAATGCCGCATGGCCGACGGTTTCCGTTCCCGCAGGTACCGCATACTTGTTTACGCATTTGCGCGGAAATAATACCAGCTTTTTCATATCCTGGGTAAAGATGACATTATCTGTTGATTTGTAAAAACTGTTCTGCGGATCAACTTCTGCTTCGGTAATGGGACAGGCAGAGAAACTGCTGCCGTCCAGATACTCCGTCTTTTCCGGAATGGATATACTCGTCAGGCCCGCCTTGCAGAAAGCCTTACGTGCGATATAAGTTAAAGACTCCGGAAAATCTACATGTTCCAGATTCAAACAATCATAGAACGCTGCATAGCCGATTTTTCCCAGCCCCGTCCCCAGGTGTATTGCGGATATGTTTGTAAACGCAAAAGCACTGTCACCGATTTCCGTAACAGTATCCGGCAAGATCACCTCTTTCAGAGTTTTGTTTTTGGAAAACGCAGCTTTATGTACAGCAGTGACTTTCAGACCGTTGATCTCATCAGGGATCCGCAGCACTTCCGTTTCATCATCCGCCCCAATGACGATATAATGGTCTTCCTCTCTGTAGAACTGGATGCCGTCCTTGATAACTGTCTTTTGATCCATGTTATGATACGGACGCAAAGTCGACCTGTGTACATTTCCATAGATGTCTTTAAGACATACCTGATAGGAGAACGGCATACAGATCTGTGAGATCGGTCTGGTATCGATCGTCATCTCACTGCCGATCGGCATGGTTTCGATACCCATTTTCTCCGCATATACATACTCATAATTGCCGGGACTCGTCTCCTGCACATAATACATTGGAAGCCACGTCTGCAAAGCTCGGTAATTGTCGGATACATCGATCGTATTTTTTGTGCCTGGATACAGAACAGAACCGTTCTCAAGGATAGAATCGACGATTACCTCATCCCCAGTCTCACGAATCCCTATGGATACCTTCCGCATATACTTTTTTTCATACGGGAAAATAACAACAGCTTCATCCGTACCCAGACGGGAAAGCTCGTTGGAATACTGTCTTCCGCCGGTTCTTCCAACTTGAATCGCCGGGAAAACGTAATCACTGGTTTCGCTGCCGCTGTGAATCATGAATACTTCCGGATCCTTGGATATCTTCAGAGTATTACCGTCGAGTTCGATATACTTTTCGGAATTCATCAGACCGTTTGTGACTGCATTCTCATCTTCAGAATCATAATTCTGCCAGACATGCAGTAACGGAAAGGCCAGATGTTCTATCTGGTACTCCGTAAGATCAAGACAGTAGGCATCTTCTGTTTCATAGAAATCTTCCAGGGCCCATAACGCTTCATCTTCCTGACGATACTGTGCATAATATGCCGTAAGCATCTTTCCGTATGCTTCAGAGATCAGGAAATCCTTTTCAAACTCCCCGTAATTCTGATATGCCATTACATCAGGAAAATAAAGTGATATACCACTGTAAATATCGGAACTGGCAGCAGATTTGACAACAAAGCTTTTCCGGGCATTCTCGTAAGCCTCCGCTGTATCCCCCGCAGTTTGATTCAGACAGCTGACAAAAGCCCCCAGATCTGACATACCGTATTCACTGCTGCTGACATCCGCATTTCCTACACTGCGCGTTCCGGTAAAAGCCCTGGCTACTTCAGAGTACTCTCCGCCGTTTATCTTTCCGGTAACTTCTTTTGAAAGATCATCCACGATCCGTATTAAATCACCGATCTTTGAAAGATCATATACTGCCAGTGTGTAGACGGTATGTTTTCCTCCTGCCTCACATGCTTGTGCGTACGCATCAACGATTCCGGCATGGATCCTGCGAGTATCTTTTGTTCTTCCAAACTGTGAGAGGAATGCATAATTCCAGCCGCTTCCGGGTTCCACTTCTTCGGAGGCAATATAGTAATCCGCATAACTGCTCCATACTTCTGCAGCCTCCAGATTCCCCATCAAGCAGGCGTCAAAGCCGACAAAATCCAGATGTTCTCTGCGAAAGGGCGTTTGTTCAAGGGCTGTTTTCATTTCCTGCAGAGTCAACGCATCGTTCTGAAACAGTTCATCTCCGCAGCACCCCCACAGAGGCCCACCTCCATGGTCCCAGAAGATCAGACCGTACTGCTTTGCCGGATAGTTCTTCGCCGTAAAATTTATAAAATCTGCCAGTGATTCTGCCGCACCCATATTGGATGATTTATCCGTCCGGGCAACGATCCCTGTCATTCCTTTTGACAGATCGATCACCGTATTGCGGGTACTGGGTATTGCGGCTCTCCAGGTTTTGGTTCCGCCGCAGCAGACAATCACATTCAGTTTTCTGAAGTCTATATTCTGCCGGCACATTTCCTGCAGCTCTGCGGTCGCTGCCCCGTGCCCGCTCTCAAGATCCGAACCGCACATATAGATCATCAGCGTATAGTCTTTCTTACGGCTTTTGATCTTATTATCAGCTTTCAGCGGATATGTTTCGGAACTGCTGCTTTCCCTGCTCAGCGCAAGCAGACGCAGAGGATCTTTCTCCTCCTCGTCCAAAAGCTCCAGCTGCGGATACTTCTCCGCAGACACTCCGTCTTCCTGTACTGCTGGCGAACAAGCCGCTAATATCAGTGAAAGAATTACCAGTATGATTTGTCTGTATCCGGTCATATGTTTCCTCATTATCAGATTGGGATATATCCGAAACCTGTCATTTATTATTATAAATGATATGCGTATATATACGCTATTTACTGACCGCCTTTCCCCATCCAGAGATTTTCAGCGATCTCTTTTGTGCTTCTTTTCCCGCTCAGGTAATCCATGCACGCCTGCAGCTTCTCTTCGTATGTGTACTTCGCCTTTCTTTCCATGAATAAAGTCCCACCTCCGTGGGCAACACTTTATATTTTTGCGTTGTCTACTTTAGTGGGACTATATCAGGAAGTATCCCTTTTCTTACTGTGTACTACTGGTTGTCAGCTGTGACAGCCTTGGCTGCGACACGTCCTGAGACGATGATCTCAACGATCGCATTGCCGCCCAGACGGTTGCCGCCGTGGATACCGCCTGTGACTTCACCGGCTGCGTAAAGACCTTCTACAGGCTCGTCATACGCATCCAGGACATGACGGTCAAGGTCTACCTTCAGACCGCCCATCGTATGATGTGTACTCGGTGCCATCAGACGTACTCTGACCAGTGTATTCTCGAGATCATATGTATCCATGTTGTAGGAACCATCCGCGTTCTTTTCGGCATTGCCGATCGGACGGGAAGGATTTCTCTTGATCACCTGACCGAATTCGTCACTTGTCATATCTACACCTGTGATATAGGCTGTATCGTATTCTCTGATCTCTTCGATGACCGTCTCTGCATCCGTAGGCAGGCCGAGTTCCTTGAAGAGGTCTCCAAGCTCGGATACCTTTCTGACCCACTGTCTGTTTTCGACGTCTTCATCCTTGTAGAGATACGGTCCCGGGATCGGTTCTTCAGCATTGGCAATCTCGATGAAGACACCCTTACTGCCGAGCATGGAGATACCGTTGTTAAACTCTGCCAGAGACAGTACATCACGTTCTGCAGTTTCATTAACGAAACGATGACCTGTTTCGGGATTGATGAAGACAGCGTAGTTTCCGCCGCCGAAGGCCAGGTTTCCGTTATCGATCCAGGAGATCGGCATCAGCTGTGTAAAGCCCATACCAACGGTGTCACCGCCGGCTTCCACACCCATGCGGATACCGTCCCCCTGCAGAGAGCTTCTGTTGGTCGTCTTGGTGCTGGTGCTGAGGAATTCCTCGGACCAGTATACGTTTGTATCGACAACTTCCTGCAGATTAGCAGCGTAACCGCCTGTAGCCAGGATCACACCCTTGTTCGCATGCGCAGTAACTTCCGTACCGTCATACATGACTGCCTTGACACCAGTGACCTTATCGCCTTCCAGGATCAGTTCCTGTGCATCTGTTCTTAACATGATCTGATTCTTTTCGGAACCTTCATTGAAGGCAGAAAGCATCGGCTGGAAGTATGTCTCCCACTGTGCCTTGGGTCTGACAAAGTCGTTTTCTCTGTACCAGAGAGCACCGATCAGTGTCTTCTGATCTTCAACGAACTCTGCCGGTTCGGGCATGGCCATCAGCCAGGGCTTGATATCCTGTCCCTCATGTACCATCTGTGTTACCAGATCCACATCACCGTATTCCCAGGAACTGCCGTCAGCACTCTGACGCAGACCGCCGTAGTAAGTCTGGAAGATATGCAGATTCTCCGTGGAGAACAGGGCCAGTTCGGTCTCTTTCGCACCGGCTGCGATCTTTGCGTCTGCCCAGTCGGCATATGCCCGGATCTCTTCCTTCAGTGCTTTCAGAACCGGCAGGTATTCTTCATGAACACCGTGCTTCATCAGTTCTTCTTCATCACCGGCAACGAATTCATGTGTCTTGTAGTACTCTTCGTCAAACGGTTCTTCGGACCAGTTCAGATATCCCTTCAGCTGTGTGAGCTGACCGGCAACGGCCTTGACCTTCGGGAATTCCTGACCGTCAAAACGTGTGCCTGTTTCCGCATCGGGGTTCTCGGGATCCCATACCAGATACTTCATGACAGACTGGTACTGACCGCCGGATACCAGCGTATTACCGCCGATCTCCGCATTCTTTTCGATGACCAGAACACTGTTGCCGTCCTGGGCAGCCTGGGCAGCTGCAGCGATACCGGCACCGCCGGCACCGACAACGACAACATCCCATGTGTCTTCAATGGGTTCTCCAGCTTCGTGGATCACCGTATTCTTTGTGAATACATCCATGTCTGCACCGGCCTGCTGTGCCGCATCATCGACAGCGCTCTTGATACCGATGGATGTGAATGTCGCACCGGAAACGGTATCGACACCGGAACCGGAAGCTTCCTTCATATCCGCAAACATGATGTCATACGCAACATCACCGACATGAGCAGTCTCCTTGCTGGAAACGATCTGGATATCCGTGATACTGTGCTCATCAAAGGTTACATCCAGTTCCACAGGTCCGTTGTATCCATCACCCTTACCTGTATATGTACCGGGCTTGAAGGTAACTTCTCCGTTTTCCTGTGCAGCTGTTTCCGCCGGTTTTGTCAGCTCATCCATGTCTGCACCGGACTGTTCAAGAGCCGCGTAAGCTGCGTCCAGGATCGCCTGTGATGTGATCGTACCGTTGGTGACGGTATCCACACCGAGAGACTGTGCATCCATGATGCGCTGAGGCATCTGTTCCAGTGCCGGACCGCCGAAACTCGGTGTCTCCGGTTTATCCTTGTCTTCTGTCACTGTCACGTCTGTGATCTCGTTTTCCGATACGGTAACGGATACCGTGATCGTACCGCCGTTGCGTCCTTCTGCCGTGCCTTCATATGTGCCGGCTTTGAACTTCCCGCTGGTTTCGGGAGCTGCCGTGCCGTTGTCAGCACAGGCCGCAAGACTGACAGCCAGTAAAGAACTCAGGAGTATTTTTACTGTCTTAGTCATAGTTAGACCCTCTTAATACGTTGATTATACGCTCACTTTTCCAATAGGTAAATGTGATTTTATTATCAATTATGACTCTTTTTATCACAATTCCGATATGTTATACAACATCACAAGATTAAGAAATGTTTCAAATCTCCGCTGTGTATTCCCTGCTATAATCTTAAATATGAATCGCACATATGACCTGAATCTTCACTGTTTCCTGCGTATCCTGGTGACCGTTCTCGGAACCGAGATCCTCTTCCGTATCCTGTCCTTTGGTATATCCTTTGACCTGTCACTGTACAGGATCATTGCCTTTGACTTTGTCCACGCTGTCATAGCTTCAGCGCTTTTCTCGCTGTTTCCGCACAGGATACAGCGTCTTCTCACCGTGATCCTGTGCTGGGGCATTACCCTGCTTGTCCTGTTACAGCTGCAGTTCAAGAACTACCTCGGCAACTACATGTCTCTGAAAGCGTCGATCGACGGTGCCGGACGCGTCATGCAGTTTGTTCAGCCGTTTATCTTTTCCTACCGACCTGAATACTTCCTGACTGTGATCCCCTCCGTCCTGTTTGCCTTATTCTGGAACGGAAAGCACTTCACAAAAGAAGAACTTCATCTCTCACCATTACTGCTGAGTCTTGCCCTGGTGCTCGAGACATGTGCCTGGGGAAGTGTCGGTGAGGCAGATCTGACCTCTGTCTATGCCCATCCCTCGATCATTGATACCGCTGTGCAGCAGTTCGGTCTTCTGCGCTTTTCGATGATGGATGTGCTGTCCCTGGGCGATACCGCCGAAGTCGAGATCATCATGCATGAGGAAAAACCGGAGGAAACCCCTGCAGAAACTCCCGTACCTGCCGAGACCGTGATCCCTGAAGAAACGGCAGAACCCGAAAAGCACCGTGTCTTTGACGATACAGCCTGGATCCGTGCGGAAGAAAGCGAAGAAGATGAGAATGTAAAGATGATCGACCGTTATCTCAAAAGCCGGAAGATCACCGATCTGAACGCATATACGGGTATGTTCAAAGATAAGAATGTGATCTATATCATGATCGAAGCTTTTGATTATATGGCCATCGATCCCGTACTTACCCCGACACTGTACATGATGAAGGAGGAAGGCTGGGACTTCGGCAATCACTATACACCGATGTTCTCGTGTGCTACCGGGGAATCCGAGTTTGTCAGTCTCTATTCCCTGGCACCGCAGTCGGATGTCTGTACACCAAACCAGTATGCCCAGAACACATGGAATGAGAGTCTCTTTCACCTGTTTGAAGACAGCGGCTATTATGTCAGTGCCTATCATAACTGGAAAGATGAGTTCTATGACCGCAGGATCCTCTACGGAAACAGCGGCTGTCCCGTCTACTACAACGTAGAAGACATGGATTATCACCGTATCCAGGGCTGGCAGTCAGACCTCGAGATGTTTGAACTGACCGTACCTCTGTTTATCAATGAAGATAAGTTCTTTACACACTATGTCACTTCCAGCACCCACTATCCGTATGACAGTGATTCCGTTCTCGGCAACCGCTATCTCGATGAGATCAGTGCTGTACATCCGGACTATCCGATCGAAGTCAAACGATACCTGTCCAAGGCCATGGAGCTGGATAAGGGACTGGCATATCTGCTTGCACAGCTGGAAGAAGCAGGCAAGGCGGAAGACACTCTGATCGTCATGTTTGCGGATCACCATCCCCTGCGTACATCTCTGGATACACTGGCGGAATATACGTCTGAGCTTGACCGCAGAGAAGGACTGAATGAACACCGCACACCGATGATCATGTATGCCAAAGGCATGGAGGCACAGAAGATCGATACGCTGAACAGCACGTATGATATCCTGCCTACCGTGGCCAACCTGGCTGATCTGCACTATGACCCGAGATTCTATATCGGCACCGATATCTTCTCCGAGGATGAAAAGACCGTATACTTCCCGAACGGTGACTGGATCACCGCGCACGGGATGTATATTGCGGCATCCGCAGAGTTTACACCGTATACTGAGACAGATGAAGAGTATATACAGAGAAAAAACGAAGACCTGCAGAATGTCTTCGGTATCTCCTATCTGATCTATCAGAATGACTATTTTGAAAAGCGGAAGGAACTGGTCCATCCGCTTATCTCAGATAATTAACATCGGTATATCGGAGATCTCCGCAAACAGGATCACCTGTCCGTCCAGATCTCCTGCACAGAAGCCGATCTCACTGCCCGGGTGTACGCCAAAGTACTGCCGCGGTTCATGCAGGAGCTTGCCGTATACCATGCCTGCCTCTGCCCGTTCACAGCGTACCCAGCATCCTTCCGGACTGCGGTCCTTCCCCACCAGATAGATCACCACATCATCGGGAAACTCCTCACTTCTGTAGGGATCCAGCAGTTCCAGATCCCGCAGTTTTTCCATATCTTCGGAATACCTGAAAAAGCGGTCTACGATCTTTGTCTTGGCTGAGAATGCCGAAAGATCCAGATCTTCCGGGACTTCCGCAAACTCACATTCATATACCGTCTCATACTGACTCTTCAGCGTCTGATCCTCATTGACGGCAGTGATCTCTATCCGGCCTTCTTCATCTCTGTATGCCAGTGCCAGGATCTCAAAACACATGCCCATCTGGTGATCAACATATCCGTATACGAGGGTACCGTTACCCTCTTTTTCATAGGTGAAGTTCTCCTTGAGCTTATCGTAGTTCTGATTGGCGGATATATAGAATATCCTGTGGTACATCTTTCTGAACGGTGCTTCCTGTATCAACATATCTGTTCCCCTTACTAATTCAGCAGTTTCTTCTTCTGTGTCAGACGTTCCCTGAGTTCGGGATCCGTCTCTTTCTCCTGCAGAGCAAGATATCTCTCTTCCAGTTCCTGATCATGGGCATACCCGCGTAACTGCCACGCTTCCACCACATCAAGAGCTGCCTCTCTGACATTGCGGTCAAAGCAGTTCAGACCGATACCGACAAGATCTTCGCCAACACCCGGCACTGTTTCCAGCTTATACAGCAGGAACTGCAGGATACGGCTGTCAGCGGTAAAGCCCGGCCAGTCGGAAGGCCCGGTATCGAGACTCTCCAGATCCAGATTCTCCCGGAAGATATCCACGGCTTTCGTCATCACTGTTGGTTCCTCCTGCAGAATACCGAGATAATGCCAGTAATTGCGGAAGTCAGTACGCATATCTTCCAGCAGCTGTCCGCATACATCCATGCCGAGATATGCCGCGATCACATAGCCGCGGTGTTCCTTCAGCAGCTGCTGTGTATTCGCAAGTGTCTCCGGTTCCCGCAGGATCAGATCACAGAGATCCGCCGTTCTGACATCACCGCCGAATGTGAAGATATGATTCTGCAGGGCGATCAGCACCATGTAGTCATCTTCGGTATGGGCATGCGTGCGGGCCTGTACAGCATAGGCATGCAGGAACGCATCGGTATCCGTCAGTTCATCAAGAGCCTGATTCTGCAGTAAGGCAGACAGTATCCCGGTGATACCCGCAAACTGCACTTCACTGAGTTCTCCGTGTACTGCTTCTTCAATATTGAGCTTGAATGCACAGTCCAGCGCTGTATGCTTGTCGTTGATCTCGTTGGATGATCCAAACCGGTACAGCCAGTCTTTCTTTTCTTCCGTATCGGGTTCCAGGAAATGCACAGCGTGGATCTTGCCCCAGCCCGTGACCTTCTTTGCGACACCGAATATCGCATCAGAGCCATTCTGCCAGTGTGACATGATATACATGCAGTAGAGTGTAAACTCATCCGCCAGTGCCATGGTCCGGATCACTTCCTGCATCTGCGGGTCTTCCCTGTCCAGTATCTCATATACCCCCAGACCGAACTTGACGCACTCAGGCATCTCTGACTGTGTGATCAGCGTTGTCGCAAATACATACAGACTGCCGGTGTCCAGTTCATCGATCTTTTCAGCGATGTATGCCTGTACCGGATCAATGACGTAGATCGTACGCTCATACTCATCATTCAGCAGCTCTTCAAGACTCTTCACCGCTTCCGCAAAGGAACCTGCCGAGACATCATCGATGACCTGCAGATACGGTCCCGGATCCGGTACTTCGCCCATCCCGTAGTAAAGAGAGAAGCCGTCAAAACCGCCGTCTCCCATCATGTATTCCTCGCTGTTTACAGGGTGTACGGAAAAGCCCTGGGGCAGAGTTCCGTCCGGCTGTACAGCTTCTTTTATCTTCTGGTATATCGCTGTCATATTTTTATTATATATTCTTTTGCGTATAAAGAAGAAATGCTTTATAATAGTGATTACCGCCGGTATAGCTCAGCTGGCAGAGCAATTCATTCGTAATGAATAGGTCCGTGGTTCGAATCCGCGTACCGGCACCATTCAGACATGATGAGAGTCCCCCAGGGGACTCTCTTTTATTCTACTGACAGTTCTTTTACCGTACCTTCAACTGAAAGTACCGGAATCTTTTTCCCGTGCAGGAAATGATGCGACAGTGCGGATACCGTAAGACGGTCGATCACTGCTTCCCTGTCGATCTGCACCGTGCGTGCCTGTGAGACCGTCATCTCCTGTCTGCGTACATTACGTATTTCCAGAGTTCCGATCCTTACGCCTTCTGCCACCCAGACCATCGGGCATCCGTCAAAGGCAGCTGTTTCCCACCAGGTAAAGCAGTCATTTGTCAGGCCCCATGGTGAACGTGAGGCGTCTACCCCGTCAATCAGGATATGATCCATCCAGATCGGTTCACCGGGATGAATATTATGATGGGTCAGACAGACCGCATTATGCCTGTATGTCCCTGTAACATTCCTCACCGTGATATCAGTCAGAGGATCACCGCTTGACAGCAGCCGTACACCCGTATATCCGTTTTCGGCATGAACACCGTCAATGACAACATCACTGATCGCACCTCTGGTCACCTCCGCATGATTCTCATCGGAAGGAGTCAGTGAGACCATATCATCATTGGTTATGCCGTGGACCCGGCGGATCATGCCATGGGCTGCTGGTCCGTTGATATGTACACCGTCGGTCAGACCGTAATGGCAGTTGTAATCAAAATGGATATCGCTGACCGCAAAGTTTTCCGTATCGGCGATCTGTATGCCGTAGCTTACAGAATCCCGGATCACTGCATCCCTGATGATCAGACCATGCACATGCGCAAAGCGAAGCAGTTTCCCGGTAAACCTGTGCGGATCGTATGCATACATGTTCCGGTCTTTCGCAAACGAAACCGGTTCGATACCCTGTCTGTCGCAGTTACCGTCCCAGATCCCACCGATGATCTCGATATTCCGGTCATATGTATTCTGCGTGAAGCTGCCATTATCAAGCAGTGAACACCTGGACATATCCTTAGCTTTTACTGTTACACCTGCACGAAGATGAAGAACCGTATCTGAACCGATGATCAGCGGCTTTCCAACCATGTATACACCTGGTTCTGTGATATCTACAGTACCGCCCCGGTCCAGCAGCGGCTGCAGGATCTCATTGCCGTTTTCAAATATCTGCATCTGTTTCTCTGCCCCGGTTATTCCTGTACAAACCTCATCAGGAACTCCCGTATCGCTTCACACATCTCTTCGAGATGATAATCGAAACAGTGTGAATCACCATGGATGATCTTCAGGGTGGCATTCTGATACCGTTCTGCTGCCCATACCGAATACTTCATGTCTACGGTCTTATCTGCATCGCCATGTACAAGCAGGACAGGTCCCCTGTACTGTGCGATCGCATATTCCGTATCCAGAAGCCCTGCCGCACGTACATAGTTGCCCTTGATCCGGTGACTGCCGAAGTATACGTATTCCGGCACATGACCAGGCTCAAACACCATCCCGCGGTGACTGCCCTTTCTGGCCATGTCCGTGATCACGATACCCGGAGCCAGGGGAATTACAGCCTTGTATGCGTCAGGTCTCATCCCGGCTGCCAGGATCACATCAAGACCGCCCTGGGAGTGCCCGCAGATATACAGATCACTAACCCAGTCCTGCGCAAGCGCCCAGTCTGTGACCGTCATCGTGTTGTTTAACCACTTGAAGAGATCATGATCCTCAAAGGCACCGTCACTCTGTCCGTGTCCGTACATCTCCACTCTGAGCACCGCAAAGCCGCATTCCTTCATCGTCTCTGCCGCTGCCAGGATATGCCGTTCTTCCATATTCCCGGTCAGACCATGGATCAGGATCACCAGCGGACATCTGTCTTTTCCTTCCGGACGGTCAAGCTTACTGTGCAGCCGGATCGCTCCGTCATTGATGAAGAATTCCTGCATGCCTACCTTCCGCCCATCATCTGGTTCAGTACCGAGAAAAGACCGCTGGCATTGACCACACCGTTGGCATTTACAGCACTGCCGGAAGCCTGGTTCAGGATATTGTACAAGGTCGCATACTGCTGGTTGTTGTTATAGCTTCCGTTAACAAAGTTCAACAGATTCTGCAATCCGGAATTGGAGTAGTTACTGCCGGTAAGACCGAGGAAGTTACCCAGTCCGGAGTTTGTATTATAGGCATTGCCGAAGAGACCGGATGCGTAGTTATTCCCGAAGATACCGTTACCATAACTGTTTCCGTACAGTCCGTGATAGATACCGTGGTTGTTCGTATTGGTGTTATACCCGAGCAGAGAGCCCAGCAGACCGATCGCCGAGTTGCTGTAGGTGTTGGCATTCTTTCTCTTGAAGAGCTTGAGCAGAACGATGATCAGCAGGATCTCCTTGAGATCAAGCTTACCGTCAAATAATGCCCGCACAGCCCTGTTGTCGGATGCTTTCCTGCCGGTGACACCTCCGACGTAGCTGACAAGATCCTTAGCATCAAGAGCCCCGGAAGAAGCCAGGAACAGCTTTACGACCAGATTGTCGTTCAGTTCCTGCGCCACGGTATTCGCCTCTGCCTGCGTGATACCGCCGAGAATACCGGCAAACGGATTCCCTCCGGCTCTTGTCGGAGCTTCGGAACCATGAAGAAAATAGTTCAGCAGTTCGGGATCGTTATCGATCGCCTGAAGGACTTTATTCGTATTATCTGTAATCATGAGAAACCTCCTGTTAATGCCATTATATCAAAAGTTTACGACCCTGCTGCGTAAAGAAAAACGGTCTGTATAGACCGTTCTGTATAGACCGTTATGAGAGTTTCCTGTACAGGAAGTTGCCGAGCATCTGCACCAGCTGTACGAAGACGATCAGGATGATCGAACAGATGATCAGATAACTTGTATTGTAGGACTGATAGCCGTAGCGTATCGCAATATCGCCGAGACCGCCGCCGCCGACCGTACCGGCCATGGCCGAATACCCGATCAGGCTGATCGTCAGCAGGACGATACCGTTTAACATTCTGGGAATGGATTCCTTGATATAGACCCGGAACAGGATCTGCCAGTCATTGGCTCCGAATGAGCGTGCCGCTTCGATCACACCGGGATCTGTCTCCCGGAGACTGGTCTCAAAGACTCTTGCAATGTAGGGGATAGCAGATACCGTCAATGGCACGATCGCAGCCGTCGTACCGATCGACTTACCTGCCACAAACCGTGTAAACGGAATGATGATCACCAGCAGGATAATAAACGGAAACGAACGGAAGACATTGACGATGAAGCTTAATGCCTCATAGACAGGCTTGTTGGGACGCAGTCCGTCAGGCGCTGTCAGGGTCAGGATGATCGCCGGAATGAAGCCGATGATCACCGATAACAGTGTTGACCAGAAGACCATATACAGTGTCTGCCTGGTCGCATTCATGATCACAGCACTCATTACAATACCTCCCATGACACACCTGTACGGTCAAGGTATGCCAGTACTTTCTCTTTGTCTTCTTCTTTGACGTTGATCACAAGACTGCCGTATACACTGGAACGGAAGTCCTCCAGCTTGGCCCAGCAGATACTGAAATTGGTATCCAGTTCTCTGGCCATCATCGTGATCACGGGATCGGAGCTCTGATCCGTAAAGAACATCTGTATATTTACACCGGTCTCCGGCAGTAACGCACTCTCTTCCTGCAGGAAGGCTTTGACTTCCTTGATCGGTTTGACAAACAGTTCTTCCGGTCTGCCTTCTGCCAGTACCTGTCCTCCCTTGAGGAACGATACACGCTCACAGATCTGCTTGACGACTTCCATCTGGTGGGTGACAACAATGATCGTGATGCCAAGCTTGCGGTTGATCTCCTGCAGCAGAGAAAGAATACCCCTTGTGATAGCCGGATCAAGGGCACTGGTCGCCTCATCGCACAGCAGGATTTTCGGGTCCAGCACCAGCGCTCTGGCGATCGCCACACGCTGTTTCTGACCGCCTGAGAGTTCTGCAGGTCTGGCATGGATCTTATCCTCCAGTCCGACAAGCTCCAGCAGTCCGCGGATCTTCTCCTTCGCTTCCGGTGTCTTTGTCTTCATACCCCAGAACTTCATCGGCAGAGCTACATTGTCATAGACATCCAGTCTGCTTAACAGATTGAAATTCTGGAAGATCATACCCATGTTTTTCTGCAGAAGATGAAGCTTTCTGGGATCTTCCAAAGATACCGGTGTACCGTCAACGGTGATCGTACCGGACTGGAAGTCCTCCAGACCGTTGATACACCTGAGCAGAGTGCTCTTGCCGGCACCGCTCTGTCCGATGATCCCGTAGATCTCACCGTCATGTATCGTGATATTGATACCTTTCAGGACATCCAGGTCACCGAAGCTCTTTCTTACATCTTTGATCTCTATCATGTCTCACCTCGGAAAGTCATACAGCGTCACTGATAAAGTGCCGCTGTATGAAGTATACTGCATATTTAAGAAATGTGCTTAGCCGTTGATCTCTGTGATCTTTTCGGGATCTGTCGGCGCACCGTTCAGA
The DNA here is from genome assembly GCA_002372175.1 of Solobacterium sp. UBA3691. Classification (GTDB taxonomy): domain Bacteria; phylum Bacillota_I; class Bacilli_A; order Erysipelotrichales; family Erysipelotrichaceae; genus Bulleidia. The sequence continues at coordinate 21,680 of DFIS01000046.1, forward strand.
AGACCCAGGGCATTCAGGAAGTCGATTGCTCTTCCGTAGTTGTCTGTGTCATTCGGAACACCGATCGTCGCACCGTCAGGGATCTCTTCCAGTGTCTTATACTTCTCTGTATAAACACCCATCGGTTCGATATGGACACCGACAGCAGCTGCCAGATGCAGGCCTCTTTCATCATTCTGGTTGTTCAGATAGCCAAGTGTCTGGAAGTAGTTGGCATCCAGTTCACCCTCTTCAAGAGATGTATTCGGCAGTACATAGTCACTGAATTCAACAACTTCCAGTGTCCATCCGTGTTCTGCCAGAACATCCTTGATCACGTTATTCAGGATCTCGGCATGCGGAACCAGCGTAGCACCTACACTGATCGTTGTATCATCACCGGAAGCGTCAACGATCTCACCGCCGCTGACCGGATTGCCTTCAGCATCGATGAACGATGTAATCACAGCACCCTTGTATGTATTCTCGATATACGCCTGAACTTCCGGGGATGTGATCGCAGCGATCAGTGCCTTAGTCTTATCGGACTCTTCTTCACCCTGTCTGACTGCCAGATAGTTTGTACGCCTGACACTTGTCTCGGTATCGAATTCTTCACCGGCGATTGCAGGATGGCTCTCGTTCAGCTTTGCTTCAAGAGCATAGTTGCCGTTAATGACAGCGATATCCAGATCGGGAAGGTTCAGGGGCAGGTTGGCTGCCTCGATCGGAGTGATCTCATAACCATGCGGGTTGACGCTGTTTTCGGAAGCTGCTTCGGGAGTTGCTGTGGCTGTGCTGCCGCCGGCAGGAGCTGATGATGATGAGCAGCCTGCCAATACTGCTGCGAGTGCTAATGCGGATAATGTTCTGATCGTCTTTTTCATGCGTTTCTTTCCTCCTTTTTCCTTGCCTTGAAAAGGGGTTGTTTCAGGTCTTAAAACAAAACTGCGCCCCTGTATAAGGACGCAGTATCTTACGTGTTACCACCTTACTTCAAAATAACCTCACGGTCATTTCCTCTTCAAGTACGCTGAGATGTCATCAGATATACTCTATGCCTGTAACGGGGCCGTCCGGTATGATCTACATTTCGACCATACAGCTCCAAGACCATGTTCATCAGTTCTTCCGGCATCCCCTTTCAGCATACAGGGACTCTCTGTGGCTTTCCGAAGTGACTACTCTTCTCTTCATCGCCTATGCCTGTATTTTAACACTGTCGCAACACTTGTCAATCACTTTTCTGAAACTTTTTTGTAAATTAATGTAACCAGTTTCAGACTATTCTGTGTCCTTTACGATCTCACTGACAGGATATTCCGGTCCGGTCTCTTCAAAGCTGATCGTACCGGAAGCCAGTCTGGCACCGCAGTAGGCAAACACATCCCTGCCGTGGAAGATCTCCGACTTGGCAGACCAGATATTTCCCTTATAGCGGTTGATGTTCTGGTCGATCTCACGCACTTCCCGAATCGCTATCTGTTTCCGTACAACATCCAGTATACCGTTATCCGGTGTGACAATGATATGTCCGCTTTCGGTCAGGGCTGCACAGGCTCTGCGGGCAGTACCTACCCCGGGGTCAACAACGCTGACAAATACAGTACCGGATGGCCAGCAGGGAATCGTTTCAACGAGGTTCTTTCCGGCTGCACACACATCAAATTTAGGCACCATATGCGTCAGTTCAAAGATCTGCAGTGTCGGGTCAACGATCCTGCATACACCTGTCATCGCTCCGGAGGTGCCTCCGAAATCCGTCTGGATCAAAATATATCCCATTTTATACAGACTCCTTTTCCATGATGATCTGCCAGTCTTCACCAAAACCGATCCGGTACTTGTTTACGAAGTTTCCGCGGTTGGTGCCGATACCAATCACCCCATCACTGCTGTTGTATACGACATCTTCACCTTCTGCCACCCAGCCGAAGGACAGCCTGTAGGCGATCGGCTGACGAAATACACAGGTATCGCCGTACATGATCGTCAGAATGACCTGTTCACCCGGCGCAAAGCCTGCCTGTTCAGCAGCTTCGATCGGAATGCTGGATTCCAGATTGCCGAAGTTACGCATCATATCAGCCGCATATCCCTTCACTCTTCCGGGACTTGTTTCATACCCGTATTCACGGTATCTGACGATCTCCGACACCGGATAAGCTTCTCCTACACCCTCAAAATTGATGATACCGGAGGCCAGCTTTCCCGCACAGTACGCAAAGAGATCACGGCCGTGGAAGATACTGACTTTTTCGGTGCCGTGCAGGCGGTTGCGCGTCTCATCGATCACCCGTACAGCTTCAATGCCGGGATTATCCAGCAGAATCGTCAGAGTACCGTTATCCGGTGTGATCACGTAACTGCCGTTCTTCAGCAGCGCACAGCAGGCTCTGCGGGAAGTTCCGACACCGGGATCCACAACACTGACAAAGACCGTACCGGAAGGCCAGTAGGCAACCATTCCGTTCAGATTGCGGGATGCCTGTCTGACATTGAATTTATCGATCGTATGGTTTGCGTCAAAGACATCTACTTCGGGATCCAGGGTTTTGATCACACCGCGCATGGCACATCCGCCGCCGCTGCCGAAGTCTGTCTGCATCACCACTGCAGGTTTCATCTTATTCCTCTCCCACAGGTGAGATCTTCACCTTGTACGCCGAAAGATCATAGGATCCCAGAAGCTCAGGAAGTTCCAGTTCACAGAAACTGCCCTGATTGATCGAGATCTCTACGTAGTCATTACTGGATTCATTGAGGATCGGCTCTCCGGGTGCTACCCATCCGAAGCTCCGGTGGAACATCATTGGTTTATCGTAGAGTACTGTACCATCCTTCTCAATGACGACTCTGGCATAATCACCAAGACCGATGCCGATCTCCTTGATCATCTCGTTGGGAATCGAGATCCCGACATTGCCGAAGTGGTCATGCGCACCGGTAACTTCACCTACAGCTGTACCGTCAACGATCTGACTGACCGGCATCGCGAAATGAACGATCTCCTCCACAGGATAGGCAGGTCCTACACCCGCAAAGGTAATGATACCGGAAGCCAGGCGCCCGGCTGTGTAGGCATAGACATCACGTCCGTGGAAGGTATGATGTGTATCCGAACCGGGCAGACGGTTAACTGTCTCATCGATCTCACGAACTTCCGTAATATGATCATAGACATAACTCAGAGTCCCGTTATCGGGTGTAATGATCACACTGCCGTTATCCAGCAGAGCTGCACAGCTTCGTCTGCTTGTGCCTACACCGGGATCGACAACACTGACAAAGATGGTTCCATCCGGCCAGTAGGGATATGTAGAAAGCAGGATACGTCCTGCCTGACGCATATCGTATTCTCTGACTTCGTGGCAGAGATCATATATCCTGATCTCAGGGTCGATTTTTGCGATAACCGCGGTCATGGAAGCAGGAAGTCCGGTAGATACACCAAAATCGGACTGCAGAACAACACAGGGTTTCATATGTTACCTCACCTTTTCTATGCATACCTTGTATGTACCGGGATCTTCAGCTTTGAGGATCTCCGGCAGACAAGTATCGATAAAGCTTTTCCGGTTCAGACCGATATCCATATAACCAGCACTGCCGTTGAAGATCACAGGTGCCCCTTCCGGTACATACCCGAAGGAAGGCTGGTAGGTCATCTGTTCACGGTATATCACTTGATCATCCAGAGTAAAAGTCACTTCCACGGTATCACCGTGTACGATCCCTGTCTTTTCAAAATCATCTGTAGCAATACTAAAGGTAAGATTGCCGAAGGTCTTCAGCAGCATCGTAACTTCTCCCTCTGCTTTTCCGTCACTGATCTTTGCCTGCGGAACCGCAAAGAAGAAAACATCTTCACGTTCAAGTCGGTGACCGAGCTGTTCCGGAGACAGTCCGCTGACCAGGGCTGCCGCAGCTCTGGTAGCTGCAAAGCTGTCACTGCCGAACTGTTCGGGAGAGACTTCCCAGGCACAGTCATAACCGAAGGAATAAACCGATACTGTCGCAAAGCCGTTATCCGGGCCGATCAGGATCGTACCGGAAGGAAGACGTACAGCAATCAGCTTGCCTTCACCGGCATCGCTGAGAAAGACCGTACCTGCCGGCCAGAACGGAACCGCTGTAAACAGATACGCAGAGATCTGCGGAATATTGTTCTTTTCGAAGACCAGACTGCCGGCGGATACATCCGTATGCGGAGCCAGGGTCTCGATCACCCCGGTCATCTGCGCAAAACGCACCGACGCAAGACCGCAGTCCGAAAGAATCACGACCGCCGGTTTCATCTGCTGACCTTCCTGACCGTCATCTTCCAGGCTGTACCAAAGCCGATGCCGTATTCCACGGTGGCATTGCCCCGGTTGATTCCCAGCATGACCGTTCTTGTCTCAGAACTGAAGATCAGCGGCTCACCAACTTCCACATAACCGAATGTCTTAACATGCATGATATCCCTGTCAAGAACGATCTCACCGTCATGTTCAACCGTAACATGTACAGGATCACCGTAATTCATCCCGCACGCAGACATCCACTCGAAAGGAATATTCGTACCGATCAGACCGAAATGTTCATCGGACTCACAGATCATTCCGCTTACCGCATCATCTGTTTTCTCGGGATGGATATACTCTGCCATCACGATCTCATCTACAGGATAGGCTGGCCCTACACCCTCAAAGTCAATAATTCCTGAGGCAAGTCTCGCACCGCAGTAGGCATAAACATCACGTCCGTGGAAGATATGCACACCCTCCGAACCGGGCAGACGGTTGACCGACTCATCGATCTCACGCACTTCTTCAATACCGACACGTTCTCTGACATAGGTCAGAGTTCCATTATCCGGCGTAACGATATACATCCCGTTGGTGGTTCTGGCAACACAGCTTCTTCTGCTTGTGCCGACCCCGGGATCCACAACGCTGACGAACACAGTGCCTTCAGGCCAGTACGGCAGAAGATACATCAGGGAATCCGAGGCATCCAGTACATCAAACTGGTGTACAGCATTATTCCCGTCACTGACCGGCAGGTCCTGACAGACAACTGCACAAACACCGTGCATTGCACTGACCGACAGAGATCCGGTCCCAAAATCCGTCTGTATTACAAGATTTCTCATATTCTCACCCTCTATTTTCTGAACCAGTCAAACAGCTTGATCGTATCAAGCACATCAATATGTATGATCTCATCACGTGACAGCCAGGGGCACCAGAACTTCGCCGGCCACGGGTCGATAAACCGATAGCGCACGATGTAATAGATCACCATTACCAACAGGATCACAGTCAGGATCCTGACGATATGATCAGCCTTTGTCGGTTCATTCTCTGCGTACCATGTACGTTTCTTATTCTTACCGTACCCACGCAGATCCATCGCATTGGCAATATTCCCTACCTTGCCGAAAGCGGTAAAGACAAGCGGCACCAGCAGCAGTACAGTATTTTTCAGCCGTTTCCAGAGACTGACACCCTTACCGGTCAGTTCGGCACCTCTCATCATCATACTGTTTCGGATATTGATAAAGTCATTCGCAATATCCGGGATCGTTCTGTATGCCAGGGAAACGATCGTACAGATCTTGTAGGGAAGACCGCACTTGTTCAGCCCTGACGCAAACTCCGACGGTGTCGTTGCCAGCGCAAAAGCCATGACCGAAGCAAACGACGTCGTTCTCTTCATGAATACCACGAAGATATACCACAGGAATTCCTTCGAGATATAGTGTGATCCGCTGCCCTGCCAGATGATATGTTCCGCACCGACATTGTTCAGACCTGCCTCCGGACTTACCGCAAACAGCATCAGATTGCCGATCAGTGTAACGGTCACAAACGTGATCGAGAAGACCACAACAAGCGGTTTGTAATTAGGCTTCATGGAGATGATCTCTGCCACGTTGATCAGTAACAGCGGTACCAGGATACGGATATCAAACGTTGAGATGATCGCCACCGTCATGACCAGAAACAGGAATACTTTTGTAAACCCGGAAAGCTTGTGGATCAGGGTAGGTCCCGGTGTATAGTTGATTACCAGTTTGTTATTCACCCTGCTTCACCGTCCTTTCGTACTCGATAAAGTGCCTGATCGTCTGTTCCGGATCCAGGCCAAGCTTCATTGCCAATGTATACAGAGAGGTCTGCTTAAGATTGGCACGCCGTATCGTTTCCTCGTTGGAAAGCACCGAGAAGACCTTGTTCGTATCGATGACCTTACCGTCCGCAAAGACGATCGCCCGGTCGGTATTCTCAATTGCCAGGTGCATGTCATGGGTGATGAACAGAATCGTCTTGCCGTACTCTCTGTTCAGGATATTCACGAAGTTCATGATATCGGTATAACTGCGGAAGTCCTGTCCTGCTGTAGGCTCATCGAGCACCAGAATATCCGGTTCCAGTGCCATCATCGAAGCTACCGTCACACGTTTCTTCTGTCCGTAGCTGATCGAATCAACAGGCCAGTTTCTCATACGGTACAGACCGCAGGTCTCAAGCGCGACTCTGACCTTCTCCTCGATCGTCTTTTCGGGTGCTTTGCGCAGTGTCAGCGCCAGTCCCACTTCATCCTTGATGATATCCTTGACCAACATCGTATTCGGATCCTGCATGACATAACCGACAATCTCACCGATCTCCTTGACACTCATGGAGGAAGTATCCTTACCTTTAACCTTGATCGTTCCGCTGCTGGGACGAATGATTCCGGTCAGCAGTTTTGCGGCAGTGGACTTACCGGCACCGTTCTTACCGATAATGGCGATACGTTCTCCGCGTTTGACTTCAAAGCTGATATCTTCCACAACATTGGTTATCCCGTCGTAGGAGAACGATACATTCTCAAAGGAGATCACCGGTTCATTGTGATTCTCCGTGACGGTCTCACGTTCTTCGGTAAAGAATGTCTTCAGTTTTCTTTCGTTCTCCGGGGTAAACTCCAGCGCCTGCAGATCACAGAGATTCCGGTTGCCCTCCAGCGTGCATCCCGCGTACTTCATCGCCGTAATGTACAGCGGTTCACGGATACCGCCTTTCTGCAGAAGATCAGACTTCAGCAGTTCATCCGGAGTTACATCCGCGGTGATCGTTCCGTCTGTCATCAGGATGACCCGATCCACCGACCTGTACAGCATATCTTCCAGTCTGTGCTCAACAACGATCACGGTACGGTCTTCATCCCTTGCCAGATCATCGATCAGTTCCACAGCTGTCATTCCCATCTGCGGATCGAGAGCTGCCAGCGGTTCATCAAAGATCAGTACATTTACATCATTGCCGAAGACACCGGCAATAGCGACCTTCTGTTTCTGTCCGCCCGAGAGCTGGAACGGTACATGACTGACAAAATCACGCATGCCCACCATGCCGAGATTCTTATCGATAAACGGAAACATCTCCCGTCTCGGCATCATGTCATTTTCCATGACAAAGGCAACATCTTCGCCGACAGTAAGACCGACAAACTGTGCGTCACTGTCCTGCAGGACGGTACCTACGGTATTGGAAAGCCGGAAGATCGAAGAGTTTTTCGTCTCCTGTCCGTTTACCGTACAGCTGCCGGTGATCTCTCCCTCAAAGGAGAAAGGTATCAGACCGTTGATACAGTTGCATAATGTGGACTTACCGCTGCCGGAAGCTCCCAGAATCAGGATCTTCTGCCCGGGATAGATCTCCAGATTGATATCGTGCAGGGTTGGATTCTTCTGTGTTTTATAACGGAATCCAAAGTCCTTGAATACGATGATAGGTTCCTTCATATATTCACCTTTCTATAAACGAAGAATGCTTCCGCAGCGCGGAAGCACACCGTCAGCGACAGGCCAAAGCTTTCGCTTACGGTCTGTATCAATACACTGATTACTCTTCTTCAGAGAGGTTTGTACGGCTCTTATACCTGTTGGCAAGCAGCTTGATCACCAGAATACCGATCACGCCTTCCACCAGGATATTACCTATACTTGCGTAGAGGCCCTGCAGCAGAGAAACATTCATGTCGCCTCCCTCAAAGACAACTGTAAGAACCTGAGCTACAACACCGAAGGCAAGCGCATTGCCGACAAGGATACAGATGATGTAGATGACCATATGCTTGACCTCAAAGACACCTTCTGTAATGTATGCACCGTAGAGAGGCAGAGCACCGATGAACAGTGCCGCCACAGCGTTGGCAATCGACCATGCCGGATACATGCCCCAGCCGCCGATCAAGTCAGCGATCACATTGCCGACTCCTGCCGCAACAGCTGCCGGAACCGGACCGTACATAGCACCGACAACGACCGGAACGATCATCGCCGTAGTCAATGAAGTGTTTGTAAAGATAGGAATACCGCCGTAATTCATCAGCACACCGAATAATGCAGCACCAATGGCGACAGTTACGATCGTTCTCGTATTCCATTCGCCGAGAAGTTTACTTCCAAAACTCTTTTTACTCATAATCCCCTCCTGTGTTATACAAGTATAACAACAAGAAAAGTATACACCCGCAGACAAGTCTTACGAAAGATATATGCGTTTTTGGTATGATTTTTGGCATGTACCGATGCTTCTGCACTGTGTTTTTTATCTCATTGTCTATTTCCACACATGATAAAATACAGATGAGGGTAAATACAATGACACTTGAAGAAGCTATCATGCACAGACATTCCGTACGTTCCTATACGGCAGCTCCTCTGCAGGAGGAAGACAGACATAAGCTTGAAGTTCTGATCTCACAGATCAACGAAGATAGCGGGCTGCACATCCAGCTGATCTGCGGACAGACCGATGCGTTTAAGGGACTGCTCGCCCACTACGGCGGTTTCCGCAACGTGCAGAACTACATTGCCCTGATCGGTCCCGATACACCCGATCTCGAAGAGAAATGCGGCTATTACGGCGAGAAGATCGTTCTTGAGGCAGAGATGATGGGCCTTGGCACATGCTGGGTCGGCGGTACATACAGGAAGAACAAAGCCCGCTATGACCTTACGGAAGGTGAAAAGTGTGCCCTGATCATCAGTGTTGGCTATCCCGCTCAGGAAGGCAGAGCACACCGCTCAAAGAAACCGGAAGAAGTATCCAATGTGACGATCGAGAGTCCGGCCTGGTTCCGCAAGGGTGTCGAGTATGCATTACTTGCGCCGACAGCGATCAACCAGCAGAAGTTCTATCTTGAACTGAAAGACAATAACAAAGTACGTATTACCGGAAAGAACGGTCCGTTCTATCAGTGTGATCTTGGCATTGTAAAGTATCACTTTGAGATCGGGGCCGGCGAACATTTTACATGGGAGGTATAAACATGTCCGCAATTGAAAAAGTATGCACATTCCTGAAAGAAGCCGGAACTTACTATCTGGCTACCGCTGAAGGCGATCAGCCGAGAGTTCGTCCCTTCGGCACCGCACACATCTTTGAAGGCAAGCTGTACATCCAGACAGGCAAGGTAAAACCTGTCTCCAGACAGCTGGCAGAGAATCCGAAGTTTGAGATCTGTGCCTTCAAGGACGGCAAGTGGCTGCGTCTCTCCGGTAAGCTTGTAGATGATCCAAGACTCGAAGCCAAGGTATCCATGCTGGAGGCATATCCGGGTCTCAAGAACAGATATGACGCTGCCGATGGCAACACTCAGGTACTGTTTGTCGAAGATGGGAAAGCAGTCTTCTCCTCATTTACAGAACCGGAGGAAACACTGACTTTCTGATCCATGTAAAGAACTCTGTATACAGGGTTCTTTTCATTTTGTCTGTATAGCCAAAGAAAAGTATCTGGTTTACAATTTTCACTAAGAGAGACCCGATATGAAAAAGAAGAATATTGTATACCTGCTGGTACTGGCTACCGTACTGATCGCCATGAATATGCGCCACCGTTCCTTTCAGACTTCCGATATGAGCGGTTATGAAGGCTTTACGGATACCGATCATGTCTATATCGATATGACGGTGGAAGACATGGTAAAAGCCATGAATGCGGAGAGTACGATCATCGTTTACTTTGGCTTTGATCACTGTCCCTGGTGTATTGAAGCTGTACCGCTGCTGAACAGTGTTGCCAAGGCGTATAACACCAAGGTCGGCTATATCAACACCAGACTGAAGAGTGAATGGAAGTCCAATACCGATATCGATGATTATGACAAGGTCGTGGAATACCTCGGTGATCATCTGGACTATGACAGTGACGGAGTAAAACATCTGTATACGCCGCACGTCTTCTTCATCAGGAAAGGTAAGGTCGTCTTTGATCATCAGGGAACTGTTGAGGGCCATGATGCGACACAGAGAACGATGACAGATGAAGAGAAAGTAGCTCTTACAGAGATCTATACAGAAGGCTTTGAAGCATTATTTGCGGAGGAATAGACAATGAAACAGATACCGGTGATCGATGCGGCAGGTGTGGAAGAACTGCTGCCTTCGGGGGAATGCGTGAAACTGATGCGGGATACGATCGCGGCTGAAAACCGCGGTGACTGCGTGCAGTATCTGCGTACGGTGATCCCGATGCCCAACAAAAACATCATGGCTGCCATGCCTGCCTACTTTAATGACGGATACTTCGGGATGAAGATCCTCAGTGTCTACCCGAAGAACTACATGCAGAAACTGCCCTCCCACCAGGGAGAGATCATCGTCTACGACGAACCGACAGGCAGTGTCGCAGGTATTGTGGATGCGATGAGTGTCACCGGTGTGCGCACAGGTGCCTGCAGTGCGGTGGCGACAGATCTTCTGGCCCGCAGAGATGCCGGGATCCTCTGTCTGATCGGCTGCGGTCATCAGGGCTGGTCACATCTGAATGCGATCATTACGGTCAGAAAGCTGACAGAAGTACGTGTATACGATGAACTGCAGGACAAGGCACAGCAGTTTGCGGAAGAAGCTTCCGCAAAGTACGGCATCCCCGTAAAGGCCTGCACAAGCGCAGAAGAGGCGGTCAGAGGCGCCGATATCATCTGCACGCTGACGATCTCTGCCGTCCCTGTGATCAAGAAGGAGTGGGTATCTCCCGGTGCCCATATCAATGCCGTAGGTGCCTGCACACCGACAGCCAGAGAGCTGCCTTCCGACCTCGTCCAGTGCGCAAAGTTCTACGGTGACAGTATCGAATCTGTGATCAATGAGAGCGGTGACTACCTGTTTGCGGTCTATGAAGGTGTGATCACATCCGAGCATCTGCTGGGTACGATCGGCGATCTGCTCAACGAAAAGATCACCGGACGCACCGATGATACTGAGATCACGATCTTTGAATCTCTGGGCATGGCCTGCGAAGATCTGGCGGCTGCCCACTACATACTGGCAAAGGAGGTATCACGATGAACTGGCAGGAAGATTACAGAAAACTGTTCTATGCCGCAAATCACTGTACATACCTGGATCAGGCATATGACTGCGGCAGCACGCTCTACGGCATTAAGGCCATGGAGAAATACTTTGAAGACTGGAACCGTGCGGCTGTTAACGTAGAACGCGGAGGACCGGGCAGAGCTTCCCACTTCAAGGTCGTCAACGAGACAAGAGAGATGATCCGTCAGCTGGTCAATGCGGACAGTGCCGATCATATCTGCTTTACCAGAAATACGAATGAGGGTCTGAATACGATCCTGCATGGTTTCCCGTTTGAACCCGGAGACAACGTTGTGACAGCGGAGATCGAACACTCCTCGGTGATCATGCCGGCTGTCAATGCGTCCAAAACCAAGGGCTTTGAGGTACGTGCTCTTCCCGCAAGAGAAGATGAACGTATTCCTGTTGATGAACTGATGGCCCTGACCGATGAACATACACGCTTTGTGCTGGTCAGCCATGTACAGTCGAAGAACGGCTACCGCATCGATATCGAAGAGCTTGGAAAGCAGTGCTTTGAGAGAGGTATCTACCTGGTCGTAGATGCGATCCAGAGTCTGGGTCTGGAACCGTTTGACATGCGCAAGTGGCATGTCTCGGCAGTCAACGCCGCCGGTTATAAAGGTCTCAACGCTGTCATCAGTATCGGCTTTACCGCCTATGATGAAGAGCTGCTGAAGAAGATCGTTCCTACATACATTGCGTATACTTTTGCGACAAAGCTCGTCCACGATGAAAACGGCTGGGATGTGATCGTTACCGAACCCGGCAATGCCAGAAAGTTTGAGAACAGTTCTCTCGACAACCCCGGCATATATGCCCTTCACGACGCTCTGGAGATCATTCTGAACATCGGTGTAGACAATATCTATACACATGTCAGAAGCCTGCACAAAGCCCTCTGGAACGGCCTGAAAGAGCTTGGGTATGAGCCATTATTCTCCGATGATCCAAAGGAGAGTCTTGGTATCGTCGCTTTCAAGCCGAAAGATCCGCAGGAGATGTACGCATACTTCCGCAGCAGGAATATCGCTCTGAGCCTGAACGGAGGCACCCATATCCGGGTATCTCTCGGCGGCTTCAACAACCTCAATGATGTGCAGACATTCCTGCAGGCTGCCGCTGAATACAAACAGAACAAATACTAAGAATACGGGGATATCCCTGTATTATTTTGTCATCTTCTCCTGTTTTACCTTTTGGTCAATGATATGTCTCTTGGCCAGTTCCTTCCGTATATCATCTACATCTATGCCAAGCTGTACCATCAGCACCATCACATGATACGCAAGATCTGCGATCTCATAGACCGTCTCCGGACGGTCTTCTGCTTTTCCGGCAATGATCACTTCCGTACTCTCTTCGCCTACCTTCTTCAGGATCTTATCCAGACCCTTCTCAAAGAGATACGTGGTGTAGGAACCTTCGGGCAGAGTCTCCTTCATCCCGTTCAGCAGTACGTACAGATCATCTATACTGAAGGAAGCAAACTCATCACTCTCAAAGATCCTGCAGAAACCGCAGACATTCCTCTTCCGTCTGCAGTGTCAGGATCGCTTTACACAAAACATTTACGTCATGATGGTCATAAGGGCTTTTCTCTGCCATATTCCTTCCTCCCTTGTCGCTTTATCTCTTTATCGCGCTAAAGTATACAGGTAAATACTAATAGTCTTGTTAGTACGTAAAAGGGAGCCTGCAGGCTCCCTGTATATACTGTATTCTGTTTAGATTATTTCTCAGGATTCTCATCGATCTCATCGGGAATAACATTCTTCTCGATCTCATCGATGCTTACTCTGATCTCCTTCGGAATGATAACGGAGATCTCTTCCTGCTCCGGTCTGTACAACAACATGATGGTCTTGCCGTGGTATTCCATGATTGCGGTCATCCCGGTAAAGTCCAGCTTTTTGTACATCTCTTCAAACACTTCTCTCACCGGCAGTTCGGGAAGTTCGATCGGCATACCGGACCATTCTTCGCTCGGTGTCGGCTCTGTAATAATGACACCGTGATTTCTGATATCATCATCTTCGAGAATGGTGTAGATATGTTCAAGCATGCGTTCCTTGGTCAGACCACTGATATGATATGTGTAGGTAATGGAATTCAGGGCTTCTTGTTCAGTTCTGTACATATTGCGGCTCCTTGTATATAACTATAATTAATTTTAGCTTCAGACCTTTGAAACATCAATCAATGTTCTAACTTTTTATCATATTTCAGGCAATCAAGGTATAATTATAGACGTTATATCCGGGGGTTCAAAATGAGTAAAAAAAATAAACGGGGTGTGCCTGTTCCTGTGGTCATCCTGCTGAGTCTTCTGGGCATATGCGCAGGCATAGGCAATGCAGGATACCGGTACTACAGAAACAAGTATACACAGAACGATGATATCACCAGAAAACTGATGATACAGGATCTTGAGGAAGGAAGTCTGGAGTATAATATCGCTTCTCACTTCATCTCCGATGAGGAATGGGCAGAGCTGACACGTTCCGATGCGGTCGTCTTCAGCAGTGCGGATACTCCCCAGGTGGATGTTCCTGCCGAAGAACTGCTTGACCTCAACGGTGACGGGGTCGAGATCCAGCATGTTTACGGAGATACCTATGAAGGCTACATGATGGTCGTCAAAGATCCTTCGATGGTCAGGATCGCGATCAATCCCGATATGGGATCAGGAAGAGCTGCACCGGAGCTGGAAGATTACGTCGAGAGATTCAATGCGATCGGCGGCATCAACGGCGGCGGCTTTGAAGATTCCGGCGGCACCGGCAACGGTTCCATCCCGGCAGGCATTACGATCATGGACGGCAGGCTTGTCAGCGGCGGCAATGCCCAGATGATCGTCGGTCTTACAAAAGATCACAAGCTGATCTGTGACACGATGACAGGTCAGCAGGCACTTGACAGAGGTATCGTACAGGCAGTCACCTTCGGTCCTACCTTTATTACCGACGGCAGAGTTACCTACGTACCGGGAACTGACAACCTGAACATGGTCAACCCGCGTACAGCGATCGGTCAGCAGAAAGACGGTACGATGTTACTGCTGGTCATTGACGGCAGAGGTCCCTCTTCCTTCGGTGCCAAATACGAAGATGTGATCAAGATCTTCCAGGACTATGACGCTGTCATGGCAGGCAACCTCGACGGAGGCAACTCCTCGGTCATGATCTATGACGGCAGATATGTGCACTACCCTGTATCGATGTATGATTCCAGGAACCTCCCTTCGGTATTCCTGATCACGGAGGGCGACTGAGATGAAGAAACGTAAAGGTATGAAACTGCCGGCAGCCATCGCCATCATCGCTGTCTGTACCGGGCTGTCCTTCCTGCTTGGTTATCTGTTTACCGGTTCTGCGGGACTGGTGAGTCTGACCTCGGAAGAGAATGAAAGAAATATCGCCCTGGCTGAATTTGCCGGACGTCTGCAGAACGGAGATATCGAAGGACTCTTCGAGAATGCCCAGAAGCTGACACCGACAATGGATGCCAAAGCATCCTATGATGAGAAGCTGCAGACTATACTGTCCGCATATGACCCGGAGACACTTCAGGTCCTGCATAATGAACAGGGTGAATACAGACTCTATGCCGGTGATACATATATTGCCCCGATCGATGTCGTTACCGAAGGAGACGATTTCCGCATCTCGATCCCGATCCATGGTGAAAAGACATGTATCGTCGAAGTTCCCGCCGGGCTGAAGATCAGTGCCAACGGTCAGCAGATAGGCAGTGATAAGATCATTGAGAAGAATGTCGATGCGTCCAACTTCGAACAGGTCAGGGAGACACAGTATATTCCGAAGGTAGATCTGTATGAACTGGACGGGCTGATCGGTATGCCCGATCTGCAGGCAGATAACGGAAAGACCTATGCCCTGATCGAAGATCCGATCACCGGACATCTGTTGATGGGTGAGGAGGTCACCGACCCCGAATTACTGCAGACAGTCATCGATGATGCGATCCTGCTGGCCAAATTCCCGGCTCAGGAAGCCACGCTCGGCGAGGTAAGCAATGTAGCTCTGACCAGTTCTTCCTGGTATAACGGCAGATATACCGGTGTACAGAACTACTGGTTCACTGCACATGCGAAGTCGGAGTTCTCCAACGAGAAAGTATTAAAAGCCGTCTCCCAGGGTGAAGACAGCTTTGCGGCACATGTCGTATTTGACTACTTTGCGGATAACGGAGAAGTACACCGTACATGGCATATCGGCTACCAGCTGACGATGGTCAACACACCGAACGGGTGGAAGATCGCCGCCACGGCAATCAATAATGAACTTAACCCGGGAACGATCATCCCCGAGTAAGATCATACAGGAAGTATGTGACAGCCAGAAGATCTGCACATCCTCCCGGTGAAAGATGATTCTCAATAAAGTATTCGTCAAGATCCAGAAGATCCTGTACGGATACTTTTTCATTTTCTGCCAGTTCTTTTGCCCTGGCGGAAGCTTCATCAGCCCTGGCTTTCCCGCCTCTTCTGATCATATTCGTATCGGTGGTTTCAGCAACCAGCTGCAATAAGGCAAGCATCCCTGCCTCGTTGCGGTCTTTTCCTTCTTCCAAAGTCCTGACAAATACCGGCATGGCGATCTCTCTGACCGAAGGATAGCCTTGCATGGCTTCTCCTCTGGCACCGGTGATACCGTACTGCCTGTACAGTTTCTCTCCGGTCGTATGCGCTTCCTTCAGCTCCTGCAGTTCACTGCCGAGAGCGGCCTGCGTAAATGCTCTGACCGTATCGGTGATCGCTGTCAGCTCATACTTTCCTTCCGCGCTCCAGAGACGTCCTGCAGCCCCTGTCAGTAAGCCGAAATGAAACAGCGCACCCTTATGTGTATTGACTCCCGCAGTAGCCTCATACATCGTCTTTTCAGCCTGCAGACCGGCATGGCGCAGATACGGAAAGGTCAGCTCCGCCGGTTCTTCCCTGTGCTCATTGCCAAGCAGGAAACACGTCTGCAGATATGCCTTCAGAGACAGTGCGCTTCTGACAAACAGAGGGATATCCATATCCTCATGACTGCCTGTATTATTCCTGTCCACAAGTCCCGGCTTCGGCGTCGTACATACCTCTTCGATCATCGCGCAGACAGCCTGTTCAGCCGTTCTCTCCGCATCTGCCCGCAGGAAGTGTTCCTGCAGAAGCTTATGCATGGCGGAAGCTACCTCCGAAGCCGAATGTATACGCCTGGAAGCGCAGTATCTGCCCTCTCTGCCGCAGACGATGCATGATCTTTCCTTCTTCCGGTCAAGCTTTACCCCGTCTGTGCCAAGCACATCCATATCAAAGAGTCTGCCGATATCGATACTCTCTTCGATCTCCACACAGATACCCTTGACCTGTTCAGCATCCGCCTGTACGCTCAGGAATGCCTCATATCCGGTATGTTCAGAGATCCTGTATTCTCTGTTTACCGTGATCTCTGCCTCCTGCAGTGCCTCCCTCAGCATTCCCAGACCTTTCTCAAAAGCTCTGACAGTCAGTGCAGTCACCTTCACAGGACCGGCAATATTCATTGTAAAAGAGATCACCGGACAGTTATACTCCCGGATCAGCTCATTCTGTATCCATACTCTTCTCTCCCTGGCATCGAGTACCTCTGCCAGAGTTACTTCTCTTTCTTCCATTTTCGTCACCTGTTACTATTCTACCGTATCCTCTTTAAGTTATGGATATTCTCTTTTCCGTTATTTTTCTTTGACACGATATGACAGGTGCATATATTATTTCTTTTGCAAATAAAAGGGTATGTATAAACATTTCTTTTGCAAATAAAAGGGTATGTATAAACGTTTAGGTAAGATCACACTGGGAATACTGATGGGACTGTGTACAGTCCGTACTTTGCCTGTGCAGGCGGAAGAGGTATACATGGGCTTTGACGAAGTCGGCAGGACATACTCCCTGCGCAGACCGATCCCCGTGGCGATCAACGTCTATGCCAAAGACGGTACAGTACCGCAGGTCGTCCACGAGCAGGGTGAATTCAATAACTGCCAGTACGATATCCTGCGGGTAGATCCCTCCGAGGATACCTTCCTGCAGGTGGATTACTCCGGCCCTGTCATGCTCAGTGATCTCTATGACTATGATCTTGTGCAGAAGGGATATCACCGGGTAGGCGGTATCAACGGCGGTTACTTCTCAAATACGGATTATGAATACGGCAAACCTGCAGGTGCTGTCCGCAGATATAACCAGTGGTGCTACTGGAACGGTGAAGAACTGGCACCTTCCTACGGCAACGGCTATGTTACCGCATACTGGAATAACACGGATATGACCCTGAAGTATCATGGCTGGATCAATAACAGCTGGTACCCCTACGATGACGGAATATGGATCGCTGAGACCAACGGTATTCATGCCTACGGTATCAGTTCAAAGTTTGCCCTGTCCGGCTCCTATACCTACATGGTCGACGGTCAGGAGATGGATCTGACATATGGCGGCAGCGGGATGATGAACTACCGCCAGTCTACCCGGGCATGTTCGATCTTTGCGCAGAGAGCAGACAAGCAGTATCTGCTGATCAGCTTCTTCGGATATATCAATGATGCGTCGATCATGGAATTCCTGCGGCAGGAGAACGTTACCGATGCGTTACGTCTGGACGGCGGCGGTTCCACCCAGATGGTATATAACGATGAACTTGTCAATATTCCCTATGTACGCTCGGATTATCCGGAGCTTGTACAGGATGCCCCGTTATTCGGCTGGGGCAATGTAGCGGCAGGTTATCCGCCGATGCCTGCGCGTATCGGATACAGCGTCTCCATAACCGTTCAGGACAGTGAAAAGACACTGTACAAGGGTAGTATCCCCCAGGGCGGAACCTTCGAGATCGAGGATGAAGACGGCAATACCGTATACCTGCTGGAGGATATACAGAAGCCTGTCGTCCTGCAGGCAGAAGCCACCTCCTCGCAGAATCTGATCGACCGGAATGATGCGGATAACTTCTACTATGACAGCCAGGAATACGGACATCTGGAGTCCTTCCTGAGCAGCGGTTCCAGTACGCATACGATGCTGGTGATGCAGTGTGACGGCGAGATCCCGCCCCGTGATGAATTCACACTGACTGTATATGACGGTGATACCGTCGTGAAGGAGTTCCGCGAGACAAGACCGGTGACGATCGCCGTACGTGATACAAACGGAGATATCCTGAATACTTACTCTGCGGATACGGACGGTGAGTACCGTCTGGAATATGAAGCTCCTGCAGGCTACCGTCTGGCTTCCTGGGAGATCTACGGCAGTGATCTCTCACCTGTCTTTGTGCCGGTACTGGAAGAGAAGAATACGCTGGAAAAGTTTGCTGACATGCTCAGTGCTCTGTTCTGAGAATAAACAAATGGTCCCTTGCGGGGACCATTTTCAGTATCCGGGAAGATACAGTTTGATCTCTTATTCAGCAGCTCTCTTGAAGTGCTCAAGATTCAGGATATAACTATCGCAGGAATGACCCTGGGCAAGCTGTTCAACATAGAGACCGGCTTCGACCATCTTGTCAAAGTCGATACCTGTGTCGATACCCATACCCTGTAACATATATACCAGATCCTCGGTAGAGATATTGCCGGTAGCACCCTTGACGACATTACAGCCGCCTGTGCCTGCCAGTGAGGAGTCGATGTATTCTACACCGGCATCGATCGCTGCGATGACATTCGCAAGTCCTGCACCTCTGGTGTTATGCGGATGGAAAGCCCATACTTCCACATTCGGGTAGTAAGCCATCATGTCCTTGAAGAACTGGTTGACCATCACCGGTGTCGCAAGTCCTGCTGTATCATTCAGGGAGATCTGCGTAACACCGATCTCGAGGAAGCCGTCAATGATCGTACGCAGTGTATCATATGTGATCTCATCGCCGAACGGTGACGCAAATGCCAAAGAGATGGAGCCCAGCAGCTTGACGTTGTTTTCCTTAGCGACCTGTCCGATCTCCGTAAAGCCCTTCAGACCTTCTTCGAGCGTACGGTTGGTCATCAGTTCAAAGTGCTTGCGGGAAGCCGATGTATTGATCTTGAACTTGTTACAGCCGTATTCTACTGCCTGTCTGGCCCCTGCCGGTGTCTGCAGTAATGCACGGTAGACAACGCCTTCTTTCCTGTGCATCTTTGCGAATACTTCCGGTGTATTGGCCATTAACGGGAAAGCTGTTGTATCAGGCAGGAAGGAACCGACTTCGATCTCTTTGATACCGGCATCGACCATCATATCCAGCAGACGTACTTTTTCATCAACACCAACCATGAACGGCAGATTCTGCATACCGTCACGTGTGCTTACTTCACAAACTCTGACTTTCTTAGGTACATTAAACATAAATCTCTCTCCTATTCGATCTGACCGTCGCCCTGACGCTTGTACTGCTCAAGACGCAGAAGATAACTGTCCCACTTATCTGCCGGCACCAGTTCTTTCGTAAACTCACCGGCCAGAAGCAGCTTATCGTAGTCAATACCTGTTGTGATACCGAGACCGTTGAGCATGTATACCAGATCTTCGGTAGAGATATTGCCGGATGCGTTCTTGAATACCGTACAGCCGCCTGTTCCTGCCAGTGAGGAATCAATATTCCTGGCCCCGGCATCGATCGCACTGAGTGTATTCGCAAGGCCCATACCGCGTGTATTATGCGGATGGAAGCACCACGTCTCCACGGTCGGGAATTCAGCGATCATTGTCCTGAAGTACTCGTTGACCAGTCCCGGTGTAGCCATGCCTGCTGTATCATTCAGCGAGATCTGGGTGACACCTGCCTCCAGGAAGTTACTGATGATCATGCGCAGTCTGTCCAGAGGCACTCTCCCGTCATACGGAGACTCAAACGCCAGCGAGATCGATCCCAGCAGTTTGACATTATTCTCTGCTGCGATCTTACCAATACCGCCAAAGCCTTTGACACCGTCCTCGATCGCTTTTCCGGTCATCAGATTATAGTGTTTTTCACTGCCGGAAATATTGATCTTGAACTTATTACAGCCATGATCCACGGCCTGCTGAGCACCTGCCGGTGTCTGCAGAAGAGCTCTGTAGACAACACCTTCACGTCTGTTGAGTTTGTCAAAGACTTCCGGTGTGTTGCCCATCTGATTCTTTGCCTGTCCCCTGTCGGGCAGGAAGGAGCCAACTTCGATCTCTTTGATCCCTGCATCTACGATCATGTTTACAAGCTTTACCTTCTCCTCAACACCGATCATGTAGGGAAGCGATTGGAAACCATCACGTGTACATACTTCGCATACACGTATTTCTTCAGGTGTATTAAACATGTGAATACACCTCCTTTCCGATCTTACAGATATCTCTCAAAGAATTTAGTAGCTGTTTCGATCCTCTCCGCATTGCCGTCTTCGTGCGCAATACCGGGGATGATCGCCAGTTCGACAGTCTCTACACCATTATCCAGGTAATTCTGCTGCAGTGTCTTCATACGGTCTACACGGTTGTTTCCGTACTTGGAATCACCGATAAACAGATTGTCTCTTTCACCGACAGCGATGATGACCGGTACCTTGCGGATAGCCGGAAGATCCAGCTCCTGACCGAATACCTGTTTGAAGTTCTTAATACCCCAGTAGAAATCCTCTTCCGGATCCAGATATGTAGGTCTGCCCGGAGCACCGATATTGACAGCCTTGAGACGCTCAGGATGCAGATACAGGAAACGGTGGACATACTGACCGCCGCCGGAATGACCGAACAGGAAGAACTTATCTGTTTCGATGCATCCCTCATAACGTGCTTTCATCTCGTCAACCATTGCCAGGAGGATCTGATCATAGTAGATACCATCCTGACGCATCATTTTGTAGGCATTGAAGTCATCCCTGACGACTACACCGCTCGGGAATAACGGAGCCAGAATTGCCACATTGTGCTCATCTGCCCACTTCTTTGCCTTCTGGACATAGTCCTCTGTAGCACAGGCTGTACCGTGGATGATGACCATCAGCTGATAGTGAGGATTCTCTTCCTCATAGAAGCTGTCCGGTACATGGACCCAGTACGGGAAACGGGGATCCGCTGCACATGTCCACAGCATGTTCAGATCGGCATTGCCGAAGAGATTCTTTCTGGTTTCTTTTGTCAGTCCTTCTGTTAAGCTTGCCATAGTATTCTCCTTTAGTCCTTATCCTGGAATACCCAGCGCAGAGCATCGGGGAAACGGTATCTCCACTCTCTCTGCGTATGCATCGCATCCGGGTAGATATTGTACTTGATGATCTCTGCCGGTACACCGTGTTTCAGGTAATTGTCATAGATCATATTGGCACCGTCGAGGAATTCTTCCTTCGTTGTCATGCGGCCGAATTCGTTGGTGCCTACATCCATGTATACATACTTCAGATGATCGTATCTTCCGGCATCCCAGGCTTCCTGCATCTTATCCAGCCAGATACATACTGCACTGCTCATGGCAATGATGCGGTGGAATGTATCCGGGCAGGCTACGGCTGCATAGCAGGCACTGAGACCGCCTGTGCTGTAACCGCAGTATGCTGTATTATCCGCATCTGTCAGGGTTCTGTATGTGCTGTCTACGAAAGCCTTCAGGTCTGTTGTCATCCACTGCAGGTATTCCTTGCCGAGACCATCGATATGCGGTTCAAACTTCTTCTCCGGCGGTACATCAAAGTCCTTGGTAAACGGAGAATATTCTGCCGTACGCTCTGCCGGATCAAACGGGGCGGAAATTGCGACGATGATCACATGCGGCAGGAATTTCGCGTAGTCTTTATAGTACTGCTCAAAACGGAGACTCTCAGCACCTCTGTAGGTCTGATCATCTCTGTAGAGGTCCTGTCCGTCACTCACATAGAGCACCGGGTAATGCTGATCGGTGTCATCATAACCATCCGGAACCATGATCCTTACGGTAACAGGACGATCATTGATCGTTGTGATCTTCAGTTCAAATTCTTCTATTCTCATTTACTTATCCCCCAAGTCTCTGTATATCCAGCGTATGGCGTCAGGAAGACGCGGGCGCAGGGCTTCATGCGTATGACCATTGGATTCCTCGATCAGACGCATACATATATGTTCTTCATCAAAGCCATATTCCAGAAGCTTGCGGTATACCGTCTCAGCTCCTTCGATAAAGTCTTTCTCTTCGGAAAATCTTCCGTGGTCATGTAAACCTGTATCCAGATATACATATTTCAGACAGTCCAGATTACTGCTGTCCATGGTCTTCGCAAGTTTATCCATCCAAACATTCATCGCTCCGCTCAGGGATATCACCCGGGAAAAATACCGGGTATACGCAAAGCCTGCATACAGGCTGAGCAGTGCGCCGATACTGAAACCGCCGATCCCGGTGTATTCACCTTCTCTGCGGGTCCTGTAGTTTGTGTCGATCCAGGGCTTAAGATATCCTGTCAGCCACTGCAGATACTGATCTCCCTGGCCTTCGATATGCCGTTCAAAGTTGATGCCGTCAGGCACTTCAAAATCCTTTGTATACGGTGCATACAGACGTGAACGCTCCGTATTGGTCGACGGGCAGTCGATACCGACAACGATCACCTTCGGCAGATACTGTCCGAATTTCCGGCAGTACTCCTCAAAGCGTGCACTTTTCCCGTCGGTCGCTTCCTCATCTCTGAAGATATCCTGACCATCCTGCATGTATAAAACCGGATATCTGCGGTTGCCCTCTTCATATCCGTCAGGGGTCATTACCCGGAAGGTAATATCTCTAGACAATGTTTCTATACGTGACTGATAGACCTGAATATCCATTACTTACCTTTTTTCTTTGTCTTCACATCTTCCGGTACAAGTCCCAGTACCTTGTCAGCACCTGCCGGCAGGTAGAGCTTACGCTCCGCATGGATCGTACCTTCATATACTTTTTCCTTAGCGATCTGCGAAAGAGAATACTCTACATGTACCATTTCCTTGCGTTTGCCCTTCTTCATCGTTTCCAGGATCTCTTCGTAGATGAAGAACTCTATCGCAAAGTACTGGTTCATTCTGATGGCTTCTTCTCTAAGCATCTCCTGATGTGTTTTACCGTAGAGATCCCAGGAGACCGCAGCCGGATCAAGTTCCTCCGGTGTGCGCTTCAGCACATCTTCCTTCAGATCAAACAGATATACGGTCTGTGCCTCTATGCCGTAGATAACATTCTTGGCAAACGGATTATCCATCCGGTACAGCTTATCTCCGTCACGGATCAGCAATACCGGTTTGAAGGACTTGCCTGCCCTCAGATATCCAAAGGCATACTGTCTGTTCTCACTGATACCGAAACCGGTCAGTACATCATTCAGACGTTTCAGATTCTTCTGTTCGATCTCTGTATACTCATCAAAGAGCTTTGCTTTTTTCCTGTTGATCGTCAGTACAACCAGAATGATATATACAGCACCGATCAAAAGGAAAATACCGTTCTGAGTGAACATGTACAGGGATGTGGGAAACAGCAGCAGGATCAAGTAAGAGCTCTGTTCCTGTCGGATACGTTCATGCCTCTCCGTATACGCTTTATACGGACCATTTACCTGATATTGAGGCGTGAATGTACTTTTCTTCCTAAACAAACCCATAGTTATTCCTCAGAACGGTATTCAATTATTTACTGTTTGTTAACTGTATGTGTCAGATTACATCATACCAAACATAACGCTGGCGACAACAAGCATGATCGCACCGCCGATACGTGAGGAGATCTGAGCATAGCTCATCATATCCATACGGTTGGCAGCACCTAATACCTGAACGTCACCGGATCCGCCGCCGTTAGCCATGCACAGACCGGCAGTGATCATACTTTCGATCGGATAGAACTTGAACAGTTTACCGACGAAGAATGTACCGATCATACATCCGACAACAGTTGCGAACATGCAGAGCAGACTCGCCAGATTGGAGAAAGCTGCGAGGTAATCGGTCAGACTGGAGCCGATACCTACAGTGATCATCAGCGGGAAGCTCATGTAGTTAACGAAGAATCTCTGCATTGCACGGGCACCTGCACGGATCTCGACAGGGATAATACCGGCAATGTTCAGCAGAGCAACGAGAATTACCATGAATGCAAACTCATGGATCGAGAAGCCAAGACCTGCTTTATTGATGAAAGAGATGTTCTTTCCGTAGAAAGTAGCAATCTGGAAGCAGAACAGACCGAGAGCAAGACCGCATGCATATTCCTGAGGACCGCAGTGAACTTTGTCGATCGGATCTTCACCGGCAGCCATATTGCCTTCTGTCTTCATCAGCTGACCATGACCGTTCCATTCGGGCTTTGTGTCGCCGATTCTGTTCAGCAGAGCACCGAAGATAACAGCAAACAGGTTACCGATGGAAATAACTGCAAAGCTCTTTGCCCACCAGGCAGAAGCTGCCTGTGTAGCTGCATCGCCCTCAAGACCGAGAGCTGCTGCATACATCTTGGACATAGGTGTAATACCGGCACCGTTACCACCGCCCATGATCGGAACAGCATAGTCCATCATCGACTGTGTAAAGCCAAGTCCGAATACAGCACCAACGACACCGCACAGAAGCATAGCACATGCGACACCGCCGATGATCGTAGGAATATAACCTGCGAAGGACTTGATCAGCATCTTTCTGTCAATGGAGAGAACCGAACCGGTGATCAGAACCAGAATGTAGAGGTTCAGGAAGCCGGTGCCGCCGTTGAATGTATTCAGTGCAGCAACTGTGTTCTCACCTAACAGATGGAAAGTATTGAACGCTGCAGCAGCCAGGGATGTAAATAACATACCGCCGCCGAGCCAGTCCTTCCATACCGGAATGTGGTTACCGATCCAGCCTAAGCATGAACCGACAACGAGCGCGAAGCCAAGAGCACCAACCATGTTGGTGATCATCTTGTCTGTCTTTCCCAGGATCATGAAGACAACTGCCATAACAGCGATCATCCATACCGGGAAGCCGAGAATCTTTGTTTGAGCTTTTTCCGTACTCATAACGCCCCTCCTTATAAATTAGAATATACTGTCGTATGGTAAAACGCTTTACCTATACTCTTACCCTACTTTTGAAAACGCTTTCTGTCAAGCCTTTTTAAAAGTGTTTTCCTAAATCAGATACTTCTTGTATTCACCTTCGCAGGGATTGCCCTTGCATACATAGGCAGCATCGTTAGCGAAGTCAACAATTATGCTGGCAACTGTCATGTATCCATCCATGTCATTCGGATCACCGGAATTATTATGATTGCAGATGGAATCCGGATAGTACTGATGATCCTTCATGCACTGCTGAATGTATTCCACAGTAATATTCCCGTACTGCTGGTATAACAGTTCAGCCAGGCGGACCTGACGGTTCTTCCACATCGAGACAAGACTTCTTGTGTCCTTTTCAGGATCAACGCTGAAGTGGTTGGCATGCGTAACAATACCGGCAATCGGCTTGATCAGATCACAGCCGACAGGACTGCACTCGATATCAATGGCTCTGTTTTCAGCGCCGGATCCAAGCAGAGAGTTGTTGGAAACACTTCTCTTGATACCTGTGATCCACTGATACGCCTCATCAAATGTCTTGCAGGAAAGAACCTTTCTTCTCAGGAAGCAGACAGGAATACCGCCGCCGGGACCGTCATAGACAGACGCGATCATGTTGTTGAATAAAGCAATACCATGGCTATTAAAGCCCTCACGCACCATCTGTCCGGCTTCTGTCAGGCCGAAGATCCTCGTACCGTCTTCCTGCACGATGTGCAGCAGCACGATCTTGTCCAGGACACCGACTTTGTAATCCCAGTTCTTGACCATGTACATGACATTGTCCTTGGTAGCTTCAGGGAGAACTGCACCGGTCGTGCATTCAGGTGTCGCATCGATCGGATAGTTTGTCAGCTCATATCTGGTATTCAGTACCATCAGACCTTCAAACTCGACACCGGCACCTTCGGCAATACCCTTGGCCTCTTCCAGAACATCAGGCATAGCCGCTTCAATGTCGGGGACAAATGCCATAGCCAGCTTCTTTGTCTGTTCCCATGTACGGCCTTTGCTTTCGAAGTATGCACGGTAATTATTGACACCGGCAACGATCTTGTCAGCAGCTGCTTTACCATACTGAACTCCACGTTCAAACGGCGTTGACGCATTGATCTCAATGACCTCAAACTCTTTCATGATCTTGGTATATACAAATTGTGCTCATCCAGCTAAGCAGAATCTGTATACATCTCCTTTCTCTTCCGGCTTAGTATCGGCCCGGAATACCGAGTAGAATTGAGATCGTGAATGCGTACCTGTATCTGATGTTTTTGTAGCTTTGACTACGTGGAGGATTATCTGGCCGCTTCGTTGTATGGAAACTGCTATTAGTTAGATGAGCCCTTCTTTTGCAGGAGTGAGTTCACATTTCGCACCATATTCTCTGATACTTCTGAAACGGCGGTACTGGTATTCGTCACATCCAATGATCGAAAGGAGTATTTACATCATGATCAACATCGGAATTGATGTCGGTAAGTTCAAGCACTGTGCTGCAGTACTTGACGATAAGACCGGCGAAGTCATCATCAAACCTTTCTTCTTTAATAACGATCAGGAAGGATTCGAACTGTTCTACTCGAAAGTAAAACAGTACATCCGCAGAAAACACTCTGTCGGTATGGAAGACACCGGTCACTACATGATCAGCCTCACCACCTTCCTTCTGGAGAAGAAGTTCTCTGTGAAATACATCAATCCCAGATCCACCAGCCTGCGCCGCAAGGAACTCGGCATGTCTGCCAAGAATGACAGAAAGGATGCACTCCTGATCTCTGAGATGTTGACTGAAAAGAAGTTCTGGAGATCTGTTTCCAAGACTTCTGTTGAAACATCCAAACTGCGTGAACTGACACGTCTTTATCATCAGCTGCAGGAACAGCAGAACCAGGATATGAACCGCCTGCAGCGCGCTCTGGACATCGTTTTCCCGGAAGTGAACAAACTCTCCTGGACTCGTTATTCAAAGGCTTATATGCAATTCCTGGCGGCTTATTCCTGTGCTTCATCCATTGCCGGAGAAGACATCCGCAACCTCCGTAAGGCTCTCAAAACAGATGGCAGAGGCCGGCAATGCAAAGTGACCGCCGAAGAGATCAAAGAACTCGCTAAACGTTCTGTAGGAGACGACAACATCGCAGTTGAACTGGAAGTAAAGTCTGTTATCGCTATCATCAACACCAGAGCTGAACAGATCCGTGTCCTGGAAAAGAAAATAGAAGAATTCAGTCACCAGCTAAATTCTCCTATCGTTTCCATTCCCGGTATCTCACACATAACAGGAATGTCCATTCTTGCGGAGATCGGTGATATCCACGACTTTCCAGAAGCGGCGAAGCTGATATCTTATG
>DFIS01000048.1 GCA_002372175.1 Solobacterium sp. UBA3691
CAGATGGACGGCGCGATCCTCGTTGTTGCTGCAACAGACGGACCGATGCCTCAGACACGTGAGCACATCCTGCTGTCCCGTCAGGTAGGCGTTCCGAAGATGGTCGTTTTCCTGAACAAGTGCGACATGGTTGATGACCCTGAACTGATCGACCTCGTTGAGATGGAAGTTCGTGACCTTCTGAGCGAATATGGATTCGACGGTGACAACACACCGATCATCAGAGGTTCTGCTCTGAAAGCTCTGGAAGGCGATCCTGACTGGCTGCAGCCCATCCAGGAACTGCTGGATGCTGTTGATGAATGGATCCCGACACCTGCGCATGAATTTGACAAGCCGTTCCTGATGGCTGTTGAAGACGTATTCACGATCACAGGTCGTGGTACTGTCGCTACAGGCCGTGTAGAGCGTGGTAAACTGAACCTGAATGACCAGGTTGAGATCGTTGGTCTGAGAGCCACAAGAACAACAGTCGTTACAGGTATCGAAATGTTCCGTAAGACTCTGGACTTTGCTCAGGCTGGTGACAACATCGGTGCTCTGCTCCGTGGTGTAAACCGTGATGAAGTTGAGCGTGGACAGGTTCTTGCTAAACCCGGTTCCGTTACTCCTCATACACAGTTCAACGCTCAGGTCTACGTTCTGACAAAGGAAGAAGGCGGACGTCATACACCGTTCGTTTCCAACTACCGTCCTCAGTTCTACTTCCGTACAACTGACGTTACAGGTATCATCAAGTTACCTGAAGGCACAGAAATGTGCATGCCTGGCGACAACGTCGTCATGACAGTTGAACTGCTGGCTCCGATCGCTGTTGAGCAGGGAACAAAGTTCTCTATTCGTGAAGGCGGCCGTACAGTAGGTTCCGGTAACATCATCGAGATCCTGAAGTAATTCAGATCCTGAAAGCTTAAATAAGGACAGACTCTCATGCGAGTCTGTCTTTTTTTATACTCTGTCCTCTCCGTGGTACAATGCCTGTAGAAAAGGAGGTTACACTATGCAGTTTACTTCCGAAGCACAGAGACTCATTGACAGTCTCTACACTAAAAGAAATCACGTAGAATTAACGATCGGCATCCTGAAGGACGGAGAAAAGGAGATCATTCACTGGGGCCCGGACCGTAAGGAGAAAGCAGAAGAACTGATCTATCCGGTTGGTTCGATCTGCAAACCATTTACGGCTTCGCTGCTGGCAAAGTATCTTGATGAAGGAAGGCTTGACCTGAAGGCACCGTTAAATGCCTATATTCCCGGACTTCCCGACAGGTATTATCCTTCTCTCGAAAAACTGGCGACACATACATCCGGGTATACGACACAGCCGTATAATTTACTGACTACACTTCCGTTCTTTCTGAAGATGAACAGGGAGGGAGGTCTCTTCCATACCAATCCGTTCCGCGGTTATCCCGATGAAGCAGGGATGATGAAGATACTGCGGGAGACAAAACTGCAGGATAAACCATATAAGTTTGTCTATTCCAATATCGGCATGAGCATTCTCGGCTACATCGTCGGACAGGTCAGCGGAGAGGGCTTCTGGAACAGTCTGACACGGTATATCACTGAGGATCTCGGTCTGAAGAATACGTTCCTGGGCAATGTAGATCTGCCCGGATATGACCGCAAAGATCAGCCCTGCCGCTGCTGGCAGTGGCAGCCTGAAGACATCATGGCCCCGGCAGGTGCCCTGAATGCGACGATCAGCGATCTTCTGGACTTCGGCAGGATGAATACCGACGGCAGTCTTCCGTATCTCGCTGTCTGCCATGAAGTGCACGGGGCGATCGATAAGGACAATGAAAGCGGCCTTGCCTGGAGACTGTATAAGAAACAGCCGATCAGCTGGCATACAGGCTCGGCAGGAGCGTTCAGCTGCTGGCTGGGTATCAACAGAGAAACAGGAACAGCAGTGGCTGTGGGGATCAACTACGGACTGGTCAATGCCGAACAGATCGGCTTCTCGATCCTGACGCAGTTGTAAAAATATATGCGCATCAGGGAACGACAGGCTATACTGGATATAGCACGATATTCGGAGGTATTCCATGCGTTATCATTACTGTCCTCTCTGCGGAAACAGACTCACGGTAAAACCGGCCGGTGATGACGGGGATGTGCCTTACTGCACTTCCTGTGACAGGTACTGGTTTGAGATCTTCAACAGCTGTGTCATCGTTCTGGTCTATAACGATGATGACGAGGTGATTCTGGAGAAACAGGCATACCAGACTTCGCCGTACCGCAGCTTTGTGGCAGGATATATCCAGCCCGGAGAGACAGCAGAAGCCTGTGCCGTCCGTGAAGTCAAAGAGGAAGTCGGCATCGATCTGCAGGATCTGGAATATGTCGGCACCTTCTGGTTCGCTCCCCGTGAACAGCTGATGCACGGATATATCGCATATGCACCGAAGCAGGAACTGGTTCTGTCCAAAGAGCTTGCGGAAGGGATCTGGGTGCCCGGCACGGAAGCAGGTAAGTATCTGTATCCGGATCCGCCGGCCGAAGCTGCGCATGGCATTTACCGGCATTTCCTGAAAAAGAGGGGGCTTGACCCTGACGAAGCATACAAAGATAAAGATAAGAGGAACTAATCATGGCAGTTATTACGATCAACTACTTCAGCAAGATCATGCGGAGACAGTCAACCGTATCGGTGATCATACCTACGGATGGCATGGAAGATGTACGCTCAGGCAGGCATACCGTTGAGCCTGGTGCCAAATACCAGACGCTCTGGCTGCTGCACGGCGGCGGCGGAGATCATACCGATTTTATCAATTTTTCCAATATCGTCCGTTACGCTGACAGAAACAAGGTGGCTGTTGTCATGCCTGCCGGTATCCGCTTCTATGAGGGTAAGGATTATGCGGTGGTGACGGAGGAACTGCCGGCTCTGCTGCGCATCCTGTTACCGTTAAGCGAACGCAGAGAAGATAACTTCATCGGCGGTCTTTCCCACGGCGGTGACTGTGCCCTGCGTGCCTGTCTTGAACATCCCGAGGCATACGCGGCAGGTCTTGTCATGAGTGCTGCCGGTGTTGATCACGGTGAAAGCAGTGATCTTCGCTTTCCGGTGTTTGATCTGGCCGAAAGAGATCTGCGTGCCAACAGGCAGATACCGCATCTGATCTTTGCGACAGGCAGTGGTGACCGCGGCTTTCCGTCCTATACACCGGTGATCGATGAACTGGAAGTCATGGGTGTCGATCTCTACAGATACTTTATTGATGATGAAGGCCATTCCTGGGAGTTCTGGGATGAGGCTCTGCGCTGGGCACTGGATGAATACCTGCCCATACAGAGGCATGTAATATTACCTGAATAACATGATGAAGAAGTACAGAAAACTATTCCTGCCGTTCCTGCTGGTCCTGGCAGCGCTGGCAGCCCTGGTGCTCTTTCCCCGGCATGACCCTGTTGAGCCGACACCGACACCGGGCACTACACCGGCTGTTACTGCTGAGCCAACACCGTCAGCCACTGCTGAACCAACGCCGTCAGCCACAGTTGAGCCAACGCCATCCCCGGCCCCGACAGCCACCGCTGAACCGACTCCGGAGCCGACGGCCGAGACCATTGTCCTTGATGAACATGGCACATATGACTCCAAGGAAGAGGTTGCCCTGTTTATCCATACCTACGGCAGACTTCCCGATAATTTCATGACCAAGAAGGAAGCCAGAAAGAACGGATGGAGCAGCGGTGCCCTGAACCGGACAATTCCCGGGAAATGCATAGGCGGCGACGTCTTTGGAAACAATGAGAAACTGCTTCCGAAGAAGAAGGGCCGGATCTACTATGAGTGTGATATCGGAACCCTGAAGAAGAAGTCGCGGGGAGCCAAACGCATCGTCTTCTCCAATGATGGTCTGATCTATTACTCCGATGATCATTACGAATCATTTGAACTGCTGTACGGAGATGAGAGCCAATGAGAAAGATACTGATCGAAGCGAAACGTCTGTATGACAGACACAGTGCTCATGAATATCTGAATGAACTGTTCCGGTTCCCGGATTACTATGGCAGGAACCTGGACGCTCTGGCTGATTCCCTGAGTGAGGTGGAGGAAGATACCGAGCTGATCTTTACACCGGAGACGGTAGGCGACATCTGTGATCATGAGTACGCGTTCAGGATCCTGATGGTGCTCGGCAGGGCAGCTGATGAGAATCCGCATCTGCGTATATCTTTCCAGCCGAGAGAGAATGTTATAGGACGGATGTACCTGTAGGTATATCCGTTTTTGTATGTACAATGATATAATGACTGTAATGTTGGCATGGGGTATGCCTGGGAAAGAGTGAGCATAATGAATGAAGAATTAGTAAAGAATTTATGTCAGTACATTGATGATCATCAGGAAGATATCATCAACGATCTGATTGCAATCTGCCGTATTGAGAGTGTTACAGATAATAATGCCGAGGTCAAGCCTTTCGGTCAGAGCTGCAGGAATGTACTGGATGCCATGCTGAAAAAAGGTGAAGAGGAAGGCTTCAGCACCCATAACTATGAATACTATGTCGGCAGTATCAAGTATGATCTGAAGAAAGAGAAGAGTATCGGTATTCTTGCACATCTGGATGTTGTGCCGGCAGGTGATGACTGGACGGTAACACAGCCCTATGAGCCGCTGCGCAAAGACGGATATCTGTTCGGCAGAGGTACCGGTGATGACAAGTCCGGTGCGATCGCAGGTCTGTATATCCAGAAGGCTTTCAGAGAACTGAATGTACCGCTCAGAAATAATATTGAAGTACTGCTTGGAACCAATGAAGAAACAGGCATGAAGGATGTGCAGTACTATTCTGCACACTATGAAGTACCGGCATTTACATTTGTTCCGGATGCAGGTTTCCCGGGTTCTGCGGGTGAATTCGGCAGACTTCGCTATGTGCTGAAATCACAGAATGCACTGTCTGCAGACTTTGTGGATGCCTATGCCGGAAGTGCCTTCAATATCGTTCCCAACAAGGCAACGGTCGTGATTGCCAAAGACAGTAAGATCGACTACAAGGCACTGCCTGAGACCTTCGAAGTCAAAGAGACGGAAAAGGGCATCGAGATCACCGGCTTCGGTGTTACAACACATGCGGCAGGTCCTGAAAGAGGCGTGAATGCAATCAAGGTCCTGACTTCCGAACTGCTGAAGCTCGAAGGCATTAAACCGGATGACAGAGAGATCCTGACATTTATCGATAATGTCAACCAGGACTATCTCGGCACCTTCCTCGGTATTGACAACCAGGATGAGATCTCCGGACAGACAGTTTCCTCCGGCACAGTACTGCGCTTCAACAACGGCTATATTTCATTGCTCAATGACTGCCGCTACTGTGTAACAGATAACGGTGACAGACTGGAAGCGAATATCAGAGAGCAGGCCGCAAAGTGGAAGTTTGATGTAGTAGTAGAAGAAAAGACATACGGTGCCCATCTCGATGTCAACGGACCGGTCATCCAGACGATCAGGAAGGTATACGAAGAAGAGACAGGCAAGACTGCAGAGATCCGTATCGGCAAGGGCGGTACATATGCAGGACAGATGAAGAATGCGTTTGCGACAGGCTGCCATCTGCGTGAGAACTGGGGAGAAAAGCCCGATTATCTGCCGGAAGGACACGGCGGTGCACATCAGCCGGATGAGTTCATCGATATCAGTGCCTATATCAAGGGTATAAAACTTCTGATGAAAATGGTTCTGGCTGTAGACGAGATCCTGTAAATATGATAGAAGTATGCATGGTCGTGCATGCTTCTTTTTGTTTTACGGTAAGAAGGCATCGCGTACAGACTCACATATGCTCAGACTTCTTTTATCTAAAGTAAAATGATAGAATAGTATAGCAAAAAAGACCTTATGGAGGAAATCATGGACCAGACGAAAATGATTGAAGCTTTTCATCAGGGATCAGGCACAAATATGTATATGTTTTTCGGTGCTCATTTTACGAATGAGTCCGGAGGAGGCGTACGCTTTACTGTCTATGCACCGCATGCGAGAACGGTCAGTGTTGTCGGCGGTTTCAATAACTGGGATATCAACGCGGCCAGAATGGAACGTACGGGGTTTACCGGTGTATGGAGCGTATTTGTACCGGGGATCCGGGAATGGGAAAGTTATAAGTACTATATAGAAGACCGCAACGGCAAGCCGATCTACAAGGCGGATCCGTATGCATTTTACAGTGAGACAAGACCGGAGACAGCGTCCAAGGTATATGATATCCGGCAGCTGAAATGGTCAGACGGGGCATGGATGAAGAAACGCTCCAAGGGGTTTGACAGTCCGATATCGATCTATGAGGTCTATGCCGGCGGCTGGAAGCGTCAGGAGAAGTATCCGTATACCTACGGCATGCTGGAGGCAGAACTGATTCCGTATGTCAAGGAACACGGGTATACGCATATTGAACTGATGCCTCTGAATGAGTATCCGTTTGACGGTTCCTGGGGATATCAGGCAAGCGGCTATTTCTCCGTGACCAGCAGATACGGCAATCCGACGGAATTTGCGTCATTTGTCAATGCCTGCCACAAAGCCGGTATCGGTGTGATCATGGACATGGTGCCTGTACACTTTGTCAAGGATGACTTCGGTCTGCGCATGTTTGACGGTGAACCGCTGTATGAATACCGGAAACGGGAAGATGCGGAATCGGAATGGGGAACGCTGAACTTTGACCTGTGGAACGAAGAAG
Organism: Solobacterium sp. UBA3691; assembly: GCA_002372175.1. Taxonomy (GTDB): domain Bacteria; phylum Bacillota_I; class Bacilli_A; order Erysipelotrichales; family Erysipelotrichaceae; genus Bulleidia. The sequence continues at coordinate 6,711 of DFIS01000048.1, forward strand.
TCAGGTCTTTCCTGATCAGTGCAGCTGAATTCTGGCTGGATATCTACCACATTGACGGTCTGCGCATGGATGCCGTCAGTAATCTGATCTACTGGGGCGGCAACCGTGACAGGGGCACCAATGACGGTTCGCTCTACTTCATCAAACGGATGAATTACTATCTGTCCAAGGACTACCCGGATGTTATGTTAATTGCGGAAGACAGCAGTGATTTCCCGAAGGTCACATGGAGTACTCTGGACGGTGGTCTCGGCTTTGACTATAAATGGGATCTTGGCTGGATGAATGATACCCTGCGGTATTTTGAACTGGATCCCGTATACAGAAAATATCACCACAACAAACTGACATTCTCGATGGCTTACTTCTACAGTGAGAGATTCCTGCTGCCGTTCAGCCATGATGAGAACGTACACGGAAAGAGGACGATCGTTGACCGCATGTGGGGCACCTATGAGCAGAAATTTGCCCAGGCAAGAAACCTGTATGCCTATATGTATGCACATCCCGGCAAGAAACTGAACTTCATGGGCAATGAGATCGCTACGATCAGGGAATTTGATGAGACCAAGGAGCTTGACTGGTTCCTGCTTTCATACCCGATCCACAGTGCTTTCCAGCGTTATATTACGGATTTGAACAAGATCTACCTGAATCATCCCTGTCTGTATAAACACGATTATACCTATGATGGATTCAAATGGATCGATGCGGATGATGCGGACAGAAGTGTATACTCCTTCTATCGTGAAGATGAGAAAGAGTATATCCTGTGCGTATTGAATATGACACCGGTATCCTACGAGAAGTTTACGGTAGGCGTACCGCAGAAGGGAACCTGGACAGAGATACTGAACTCTGAAAAGGATATATACAACGGCTGTAATATGTGTAATTTTGAACCGATCAAGACGCACCCGGCTGCCGAAGGTGCTAAGTTTGATCATGAGCTTGATCTGCGTCTGGCTCCGTTTGGGGCAGTATGGATGCGGATCGCCAAGAGAAGGTCACGTAAGACAGAGCAATAAAAGGGGAACGTTATGTGGAAAAACAAAAATGAATTTAAGGAAGAGTACAGCGAGCGACTGATTGCTGCGTACGGTACAACAGTTGAGAATACTCATCCAACCGAGAAGTATACACTTCTGGCGGAAATGGTCAGAGAACAGGCAAGCATGAACTGGAAGGATACCAAGGTCAATACGTCGAAGCAGTCACGCAAGCAGGTATATTATTTCTCAATGGAGTTTCTGCTGGGCAGAGGTCTTGGCAACAACCTGATGAATCTCGGGATCTACGATATCGTTAAAGACGGTCTGAAAGATCTGGGTATTGATCTCAGAAACCTGATCTCGATGGAAAAGGACGCAGGTCTTGGCAACGGCGGTCTCGGCAGACTGGCAGCCTGCTTCATGGACTCTGCTGCAACACTGAATTACCCGGTGAACGGCAACTGCATCCGTTATCAGAACGGTCTGTTCCGTCAGGATATCGATAAAAACGGCAGACAGCTGGAGATGCCTGACATGTGGCTGCGTATCGGCAATCCGTGGGAGATCCGCAAACCTAAACACTCTGTAGACGTATCGTTCTACGGCAATGTCGAGGTCAGTGCTGACAGTAACGGCAACCTGCATTTCAAGCATGTCAATGCTGAACATGTTCTGGCGGTTCCTTATGATATGCCGATGATCGGTGCCAATACAAAGATGACGAATACACTTCGTCTGTGGTCGGCAGAGCCTGCGGATACTTCTCCGTCAGGAATCGACTACCGTAAGTATGTTGCGTCTGTCAGTGAGATCTGCCAGAACGTCTATCCTGATGATTCTACGGAGGAAGGTAAGATCCTGCGTCTGAAACAGGAGTATTTCTTCGTTGCGGCCGGTGTGCGTTCGATCATTGTTTCCCATCTGGGAGATCATGACACACTGAGCGATCTGCCTGAATATGTAGCAATCCAGCTGAATGATACGCATCCGGTATTCGTTATTCCGGAACTGATGCGGATACTGATGGATGAGTTTGACTATGAATGGAATGATGCCTGGAAACTTGTCAAACAGGTCGTTTCCTATACGAATCATACGGTCATGAGTGAAGCTCTCGAGACATGGCCTTCCGAGTATGTCCGCAAGCTTCTGCCCAGAATCTACATGATCATCGAAGAGATCGACAGACGTATGGTCAGCTTTGTCAGAGAGACTGTCTCACAGGATCCGAGCTATATCGAGAAAGTCAGACCGATCAGCGGCGGACGTGTACACATGGCAAGGATCGCTGTGATCGGCAGTCATACGATCAATGGTGTTGCCAGGATCCATTCCGGACTGCTGAAGACAGATCTGTTCAAGGAATATGCACAGATCTGGCCGGAGCGCTTCCAGAACAAGACAAACGGTATCACGCCCAGAAGATGGCTGCTCTACTCCAATCCCGAACTGGCGGAATTCCTGGATGAGACGATCGGAAACGGATACAGAAAAGACTTCACCAAGGTTGAAAAGCTGATGAAGTTCGCCGATGACCCGAAAGTACAGAAACAGTTCATGAAGGTCAAGTTAAGGAGAAAAGAGATCCTTGCGGACTATGTCAAGCGTACAACAGGTGTAACGATCGACCCGAATTCGATCATTGATACACAGGCTAAGCGTATCCATGCGTACAAGAGACAGCTTCTCAATATCATGCATGTGATCTATCTGTATCAGAGGATCAAGTCTGATCCGAACTTTGTGGTCTATCCCCGCACATTCATCTTTGCCGGCAAGGCAGCACCTGCCTATACGTTTGCCAAGAGTGTGATCCATCTGATCAACTGTGTTGCCCGCAAGGTAAATGATGATCCCGATGTCAAGGGTATGCTCAAGGTCGTCTTCCTGCCCAACTACAGAGTGACGATGGCCGAATACCTGATGAACGGTACGGATGTCAGTGAACAGATCAGTACGGCAGGTAAGGAAGCCAGCGGTACCGGCAATATGAAGTTCATGATGAACGGTGCCGTGATGCTGGGTAC
>DFIS01000037.1 GCA_002372175.1 Solobacterium sp. UBA3691
TATGCCCCGATCGAAGAGACCTGGACAGACGAAGGCGGCTGGTGGGATGAAAACGGAGAGTGGCATCCCTGGGAGTAAACTAAATAAGGACGATCATCTGATCGCCCTTTTTCTTTACAGTCCTTCTGCTTTCAGATCTCTTGCCATAAGCTCAGAGATCGCTTCTGTGGGGTTTTTCCCCTCATACAGTATCTTGTATACCTGTTCCGTGATCGGCATCGATATGCCCTTCTTTACGGCCTCCTCGTAGACAACTTTGCATGCCGGAATCCCTTCCACAGTCTTTGTATTGGTACGCAGGAATTCTTCCGCACCGTTGGCCCTGCCGATCGCATAGCCGGCCATATTATTCCGTGAATGATCCGATGTACAGGTAACGATCAGATCACCAACCCCGTCCAGTCCAAGGAATGTACTGAGTTTGCCTCCGCACATCATGCCGAATCTCGACATCTCCGCCAGACCCCTGGTCATCAGCGCAGCTCTGGCATTATCACCCTGTCCGATTCCCCGCAGGATACCGCTGGCAATTGCCATGACATTCTTGAGGGCTACCCCCACTTCGGCCCCAATCTCATCGGTATTGGTATAAACACGGAAGTAATGGTTGGAAAAAAGCTCCTGTACGATCCTGGCACAGCTTTCATCCACGCTGACCGCATTGACAGCCGTAAGCAGACGCAGGATTACTTCCTCGGCATGACTGGGACCGATCAGACTGACAACAGCTTTCAGGTTTTCCTTACGGATATTCTCTCTGATCACCTCACTGAGACGTTTATGACTCTCGGGGTGAAAACCCTTGGCAACATTAATGATGATCACCGGATGATCCAGCAGCGCATCCACCTTCCTGACCGTGCTTTCGATCGCCGCCGTAGGTACTGCCAGCAGCACGATATCACGGTCTCTGACACAGTTCAGATCATCCACGGCACGCAGCGCATGACTGATCTCCGTATCGAAGAAGGCGGAATTCCGGTGATTCTCGTTGATATCCCTGATCTGTCCGGCATCAATACCGTACATGATCACATCATGCCCGTTGTCTGCCAGAACCTGCGCCAGAGCTGTCCCCCAGCTGCCGGTTCCGATCACTGCTGTTTTCATTCGCTGATCTTCTTTCTCGCAATAATGCGTATCGGTGTTCCCGTGAATTCAAAGGCATCCCTGAGTGTATTCTCAATGAAACGTTCATAGGAGAAATGCATCAGTTTCGGATCATTGCAGGACAGAACAAATGTCGGAGGCAGCACCGCGACCTGTGTCGCATAGTAGATGCGGAACTTCTTGCCGTTGCGGGCAGGTGCCGGAGTTGTCACCTGAGCATCGGAGATCACTTCATTCAGAACATTCGTACTGATCCTGCGTGAAGCATTGCTGTATACCTCTTCCGCAAGCGGAAGAATATTTTTAACTCTCTGCCCTGTCACAGCCGAGACAAAGATGATCGGGGCATAGGACAGATAGGCAAATTCCTTGCGTATCTTTTCGGTAAATACAGTCATCGTATGGTCATCTTTCTCGACTAGATCCCATTTATTGACGACAATGATCACCGGCTTACCGGCTTCGTGGGCATACCCGGCAACGTGCTTATCCTGTTCACGGATACCCTTTTCGCCATCGATCACAAACAGTGCCGTATCACAGCGCTCGATCGCACTCATCGCCCGCAGCACAGAATACTTCTCCACAGATTCATATACTTTTCCGCGCTTGCGGATACCGGCTGTATCAATGATCACATACGGTTTACCCTCATGATAGAAAACAGTATCGACCGCATCCCGGGTCGTGCCCTGTTCATTCGATACGATCGAACGGTCTTCCTGCAGGATCGCATTGACCAGTGAAGACTTACCGACATTCGGTTCCCCGATCACAGCGATCTTCAGCCCTTCCGGCACCTCTTCATTCTCATCGGGAAAATTACGTATACATTCATCCAGCAGATCACCGATGCCGATACCATGCACACCTGAGCAGGCAATCGGATCACCTACACCCAAAGCATAGAACTCATAGATCGAAGCGATCTTCGTCTGATCATCTACCATATTCACAGCCAGAACGACCGGTTTCTTCTCCCGGTGCAGAAGACCGGCAATATAACGGTCATCATCCGTCATGCCCTCTGCCGCATTCACGACAAAAAGGATCACATCGCTCTCTTCCATGGCGATCTGCACCTGGGCACGGATCTCTACCTGATAAGGCTGATCCGCCAGCTGTATACCGCCGGTATCGATGATCCTGAACTGTGTTCCAAGCCACTCGGCAGACGCATAGATCCTGTCTCTGGTCACGCCGGGAAGATCTTCCACGATCGATCTGCGTTCACCGATGATCCTGTTAAAAATCGTTGACTTGCCTACATTCGGTCTGCCAACGATTGCTACTGTTCCGGTACCCATTACGCATCTTCTCCGGTCTGTTTGCGGCACAGATCGAGGATCGCATTCACGACCTCTTCGATCGTCATATCCGAACTGTCGATCTCTGTGGCATCCGCAGCCTTCGTCAGCGGTGAATGCTCACGGTGCATGTCCTGATAATCTCTCTCTGCGATCTCCTTTTCGATCACGCTGAGATCCTGCAGGACAAGTCCTTCTTTTTCATTCTGCTTATATCTGCGCAAAGCCCTGGATTCCACGGAAGCCGTCAGATAGATCTTGACCTCGGCATCCTTCAGTACGACCGTACCGATATCCCTGCCGTCCATGACAAAACCCTTGGCTTTGGCCATCTCCTGCTGTCTCAGAACAAGCTCACTGCGTACACCGGCAAGCATCGATACCTTACTGGCTGCCATCGAAACATTATCTTCACGGATCTTCAGAGAAACATCCTCTCCGTCAAGAAATACCTTACCATCAGGTGTAAGCACGATATCTGTGTTGCCGAGCATCTCTGTCAGTCTGCCTTCATCGGTAAGGTCGATACCCTCCTGCAGTGCCTTATATGCCGTACAGCGGTACATGGCCCCGGTATCCAGATGTACATACCCGAGCCTTTCACAGACCAGCTTCGATACAGTGCTTTTACCGGCCGCACTGGGACCGTCGATCGCTACATTTATTTTTCTCATAATATACCTCTGGAACTGAGGATCCAGTACAGAACCACCAGAAGCATCACACTTAACGTAACGATCAGAACGATCAGCACACCGTTAAGCACTCTGTTGGTCTTCTGCATACTGTCACTGACAGCGGTCAGATTATCCTCGTAGTCGTCCATCTGCACACGCAGCTGAGCTGTCTCATTCAGCAGCTGCTGACGGGTACGATAGTCGGGATCATCATCCGCATATACAGCCGGTTTCGGTGCCGATACAGGCTCCTGAGCACGGATCATGCTCTGAACCTCAGCAGCGATATCCTCTCTTGTCATCGTCTTTGTGGAAGGCTCACTGCTTTCCTCTTTCTGTGTGCGGTTATTGATGAACTCACGATAGTCGTTATTCTCATCCTTGCGCGGGAAGAACATCAGATCCTCCAGCGTGGCATCATTCTGCTCATTTGCTGCCGGAGCTTCCTGCACCGGCGGTGCCTGTACAGGCTTCGGTGCTGCCGGTTTTGCCTGCTGAACAGGCTTCTGTACAGGTCTTTCCTGTACGGCAGGTCTTACAGGCTCTGCCGGTTTCTCCGGCTTAACTTCCTGCGGCTTTACAGCCGGGACCTCTTTCTGATTCTGCGCAGGAGAAACGAATGAAGATATATAACTAAGTGTATTGTCCGCAGGTTTTTCCGGTTCGACATACGGCTTGGGTGCCGGTTTCGGCTTAGGTGTTTCCTTCAGAGACTTCAGAATATTCACGTCTGTATCCGTACTGAAAGCATTGCCCTTTTCCACGTTATAGAGCTTTGCCTCCCTGAGATACTCATCCAGATACTCATTGTTAAAAGAAGCTGTATGATAGTTTTCGTTCCTTGAAAACAGTGCATTTGAAAGCCCGAAATCCAGCGTTCCGGTATCTGCTTCCTTAGCCGGCTTGACATCTTCCGCCAGGTATTCACTGTGTCTGGCATGCAGCGGATCATGATCCTCTGCACTGTATGACACCGGTGCTTCGGTTTTACTGCCGCTGATACGATTCAGCTTGGCTTCATATTCGGATAACTCCCGGGTACGGAGATCCGGTTCAGTATCGTTCTGCAGACGATTTCTCAGTTCTTCATATTTTGATGTACGTGAATATTTAGTCATAACATATCTCCATTACAAAGTATTATACCATACCTGTAGACGCATGAAGAAGCATTCAAAAAGGTTCTTCACGATTCGGAAGAACCTCCCCTGTCATCTCTTCAGAAGCGGCGAAACACGCTTATATACAAGCATCGTGATCACCGATACAACAAGTCCCTTGAACAGATTGAACGGTGTTGTCGCAAACAGGACGAATGTCAGCCTGTCCCTGATGATCGGGATCAGTGCCGAACCCATACCGATGATCGTATCCATCGGCAGATGATAGAAGTGAGAATACGCAGGCAGCAGTACCGCGTAGTTCAGGGCCACGCCCACCAGTGCCATCATAAGGGTGCCGCAGATCATACCCGTCACCGCTCCCTTACGGGTCTTATTCTTCTTGTAGATGAATGCTGCCGGCAGCACAAACGAACAGCCGATCAGGAAGTTGGCCAGCTCTCCGACGTAGGCAGTCTGTGTCCCATTGAACAAAACGTTCAGCACCACCTTAAGTGCTTCGATAGCACAGGCAGCACCCGGACCCAGGGCGAAGCCGCCGATCAGGATCACTACTTCACTGAAATCCAGTTTATAGAAAACAGGAATAAACGGTACGGGAAAATCCAGTGCCATCAGAATAAATGACATGGTCCCGAGGATGGCGATCTTAGCGATCATTTTGACTTTTGAGTCATGCATCAGGTTTCCTCCCAAGCCACAAAAAAGAGGCTTTTGACAAAACCTCAGGTAAAACGATAAAGGATATCACTCTTTCATCCAGACTATACTGTCGCCACCGGAATCGCACCGGTTCAGGCATCTGCCTCGCGGGGTATACCGCCGGTCAGGAATTTCACCCTGCCCTGAGTTCTTATCACAAATGATAATATACCCAAGGCAGGAGATATGCAACACTTACAGATTTACTACTGCCTCAAAGATCTTGATCAGATCCCCCGCGAAATACTTCGTAAAGAGGATAAACAGCACTGCCGTGATCAAACCCGATACGTAGACAGTAAGTACTTTCTTCCACGCCGGATAGCCCTTTGTATAGACAAAGCAGAGATCATGAAGAACGGGACTGACTGCAGTTGCAGCGATAAACAGGATACATCCCCCGGCAAATGATACATTCAGCAGCAGTCCTGCCGCCAGATACAGAACCCCGATCAGGAAATCCGGAGCTGTAGCCATCATGCGCACACGGCGGTAAGAGATATGCGGATCATTCGGTTTATATACAGCAGTGATCAGCCATATGCAGAGATACTCCGATATAAAACCGATAAAGACATAGCGGAACCAGACCCAGCTGGCATCGGTAAATGTCATTCTTGCATAACTGAACGCTTCTTCATTCAGATGCTGGTACATGAACCAGACAATACCGAAGAATGCCATTGCCCACTTCAGTACGACCGCAAACAATGCCGATGAACCTGGAGTCTTGTTTTCATGGCGGTAACGCTCAGCTGTCCAGACAGGCAGGAATAACACCTTCAGCAGCGGCAGATTCAGATCGGTCATCAGGATCAGTGATGAATCAGACTTCGGAATATTCTTTTCTGTAATAGCTTTATTCAGATCATCAACCGAAAGTTCGATCGTATTCGCCTGCTTACGTTTGAACAGCGACTTCTTCCGCGGTATATCCGGGAAGACTTCAGCCGGCTGATCTGTTCTTACAGTCTCATCTGCAGCTTCTGATGACTGTACATTTTCCGTTTCCGTCTTTTCACTCTCAGCAGCTGTGATCTCTTCAGGCTGTACTTCTGTCGTATCAGCTTCTGAAGATTTTTCCTCAGGAAGCTCTTCCGTAACAGTTACAGTATCCTCTGCAGGTTTCTCCTCCTGTTCAGGTTCTGTCGCTTCCGGCTGTTCCGGTGTCTCTTCGGATGTTTCTGCAGGTTCTGCCTTTACTTCTTCTGTTTCGACAGGTACTTCATCTGCAGGCTTTTCCTCCGGGAAGATCACCGGTGTGTCTTCCGTTTCCGGTACAGTATCCTCTGCAGGCTCTTCCTGCTGCTCAGGTTCTGTCACTTCCGGCTGTTCCGGTGTCTCTTCAGCTGTTTCTGCAGGCTCTGCCTTTACTTCTTCTGTTTCAGCAGGTACCTCTTCTGCAGGCTTTTCATCCCGCTCAGGTTCTTTCACTTCCGGCTGTTCCGGTGTCTCTTCGACTGTTTCTGCAGGTTCTGCCTTTACTTCTTCTGTTTCGGCAGGTGCCTCTTCTGCAGGCTCTTCCTGCTGCTCGGGTTCTGTCGCTTCCTGCTGTTCCGGTGTCTCTTCGGATGTTTCTGCAGGTTCTGCCTTTACTTCTTCTGTTTCGGCATGTACTTCTTCTGCAGGCTTTTCTTCCGGGAAGATCACTGGTGTATCTTCCGTTTCCAGTACAGTATCCTCTGCAGGTTTTTCATCCTGCTCAGGTTCTGGCATATCCGGCTTTGGTTCTTCAGCTGCTTTTAATACGGCAGTTTCTGCTGCGGCTGCGATGACTGCTGCTTCCGCTGCCTGCTCTGTATTTGTTTCCGGCTGCGCCTTTGTTACTGCCTTTTCCGGCAGAACTGCTTCCTGTTCAAGCATTGCCTGTGCATAGGTGTCGGCTATCTCCAGAGTCCTGTATTCTACCGTATATTTCGGTTCTTCCGCTGCCCGTACTGTTTCCTTTTCAGGTTCTTTTACAGGCTCGTTTACCGCTTTCTTTTTACGGGATACATTCTTCTTCGGTTCAGCTGTTTTCTCTTTGTTTTCAGCTTTTGCCGACTTCCTGCGGACTTTCTTCTTCGGTGTCTGCTCAGCCGGATCGGAAGCCGTTTTACGACGTTTCCCGGCAGTTGTTTTTACACGCGAAGAAACCTCTTCACCGTTTTTGGAAGAGGCTTTCCGTTTCTTTTCTGTTTTTACAATTTCTTCACTCATATCTGTCAGTTGAATGGATAAAAAATGTGCACAGGGCACATTTTATGATCAGGCTCTGCCGGAATACTTACCATCTGCGGTGGAGATCAGTACCATCTCCCCGTTCTGAATGAATAAAGGCACTTTGATCTCAAGTCCTGTTTCGACCTTGGCATTCTTGGAAGCTGATGTTGCTGTATCTCCTTTAACGGCCTGTTCGCATTCTACGATCTGCAGTGCTACCTTGTCAGGCAGAATGACACCGATGACTTCCTGTTCATACATCGTGATCGTGACGTTCTCGTTGACCTTCATGAACTTCATCTCCCACTCGAGACGGCTCTTGGGGATCTCTACCTGTTCATATGTCTCATTATCCATAAAGACAAGAGACTCACCATCATCATAGAGATACTGCATGACCTTTCTGTCGACATGTGCAGGTTCTACCTTGTCACCGCCGGTAAAAGAGATCTCATTGATCACACCTGTACGGAGATTCTTGACTTTAGCTTTGACGATCATCTGACGCATTGCTGTCTTATTCAGATCAAGATTCAGTACAGTATAAAGATTGCCTTCATGTTCAAACGCTGTTCCGGGTTTTAAATCATTGACAATAATCATTTTAATATACTCCTACGATTTAATTTTATAGATACCGCATTTTTTGTCAACGCTTGCGGGACCCTGTCATTCCGAATTAAAGATCTCCCCTGCCGGTGTATTTTTCCGTGAGATATTTCGTGGAATTCCTGTCTTCACGGCAAATATAAACGGTGAAGGAGGCTGTATCGGACCAATGATGGAAGAACGTCTGCGAGAATGTCTGCGCACTGCTCTGCATTACCATGTGACGGATATTCACTTTAATCTTCAGAAAGACCGGGAGCTGACGATCGAGATGCGGGTCAACGGTGTCATACGCATGCTGAAGCCGCAGCCTGATGATCTGCGCTTTTTCCGATACCTGATGTTCCGTGCCGATCTGGATGTCAGTGATATCCTGCTGCCGCAGACCGGAAGATTCGAGTTTGAGGTCGACGGCAGGACGCTGGCTCTGCGTCTGGCGCTGGTCTCCAGTCTGCATATGACTTCCGGTGTTCTGCGTATTCTGAACAATCACAGACCTCTGACCGTCGATATGCTGAGCACCGATCCTCTGCAGAATGACTGGTTTCGTGATATACCGCATCACCGCAGCGGGTTCTATCTGTTCAGCGGGCCTACCGGCAGCGGCAAGACCACTACTCTGTATACGATACTGAACGAAGTGGAAGGAAAGAAGATCTTTACCCTCGAAGATCCCGTCGAGATCTACTACGACAAGTATGTGCAGCTGCAGGTCAATGACAAGATGAATCTCGGCTATGCGGAAGGCATCAAACAGCTGATGAGACATGACCCGGATATCGTCATGGTCGGAGAGATCCGTGACAGCGAAGCGGCAGAGATGGCAATACGCTGTGCTCTGACCGGTCATCTGGTCGTCTCGACGATCCATTCCTCCAGCTGTATTACGGCGATCGAACGTCTGCTGGAGCTTGGTGTATCCTCCTTCCAGCTGCAGGATGTCTTACGCGGCGTGATCAATCAGCGTCTTTACAGCACGGACAGCGATCTGCGTATCACTGTCTATGAGATCATGAACAGAAAGGAGCTGATGTACTATTTCAAGCATAAAAGCCACAGTCCAGAGTATCAGGGACTCACCGAAAAACTCAGCGAATGTATTCAGAACGGGTATCTTACGGAAGCGGAAGCAGCCGAAGATCTTGATCGGTAAACTGGACTGTGAAGGTATCTCCAGACTGCTGAACAGCGGTTTCTCACTGACCGAGACCCTGGATCTGCTGCAGTCAAAGGACAATACTGCTGCCTTTGATCATCTGCGCAGAGAACTGGCTCAGGGAAAACTGCTGTCTGCCTGTTTTACCGATATTACCCCAAAGGTCTACCGCCGGCATCTTTCCGCCTTTCTGCAGTATCTGCCGTTTCCGGAAGCTCTGGCCCTGACCGTATCCATCACCAGGGAGAGCGATGCCATGCGTAAGAAGTACCTGCGCAATCTGCTGTATCCATCACTGCTTTTCATCGGCACGATACTGGGAATGATCATCTTCAACGAGTTCTGTTTTCCTGCTCTGTATTCACTGATCGAAAGCTTCAACGGTGATCCGGCTCCGTATCTGCACATGCACGCTGTGATCCGCGTTCTGACATCGGCAGTCATCCTCGTTCTGGTCATCGTCTTTTTCATCCTGCTGTGGATCACTGTAAAGGGCAGACAGATCAACAGCTATCAGTTCATGCAGAAACATTTTCCCGACAGTATGCTCATCCAGTATGTATCGGCAGAGTTTATCCGCTTCTTCCGCGAATGCATACACTGCAACATACATACAAGGAAGACCCTGCAGATCATCGCGGATATTCCCAACCGCCCGCTGACAGCGTATCTTGCGGCAACCGTATCGGAATCCCTGTCACAGGGCACCCGTTTCCTTGAAGCTGTTGACTCCCCTGCCCTTGATTCCCTGCTGCTCAAGTTTATCCGGATCGCTGTCTATTCATCTGATCTGGAGAACATGCTGACAGGTTACCTGGATCTTTCCCAGCAGAGGCTGGACAGACAATGCCGCCGGATCACCAATACCGTACAGCTGATCTCCTATGCAATGATCGGTGTCGTACTGGTCTTTGTGTATCAGGTATTGATGTTGCCAATGAATATTCTTACCCAGATCTGATTCACACTTCTCATTGGCGCAAAAGTGTTGCCAATGAGTATTCTTACTCAAATTTAGTCCGCATTTCTCATTGGCACAGCAGTGCTCCCAATGAATATTCTTACTCAGATTTAGTCCTCACTTCTCATTGGCACAGCAGTGTTGCCAATGAATATTCTTACTCAAATTTAGTTAACATTTCTCATTGGCACAGCAGTGTTGCCAATGAATATTCTTACTCAGATTTAGTCCGCATTTCTCATTGGCACAAAAGTGCTGCCAATGAATACTGCTCAGTTATAAAGGAGGTTTTATGAACAGACTGAAAAAAGGCTTTACGCTGCTGGAAATGGTGATCGTTGTGTGTATCATTTCCATTCTTTTCCTTCTTACCGTACCAAATATCCAGAAAGTACTGACGATCGTAAACAAGAAAGGATGCGATGCTCAGGTCAAGGTTATCGACTCGGCGATCCTGCAGTACAGGCTTGAATACGATGAGAATCCCGGGAGTATCAGCGATCTTGTCAGTGCCGGACTGATCACGGATAAGCAGACTTCGTGTGATGATGACCGCAGTATCGGCATCAGCGGCGGCAAGGCTTATGCGCAGTAAAGGGTTTCTGGTGGCGGAAGCTCTGATCGCTGTGTTTGTTTTAAGTCTGCTGACTTCCCTTACCCTGCAGTACAGAGAACAGACAAAAGATACACGGAAGCTGTTTCCCGATGAATACCTGAGAATACAGAGTGAGAGTATTCTTACCGGAAGAGAAAAGACCATGTTCATGGAGCCGGATATCCGTGTTCATTTCAACGGTCAGGGCAATGTTGATCAGGCGAAGACGCTGTACTTTACGCGGCATGGGCACAGCCGGCGCATCATCATAGAACTCGGAGGCGGACGTCTTGTCATTCCGGACTGAGGGGTTCATGCTGACGGATTCTCTGATCGGACTGATCACGGCGGTTGTGATTGCTGAACTGTGTGCCCTTACCGTCAGGATCCGGCTGAACCAGAGTGTGATCATTACTGACAAGATCAGAGAAAGCGAGGAGAGATATGAAGAGATCATCCGAGGTATTCCGGCATGTGTGATCGTGTCTGCAGGAGAAGAAAGCGAACCCGGGGATTCCTGCTCGAACAGTTTCTGATTCCTCTGATCATTGCTCTGATGCTGGTGCCGGTCATGACTTCGTGTATCGGTATTCTCGGGCATGGCATGTCACTTGCGGATGAGATACAGGATGAGATCGCACTGGCGCAGTTAAGGCATGTCATGATCGCAGCCAATGACTGTCAGGTATACGGTCCTTCCGTTTCCTGTATCTATCATGAACAGGATATACAGATCGAACAGGTCAACCGTTTTCTGCTGATCAGACCCGGTACATGGATCTTTCTGAGTGATGTGGATACCTGCAGCTTTGCGCTTGAGGATCAGTGCATCGTTCTGTACTACCGCCGGGGTGACAGACAGTACCGGAGGGTCCTGGTCCATGCGTAGAGGTTTTATCAGTACGTATTATCTGGTGATCTTTCTGATTGCTGCGGGACTTGTGTCTGTGATCCTCGCCAACGTCGATAACAGGCTCAAAACAGCCGCAAACATGATACGGGTGAACAAGTATCTGGCCTGTGAGGAAACGGTCGTAAACGGGCTGAAATGCGCTCTCAGGAATGATGGTCCGGAGAGCGGCACATACACGGTCAGCGGCGTGACATATACAGTCGATGCCGGAGAAAAACAGGCATACGTTACGATCCGTATGCCTGTATATGAAGTATTGACTGTATATTATGACAGAGAGACCTGTCATATCTATGATTATGATGTCACTCGGGAAGAGATACCCCTTTAGCCACCATCCGCAGATATGGATTAGTCAGTTTCTCCTGATGTATCGTACTGTCGGCTCCGTGCCCTGACAGCACCCGGAGATCATCATCACAGCTCAGTATCTTTGTGAGACTGGCTGCCATCTCCATATCATTACCCGAATAGAGATCGGTGCGCCCGATCGTGCCGGCAAACAGCGTATCACCGGTAAAGAGCACATTGCGGTAGCGGATGATCACACTGCCGGAAGTATGTCCCGGTGTAAACATGACATCCACGGTAAATGTACCGATCGTATTCTCTCCTTCCGCAAAGGAAGACATAGGTGCATATACCGGCCATCCTGCAAGATCCTGTATACCCCTGCTTTTGGAATCGGTCAGGACCCTGTCGCTGTCATGGATATATACAGGACACCCGTAGATATCATAAAGATCATCTACAGCTCCTGTATGATCGTGATGACCATGCGTCAGAAGGATCGCATCAACAGTTTCATCCGTCCGGATATGTCTGCGTATCTCGGCGGGATATCTGCCCGGATCAATGATCAGCACATGCCCGTTATCATGCAGGATAAAGATATTCTCCTGATACTGTCCGATCGGAAGCTTATCGATCTTCATACTTACAAAAAATAACCGTACAGCGGTTATTTTTTCTCCTTGTGAACTGTCTTCTTATTGCAGCGCGGGCAGTACTTGTTGATCTCCATCTTCTCCGCATGTTTACGTTTATTACGGGTTCCGATGTAGTTTTCCTCACCGCATACACTGCACTTGAAGGTAATATTTTCTCTGGGCATAGTGTAACCTCCTGACTTGCATGTTAGAGTATATCATAAAGAAAAAACCAAATGCAATAGTATATACTTTTCTTCAAAGATACTATAATGTGAGCACACGGAGGATTTATGAAACGTACAGAAACCCGACCCATTTATGTAGGAAACATACAGATCGGAGGACAGAACCGCTGTGTCCTGCAGTCCATGACCAACGTTCCCGCCAAGAATGTTCAGGCAAGTATTGAGCAGATCAATGAACTTGCGGAACACGGCTGTGAGATCGTACGCATGGCTGTACTGGATGAGGAAGATGCCCTGGCTATTCCCGTCATCAAAAAAGGTGTAACTGTCCCTCTGGTCGCAGATATTCACTTCAATTACCGGCTCGCCCTGCTTTCCCTTGAAGGCGGTATCGACGCCGTCAGGATCAATCCCGGAAACATCGGCTCCCGTGAACATACCGAAGCTGTCGTACGCATGTGCAAGGAAAGAAACGTACCGATCAGGATCGGCATCAATTCCGGTTCCCTCGAGAAGCAGTTTCTGGAACAGTACGGTCCTACCGCCGAAGCCATGATCGCCAGCGCCGACAGACATGTACAGATCCTTGAAGATCTGGATTTCCATGATATCTGCCTGTCTTTCAAGTCCAGCAGTCCGGCATTGACGATCGATGCCTACGAACTGGCATCAGAGCACTATCCGTATCCCCTGCATCTCGGGGTGACCGAAGCCGGCGGCTTTACCGAAAGTGCTGTCAAGTCATCAGCCGCATTAGGCACTCTGCTTCACGAAGGCATCGGCGATACGATACGCATCTCTGTTTCCGGACCGCCTAAGGATGAACTGATCATCGGCAAGCAGCTTCTCAAATGCTTCGACCTGATCAAGGGCGTACCGGATCTGGTTGCCTGCCCGACCTGCGGACGTATCCAGTATGACATGCTGCCGATCGTACGCGAGATGGAAAACTATCTGGCAACGATCCACAGTGATATCACTGTTGCCGTGATGGGCTGTCCCGTCAACGGTGTGCAGGAAGCTTCCCGTGCAGATGTCGGTATAGCCGGCGGCAGTAAAGGCGGCCTGCTCTTCCGCAAAGGTGAAGTGATCCGCACTGTTCCGCAGAACGAACTGGCATCTGCCCTGAAAGCGGAGATCGAAGCCATTCTCAGAGAGAATCAGTAATCCAAGCCCTTCGGGGCTTTTCTTATTCCTGTAAAGAAAACAGACATCACTGTCTGTTCTCCTGGTCATACCTCTGCTTGAGCATGCGGATCTCTTCCGCATACGGCGGTTTGTCATCAATGTACGGGGTCTCGAGGATCTTCGGGATCGCTGCCAGACGGGGATTGGCAAATACCCTGTACAGATTCTCAAAGCCGATCTGTCCCTGTCCGAGATTGGCATGCCGGTCCTTGCGTGCTCCCCGTTCATTTTTGGAATCATTCAGGTGGATCACATGCATGCGCTCCAGTCCCAGCACGGCATCGAACCTGTCCAGAACACTGTCGATATCGGCGATATCATACCCGGCATCATGCGTATGACAGGTGTCAAAGCATATACCGTAAGTCTCGGGATGATCAAGACGCTCCAGGATCGCTGCCAGTTCCTCAAAGCTCTTCCCGATCTCGCTGCCCTTGCCGGCCATCGTCTCAAGACAGATCACGATCCCTTCAGGCAGTTTTCCCACACGGTTAAGCTGCTCGGCACAGGTGCGGATACCGGTCTCCGTATCGGTCGTTGTATAGGAACCGGGATGCAGGACGATGTATCTGGCACCGATGGCAACCGTGCGGCTGATCTCCTTCTGCAGGAATTCCACCGCCAGCTCAGCAACTTCCGGCTTCACGCTGTTGGCAGGATTGATGATATACGGGGCATGGACGATCACATGTTCCGCCGGGATCCCGTTTTCCTGAAGCAATGCATGCATCTCATCAATATGCAGAGCTTCCATCGGCAGACGTCTGGTATTCTGCGGTGCTCCAGTATACAACATCATCGCGTTGGCATCATAACTCAGGGCTTCCCTGACCGATCCTTCAAGATAGTCAGGTGATGCCATCCTGACATGACTACCGATGATCATCACTGTTATTGAGAGCTTTCTGTCTCTCCTTAAAGTAAGCTTTCTTCTCTTCCTTGATCTTGGAGCGGATAAACTCCCGTTTCTTCTTCCGGTGCAGCTCTTCAATCGCCCTCTCCCGTTTTTTCTTATATCCGGGTTTGACCTTGGTATTCTTCTTTGTCATCATCTTGGCAATCTCTGTCTTCAGCTCATCATCCTTACGGCGTCTCTGTCCGAGCGGTTTCAGATCATTCCAGGAACCATTGCGGAAACGGCGGTGGTAAAAACGTATACCCATCCGCTGCAGAGAACGGATCGCTTCTTTGTCCTCATCTTTGTAGAGAGCATAGCAGACACCGTCGGCACCGGCTCTTCCGGTCCTTCCCGAACGGTGGATATAGAACGACAGATCATTGGGGAAACCGCAGGAGATCACGTGTGTTACGGTATCGATATCGATACCGCGGGCTGCGAGGTCCGTTGCCACAACGTAGGTATTCCTGCCGCTCTGCAGATCCTTCAGGGCCTGTTTGCGCTTTCTGCTCTCCAGATTGCCATGGATCTCGGTGACCGGAATATCATGGCTTCTGAGCTCTTCCGCAAGCTTTTCCGCCTCTTCTCTGGTATTTGTAAAGATCAGGCAGGTATATGGATTAAACCCCGGCAGGATCGATCTGATCGTCTCTGCATATGTATGGTGATAGCACGGCACCAGGATATGGGTGATCTTCGGATCAAAGGATGTATCTTCCTCAGCCTTCATCGTGATCGGATGGTGCATGTACTTCTTCAGGAACGGTTTCAGCTGTTCCGGAATGGTAGCGGAAAAAGCCAGCATCTGCAGATCATCCGGCATTCTTCCGGCAAAGGCATCAATGTCGTTCAGAAAGCCGTATTCCAGCGTCATATCCGCTTCATCGACCACCAGCATGCTGACCTTGTCAATACGCAGCACGGCACTGTCCAGAAACAGATCGCGGATACGTCCCGGCGTACCGATCACAAGATGAGGCTGACGGTTCTGCAGCTGCTCCACATCGGAACTGCGCTGTCTGCCGCCGACATAGAGACCGATACGCAGGTCAGGATCGACTTCTGTCATTACCTTTGCCTTCTCAAAGATCTGCACAGCCAGTTCTCTGGTCGGTGCCGTGATGACCGCATAGGGCCAGTCAGCGGAAGTATCGATCATCTCCATCAGCGGGATCAGATATGCATGTGTCTTGCCGGTACCGGTCTTGCTGAGGGCGATCACGTCCTTCTTCTTCAGTACGGCAGGAATGACCTTTTCCTGGATCACGGTTGCTTCCCGGAAGCCGTTCTTCTCAATAAAAGCTAAAGTCTTATCACTTAAATTCAATGTATCAAATCTTTTCATACGATTACCTGTTTACTATAATTAGCAGTGTAATTATAACAGATTTATGAGGTCAGCCATATGGAAGTAATCAAGGTCAGTCCCCGCGGCTACTGCCAGGGTGTTGTCAGAGCGATCAATATTGCCCGTAAGGCAGCTGCCGATCATCCCGGTGAAAACATATACATGCTTGGAATGATCGTACATAACCGTTTCATCGTGGACGCTTTTGAGAAGCTCGGGATCATCTGTCTTGAAGACAGCAGCCGTACAAGACTGCAGCTGCTGGAGGATATCCCTTCCGGTATCGTCATCTTTACTGCCCACGGCGTCAGCGATCAGGTCTACCGGAGAGCTGCGGAAAAGGGCCTGCAGTGCATCGATGCCACATGCCCGGATGTCAGGAAAACGCATGACCTTGTCCGTGAACATACGGCAGATGCGGATGTGATCTACATCGGCAAGCACAGACACCCGGAAGCGGAGGGCGTGATCGGTATCAGTGACAGAGTATATCTGGTCTCCGATATCGCTGAAGCAGATGCCCTGCCGGAACTGAAAGATCCGCTGATCACCTGCCAGACGACCCTCTCCCTGATCGATACGGCTGACCTGATACAGCACTGTCTGCAGCGTTTCCCGAATGCCAGAGTCATGAACGAAATATGCAACGCGACGACTGTACGCCAGCAGGCTGTACTTGACCTTCAGGATACGGATGCACTGTTTGTTGTCGGTGATCCCCACTCAAATAACTCAAGACAATTGAAAAATGCCGGCACAAAGGCAGGCATTCCGCATACATATCTGCTTGAAAGTGTACTTGATCTGCGCGAAGAGATGCTTACAGGTGTCAGACGGGCTGCTGTTACAAGCGGCTCTTCGACCCCTTCCGTACTGACCGAACAGCTGATCAGGACCCTGCAGGCATATGCCGAAACAGGTATTCTTACACTTCCTGCTTCAACACCGGAGAAGGTCTTCTGAGCGCTTCGATCTCTTCTTCCGTAAGTTCTCTGTACTCACCGGGTGCCAGTGAGCCATCCAGGATCAGATCCTTCATTCTGATCCTTTTTAAATGCATTACCTCATTGCCGGCAGCACTGAACATATTCTTGACTTCGTGATACTTCCCTTCCGTGACGATGACCCGTACGGTATTTTCCGAGAGTTCTCTGATCACACAGGGACGGTATACCGTCTCACTGTCATAGCGTATACCAGCTTCGATCTTCTGTTTCTGTTCTGCTTTCAAAGGATCGCGCAGTACTGCCTCATACTCCTTTTCAATACGGTATTTCGGGCTCAGCAGTTCATGCGCCAGTTTGCCGTCGGTAGTGATCAGCAGTAAGCCTTCAGTATCTTTGTCCAGTCTTCCGCAGGGAAACAGCCCCTTGATCTTTTCGGCGATCAGATCGAGGACATTGGGCTCATCGCTCTCGGTCACCGAAAGATACCCTGCAGGCTTATTTAACATGAAATAGTATTCTTCCCTGTAATCTACAGGTTCATCATAAACACATACGGTCTGTACATCCGCATCCGTATGTGCAGAGATATTCCTGATGATCTCACCGTCTATGGTTACAGCTCCCTGCCTGATCAGCTTGTGGATCTCGTTCCTGGTCCCGTAGCCAAGATTGGCCAGCAGCTTGTCAACTCTTATCTTCATGCGCGTTTACCGGGAATGATCCTGCGCAGCACAGCCATCAGGATATCCTTCAGACTCTTGCCGAAGATCGCCTGCGGAAGCTTCATCAGTGAAGATACATACAGATATACCAGAACACCGGAGATACCGTATACAGCCAGTTCACCCAGAGCCAGCATACGTGATGCATCGGTGATGCGGAAGCCGGCAATGCGGAAGATTGCAAAGACAGCGTTCATGCAGAGACAGGCAATCAGCATCTTGAAGAAACGCTTCCAGGTATTGCCGAAGACAACACCATAGCGGTTCTTGATCTTGGCCAGATCAAGATAGATGATCGTCATCGAACAGAGCACGCTGGAAAGGATCGCACCTGTGTAGCCGATATACTTGATCAGCGGATAGAAGGTCACGCATTTGACAAGGAAGCCTACACCGAGGTAGACGATGCTCTCCTTGCGCAGACGCACGGTCATCATCGTTGAGCTGCAGATCGGTGTCAGCGTTGTCACCAGTGCCAGTAAAGCCGCATAGGAAAGACAGATCTCACCGTAATCAAGATTATAACCGCCGTACATCACGTAGTAGATTGGTCTCGCCAGCGCAAACATCGCAAAGCAGACCGGCACCGCGATAAACAGCACCGTGTCGAGACAGTCGGTAATATTCTTGCGCAGCTCCGTTATATCGTTCTTTTCCAGTGCTGTTGTCATATACGGTACGATACCGGCAGAGAAGCCGATGCCGAGAACCTGCGGTATGCTTGTGAGCTTGTCACACTGTACCTGAATGATGCCTGAGATCAGTTTGGCCGTATCGTAATTCAGTCCCAGTCCGGTCGTTACAGGCACGAAGAAACGCGTATTGATGATCGTCTGTGAATTGCCGAAGATCGTGGAAAGAAGATACGGGAGACCAAACGCGAAGATCTCCATCAGCAGCTGATTTCTCTCGACCGGCTCCGTTGTCTGGGCTCTGGCAGCACGGGCAACAGGACCGTAGTGTCTGCGGTCATACCAGACATAGTACAGAATACCTACCAGGGCACCGACGGAGGTCGAAAGCACCGCCATGTATACCGCCCAGATATTGTTCATCTTCAGCAGACGTACAAATACCCAGCCCATGCCAAGCAGGAAGATAACTCTGGCAAACTGCTCGATCACCTGCGTATTCGCATATACCTTCAGATCCTTCAGACCCTGATAGAAACCTCTGTATGAGGACAGGATCGGTACGATAAACAGCGCCAGAGCCAGAATGATAAAGGTCGTGCGCATCGTCGCAATGTCCTCTGCTGTCGCACTGGCACCGAGTACTCTTGCGGAGAGTGAGCCGGAAGCCAGCACAAAGAACAAAGCCATCACAAAGCCGGAGACCATCAGTATGCCGGCACTGAGCTTACGCACCAGAATAACGGAACGCCAGTCATCCCTGTCCGCATATTTGGCTACGACAGCTGCTGTCGCATACGGCAGACCTGCCGTACATACCTGCAGCAGAACACTGTAGAACGTATATGCGGAGGAATAGAAGATCATGTTGTTCTCGGTGGCCAGGGAAGTAAACGGCACAACATAAAAGAGACCGATCGCTTTCGCAAGAAAGATCCCTGCCGAACTGGTCAGAGACCCAAGGATAAATGACTGTTTAACTCTGCTTTTCTGTGATTCTGTCATTGATTATCACCGCTGTCTGTGACTCCGTCTACAACAGGAGCCGTTTCCTCATGATAAAAACCATCCGGTGATACTACATAAGACAAATACTCTCTGGTGATCTTTTCATGATTTTTGTCTTTCCATTCCACCAGCATATTCAGGCTCAGCTGATCTTCATTCGTTTCACCGCTGATCACAACACCCTTGACAAAGCCGGCATCCGCATACGTCTGATACGGAACCATGGAAAAATCCATATCTTCAAAGATGCCTACACTGGGCATCATCTTCCCGGAAGCATCATAGCTGATCCCGTTCTCCACAGCCATGACCGTAATATCATACATGGCGATCTGCGGATCATCAATAAAACAGTAATACCTGTATGTATGATCCGGCATCTCACTCATCGTAATATCCACGGAATAGTAAAGAGACTCCCCGCTGAAACGGCTGTTCTCTTCGATCGCTCTGTAATATCCTTCATACGCGGTAAGTGCACTCTTTGAACGGTCATTCTTACTGTTCTGACAGCCCAGCAGAAGTACCATTACCGGTATCATCCACATCTTCTTTTTCACAAAGTAGATTATATCATACAAGCGCAGGGAATAACGGATGAAAAGATGACCCTTTCGGGTCATCGCTGTTTACTTCTGAAAGGTAAAGACGTAGTAATTGCGTTTACCCTTTTTAATGATACTGAAATCCTGATCAAATGCGTCTGCCCTGTTCAGTCTGGCCTCAAGATCTGTTGTCCGCTCACCGTTGACCTGTACCGAACCCTGCTGGATCAGCTGTCTGGCATCACGCTTGGAGCCGGCGATCTTTGCGCCGACGAGAGCGTCGATCAGCAGTACACCATCTTCCACTTCGTGCTTCTCGGCATCGCTGAGACCTTCTCTAAGTTCATCTGCGGTCAGATCCTTGATCGAACCTCTGAACAGTGTCTCCGTGATCTTCAGTGCCTTCTCTACACCCTCACGGCCGTGGACCATCTCTGTCAGCTCCTCGGCCAGCGCCTTCTGTGCCGCTCTCTGCTCGGGATGCTGCTTCATCTCCTCTTCGAGAGCCATGATCTCCTCCGGACTGCGCAGACTCAGACGCTTCAGATAATCGATGATATCGGCATCATCTACATTGACCCAGAACTGATAGAACTCATATGCATTCGTACGCTTCGGATCAAGCCAGATGTTCTTTCCTTCCGACTTGCCGAACTTGGATCCGTCACTCTTTGTGATCAGCGGTGATGTGATACCCCAGACTTCGCAGTCATCTCCCATGACCTTACGGATCAGTTCCGTACCTGTTGTCAGGTTGCCCCACTGGTCGGAACCGCCGATCTGGACAACACAGTTATGTCTTCTCAGCAGGAACAGCCAGTCGATCGCCTGCAGGATCGTATAGCTGAACTCTGTATAGGAGATACCGGAATCCAGTCTCTTTCTGATCGTATCTTTCTGCAGCATGTATGATACGTTGAACAGTTTGCCATAGTCACGCAGATAATCAAGCAGCGTCATCTCACCGAGCCAGTTATTGTTGTTCTCCATGATCGCCGCATTGTCTCCCTCGAACGACAGGAACATTGCCAGCTGATCACGAATGCACTCAGCATTGTGCAGGACCTCCTCATGTGTCAGAAGCTTTCTCTCCGTTGTCGGACGGGGATCGCCGATCATGCCTGTAAAGCCGCCGCACAGGGCAATCGGTGTATGTCCTGCCTTCTGGTATCTGCGCAGCAGGATGATCTGCTGCAGATGGCCTACATGCAGGGAATCCGCCGTCGGATCAAAACCGCAGTATACCGTTGCCGGCTTTTCCAGACGCTTTACCAGAGCATCATAATCCGTACAGTCTTTGACCAGTCCTCTCCAGGTCAGTTCTTCAATAAAGTTCATATCTCTCCTCCCGGCGCCAACATAAAAGGCGCCCTCGATCTAAGGACGCCTCAGCGCGGTACCACCTTAGTTCATGAATACTCATGCCCTCATTACCCTTTAACGCAGGAAAATACGTTCTGCCTTTTGAGACAGAAAGCTCCCGGATGTATTCCTCCGCACCGCAGTATCCCTTTCACCAGC
Organism: Solobacterium sp. UBA3691; assembly: GCA_002372175.1. Taxonomy (GTDB): domain Bacteria; phylum Bacillota_I; class Bacilli_A; order Erysipelotrichales; family Erysipelotrichaceae; genus Bulleidia. The sequence goes on from DFIS01000037.1 coordinate 21,280, forward strand.
CGGGATATCTCTTGTGTCTGCGCATACGGTGTACTTGTTCCGTTCATCGCTGATATAACTATAAACCGAAAATGTGCAATGTCAATTCTTCGTTGACTGACGCGGTGTAAACAGATAACTGAGTTCGATCTGCTTATCAAAGTTAGCGTCATTCTGCAGCATCTTCGTCATCACACGCATGGATACAGCTCCAAGGTCGTATGAAGGAATCGAGAAACTGGAGATCTGCGGACGCATCATCGAATTATACTTCGTATCGATGACACATACGACATCCATATCCTCGGGTACGGATATACCGTTCTCTCTGGCTGTATTAACGATTGCCATGGCCTGGGAATCGCGGTTGCCGATCATCACGTCATACCTGTGTGTACGCATCCATTCACTGAGGAATGCATACGACGTACGGGCATCGGCAGGTATCCTGAGGAAGTTTTCAAACTTCAGTCCCTTCTTGGCAAAGGCAGCACTGGCACCGTTGATCATCTGACGGTTGGAGAAATCATTCTTACGGTCTTCAATGATCGCAATATTTGTCTTGTCTTCCTCCAGATACTTCAGTGTCAGTTCATAGATTGCCTTTTCGATATCTACATATACACAGCAAATGTTGTCACCCGTGACCTTGTTTCCGATCACAACGATGGGAATATTGTACTTGGACAGCTCATCCATCTCCGAGATCATCAGCTTGTCATTGTAGATGATCACCCCATCCACACGGGATTTGATGATATCCTCGATCACATCGTTGATATCCGTAATTCCGGCAGTGATCGTATGCAGCATGATGTTATAGTTGTAGATCTTTGCTACATCGATCAGACCGTTAATGATCTGTCCTGTATAGGTAAAACTGGCCTCCGGCACCACAAGTCCGATCGTAGTAGTTCTCTGTAAAGCCAGTCCCTGAGCAATCGCATTGGGCTTATATCCAAGTTTCTCAATCGCGGCCTGTACTCTGTCACGAGTCGGTTGTTTGACTACATCACTGCCGTTGATCACGCGTGAAACAGTCGCCAGAGAGACACCAGATTCTTTTGCTACATCATAAATTGTGACTCTTTTCATCTATGCCTCCCTTTCTTAATAGTTATTTATCGTTCTTATCCAGAACCTTCTTCAGTGCCTCAGCACCCTTTTTGGCAAGCTCTGCAGCACTTTCCTTGGCCTTGTCGAGTGTTTCCCTGACTTCCGGCTTGGAAATGAACTCGTTGATCTTGCTCTGAGCCACCTTGACCTGCTCATTCACGGCCTCAGCAGCTTCATTGATATTCTTCTTCAGTCTTTCCTTCTCTTCGTCGGAAACTCTGACATCGATATAATCCTTGGCCTGATCGATCGCTTCCTTCGTCTTTTCTGTGACCGTATCCACCGTCTTCTGCACACGCGGTTCACTGCGGATCTCAGCAATCTTTGTCTTTGCCATATCAACAGCCTTTACAGCATTGGCCTTGATGAAATCGATCGTCTTGCGGATCTCGGGATTTTTGCCGATCTCCTCGGCCTTGTCACGGATCTCACCGATCGACTGCCTGACTGTTGTTACGGTCGTATCGCGGATCTCGTTGATCCTTGTCTTCTGTTCTTCATTAAGTTTGAACTCAGGGATCTCCAGGATCTTCTCTTCCTCTTCAGGCTCGGCTTCGGCTGCGTTATTGATCTCCTGGATCTTGCGCTTCAGATCCTGAACTGTCTTTTCGATCGAATCGATCGGTTCCATATCACCGTTGACGATCTCATCAGTCTTATCTTCGATCTTACTCTTGATATCTTCTGCTTTGTCTGCAGCTTCGTCGATAACTTTCTTTACATCCTCACTCATGATCTGCTGATTCCTCCTTCACGGGTACTTCCGATACTTCGGCAGACTCTTCCACTTTGATGTCAGGCTCGTCCTTGGTGACTTCAAAGTAACTGCTGGTATTCTTTTCAACATAGGCATCCGCCTGCTTGTTGAACTTGTCCAGGAAGAAGTCCTTGATCCTGCCTGCATTCTCATTGGCAGCCTCTGCCGCCTTGTTAATGGATTCTACAGTCTTATCGTGTACGTTGTCGAGAGTATGGCTGTACTTGACAGCAGTATCCAGAGGTGCCTGTACCTTCTCAATGCTCTGATCAACCAGTTTGATCGTCGGATCAAGGCTCTTTACGGTAGCAGAGATCCCGTCGATCAGCTGCCACAGCTTTTTCAGAAAGATACAGAGAAACACCAGAACAACAGCACCGATGATCGGCAGTATCTGAACACAAACAGCATGCAAAGCTTCCAATAATGCATCCATGATTATTCCACCTTCTTTACGTACCTATTATATAATGGATGAAAAGATTTTCAAGATTAATGAATGCGCTTTACCAAATCTGCAAGCCAATATATATCCTTACTGGACATAAACAGGAAAACAGCAGGTTTTTCCGCATGGAGCACGGCTGCCCCGGCCTCATCCTCGCTCAGTACGACAGAGCCGGGGATCTCCTTCTGCAGGTAGGTAATATCGATATCCGTACCATCCTGCTTATCATCGATACTTGTAAAATCACAGAGATATACCCTGTCAGCCTTCTTCAGTGCCTGCGCAAATTCATTGACAAAATACAGTACGCGGGATGCCCTGTGCGGCTTGAATACAGCTACGATCTTACGGTCAGGGAATCTCTTTCTGGCCGTATCCAGCGTCACGCTGACTTCTGTCGGATGGTGGGCATAGTCATCGATATAGATGTTATCCCCGTCCTGTTCAACGACAAAGCGTCTCTTGACCCCGCGGAAGGCACGAAGTCCGGCTTCGATCTGTGCCGGTTCCTCACCCAGCTTCAGGGCTGTGCCGATCACCGCCAGACTGTTCAGCAGCAGGTGTCTGCCGACAAACGGCAGTGCGTAATGTCCGCACGCTCTGCCCTCAAAGATCACATCGAAATCCATGCCGTCGGAACGTTCATCCACATTGACAGCCTGCAGATCGTCATCATCATGTAAACCGTAATACCAGTGCGGTACGGAGGGATCCAGCACAGCCTTGCGTGTTTCCTCATCATCACCGTAGATGAAGATCCCCTTCTTCACATTGGCGGAGAACTCTTCATACGCATGTCTGTAATCATCTTTATCCTTGAAGTAATCCACATGATCGATCTCGATGTTGGTCATGATCGCATAATCGGGATGGTACTGGATAAAGTGTCTGCGGAACTCATCTGCTTCCAGACAGAAATACTTTGTGTCTGCCGTAACATGACCGCTGCCGTCGCCGATCAGCCATCCTGTATTCTCATACTCACTGAGCACCGATGCCAGAAGACCGGTCGTCGTCGTCTTGCCGTGACTGCCCGATACAGCGATCGTATGATAGTTTTCAATAAATCTGCCGACAAATTCATGATAGCGCAGACATGTGCAGGTAGGATTGGATCTAGCCGCGATCACTTCCGGAAAATCTTCTAAAAAAGCATTACCAATGATGACATGCATGCCATCCTTGATATTGCTTTCGTTGAAGTCAAATATTTGAATATTGCGGTCTCTGAGACCTTCTTCCGTGAAGAAATGCTTCGGCTGATCACTTCCGCTGACATCATGTCCCAGATCATGCATCATGCATGCCAGAGACGCCATACCTGTGCCCTTGATGCCAATAAAGTAATAAACCATGTTTTCTCCTTATTTACGAAGATTGTCACTGTCGAGAAGTGTTGTCTCGTCTATAATCTCGTCAAACAGAGTAGGCTGTTCCGTACTGTCCCGGAATTCCTCATCTCTGATCTTCAGAATATCATCGAGAGAGAAATCAGGAAGTGCATCTTCTGTTTCCTGTTTATCTTCAGTAACAACCGTCTCTTCCATGCGGTTGGACTTCTCCACTGTATCCTGGATCCTGCTGGGTTCAGCTTCCTTGCTCATACCGTAGATCGGTGAAATAACCTTGGATACATTCTCGTTCATACCGGGGGAAGTCATCGGTGACTTGGCCTTGCCTGTCGTCTGCAGAGCATCGATATCCTTTTCATCCACACCGAACATCGGACTGATCACAGGTGTAAACTCATAAGCAGGTGTCTGTTTTCTCGGTTTGGCAGGTGCCTGTTCCTTAGGTCTTACGGGAGCTGCAGGCTGCGGTGCTGCCGGACGCTGCGTCTGCGGCATGGCACTTCCGGGCACATGCAGATTCATTGTCTCATCATTGACATCATCAACAGTAAGACCAAAACCTGCAGGCTTCTCCTGCTTCGGTTCCTCATATGCCTGCTGTACAGGCTCTTCCCTTCTCTGATTGATCATGAAATTGGGAACAGCCGGTGCCTGCTGCTGTACAGGTCTCTCCTTGACCTGCTGCATGACAGGACGCTGTTCTGCAGGTCTCTCCGTATATGTCTGGGCCGGACGTTTGACAGGCTCCGGCTCGGGGATCACTTCTTCTACGACCTCTTCTTCTTCCTCAAATAAAAGGTTCTGCAACTTCTTAAAAACACTCATGCGGGCTCACCATTCCTTCCAATTAATTCTACTCTGTTTTTGTTTTGTTGTTAAGACGTATTACCTGTCCTCTTCGATAAATTGATAGTAATCATACTCATCGGATTCTATTCTGCGCTTGGAATAGTCAAGAGACTGGTAACTTTCAAAATTCTGCACATCACCGACTTCACCGATCGCCGTCGTATTGTCCGGGAACAGTTCGGCAATCGCACCGCTCTCCGGTGCTATGAACTGGAACAATTCGATCGGCTTGCGGTTGTAGGAGATATCCTGACGGTTGGAGAACGCTGCCACGACTTCATCACGGTCGACCTTAACGCTCTGTGCCACCCTCAGCATGGCTCCGGCCACATCCGCCGCATCACACTCGGCACTGACCGCATACGCTTCCACAGCATCCGTCTGCAGAGAGATCAGACAGGAACCATCTTCACTCCTGTAGATCAGAACCGCATACGGGTGTTCGCTGCCGTCACTTGCGGTATAGCTGCCTGTGCTGCCGGCTGCCGGCGTACCGCTGATCTCCGCCTTCACAGCCTCTTTCTCAGTGTAATACTCCTCGTTGATCACATCCGCGATCTTCAGATTCATCACAAACTTCGTACCGTTATACGAAAAAGTATTCCCGGCTGTATGAGAGCTGATCCTGCCAAGCGTAGGCTCTGCATAATATGCGTAATATTTATGGTTGTAATTAGGCAGCGGAGCACTCATTCCGAGACTGTTCTCCACACGGATATCCAGTCTTTCCTGCAGGGATGCCGGCATTTCGGCACAGCCGCAGACAACGGTCAGAAGACCTGCCGCCAATACTCTGATCAGTTTTTTCATCATCGCTATTTTATCATATTTACCTGGGTTCGACGATGATCCTGTTGATCGGTATGCCCTGATCCATGAATCTCTGCTCATATTCCGTCACAGCATCTTCAGGATGCGGATTCCTGCGGAAATCCACCGAGATATCGAGAAGCCGGAAATCATTGTCCAGAAAGTATTTGACCGAATCTTCAAACAGATCCTTGTTGTCGGTCTTCATGATGATCTTACCCTGCGGTGAGAGCAGCTTCCTGTACATTCCGAGAAAACGTGTGCTGGAGAGTCTGCGCTTGTGTGTGTATTTCTTCGGCCAGGGATCGGAAAAGTTCAGGTGGATCACATCGATCTCCCCTTCCGCAAACCAGTCTTCCATATATTCGGCATTGCCGACGATCATCCTGGTATTACTGCAGGTTTCAAGTCCTTCCTCAACAGCCTTGCGGACAGCCACGGCAGCCGCGCTGACATCCCGTTCAATACCGACCCAGCTCTCCTCCGGATACATCTTTGCCATATGCAGCAGATAGTCACCCTTGCCAAAGCCAAGTTCCGCATGCAGAACACCGCCCTGAAGCAATTCCCGCCACCTGCCGGCATACTCCGCGGGATCCTTCAGTGCGTAATCACTGTGCTCTTCAAGATAGGGCTCCGCCCACTTCTTTTTTCTCATGCGCATAATACTGCCTCCGTCTTTTGACAATGTCATTATAGTAACAGAAATATGTGTTCTGTACAAAATCTGTATGCTGTATAACACGTGAAATATTCTGTTGCATATTGACATAAATATTATTAAGATAAACATAGAACATGTAGTTCATGAAAAAGGAGGAAACAATGAAGTACAATTTTGACGAAGTTGTAGACCGCATTCATGAAGAAGGAAGTTACTCTTCCAAATGGTCCAATAATGAAAGAATGGCAGCTATGTTCCTGACGGACAAACTCCCCGAGGACAGACTCTGCTTCTTCGTTGCGGACATGGACTTCAGATGCGCGCCGCAGATCATCGATGCTCTGACAAAAGAAGCTCAGCACGGTATCTTCGGTTATTCACAGGCTCCGAAAGCGTATTTCGAAGCAGTATGTCGCTGGGAGAATGACAGATTCGGTCTGCAGGTCAAGCCTGAAGAGATCCGCTGCGCTCACGGTGCTCACAGTGCCATTGTCGAGGCAATCGAAAAACTGACAAAAGTAGGTGACGGTGTTATCGTTCCGCAGCCTACATATTACTACAACCAGGATGTTACCGGTGTCGGCAGACACTATGTCGGCTTCCAGATGAAGAACGACAACGGTTACTATACATTTGACTGGGAAGCTTTCGAAAGACTCTGCCAGGAAAAGCAGAATACGATGGCTATCTTCCAGCAGCCCCACAACCCTACAGGACGTACATGGACTGTAGAAGAGATCAAGAAGATCACGGATATCTGCCGTGCCAACAATGTAATCATGGTCTGTGACGATGTTCATCAGGACATTCACAGAAAAGATGTCGAAGTCGTTCCTTTCATCAAGGTAGCAGGACCTGAAGGCATCGTCATGATCACAGGTATCAACAAGACTTTCAACTTGGCCGGTCTCGCTGTAACCAACGTTATCATCCAGGATGAAGCATTAAGAGAGAAAATGGGACCCGCAAGACCCATGCTGTCCCCCTTCGGCATCACAGCTTGTATCGCTGCATACACACAGTGTGATGACTGGGTCGATGAACTCAACGAATACCTCGATGAGGAGATCGACTATGTTGTCAACAGATTCCATGAGGAACTGCCCAAGGTCAAGGTATGGAAACCTGAAGGCACATATATCCTCTGGCTTGACTTCACAGACTGCGGCTATACAAACGATGAACTGAATCAGCGTATTGCCGGACAGGCTCACATCGGCTTATCCGATGGTGCCGGACTCGAACCGCCGGCCGGAACACTGTTCAGAAGATTCTGCGTCACATCTCCCAAGAGCGTGATCAAGGAAGCTATGGACAGACTGGTCGCCTGCCTGAAGTAAATATACATATACAAAACGAGCAGATCCGTATGGACCTGCCCGTTTTTTTATACCCTGTTTTCTAGATCACATGGAGACTGTCGGTATCAAACTTGACATATGCCTTGTCCCCGACATTATAGATCTTCTTGTTCTTGGGGTTGAAATCCGTGATCTTGACCAGTGTATCACCGACCATGACATGATAATTCTGATAACTTCCCATGAAGGTACTCAGGATGACGTCACAGGGCAGCTGACCTTCATCGGCAACCACAGCAGCTTCAGGACGCAGAACCAGTGTGCACTTGTCACCGGCTTTTCTTCCCGCAATATCGTGCAGTTCGAGAACATTGCCGTTGATATCTGCCGTACCGTTGTTTCCGTCTGCTGTCAGGATGGAACCCTTCAGGAAGTTTGCCTCACCGATGAAGTCCGCAACAAATTCAGAATTCGGATGATAGTAGATCTCCTGCGGTGTACCCATCTGGGCAACTACACCCTTGTCCATGATGATGATCTTGTCAGAGATCGCCATTGCCTCCGACTGATCATGGGTAACATAGATCGCGGTAATACCGGCTTCCTGCTGGATCCTGCGGATCTCTGTACGCATCGTCACTCTCAGCTTGGCATCGAGATTCGACAGCGGTTCATCAAACAGCAGCACACCCGGTTCCAGCACCAGAGCTCTCGCCAGAGCCACACGCTGCTGCTGACCGCCGGAAAGCTGATTCGTCATCCGGCTCTCCATGCCCTCAAGACCTACAAGCTTCAGGATATTCGTGACTTTCTCACGGATCTCTTCCTTGCTCAGCTTACGCAGCTTCAGACCGTAGGCAACGTTATCGTAGATATTGTAGTGCGGCAGCAGTGCATAGCTCTGGAAGACCATGGCTGTATCACGCTTGTTCGGTGTCAGTTCATTGATCGGTTCTCCGCCGAGATAGATCTCCCCTTCATCCGGGCTCTCAAAGCCGGCAATCATACGTAATGTTGTGGTCTTGCCGCAGCCGGAAGGACCAAGCAGTGTAACAAACGTACCGGCTTCGATATCCAGTGTCGTATCCTTTACGGCATAGAAGTCTTTCTTAGTTTTGGGATCCTTATAGATCTTCGATATATGTTCGAGGCGTACGCCCTTCTTTTCCTTTGCCATATTCTATCCCTCCTTTACTGCACGGCTGGTGCCGAAGTATTTGATGAACAGATTCATCAGGGTGACCGATCCGTACGTGATGATGATCAGGATCGTCGCAAATGCACAGGCAATACCGTAGGAACCTTTCTCTGCGAACTCATTGATCTGCACGGTGATCAGCAGGAATTTCGGTGTGACCAGCAGAATGATCGCCGATATCGCTGTGATACTGCGCACGAACGCGGTCACAAGGCCTGACAGGAAGCTGTCCTTGATCAGCGGCAGTGTAACTGTCATAAAGACCTTGAAGCTGTCAGCACCCATGTCATACGCAGATTCTTCGATACTCTTATCGATCTGACGCAGAGCCGAAATACCGCTTCTGGTACCGGTCGGCAGTGATCGTACGATAAAGACGATGACCAGCAGGGTTCCGGTTCCGTACAGAGACTGCAGGAAACCGGTACGGAAGACACCGGCAGAGAAGCCTCGGATATATCCGACACCAAGGACGGTACCGGGCACTGCCATTGCCAGCATGGATACAGCTTCGATAAATCCCTTGGCCCTGAACGATCTCTTGACAACAAGATACGAGATGATCATCGACAGCAATGCCGTGATCGGTGAAGCAATCAGCGACAGCAGGAAGGAATCCTTAAATGCCTTGAATCCCTTATATCTCGTAAAGACAAGCTGGAACCACTTGAAGGTCAGATGGAAGTCATACCCCCATGTCCTGAACAAGGCACCAAGCGGCACACAGATATACATCATGACGACAAACAGAGCGACCAGCAGACAGAAAGCTGTCAGCGGTACCGTTACGGACTTATCTGTGATCAGCATCCGCTGTCTGCTTGCCTTACCTGTCAGAGTAGCCGTACTCTTGGCTTCCAGGTAATACTTCTGCACGATGAACATCATCAGTGTGATGATCAGCAGCACCACAGCCATGGCTGAAGCACCCTCCTTGTCATAGGCACCGGTGATCTGCAGATAGATCGATGTCGCCAGGGTATCGTAGGAACCGCCGATAATCATCGGGTTGGCAAAGTCTGCGATCGACTCAATAAAGGTCACCAGGAATGCATTGCCAAGACCCGGAAGGATCAGCGGAAGCGTAACCGTGGTAAATACCTTGAAACGTGATGCGCCCATGTCTCTGGCTGCTTCCTCCAGGGAAGGATCGATATTCTTCAGCAGTCCCTTCATCATCATATAGCAGACCGGGAAGAACGTCAGTGTCTGTACGATCGCTATGCCCCAGAAGCCGTAGACATTGTTTTCATAGATCTTCAACAGATAGCGGGTGATGATCCCGGCCTTGCCGAACAGCATGATCATGGACAGCGACAGCACAAACGGCGGTGATACGACCGGCAGCAGGCTGATGACCTTGAACAGCCCTGCCAGTACCTTTGTCTTCAGCTGCACATATTCTTCAACATAGGCAAACAGAAGTCCGATCAGTGCTGACAAAATGCCGACCAGGAAGCCGACTTTCAGTGTATTGGTGATGGCTGTCCGGAAGCTTGGCATGGCCAGAATACGGCGGAAGACATTCAGGGTTATACCGTCTCCTGTCAGTACACTGTCAACCAGAAGGATCGCCAGAGGATACAGAATAAACAGGGTCAGGAAAACGATCAGTACAACGATCGTTGTGACCATGATCGGATCGGCAAAGAACTTCTTGCGTTCCAGTTCTTTACTTTGACTCTTAGGCATAATCAGCCTCCTCTCTATTACGGCAAAATACCGGACGGAAAGACTCCGTCCGGTAATTAATGACCGTCAGTTACTCTGTCTGGAATCTGTCATCGCCGCCGCCGAGAGCATTCATTACTTCTGAAATGTATGTCTCTGTGTTTGCCTTGGCATCTTCAAAGTCATAGTCCATGACATTGTTCGGATCCAGACCGAATTCTTCAGCAACCTCAGGCTGCTTGGCGTTATCGATCACCAGGAACTGATAAGAGCCGTTCTTTGCCGCAAGCTCTACACATTCCGGAGAAAGCGCATATTCGATCCACAGTTTGGCCGCATTCGGATGTTTCGCACCCTTGAAGATCGCTGTCGCACCTACTTCATAAGAAGTACCTGTACTCGGGATCACGAGCTCGATATTGCCGTATCCGTTATCAACGATCTGGGTAATACCATCATGCAGGAAGCCGATGCCGACAACACACTCACCTGTACCGACATTCTTGGACGGACCGGAACCGGACTTTGTATAAACCTGTACGTTCTTATCGAGGTCGACCAGATACTGGATACCTTCATCATGCCCGTATTTCTGGATCATCGTATTGATGACCAGTTTCGCTGTACCGGCAGTGTTATAGTTGGAAAGCCAGATCAGACCTTTATACTTTTCATCAAGCAGATCTTTCCAGTCTTCCGGTCTCTCAATACCCATACGGGCCAGTTCATCCTTATTGACCATAAAGCCAAGGATTCCCTTATAGATACCGTACCAGTACCCATCCTTGTCACGGTATGCATCACTGATCAGATGAGAAGCATTCTCTGCTTCATATGCTTCAAGAAGACCCTTGGATGCCGCAATGTTATACGGATCGGTCGTACCGCCGAACCAGACATCACCGGAAGGATTGCCCTTCTCTTCTTCGATCTTGGCCTGGACTTCACCGGTAGACAGTCTCTGATACTGTACCTTGATTCCGTAGAGTTCCTGGAAATGCTCAGCCGCAGCTGCCAGATATTCTTCTTCACAGGAACCGTAGACAACGAGTTCTCCTTCTTCCTTGGCAGCCTTGACCAGCTCGGATTCTTCTTCGTTTCCGGCAGGCTGTGTGCCGCCTTCCTGCTTACCGCCGGAGCTGCAGGCAGTCATACCGAGTACCATGGACCCGGCAAGGAATAACTTCATAAGCTTTTTCACAATCTTTCGCCTCCTATCGCTATTGTAAAAACTGCTCATCCATATCATAGCACTGCCAAGTACTTCTGTAAACGTTTCCGGAAAGCATATACAAAAAACCGCAGGCACCAGACCTGCGGTCTTCTTAAGCACTCAGCTTACTCTTCACTCTTCTTTTTGAAGAATCTTTTCTCGACGTTGCCGCCTTCTGCTTCCTTGCGGTTGTTTCTGCGGTCGCCGCGGTCATTGTTCTTCCGATTGCCGGAAGACTTCTTCTGCGGTTCTACATATCCCTCAGGCTTCGGCAGAAGCTCTCTGGCGGATACCTTCACCTTGCCGGTCTGCTCATCGATCGCTGTGACCTTGACATTGATCTTGTCACCGACATGCAGAGCATCGGCGATGGAAGCTGTTCTCTCCCATGCCAGTTCAGAGACATGCAGCAGTGCATCCGTGCCCTGGAACAGTGTCACAAAGGCATAGGACTCTCTGACCTCGGATACGGTAGCTTCATAGACATCACCGATCTGGGCTACTCTTGTCAGATCCTCAATGATGCCCTTAGCCTTATCCAGCATCTCCTGGTTCATATGGTAGATCGCGATCGTACCGTCTTCCTCAACGTTGATCTTGACATTGTCACAGTCAGCGATGATCTGGTTGATCGTCTTACCGCCGGTACCGATAACATCTCTGATCTTATCCACAGGAATCTGGAAGATAACGAACTTGGGTGCGTATTCAGAAACATGATCTCTGGGTTTGCTGATCGCTGTCTCCATGTTGTCGAGGATCTCCATACGGCCCTTATGAGCCTGGGCAAGTGCCTCACGCATGATATCCTGTGTGATACCGTCTACCTTGATATCCATCTGAAGAGCTGTGATACCGTGACGTGTACCGGCTACCTTGAAGTCCATATCACCGTAGTGATCTTCCATACCCTGGATATCCGTCAGCACGGAATAGCTGTTTCCGGTCGTGATCAGACCCATAGCCACACCGGCAACCATCGCCTTGATCGGAACACCGGCTGCCATCAGTGACATTGTACCTGCACAGATACTTGCCTGGGAACTGGAACCGTTGGACTCCAGTACTTCTGCTACTGTACGGATAGAATACGGGAATTCCTTCTCATCGGGAAGGACCTGCAGCAGTGCTCTTTCACCGAGAGCACCGTGACCGATCTCACGTCTGCCGGGATTGCCCATACGGCCGACTTCACCGACCGAGAACGGCGGGAAGTTATACTGATGCATGAATCTCTTGCCCTTGACAGTCGTGACATCATCAACGATCTGCTCATCATCCAGAGGACCCAGTGTTGTGATCGACATGACCTGTGTCTCACCGCGGGTGAACATGGCAGAACCATGAACTCTCGGCAGCAGGTCTACCTGGCTGTCCAGAGGACGGATCTCATCCAGTTTACGTCCGTCGGGTCTGATCTTTTCTTCGGAGATCAGTCTTCTGACTTCACCGGCTTCGATCTCTACGCAGTATTCTCTTGCCTGCTTCTCGGCTTTGGCTCTGGCAGCGTCATCTTCAAATGTCAGATTCTCACCGACTTCGGCGACCATCTGTGCTGTCAGTTCATCGATCTTGCCGTAGCGCTCCAGCTTGCCCTTGATCGATACGGCTTCCTCGATCGCCTTCTTGCCGTGTTCATTGATATATTCCTTAACAGCAGGATCGATCTCGTACAGTACGACTTCCATTTTCGGCTTTGCACATTCGGCAATGATCTCTTCCTGGATCGCGCACAGTTCCTTGATTGCTTCATGACCGAAGGCCAGAGCCTCCAGCATCTCTTCTTCGCTGACTTCCTTAGCACCGGCTTCAACCATGTTGATGGCTGCCTTGGTACCGGCAACATTCAGGATCAGGGTTGCTCTTTCTGTCTGTTCAACGGTAGGATTGATGACCAGTTCACCGTCTACCTTACCGACGATAACACCGGCGATCGGTCCGTTGAACGGAATATCCGATACACACAGTGCCAGTGAAGAGCCGAACATGGCGGCCATCTCACTTGTGCAGTCAGGATCTACGGATAAGACTGTATTGACGATCTGGACCTCGTTGCGGAAACCCTCCGCAAACAGAGGACGGATCGGACGGTCGATCAGTCTTGCCGTCAGTGTCGCATGCTCGGAAGGACGTCCCTCACGGCGCAGGAAGCTGCCGGGGATCTCGCCTACCGCATACATCTTCTCGTTATACAGCACGGTCAGCGGAAAGAAATCTGTATCTTTCGCTTCGTGGCTGGCTGTGGCAGTGCTCAGGATCACCGTGTCTTCATATCTGACAAGGACAGAACCGCCTGCCTGTTTAGCAATCTCACCATTCTCTACTGTGATGGTGCGGCCTCTGAAATTCCAACTTCTTTTAAACTTCTCCATCTTTCAATTTAACCTCTTAAATCACTCAAAATATATTAACTGATATATTCTATCATACATAAGTGTAAAACGGCGATCACATTCCGCATGTTTTTGTGCAATCATATAAAAAACCTGTCAGTACGGATCTTACCGTACCAGCAGGCTATTCTATTCTCTGACCAGGATCTCCGTTTTCCTGACCGGAAACTTCGCATCGCTCCAGAGATCGGTCACCAGCTTGCCCGCGGATACCTGACCGCGTATCTCGGCATGCGCGCCGCAGACCTTTACATCTGCAGGCATATCCCCTTCCAGGATCATTTTTAAAGCAGTAAACGGCGGATAAGCCGAAGATACCTCGAGAGGACAGATCATTACCGGCAGATCATGGGTCAGGATATACTCTGCAGCCTGCGGATCATCATACAGGTTCTTCTCGGCATATCCGTGTACATTCCCGTACATCAGACAGCCGCCCTGAAAGATGATCTTACTGATATTCTCTGCTAATGACGGATACCGCTTCAGCACGGATGCCGCATTGCTCAGGGGACCTGCCGATACGAATGTGATCCTACTGCCTTCAATGCCTTCCCTGATCACATCACCGGCACTGTCCATGCCAGGCCAGGAACAGCCGATGATATCTGCTGTATCCTTCAGCACTTCCTGAATGACCGGAAGATCTTCCCTGCACGCGTCCAGCCATATCTGTATCATCATCTGTACCTCTCTTCTGCTGCCAGCAGTTCTTCCACAAACTTCTCCCGGTCAAGATCCATCAGGACTCTGGCATTGTAATGTTCACTGTCACCAAAGTCGGCGATCATCGCCCCGCGGGTATATTCACCGCTGCATTCGATGCGGATATACACATCTTTTACCGTGTAGATCTCCGGCTTATACAGGCACATTACAGCATTGGGATCGTGCATCGGTGATCCTTCCCAGCCCATGCCTTCATGCCTGGAGCCGAAGAAGTCAAGCCAGCCGCCGATGATCTCTGCCAGTCTGCTGCCGGCACTCCGGAAACGTTCTCTGTCGGCCGGATAGATCAGTGCTTTCTCGGTCACATCCAGCGGACTTACCCAAATCGGTATGCCGCTGCGGAACACGATATCTGCCGCCTCCGGGTCAACCAGAATGTTAAATTCCGCTGCCGGCGTCCAGTTGCCGTTGCGGATGCCGCCGCCCATGATCGAGATCTGTCTGATCTTCGGTTTCAGCTCCGGATATGCTTCCAGCAGGATGCCGGTATTGGTCAATGCGCCTGTAGAAACGATCGTCACGGGCTGTCTGCTTTCCCGCAGGACCTTTGCCATCAGCTCAACCGCCGGCATTTCGCTCAGCTCTCTGTCTGCTTCCGGCAGATCGGCACCGTCCAGGCCGCTGACACCGTGGAAATCACCGCCCGTGATCACCCTGCCGTACATCGGTTTGGCAGCTCCGGAAGCGATCGGTGCATCAATGCCGAAAAGTGTGCAGATACGCAGGGCATTGCGGTTGATATTCTCGAGATCCTTGTTTCCGGCTACCGTTGTTACTGCTTTGATATCAAAGATATCTGCCGAAGCCGCAAGCATCCAGGCCATCGCGTCATCATGTCCAGGATCCCCGTCCAGGATCAAAGGCATACGTCCGCGGGAGACCTGTGCAATATTGATTCTTTCCTTCAGTTTCATTCCGTCATGTTTATACATACTTCTATTATAGCGGAGAAAGAAAAAACAGCAGATGTATCTGCTGTCTTTCCGCTTACTTTCTGAGTCCGAGCTTGGCAACCAGATCACGATAGCGGTTAACATCGTGATTTCTGAGGTATGTCAGCAGCTTTCTGCGGCGTCCGACCATTTTCATAAGACCGCGGGAAGAAGAATAATCCTTCTTGTTCAGCTTCAGATGTTCCGTTAAACGGTTGATCTGTTCTGTAAGGATAGCAACCTGTACCTCAACGGAACCGGTATCGCCTTCCTTACGGCCGTACTTTTCGACAAGCTCTGTTACTTTTTCCTTTTCAAGCATTTTCTTTTCCTCCTTTTCAGAATAGACCTTTTGATCCGAGAAGAACGCTGAGGATACGTTTATCCCAGGTCAAAAGCATATTGATATTATCACGTCTCTGCGTTTCCGGCAAGCATTATGGAAGAAAACGGATCAGAACTTCGTTCATTACCGGATATCCCCTGTCCGTGAGCCGCAGATACCGGTCATTGATCTCCAGCAGACCTTCCGATATGCATGCGGAAAGTGTATCCGGCCAGACTTCCGATACTGTTGTTCCGTACCGTGCTTCAAATGCCTGCAGGTTTAGTCCCCGCTTCATGCGCAGAGACATCATCAGATGTTCAAACATCATATCCTCTGTGCTGAGAAGGGTCTCTTCACGGGCAAACGGATCCTCTATATAGGCACGGATATTCTTCGGCTTGTCATAGCGGATATTTCCCGTCTTGCCGGAAGCGCCTGCCGAGAGTCCGTAAAAATCCTTGTATTCCCAGTATGCTTTGTTGTGCATGGATTCCCTGCCGTTACGGGCAAAGTTTGATACTTCGTACTGTTTATACCCGTACTTCGGCAGTTCCCTGCAGATCATCTCATACATGTCTGCTTCCGTGTCTTCATCACAGCTGCGGTATCCCTTCCTGCCGAAGACAGAATTCTCTTCGACAGTCAGACTGTACAGGGAAAGATGGTCCGGCTGCAGAGATACCGCTGTTTCCATACTCCTGCGCAGGGAGGCAAGTGTCTGCCCAGGCAGTGAATACATCAGGTCCAGAGAGATATTATCAATTCCTCTTTCCCGCAGGATATGCATTGCGTCCCGAACATCCGCTGCCGTATGATGTCTGTTCATCATCTGCAGTTCCCTGTCATCCGCACTCTGAAAGCCCATACTGATCCTGTTGACACCGCAGGCCTTCATGACATCCGCCTGGAATGCCGTCAGATGCTCAGGATTGACCTCGGCGGTAAATTCCCCGTCTTTGGCACAAAGTCCCTGAAACAGGCTGAAAAAGCGTGCAAACTGATCATCGCTGAGGCTGTTCGGGGTGCCTCCGCCGATGTATACCGTCCGCATCGCTTTATCTCCTGAGAGTAACTCTGTCTCCCTCTGCAGTGCCTGAAGCCATTCCTCTGCCTGTTCTTCACGATAAACGACATGACAGAAATCACAGTAGTAACAGATCGTCCTGCAGAACGGAACATGAACATACAGATGTTCAGCGTTTTCTGTCATCATCCATGGATAATACGGCCATGAAAGCTTCCTGCGGTATTACGACCGAACCGACAGCCTTCATCCGTTTCTTTCCTTCTTTCTGCTTCTCCAGCAGTTTCTTCTTACGCGAGATATCACCGCCGTAGCACTTGGCGAGAACATTCTTGCGCAGCGACTTGATATTCGTACGGGCAATGACCTTGCCGCCGATCGCCGCCTGTACAGGGATCTCAAACTGCTGCTTCGGGATCAGCTCCTTCAGCTTGACCGTGATCTCATTTCCCCGTGCATATGCCTCACTGCGGTGTACGATCACACTCAGGGCATCCACCGGCTCACTGTTAAGCAGGATATCCATGCGGACAAGATCCTCCTGACGGTAGCCGATCAGCTCATAATCCAGTGATGCGTATCCCTTTGAGCAGGACTTCAGACGGTCGAAGAAATCAAAGATGATCTCGGAAAGCGGCAGTTCATAGACAACACTGTTGCGTCCCTTGTCGATCACTTCAAGACTCTGATAGATACCGCGCTTATTCTGGCAGAGCTCCATCACGGCGCCGATATACTCATCCGGAACCATGATCTCCGCCCTGACATACGGTTCTTCAATATGATCGATCCTTGAGGCATTGGGCAGCTTTGCCGGATTGTCGATCGCCTCCACCGTGCCGTCGGTCATATATACCTGATAGACGACGGACGGTGCCGTAGCGATGAGATCCAGGTTATATTCTCTTTCCAGCCTTTCCTGGATCACATCCATATGCAGAAGACCGAGGAAGCCGCAGCGGAAACCAAAGCCAAGCGCCTGGGATGTCTCCGGTTCATACTGCAGCGACGCATCATTCAGCTGTAATCTATCAAGGGCTTCGTGAAGATCCTCATACTTATCCGCATCCGAAGGATAAAGACCGCAGTAGACCATCGGATTCATGCGTCTGTATCCGGCCAGAGGTTCTTTGGCAGGATCGCGCACCAGGGTCACGGTATCACCGACGCGTACATCCCGGATCGACTTGATCGAGGCCGCCAGCCAGCCGACATCGCCGCAGCCAAGCTCATCCAGCCTGACCTCACGGGGATTGCGGATACCCAGTTCAAGGACTTCGTATTCCGCCCCGCTGGCCATGAAGCGGATCCTGTCACCGACCTTCAGTTTGCCCTGACGGACCCGCACAAGCGCGATCACACCGCGGTAGGAATCATAAAAGGAGTCAAAGACCAGTGCCTGCAGAGGAGCGTTTTCATCCCCCTGCGGCGCCGGGATCTTCGCAACGATCTGTTCCAGCACCTGATCAACATTCAGACCGCTGCGGGCAGAGATCTCCGGTGCATCCGAACAGTCAAGACCGATGATATTCTCGATCTGATTCCGCACCACATCGGGCTGGGCATTGACCATATCCACTTTATTAATGACCGGCAGGATCTCCAGATCATTATCGAGAGCCAGGTATGTATTGGCCAGTGTCTGCGCCTGTACGCCCTGGGTGGAATCCACGACCAGGATCGCGCCTTCACAGGCAGCCAGAGAACGTGAGACTTCATACGAAAAGTCCACATGCCCCGGTGTATCGATCAGGTTGAAGATATATTCTTTCCCATCTTTGGCATTGTATTTCAGCTGTACGGCATTCAGCTTGATCGTAATACCGCGCTCTCTTTCGAGATCCATGTCATCCAGCATCTGTGTCTTCAGATCTCTCTGCTGAACGGTATCCGTCAATTCAAGGATACGGTCAGCCAGAGTAGACTTGCCATGGTCGATATGGGCGATAATACAGAAATTGCGTATACGTTTCTGGTCCATATCAGTCAAATACCTTTCCGATCAGATTCCGACCGGCACCATTTGCAAAATCCGCAGCCTTCATCCGTTTCTTCCCCTCCGGCTGCAGTTCATAGACCTTGATAATGCCGTCAAGACACGCTATTTCCATGGTTCCGTCACGGAAACCGACCAGGGTGCCGGGGATGATCCCTTCGGGCAGTCCCTCCTGCATACGGGCCTTGTATATCCGTATACGCTTTCCTTCGATCACACCGTAGGAAATCGGCCAGTCGATCAGTGCCCTGACGTGGTTATATGCCTCATGAACGTTGACTCTGCCGAAGCGTACATGTTCCTGATCCTTGGAGATATTTCTCGCGATCGTATAGAAACGCTCATCCTGTTCCGTACCGGGAAGATTGCCGGCAAGGTATTCCGGAAGCTTCTCACGGATCAGCTTTGCGGAGGCAGGCATCAGTTTCTGATTCAGATCATATGTCGTATCATCCGGTCCGATCGGCACCTTCTCCACGGCATAGATCTTACCGGCATCCATCTTCTCGACCATTTCCATCAGACATACACCGGTCTCTTCATCCCCTGCCCAGACGGCGTGATGCACAGGTGCTCCGCCTCTGTACTTCGGCAGAAGACTCGGATGGATATTCACACATCCGTATTTCGGATAATTCAGGATCTCATTCGGGACCCACTGTCCGTAGGCACAGGTAACGATCAGTTCGGGCTCATAGGCAAGAACCTGATCATACTGTTCCCGCAGACGTTCCGGCTGTACAGCCGGAATACCGTATTTCTCGGCCAGTTCATGGACAGGTGTCTTCGCTATCTCGTGATGTCTGCCGACCGGTTTGTCAGGCTGTGTCACAGCTGCTACGATATTATATTTCTCATCGATCAGTGTCTGTAAAACTGTACAGGCAAAGACCGGTGTACCCATAAAAACTACTCTGATATCGCTCATTTCGGCACCTCCTGTCAGTTATTATACCTTATCGTTGCATTTTCAGAAACGCTTTGCTACAATAGTTTAGCATGAATTAATAGAGGGAGGTAGACCATGGCTAACATTAAATCTCAGAAGAAGCGTGCATTAACGAATGAGAAGAGAAGACAGGCGAATGTCAAGGCAAGAACAGAAGTCAAGAATGCGATCAAGAAGGTCTTAACTGCTGTTGAAGCTAACGATAAAGAAGCTGCAGTCAGCGCATATGACCGTGCGAATTCTATTCTTGATAAAGCCGTTTCCAATGGTATTAAGAAGAAGAATTACGTTGCCAGACAGAAGTCCAGATTAGCTAAGGCTGTCAACTCTGTTGAATAGTAATGAAAAGAATTCCGTGGAATTCTTTTTTCTTTGTTTATCTTGTCGGCAGGATCTCCAGCCAGTACCCGTCAGGATCCTGTATGAAGTAGATACCCATGGTCGGATTCTCAAAGCATATGCATCCCATCTTCTCGTGTAAGGCATGTGCTCCTTCGAAATCATCGGTGCGGAATGCCAGGTGGAACTCCTCTTCACCGATATCATACGGCTGTGGATGGTCGCTGAGCCATGTCAGTTCCAGCTCAAAATCACTGTGCTCATTACCGATATAGACAATTATATACGAACCATCAGGCGCTGTTTTACGGCGCTTTTCTTCCAGACCGAGTGCCTCTTTGTAAAATGCCAGTGAGCGTTCCAGATCGACAACGTTGTAGTTTTCATGGATCATGCTGAATTTCATGACGATTCCCTCCTGTCAAAGTTCCCAATGTGTTTCCTCTGCGGTATCCAGCAGTACTGTATTCCCTGCCGGATCGGCATGCGATGTTTTAAAGCGTTCAATGACACTCCTGTCCTTCCAGAAGTGCATCGGCAGAATATAGCGGGTATCCGTGGTATTCATGTAGTATTCAAGACCTCTGGCATAATTCTGTTCAAGCCGGTCATCCAGCACGACAAAACCGATATCGATGGGTATCCCTGCCAGTTTTCCGATCTCCCTGCAGTACAGGCTTTCCTGATCCTTCAGCCATGCAGGATCCTCTCCCGGCCAGTCCCACCAGTGCAGATCACCGGCATGGAACAGCGTACAGTCTGCTGTTTTGATCAGATAAGCAACACCTTCATCCGTGGAAAGCAGTGTCGTGACGATGCCAAGACCTTCAACGGTATACGTCCTGTCCGCATCCATGTAAACAGCATCACATGCCTGGGGAACAGCCGGATCTCCGCGAAGATCAAATGGCAGAATGTACCTTACACCACCCTTACGGTCCATCAGGCTGAAGATCTGAGGATCAAAATGATCCGCATGGGCATGGCTGACAAACACGAACAGAGGCTTGTCCTCCGGCTTACCACGCACAACAGAAAGATCACCGCGGTAATCATCAAACATCAGTAAAACATGTTCTGTCTCAGCCAGAAACCCGCTGTGTCCCAGATAATCTATTTTAACGTTCTTCATGTATCCCTCTTTTGGATCACCTTTACCTTTTCAAGATACACTATGATCTTTCCATTTGTCATCTCTTTTACCGTTCCGTCATACCGGCACAGCACTCATTTCTGACTTATCATTCCAGGCAGAAGAAAACTGCGGTTATTCACCGCAGTTACTGTTTAAATAGTGATCGAGGATTTTCTCCTGTCTCAGCAGTTCCTCACTGTTTCTGCCCTTTCGCAGGTGCAGTATCTCCCTGATCTTCTGCAGCTGTTTTGTCCTGTACTGCAGATATGTGTTGGAAGCTTCTCTCATCAGTAAGGGACCGAGAAAGATCTCCTCTTCGCTGTAGGCACCGCCTTCGTCTGCCGTAAACATGACGATTTCATAGACATGTGCTCTGTCTCTGACGATCTTCTCTGCCAGAATACGGTAACCGTGATCAGCGATCCACTGCCGCAGATACGGTACATCATCATTGACCTGTACGATGATCTCACGAAACTGTGTCAGCTTTGAAAGATCACGTTCCAGGATCTCACAGGCAGTATGTGCACCCATGCCGCATATGCATACGACATCCGCATCCGCCGGCACATGATCAAGTCCGTCAGACATGATCGCCGTGACCTTGTCTTCGAGCCCGCTGCGGCGGATATTGTTTACCGCTGCGGATAAAGGTCCCGGTGCGATATCACATGCATAAGCTTTCGGACACCTGCCCGTTTCCGTCAGCAGGATCGGCAGATACCCGTGATCAGTACCGATATCAGCAGGGATCCTCCCCTCTTTCACGAGATCGGCAGCCGCCTGTATGCGGATATTCATCAGCGGTCAAAGAAGTCCTTCAGACGCTTGGAACGGGTCGGATGCTTCAGCTTACGCAGAGCCTTGGCTTCGATCTGACGAATACGCTCTCTGGTAACGTTGAATTCCTTGCCAACCTCTTCCAGCGTACGTGTACGGCCGTCATAGAGACCGAAACGCAGACGCAGTACCTTTTCCTCACGTTCTGTCAGACCGCTCAGGACATTGTTGATCTCATCCTTCAGCAGCTGATTGTTGGCATACTGATCCGGACTCATCGCATCCTTGTCTTCAATGAAGTCACCGAGGTGAGAGTCATCCTCCTCACCGATCGGAGTCTCCAGAGATACCGGTTCCAGAGCGATCTTCTGGATCTCTCTTACCTTTTCCGGAGAGATGCCGTCCATGCGGGCAGAGATCTCTTCAGCTGTCGGATCACGTCCGAGTTCCTGCACGAGCTGACGCTGGATCCTTGTCAGTTTATTGATGGTCTCGACCATATGTACCGGAATACGGATAGTTCTCGCCTGATCAGCGATCGCTCTTGTGATCGCCTGGCGGATCCACCATGTCGCATAGGTACTGAACTTGAAGCCCTTGGTATAATCGAATTTCTCCACGGCTTTGACAAGACCCATATTACCCTCCTGGATCAGATCCAGGAACAGCATGCCTCTGCCGACATACTTCTTGGCAATCGAAACAACAAGACGCAGGTTGCTGGAGATCAGGATATTCTTCGCTTCCTCATCTCCCTGTTCAATACGCTTGGCGATCTCCGGTTCATCCTCCGGTCTCAGCAGAGGCACTCTGCCGATCTCCTTCAGATACATCTTGACGGGATCATTGAGCTGCACACCGCTGCCGCTGCCTGCATAGATATTGTTGATAAACGCCGTCGGATTGGATGTTGTCTCCACATCATCTTCGAGACTGTCTTCATCATCTTCAAGATCACCGTCATCATCACTGATCAGGTCGATATCCTCGTCATCCAGACCTTCGATATCTTCATCTTCCGATACATGGATACCCTGTTCTGCCAGCCAGTCATAGAGGTCTTCCATATCCTGATCACTGAGATCCAGATGATCCAGAGCACTCATGACATCCTTCTGGTACAGGACCTTATCGTTTTCATAGACTGTACGGAACTCTTCTCTGAGTTCCTCCAGTGTCTTTACTTCCTTGTTTTTCCCGTCGTATTTATAGATCTCGATCTGAGTATGCTGTCTCTTCTCACCGTGATATTCAGCTTCTTTCGGCTCTTCTGTCTTTACCGGTTCAGGTTTGGGCAGAACCGATGCATAGATCTTTTCCAGTTTATCCTCGGAAGGAATACTGGGCTTGGCCTGTTTCGCTTTGGCGGCTTTCAGACCGTCTTTTGTCTTCTTGAGCTCGTATGCCGAATAACGCGGAATGATGTACTGAAGGTATGCCTCATTCTCTGCTTCCATGCGGATACGGCGGATCTTCTGTTTGGCCGCAAATACATCCGTTGCTTTTCCGTATACCGGTTTCGGTGTCTTTTTACTCTTCCTGGTTGTCGTCATCGATATACCTCCTTAAGTCTTTCAGACATTCCTGGTACTGGTTCAGCAGTACCTCTGCATTCTCATCACTCAGAGGATTCTGCAATGCCTGTCTGAAAGCATTGGCCTGTACCGTCTTCGCCCTGATCTGAACCTTGCGAACTGCTCCATCGAAGATCTTTTCCTCAAAAGGAATACTGTAAGCCCAGTGTTCTGTCAGCTTGATCAGCAGTTTTCTTATTTCTTCGTTCGAAGTTTCGTCGATCAGTATACTGGGTTCGGCGGTACCCCTGGTACGATAGGCATCAACGATCATCATTGATGCTGCATGTTTTATTTTATCAGTTAAATATCCAAGTTTCTCTACAAATCTGTGCGCAGCTGCGGAATTTGCCAGCATCATTGCCAGAATGATATCCTCGGCTTCCTCAAAACCATCCGGGGCTTTGGCTGCGGCTGCCGGTTTGCGCGGTGCCTGTGTATAGACCGGTGTCTTCGGCTGATATTCCAGCCGGAAACCGCTGATCCGCGAGAGTTCTTCCGTAAAGTGCTTCTTGTCGAATTCGTCTTCCAGTCCGGCGATCTCTGCCTCCACCTTCTGCACGAATTCCTTGCGTGATGTATAGTTGTCAAAATCGGTCTGTTTCTGCAGCCACCGCATGACGAATTCGATCCATGTCAGCTGCTTTGACGTCAGCTTCTGCAGACCTTCTCTGCCCTGTTCACGCACGATCTCATCCGGATCCTTCCCGGTATCGTTGGCGATCACGGCAATATCACAGCCTGCCTTCTTTGCCATCTGCCCGGCTCTGTACGTCGCTGCCTGACCGGCATTGTCACCGTCATAG
Source organism: Solobacterium sp. UBA3691 (assembly GCA_002372175.1). Taxonomy (GTDB): domain Bacteria; phylum Bacillota_I; class Bacilli_A; order Erysipelotrichales; family Erysipelotrichaceae; genus Bulleidia. Next base: position 45,623 of record DFIS01000037.1, read on the forward strand.
CAGAAGATGATCCTGCGGGCAAGACTCTTGAGCTGCGAGATCTGATGCTCCGTGCAGGATGTACCAAGCGTACATACACAGTTGTCGATGCCGGCTCTGGCAAAAGCGATGACATCGGTGACCCCTTCAGTCACATAGACACAGCCTTCTCTTCGCGCGGAATCCCTTGCCCGGTGATAGTTATAGACGATGTCACTCTTATGAAAGACATCTGTATCAGTCGTATTGATATATTTGGAAGGATTGGCCGGATCGATCGTACGGGCGGAGAAACCGATCGGATGCCCGCTGCGGTCATGGATCGGGAATGTGATCCTCCCCGAGAAAACATCCTGGATACCGCTCTGGCTGGTCCTGACGACATTGGCATCGACCATATCCTGTTCGTTATACCCCTTGGCTTTCAGAAAGTGATACAGCGCTTCCCGGCCGGGATTATAGCCGATCTGGAACTTCTCCCGGATATCCTGGTTCAGTCCCCTGTCTTCAAGATACTGCTTTTCCAGTGCCGCATCGCCTGTGTTCAGCGCATACATGGACCAGCGGATCGTCTCATCCAGGATCCTGTATAAGGCTTCCTTATGCGGATCCTCCGGCTTCTTCTCTGCCTCCGGTTCAATGCTCAGCGGATAGCCGATCAGCCCGGCAACCCGTGATACTGCCTCCGGGAAAGAGATATTCTCATATCTCTGCACGAAGCCGAAGACATTGCCGCCGGCACCGCACACAAAGCACTTGAAGATCTGCCTGTCCGGAGAGATCGACATGGACGGAGAGTGGTCATCATGAAACGGGCAAAGGGCAACATAAGATTTGCCCTTTCTCTGTACCTGCAGATAGCGGCCGATGATATCCACGATATCTGCTTTTGCACGTATATTGTCAATATCCCGGTCACTGATCCTGCTCATGAATCTCCTTAGAATTTGATCGCGTCTTTGATCATCTGCTTCGCTGCTTCCACCGTTACCCGATCCTGTTTCATCGAATCTCTGTAACGGACGGTCACGGTATGATCCTCCAGTGTCTGTTCATCGACTGTGATGCAGAACGGTGTACCGATCTCATCCTGACGGCGGTAGCGCTTACCGATGGAACCGGACTCATCATACTCACAGTTGAACTCTTTGCTGAACTCTGCTCTGATCGCTCTGGCTGTCTCGCCATGGCTCTTTCTCAGCGGCAGTACGGCAGCCTTGACCGGTGCCAGTACGGGGCTGAAATGCATAACTGTACGCACATCACCGTTCTCCAGCGTCTCTTCATCATATGCCTCGGTAAAGAACATCAGGAACAGTCTTTCGACACCTACAGCCGGTTCCACACAGTATGGAATATACTTCTCATTGGTCTGCGGATCCATATATGTCATATCCTTGCCGGAAGTATTCTGATGCTGTGTAAGGTCATAATCCGTACGGTTGGCAATACCCCAGAGCTCACCCCATCCCCACGGGAACAGGTATTCAATATCACTGGTAGCCTTGGAATAGAAGCTGAGTTCCTCCTTGGCATGATCGCGGAAATGCAGATTCTCGGGATTGCCGCCGAGACTCAGGATCCAGTCCATGCAGAACTGTTTCCAGTATGCATACCAGTCATCATCGGTTCCGGGCTTGCAGAAGAATTCCATCTCCATCTGTTCAAACTCTCTCGTACGGAAGATGAAATTACCGGGCGTGATCTCATTGCGGAACGATTTACCGATCTGACCGATACCAAACGGCACTTTCTTGCGGTATGCCCTCTGTACATTCTTGAAATCGACAAACATGCCCTGGGCTGTCTCCGGACGCAGGTAGATCGCATCCTTATCATCTTCAACGATGCCCTGGAAGGTCTTGAACATCAGATTGAACTGACGGATCGGTGTGAAATCATGTGAACCGCAGTTCGGACATGCGACATGATTATCACGGATATATGTCTCCATCTCCTCTTTTGTCCATCCCTCACCGGTCACTTCACCGTGGGAGAACTCTTCGATCAGATGGTCTGCTCTGTGTCTTGTCTTACAGTTGCGGCAGTCCATCAGAGGATCGGAGAAGCTCTTCAGATGACCGCTGGCTTCCCATACCTTCGGATTCATCAGGATCGCAGCCTGGATCTCCACGTTGTTGGGATCTTCCTGGATGAACTTCTTCTGCCAGGCTCTTTTGATATTATCCTTCAGTGCCACACCGAGAGGCCCGAAGTCCCATGTATTGCTTAACCCGCCGTAGATCTCCGAGCCCTGAAAAACAAAGCCCGTGTCCTTGGCATGTGCGACGATCTTATCAAATGTCTTTTCCATAACAGCCTCCCGTTATTATATATGTCTGAATAATTAATATATCACAAATCTGTGTTTTATTCAATGGAACCCATCCGCTTGAACAGATCATACGATCTCAGCTTCATCCCAGCATGCAGACGGAAAAAGTCCGCCAGTATGTCGATATCGTTCCAGGCATCCGCAACTGTCTCTGCCAGGATATCGTAGTGCTCAAGGCCCGCCTTGTTCAGCAGCCGGAACTGACGCAGCGCTTCCACCGGATATGCCGGGACCGCCAGTGCCGCCGCATGTTCCTGACAGAGAAAGCCGCCTTCTTCTGCACTCAGTGCTGTGACCTGCGCCTTTTCGCATATCACGCAGCCATCCACCTCCGGTCCCATGCCTGCCCTGTTCAGTGCATTCGCCATGAATACTGCCGTGATGATATCCGTACGTTTGCCTTCATCCAGCATATCCAGGGCTTTCGCAAACAAATCGTAGAAGAATACGGAGTTGCGTCCGTCGGGATCATCATATGTCATACTGTCGGTGATCTCTGCCAGAACCCCGGCTGCCAGACCTGCGTTCAGGTCTTCGTAGATATGCCTGTGCATGCGCACCGGTGAAGCCGAGCGCAGACGGAAAAACGTCCGGTTTTCCCTGTGGTCATAAGTAAACTCTGTCTCCGTGTACGGCATCAGACTGCGGGCATTCTTACTCGTATATTTACGCATGCCGGCAGCCGTAAAGACGATCTTTCCGTATTCTTTCGTCAGCACATGGATCAGCACACTGTTTTCACGGTAGTCATCCTGCTTCAGGATCAGCCCGGTCACCTTATCATTCATCAGTTAGTCCGTACCCGTATTCCCTGATCTGTTTATCTTTATTGCGCCACTCTTCCTCAACTCTGACAAAGATATCCAGCTCTGCCGGTGCCCCCAGCAGTACTTCGATGTCTTTCTTTGCCATATAGATGATCTTCTGCAGCATACTTCCGTTCTTGCCGATGATGATACCCTTCTGTCCCTGCTTCTCCACAAGCACCAGTGCCCGCAGATAGTACTTCTTATCATCCCATGTCATCTCTTCAACGATCACAGCTGTCGCATGCGGCACTTCCTGTTCAGTGCACAGCAGTATCTTCTCCCGGATGATCTCGGCGATGCGGAACTGTTCCGGCTCATCACTGACCATATCCTCGGGATAGAACGGATCGCCTTCCGGCAGATACTTCACCGTCGTATCGAGCAGATCGGTAAAGTTCTCCTGCGTCAGGGCAGAGATCGGAAAGTATTCCGCAAAATCAAAACGTTTCTGCCATGCCGTCAGCTTGTCGATGATCTGTTTCTTATTCATCGCATCGATCTTGTTCAGAAGCAGAAATGTCGGCAGCTTGGCCTGTGAGATCATGCGCAGCGTCATCTCTTCGGTATCATCGAATCTGCCTGTCCCGTCTGCCAGGTAGTATATCATATCCACACCCTGCAGCACCGATGCCGTCTGCTTGTTCATGCGTGAACCCAGTCTGTCCTGCGGCTTATGTATGCCCGGTGTATCGGTAAAGATGATCTGGTTTCCCTGATAATTCAGGATGCCCCGGATCTCGCTTCTGGTCGTCTGCGGCTTCGGTGAAACGATCGCCAGCTTCTCATTCATCAGGGCATTCAGCAGTGTGCTCTTGCCGGCATTTGGTCTTCCTGCCAGTGCTACAAATCCGCTCTTCATGCCAGTACGTCCTCGATTCCAAACTGCATCGGCAGCAGTTCCCGTATACATGTATCACACTCATCGGTGCCGTTGGAGAGATAGATCGGTGTCTCCGGTTCCAGCAGTTCGCTTAATACCTGCCGGCAGATGCCGCACGGAGCAGCGATACGCTTACCGGAGCTGACGATCGCCAGAGCCTCGATATCCTCTTTCCGCACACCGTTGGAATATGCCGCAAATACCGCATTTCTTTCCGCACAGCTGGTTGCCCCGAAAGACGCATTCTCTATATTAGCACCGTAAAAGGTACGTCCGTCCTTCGTCAGCACACAGGCACCGACGTGATATTTGGAATAAGGCGCATATGCATTTCTCATCGCCTTAAATGCTTCACTGATCAGTTCTTCTCTGTTCATCCTGATATCCTCCCCATGATCCTGGGCAAAAAGATGACTGCCGCCGCTGCCAGTGCCGCAATACTCATGCACAGTACAGCCCCTGCCGCCATATCTTTGATGACCCTGATCTCTTCCCGTTTTTCTTTTGTATACAGATCGCACAGTTTCTCGCATACCGCATTAAAGATCTCTGCCGAGATCACACAGCCGATCAGTATGATCACCGCCAGCCACTCGGTCTTATCCAGTGACAGAAAGATGCCGAAACATACTGTTACGGCACCCAGGATCATCTGGATCTGCACACTGCGCTCATGCGCCGCATCCCAGAGCCCGCGGAAAGCAGGCAGAAACTTTTTCTTCATTTCCTGCTGACCACAGGATCCAGTATCCTGTCCTGCAGATCAAACATGACCTTCTCATCCGCCTCCGTCATGTGATCGTAACCCAGACAGTGCAGTAACCCGTGCGCAAACAGGAAACAGATCTCCCGGCGGTAAGAATGTCCGTAGGCTATTGCCTGTTTCCGGGCATAGTCAATGTTGATAAAGATATCCCCGAGGTCGCTCTCCTCCTCTTCGGTAAAGAACTCCCCGGCATCCAGTGACGCAAACGTGATCACATCCGTAGGTCTGTCAATACCGCGGAAATCCCGGTTGATCACATGGATCGTACGCGAACGTACAAAGGATACGGAAAGATCGTAGTCTTTCTTCAGTTTCAGGATACGCAGACAGTTGTCAGCGATCGCTTCAAAGTCTTCGAGAAATATGTCCGCAGGCTGATTCGTGCGGTTGATCAATTGTATATTCATGCCAAAATTATAACATACACGCATATTGACAAGCGTAAGAAAACGGCCCCGGAGAGCCGTTTCGTCACTTTTGCGCAAAGTAGTCAAGCTTCAGGATCAGTTTGCTGATCTCCTTTTCCTGTGCCAGCGCATTCATTTCTTCTCTGGCTGTATTCTCATCATAGTCGTGGATCTCCTCAAATACATCATCGAGGAAGTTGTACTGATAATGATCGGTACGCCAGTATTCCCACTCACTGAAGAAGAGACCGCCGTATGCCGGATCAAAGAGGTCTCTGCCCAGCACCGTCTTCGGATCATATGCCAGACCCCAGAGATTGGCAATCGTCGGCAGAAGGTCCAGGCATGTGCCTACCTTTTCGTAGACGATGGGTTCCGTGATCCCGGTGTTGTAGATATAGAGATCGGTATACCGGTAACGGTCCTCGGGAACGATGCCGGTCTGCTTGTAGAAGATACTGTCACCCCAGAGGTCAAGACCCTTGACCTCATGATCTCCAAAGAAGATGAATACCGTATCATCCATCTTGCCTACTTTCTCCAGCTCTGTGAACAGATCTGCCATAGCCTGATCAAGGTCCATGTTTTTAGCCATAAATGATACGAAGCTGTCATCCAGTTCCGGGTATTTGGCTTTGATCCGGGCTACGTTTTCCGCTGATACACCGAAGGTATCCAGTGTATACGGCTGATGACCGCTGTAGGTGATCCAGTACGCCAGGAACGGCTTCTCGTTTTCGACATACATCCATTTCAGGATATTCATGACATCACTGTCGGAGGCACCGTCTGCCACACCGATCCTGTAACTGTCGTAGAAGTCATCATACCCGTATGCAGGATAGATCAGATCACGGTTATAGTAACTGCCGTAGTTGTTATGGTAGGCAGCTGTCCAGTAGCCCTGTGCGGAGAACAGCTTGGCAAGTGTGGTCGGATAGGTATTATCCGGATAGGCATAAACGACCGCATGTCCCTCACTGTTGGGGATCAGCGAAACATTGGACATGAATTCGGTATCACTGGTCGATCCCGGAAGTGCCGGTGTATTGAAGTTCTGTACCCGGATACCCTGACTGTACATCTTGTACAGGGTCGGGGTCAGCTCTTCATCGAGGATCGCTCTGTTGTAGGACTCAGCCTGGATCATGAAGATATTCTTGCCGGCAAACATACCCGTAAAGTCATTTGTACTGATCTCCGGGCGGGTCTGCAGATAGGCATCGATCTCGGCATATTCATCCGCTGCCAGCACCGTATTCTCAAAAAAGCTGGTGACATCCCTGTAGGCAAACGGAAGCAGGCCGAACTTCTCCACAAACTGGTTCGTATTCGGTATCTTGTCGTAGATATAATAGTCTGTCTTGTTCATCATCCAGGCATCTTCCTGATATCTGGTCTCATCGATCATGTTCAGGTATGTCCTGTGTCTCTGCAGGATCGGGATGATCAGTAACAGAGCTGCCAGCTTCAGCGGCAGACGCCAGACGAGCTTAACGCTCTTACGCTGCCACAGGAAGTAACAGAGGATAAACAGGATATTCAGGACAATGAAGCCGGCAACGATGATCACATCCCTGGTCTCGACAAACTCGAAGATGCTGTCCCTGACACCGACTGCCTCACTGACCAGATCCAGTGCCGTGTTGAACCGGTAGAACATTTTCAATGCCCGGTAATAGATATTCTGGGTTACCAGATACAGGATATATATCAGCCCGTATACCAGGATAAAGTACCTGTTAAGCATGGCTCCGACAAACCAGATGATCAGCAGTGCCCCGAGAATGATAATCCCAAAAAGCTGGCTGTCATATGCGGAACCGATACCGTAGTTATCACGGACCAGGACAAAATACAGGACAACTGCCAGTGTATAGGCAATCTCTATCGTAAAGTATCTGAGGATCTTAAATAGTTTTGTTGGCTTTCGTTTTCTTTTTGTCATGTACGCTCACTGTAACGTTCAATGATTTTCTGTACAAGCGGATGTCTGACAACATCGTCACTTGTCAGGTGCAGAATACCGATCTCACCGATCCCGGTCAGCAGTTCTGCTGCATCGGTCAGACCGCTTTTCGTACCGTATTTCAGATCGATCTGTGTCACATCTCCGGTGATCACCATATGTGAATTAAAACCAAGTCTGGTCAGAAACATCTTCATCTGTGAAGGTGTCGTATTCTGTGCTTCATCCAGAATGACAAACGAATCATCAAGCGTACGTCCGCGCATGAAAGCCAGCGGAGCGATCTCGATCACACCCTTTTCGATCAGCTTATCGGTCTGTTCAACACCGAGCATGTCATGCAGAGCATCATACAGCGGTGTCAGATACGGGTCTACCTTCTCTTTCATATCACCGGGAAGGAAACCAAGACTCTCACCGGCTTCCACGGCAGGCCTCGTCAGGACGATGCGCTTGACATCCCCCTTCTTCAGTGCTGATACAGCTTTGATCACCGCCAGGAATGTCTTGCCGGTTCCGGCAGGACCGATCGCAAAGACGACCGGCAGATCTTCCATTGCTCTGACAAAGCGCAGCTGTCCGCGTGTCTTCGGCGCAATTGCCTTACCGGTCAGAGTCCTGCCGATCACAACACTGCTGAGCTCATCGAAATCGACCTTCTCACTCTTGGATACCAGACGGCAGGCATAGATCACATCCTGTTCCGTGACATTGCGGTTTCTCTTGGCGACTTCAAACAGCGCATAGATCACCTGATGGATCTGTTCGCGGATCACATCATCACAGTCCTGGATCGTAAATACATTATCACGGAAGGAGATCTTCTTACCGAAGCATTCACTGAGTACTTTCAGGTTCTTATCTTCACTTCCGATCAGACTCATCGCCTCAAGATTCGTGATCTCTTCCAGTTTTATCGTTGCGTTATTGCTCAAGATAACCTCCTTTTAAGAAAAAAGAAGCCTCAGGCTTCTTTTACTTACCGCGTCTTCTTGCCTTGCGGGCAGCTTCGCTCTTTAATTTACGCTTAACACCCGGTTTTACGTAGTACTCTCTCTTACGAGCCTCGGCGAGGGTTCCGTTACGGGATACCTGACGCTTAAAGCGACGCAGTGCATCATCGAGATTCTCATTATCTTTCACTACTACTCTTGCCATACCTTATCCCCCCTCTCCGATTTACCTAAATACTATAACAAAGTCAGAATGGTTTTGCAACGGCATTTACATCAGTTTAACACCGTTGCTGGTACCGATACGGTCTGCTCCGGCAGCGATCATCTTCTCCATATCTTCCGGTGTGCGGACACCTCCGGATGCCTTGACATGACATTTGTCACCGACAGTTCTGCGCATTAATGCAACATCCTCGGGAGTTGCGCCTCCGGTAGAGAATCCTGTGCTTGTCTTGACAAAATCAGCGCCGGCTTTTACCGCACATTCGCAGGCTAGTACCTTCTCCTCGTCAGTCAGGAGACATGTCTCGATGATGACCTTGAGGACCTTTCTGCCGACGGCTTCCTTCAGGGTGCGGATCTCTTCCGTAACATAGTCCAGATCACGGTCCTTAAGTCTGCCGATGTTGATGACCATGTCGCATTCTTCAGCGCCGTTGTTCAGCGCATCCTGTGTTTCCGCAAGCTTGGCAGCTGTTGTTGTCGCACCCAGCGGAAAGCCGATCACTGTACATACCTTGACATCCGTGCCGGCAAGTTCCTCTGCGCAGAGGCTGACCCATCCCGGGTTGACACAGACACTGGCAAAGTCATACTCCCTCGCTTCTGCACACAGTTTGACGATATCTTCTTTACGGGCATTGGCTTTCAGCAGTGTATGGTCGATATATTTATTCCTAATCATCACGATTTTCTCCTTCATTTCCAAAATAATATTTTCTCAGGACTTCTCTTGCGATCATATCATCTCCGGCATACGGTTCGCGTCCGTTTTCCCTGTACATGAACTTTTCATCACCTTTTCCCATGATGATGATCGTATCTCCGGGATCCGCAAGCTCTGTTGCCTGCCTGATCGCATCATAGCGGTCTTCAATGATCGAATACGGTGTATGCTCGATCCCCTGTGCTATATCGGCACAGATCTCAGTCACCGACTCATCACGGGGATCATCCTCGGTCAGAATGATCATATCCGTATATTTGTCGAGGATCTCACCGAACTGTCTGCGTTTGGCGGTATCGCGCTTGCCTGCCGATCCCGTAATGCCGATGATGCGGTTTCCCTTCAGTGTGATCGCACTGGCAAACTGGCACAGCTGTGTGATACCGTCCGGGGTATGGGCAAAATCAACGATCAGATTGAACGGCTGTCCTTCATCGATACGCTCCATACGTCCTTCGATCTGCCTGATCTGTCTGAGCATCGGTGCGATCTTCTCAATGGATACGCCGCTGACATTCAGAGCTGCGATCGCAGCCAGCAGATTTGAGAGGTTGAACCTCGCCACAAGATTTGTTTCAAGCTCGTAGTCCCGGTTTCCGCAATGCAGCGTAAACAGGGTCTTATCCTTCATCAGCTGATAGCTTGTGATCTGGTAGTCTGCCGGATTATCCACACCGTACGTCACGACCGCTGCCTTGGTATCCGCAACGATATCCATGCCGCGGGGATCATCCACGTTGGTGATCGCTGTTGCCGAAGGCTTCAGGCGGTCAAACATACGTTTCTTGGCATTGAAGTAATTCTCCATCGTTCCGTGATAATCCAGATGATCATGGGTAAGATTGGTAAAGATCGCGACATCAAAGTCGATACTGTTGATGCGTCCCTGGTCGATACCGATTGAAGACGCTTCCAGTGTACAGCACTTGATATCCGCATCGATCATATCCGCAAGGATACCGTGCAGATCGTCGATATCCGGTGTTGTTAACAGCGGTGGCAGCTTGACATTGCCGTATTCGATGGCGATCGTTCCGATATATCCCGTCGGTGAGATCGGATTCATCAGATCACGGATGATACAGGCGATGGAGCTCTTGCCGTTGGTGCCGGTCACGCCGAACATCAGCAGATGCGAAGACGGCTTGCCGTAGAACACATCCGCGACCCGGTTGAATACCGCGTTCACATCCTTGACACGTATATAAGTGACTTCCGGATCCTTATCCGGGATCGGTTCCGAATGCACGATCACCTTTGCGCCGTTGGCGATTGCCTGCGACACAAAACGATGACCGTCAAACATCATTCCCTTCTGTGCAAAGAAGATAGAATTCGGACGTTTCTTCCGGCTGTCAGCCATCAGACTGTCTATCTCTATTGACGGTACATTTTCAAACAGTTCCTGCAGATTCATTCCTGTCACATCCTTTCAGCACAGATCTCATGATCCTTTAGACCGGTGATCTTTACCTGTATATATTCACCCCGTTCAGCCTGCGTACGGATCCTGACCGGAAGATATTCGGAAGTATGTCCGAGGACATCTCCGTCTTCACTTCTTTCGGCGATCACATATGCACTTCTGCCGAGCCACTGTTTCTTATATTCATCATATAACTTTTCGGAGAGACTGAGACATATCCCTGCCCGTTCTTTCTTGGTTTTACTGTCGATATGATCCGGCATCTGTTCAGCTCTGGTACCGCTGCGCAGAGAGAACGGAAAGACATGCAGGAAAGAGAATCTGCAGTCCTTCAGGAATGACAGTGTATCCGCAAAGTCCTCTTCTGTCTCGCCGGGGAAGCCGACGATCAGATCGGTCGAGATCGATATCCCAGGGATCTTCTCCCGGATCTCCCCGATGCGCTTCAGGTACGCCTCCGTTGTATACGGTCTGCCCATCAGCTGCAGAATATGATCACTGCCGGCCTGCAGAGGTATGTGGAGGTGTCTGGCAATGCGGGGATCTTCCGCCATGACTTCCAGCAGATCATCATCGATCTCACTGATCTCTATCGAAGAGATACGCAGCCGGCGGAGACTGCTGTCCTCCGCAAGGATACGCCGTATCATCTGTGACAGAGTGACACCGTATTCCCTGCCGTATCTGCCGGTGTGTATGCCTGTTAATACGATCTCGGGATGATGCTCAGAAAGCCGCTTCACTTCCGCAATGACCTGATCCGGTGCCATTGAACGTTCTCTGCCCCGGGCAAACGGGATCACACAGTATGCACAGAACTGGTTGCAGCCGTCTTCGATCTTCAGATATGCTCTCGTATGTGTCTCAAAATGATCTGTCGTAAGCAGTTCAAATTCGTTTTTGACTTCCTTCTGCACGTCGATGATCTTCTCCCCGGTACGGATATATTCTTCGATATAATCAGGCAGTTTATGCTTGTTCGAGGTGCCGATGATCACTTCGGCATCTTCGATCATCTCCGGGGCGATCTGTGAATAGCAGCCGGCTACCGCGGTGATGCATCCGGGGTTCAGACGTTTGCCGCGGCGGATCATCTGCCTGCTCTTCTGTCCTGCCGTATTTGTCACTGCGCAGGTATAAACGATGGAGATATCCGCAGGTTCAGAGGGATCTACACGCGTAAAACCGCGACCGGACAATTCTGCCGCAGCCGCTTCTGCTTCATATGCGTTTACCTTACATCCCAGGATCGTTACCGAGAATTTCATTCTGTTCTCTCCATTGCGTCACTGATCACACTCATGGCATAGATCGCAGCTGTTTCCGCCCGCAGGATCCGCCTGCCGAAAGAGACCATCGTATACCCTGCCTGCTGTAAGGCCGTACACTCTGTCTCAGAGAGTCCGCCTTCGGGACCGATCAGTACGAGCTGGCTGCCGCTTCTGAAGGCTTCTCCGAGCATAGGACTTCTCTCATAGCCGTTCTCATAGCCAAAATACCGGTGATCTGCCTGTATTTTCTGTATCTGTGCAAATGTCATCGTTTCCCCGATCTCAGGGATGACATCACGCTTGCACTGGGCTGATGCTTCCGCAAGGATCGTCTGCCAGCGTTCAAGCATTCTGGCACTGCTTTTGCGGTCAGGCCGGATCACACATCTTTCCGAGACAAACGGAATGATGCGTGTCACACCCAGTTCGGCGGCTTTCTGCAGTACAAGTTCAAATTTATCACGCTTGATCAAAGCCATGGCCAGGATCACTTCCGCAGCCAGTTCCCTGCCCTTGTCATCTTCCTGTTCGATCAGCACTTCGTAGCCGTTATCCGTACGGGATATCGTACCGTACCAGCCTTTGCCGGCATACACGATCCGCACTGTCTCTTCCGAAAGACGCAGTACTCTGGCATGGTGTGCCTGTTCCTGTGTCAATATATATCTGTCTCCTGTCTGTACAGGAGTATCACTGAAAAACTGATACATGTTACTTGAACCAGGGACTCTTCGACAGCAGTTCTGCCAGGCTTTCCAGCTTCTTCAGCGACTCAAGCAGAGGCTTCATATCCTCAGGATCAAACTTCTTCAGCATCTCGATCAGATCGTCATATTTGGACGGATCAAAGGCTTCGAAATCGATCTTATCCAGTCCGAGATCTTCGATCATCTTCGCATAGTTTTCCATATGCCCGTTCAGCACCGTGATCTGCTCGACTGCCGAAGCCATATCATTTCTGAGACTGAATGTACAGTAAAGCAGGACACCGGCAATAACAAGTGTGCATATCACGATCACAGCCAGTGTGATCTTCCGTTTCTTCTCATCTTCTTTCTTCTGTTCCAGCAGCTGGACCAGCAGTTCTTTTTCACTGTAAAACTCAAGTTCATTACTCATGGTCAATCCCTCCCATAAAGTCCCCGCAGATCACTGATCACCATATCAGGGTGGATCTTCTGATCAAACAGTCCCTGATTCTGATCATATCCGTCTACCGCCAGTACGGTTAACACACCGCACTTCTTTCCTGCCGTCACTTCCGTTTTCAGATCCGTGCAGACAAATACAGTCTCTTCCTGAAGTGCATTCATATGCCGCATCGCTGCCGCCAGCAGATGATGAGACGGGAAACACATCATGACCGCTTTCCTGCCGGACGCATGCTCAAGCATCTTAACGACAGCTCCCGGTCCGGGATAGACAGCATCTCTGCCCTTATCAAGTCTTGCGATATCGACGGCTATCATTTCCGCTCCTTCAGCGATCAGCTTCAGCGCATATCCGTAATCGGTAAAGACTGCATTCCTGTCCTTGCCGATAAACAGCCAGTCCGCATGTTCCTGAACGATACTGAATTCATTGACGGAGAGAGCTTCTTCTATCGCCTTGCCGCCGATATAGCCGGCTTTGTTTTTGCCCGGAGCATAGGTATGTATGCGCTCTGCCGCTGCCATTGCTGTTGTGTAGATATGCTCAGCACGCACACCGCGCAGTCCTCTTTTCTGCAGATCTGCCGCGATCTCCGCTGTGTTCTGCAGGCTCCTTTCGGTCAGGATCAGAAAACTGCTGCCGGTATTTCCCAGTTCTTCGATCAGTTCTGCCGCCCCCGGACGCAGAGTCCCGCTCTCGTTGAGAAGCACGGACAGTGTCATGATCACCCTGTTTCTTAACATATTCATCACGTCGTATTATACCATAACAATCACAGGCAATTGTGCTATGATTAGACAGGATATAGATATGAAGATCTGGCAGAAAATCATCCTAGTACTGATCCTTGTCCTGACCATCACAGGTGCCCTCACTTATGATGCTTTTTATTCTGCACCTTCCCGGTTCAATATCCGTCACGAGACTTTATCATCGGTATACATTCCCGAACAGATGGACGGTGTGACGATCCTGTTCTTCTCCGATCTTGACTATAACAACTTCATGGATCAGGAGCGCATGCAGAAGCTTGTCAATGAGATCAACGAACTGTCGGCTGACATCGTGATCTTCGGCGGTGATATCTTTGATACCATGGCGAGACCAATCAATGTCGTTACGCTGAATACCGTCGCCTCCCTGCTGCAGGAGATCAAGGCGCCTCTTGGCAAATTCGCTGTCTTCGGCGATACCGACAGAGCATCCGATCAGCGTGCCGCCAATGTCGCTGATGTTCTCTACCGCGGTGACTTTGAAGTACTGAACAATACTTCGATCAATCTGCGCAATACCGGCTCCGGTTCCATCACGCTGGTCGGTCTTGACAACGGCGTCAACGGTACGACCGATATCAACGCTGCCTATGCCAATGTTTCCCGCAGCAGCTACGTGATCACCGTATGCCATACACCCGATACTGCCGACCTTGTCCCTGCCGATACGACACGGTATTTCCTTGCCGGTCACAGTCACGGCGGTCAGGTCTTCTGGTACTTTGATTCTCTGTACAAGCCGAAGATGGCTGAGCACTACTTCCGCGGCAGACATACCGTCGGCGGTACCTTCACTGTCGATATTACCAACGGTGTCGGCACCACAATAAAAGATGTACGATTCCTGGCAAATGCAGAAATCGTACTCTATCGTCTCGAACACCTTGATGTAAATAACTGATCACTTCAGAAGCTTATACAGCTTGCCGGCATACTTCTGTCTCTTCGCCGGAGCGCAGTTGCTGATCATGGACAGCAGTTCATAGATCTTCAGTTTCTCGTTTGTAGAATATGTATCATCTGTCTCGATGATCTTTGTAATAATATTCAGACTGTCAAGAAACTCGCTTTCCGTCTGGTTTGTTCCCTGTGTCATGATCTCCTTGAATTTCTCGGCGATCTTTTTATCATGTTTTCTGAAAAGGCCCATACTGTTACTCCTTAAAGATAGTCTTCTCTTTCTTTCTTCGGCTCGGCAATGACGATCTCTTCACCGGTAATGCATTCTTCGATATACGGCTGATATTCAAACTTCTCCTCGATCTCCTCACAGCGCTTCAGGGTAGGCCTGGTGACAGGATTCTTCGGATCGAAGATCGTGCAGCAGTCTTCATACGGAAGGATCGAAGTCTCATAAGTACCGATCTTTCTTGCAAGATCAATGATCTCGATCTTGTCTGCGCATACCAGAGGTCTGATCACCGGAATACGCACGACATCGTTGATCACGGACATGCTTTCAAGGGTCTGGGAGGCAACCTGACCGATGCTTTCTCCGGTCGCAATCGCCAGACAGTTTTCCTTACGTGCGATGGCTTCGGCAATACGGAACATCATTCTCCGCATGATCGTGATCGCATAGGAATCACCGGCTTTCTCGTAGATCTTCAGCTGCAGATTCGTAAAGTTGATCACATGTACACGCATACTGCCCTGATATTCACTGACCATGCCGGCAAGATCGATCACTTTCTGTCTGGCATTGTCGGAGGTATACGGCGGTGCTGCAAAATGTACTGCTTCCACCCGCAGTCCCCGCTTCATCAGTTCATAGGCTGCTACAGGAGAATCGATACCGCCGGACAGCAGCAGTAATACCCTGCCGTTGATGCCTGTCGGATAACCTCCGGCACCGCGGATCTTATCGGAAGTAATATATGTATACTCACGGTGTACTTCAATGTAGATCGGAAGCTGGGGCTCGTGGACATCTACACGCAGATCGGTATTCTTCAGGATCACCGAAGCAGCTGCCCGGTTGATCTGATCACTGACCATCGGAAATGTCTTGTCATGTCTTCTGGCAATGATCTTGAATGTGTTCTTTCCCGATTCGGCAGCGATGCGCAGACACGTCTGACTGATCGTTTCGATATCACTTGCGACCTTTTCGGTAAATGAGAAGGAACTGATGCCGAAGACCTTTTTCAGTCTCTCCCCGACAGTTTCACTGTCAGCACCGTTAAGACGTATATACATACGGTCATATGTGCGTTCATAGACAAGACCGTCGATATCTTCAAGAATATGCCTGATATTCCGTTCCAGCTGACGAATAAAGTCCTTCCGGTTCTTGCCCTTCGTCGTCAGTTCTCCGTAACGGATCAGTACCGTATCGTATTTAACCATAATGTGCGATGATCTCCTTCAATGCCAGGATAAACCTGTCTGTTTCTTCTGCCGTATTAAACCGTGAAAGACTGACCCGTATCGAACTTGAAGCTCTGCGGTCGGAATAACCCATGGCAGTCAGTACATAACTGGGATTATTCGAATGACTCTCACACGTACTGCGCGCAGATACCATGAATCCGGCCTGATTCAAAGCATTCTGCATGACTTCACTGGGGATCTTCTCATAGGAGAAATTGACGATCCCGTTCATGGCTGCCTCCGGTGTATTCATTTCTATACCGGGTATTGCGGCCAGTTCTTCCTTCAGATGATCACTCAGTGAAGCAATATGTTCATGGTACTTCTCACGGTTCTCAAGCGCAAGACGCAATGTTTTCGCAAAGACGATATTGACCGGTGCGTTGGAAGTACCGCCGCGCAGGCCGAACTCCTGTTCACCGCCGTTGATCAGCGGCACAAACGGCACATGTGTCTTTTTGATCAGAATACCGCTGCCCTTGAGACCTTCGATCTTATGCGCTGACATCGAAGCCAGATCAACGTTCCGCAGACTGACCGGGATCTTTCCCACAGACTGTGTCATATCCGTATGGAAATACGCATGACTCTTCTTCTTGACGATCTCCGCGATCTCCGCGATCGGATTGACAGCACCGGTCTCATTATTTACATGCATGACCGATACCAGAACCGTATCATCACGCAGACTGCGCAGTACATCCTCTGCCTTTACGGTACCGTATCTGTCTACCGGAAGATATGTCACATCATAACCGAAGATACTCTCCATCTGCCGGCATGCGTTGAGCAGACTGGAATGCTCGATCTGCGTCGTAATGATATGTTTCTTTCCGGGACAGGCAAAGCTTACACCCTTTACAGCCGAGGAATTAGCTTCACTGGAACCGGAGGTATAGATGATCTCTGACGGCTCCACACCAAGCAGAGAAGCTGCTGCAGCTCTGGATCTTTCCAGCATCCTGTAGATCTCTGTCCCCTCACTATAAAGAGACTCACTATTTACATAGTAATTAGTGAGCAGTTCTTTATAGGTTGCCAGTACTTCGTCATTGATCTTCGTCGTACTGCTGGAATCAAAATATACTCTATTCGCCGCCTTTGGCATTATCCTTTACCAGTTTTTCATAGTTTCCGGGGAAGATCTTTTCGATCGTGGCAATGGCGATCGTCAGAGCCGTTGTATAATCGCCGTTACGGAAACTCAGTTCAGACTTTGTCAGTTCGGAGTCGATATCGGAATATGTCGAACGATAACGGTTGCCGAAGACGATCGTATTCTCTACCATCACAACAGCACCAACAACGTTATTTACATTGTTGTAGAGCTTATAGATGAAGTCGATCGCATCGGTAAGCGTGGAATTCAGCAGATTGACGTTCAGCGGATTCTCATCGATCAGACCTTCAAGTCTGCGGATATACTCCTTCGCCTTGGCCATATCTTCTTCATACTGTGCCGAGATCGTAGGAAGCTTGTATTTGCGGATCGAGACCTCCATCTGGTTCATGATCACCTGCAGTTTGACAAGCTGTTTCTTCGCTCTGTCTTCGTCACCGCTGGCATTCTCGATCTTTGTACGCATGGCATTGATCGCCGCATCAGCCTCCGTCAGCTTCTGGGCTTTCTGCTGCAGACGCAGTACCTTCTCACTGGCAGGGACGAATTCATCGTCTTCTGCAGTCTTTTCGTTCAGTTCTGCCGTTACCGCATTGAGCTGATTCTCAATCGCAGAAATACTCTCATCGAAGCCCTCAAGGCCGAATCTGACACGCATCTTGGCATACTGTGTCTTGATAAAGCCAAGGGAATTCTGCGCCGCTTCCAGCATATTCTGCGTGTCTGCCGTCAGCGAGTTCATCCGCTCAAACGCATCCGTTTCACTGTCCACAGCATCCTTCAGCTGTGTCAGACGGGCTTTATAATCATCCAGATTGGTTCTGACATCTGTTTCCTGACCCTGCTTCAGATTCTCAAGATCTGTCTTCAGACCGGCAGTGATCGCGCCGAG
Source organism: Solobacterium sp. UBA3691 (assembly GCA_002372175.1). Lineage (GTDB taxonomy): Bacteria > Bacillota_I > Bacilli_A > Erysipelotrichales > Erysipelotrichaceae > Bulleidia. Next base: position 63,677 of record DFIS01000037.1, read on the forward strand.
ATTCTTCTCCACTTCAAGATGCTTGAGGAAAACACCCTTCTCGGAAGCCTTCTGGAAATCATCATGAACAACCTCGATCAGCTGCGGGATAACACCCCTTGCATCTTCAAGAAGTGCAGGATAATCACGATTTATTGCCGCGATACGGTCGGTATTCTTTTCAATGCCGCGCAGTTCTTCGGAAGCTTTGCCGAAGTCAGACGCATACATCCATTCTTCAAAAGCAGAGAATCTCTTTTCGGTATCGGAAACAAGATCTTCAAGCACCGGCCATACATATGACAGCTGGCTGCTGTTCTCATTGAGCTGGGATTTCAGAGAGCGGAATGTATTCTTCAGTGTGTTGACCTGTTCGCGGGTCTGGGTCTCTTTCTCCAGGATCTCATCCAGGAATGCGTTCAGATCCGCTACCTGCTTTTCACCAAGCGTAATACTTGCTTCGAGGTCATCCAGATCTGCTCTTGCCCTTCTGAGCTTACCGACAAGAATCTCATCCTCCGTGTCCGCAAGAGCCTGCTGGATCTGTTTCAGGTTGGCATCCGCTTTATCAAACTCTTCCTTGGAATTAGCGACTCTGTTCATCGCATCAGGATCAACACGGGAAATCGCCACAGCCTTGTTCAGCTTGAAAGAGAGCGGTACGCTCTTGATATTGTTATATCTGACCTCAAGCTCTTCAAGAATACGTCTGTAACTGCTGCTTCTGACCTTCTGTACGATAAACCAAATGATCAGCAGAACGACCAATACTGCGATGCCGATGATCACTCTGATGTCTGCCAGGATTTCCAATACTCTGCTCATTCCGATCCAACCTCTCAATATACCTATTATTCTATCACAATACTGTGTAAATTTATCTTTATTAATGACTTTGTTGACGCAAATAACTCTTTTTGATATAGTTATTTGGCGCGAATAATGGCAGCATGCAGAGTCTTGTGTAAAGCGTAGCTAGCGCTGATGTCGCCGAAGTAACCTGCTGCAATAGGTGAAACGGATAATAGCTACACTCCTCAATGATGATCTGCACCTGTTATTGTTTCTCGGCCATTGATTTAAGGAGGAAACAAAACATGGCACGTTACACAGGTCCGGTATGGAAGAAAGCCAGACGTCTGAGCTTCTCCGTCCTCGAAACCGGCGAAGAGTTAAAGAAGAGGACATATGCGCCCGGTCAGCACGGTCCGACAAAGAGGATCAAATTAAGCGGTTACGGCACACAGCTGCGTGAAAAGCAGAGAGTCAGAAACATGTACGGCATCAATGAACGTCAGTTCTACAACACTTTTGCGAAAGCGCAGAAGATGGAAGGTATGGCCGGTCTGAACTTCCTGATCATGCTCGAAAGCAGACTGGATAACCTGGTATACCGTATGGGCTTCGCAGTGACAAGAAAGGCTGCCCGTCAGCTGGTCAACCACGGTCACATCGAAGTAAACGGAAAGAAAGTTGACATCCCTTCCGCAGAGATCAAGCCCGGAAGCGTCATCGCCATCCGTGAAGAAGCCAGAAACATGAAGCCGATCAATGAGGCTCTGGATTCCACTTATGCAGCACCTGCATTCGTTGAAGTTGACAAGGAAAACAAGAAAGGTACTTATGTAAGAGTTCCTGAACGTTCCGAGCTCAACCAGGAGATCAACGAAGCGCTGATCGTTGAATACTACAACAGATAGTATGCATGAACCGCAGAAATGCGGTTTTTGTTTACAGTAAAGCCTCCTTTCGGAGGCTTATTTCTTTACTGCTGTTTATCCTGATTGTAGTGTATATGACGTTCAATGATCAGACTGATGATATCTGCCGCAAGCTCCACATCATCATTGCATACAACATACTTATAATTCTGTAACATGCTCATTTCCTTGCGGGCTTTATCCAGTCTCTGCTGAACGATCTCCTCAGGCTCTGTCTTGCGGCCGCGGATACGTCTTTCCAGTTCCTCGATGCTCGGCGGTATGATGAAGATACTGACCGCATCAGGACATTTCTTCTGTACCTGCTGACAGCCTTCCACCTCGATCTCAAGGATCACGTTCTTCCCCTCTTCCCGCAGCTTTTCCACATTTTTCAGAGGTGTACCGTAATAGTTTCCGACAAACTCTGCCCATTCGAGCAGCTCTCCGTTATCTCTTGCACGCAGGAATTCATCCTTACTGACAAACTCGTAATTAACACCGTCGACCTCGCCTTCCCGCATTTTCCTTGTCGTCATCGAAACAGAGTATGCCAGATTCAGAGCCGGGTCATGGATAAAACGCTGTATGACCGTTCCCTTTCCTACACCCGAAGGTCCGCTGATGATAACCAGTAATCCTTTTGCCATAAAGATCATCCTCCCGGCTTTTAAAATACACTCTGCAGCGCCTTTCGTCAATCATGGTATAATCTATTCATGGCACTTGACGGAATCCTTTTACACAAGATCATCCCCGGGATCAGGGAAGTCCTTCCCGCCAGGATACAGAAGATCTACCAGATCTCTTCTACAGAGGTCCTTTTCCAGCTGCACGGCGGCGGACGCAAGGTTCAGCTGATGATCTCCTGCCATTCCCAGTACAACAGAATGTTACTGTCAAAACGCAGTTATCCCACCCCGGATGAACCCGGAAACTTTGTCATGGTACTGCGCAAATACCTTGAAGGTGCGATGTTTACGGAGATCGAGCAGGCAGGTCTTGACCGCTGGTGTACGCTGAAGGTCCGCAGGCATAACAATATCGGTGATCCCGAAGAACTGACCATGGCTGTTGAACTGATGGGTAAATATGCCAATATCATCCTGGTCTCGGAGAGCGGAAACATCATCGATGCCCTGAAGCGTATTCCGCCGTTTGAAAACTCCCGCCGGACGATCCAGCCCGGAGCCCGGTTTATCCCTACACCCGCCCAGCAGAAGAAAGATCCCTTCAAAGAACCGGTGATCGATCCGGAACAGACGCTGACCCAGCAGTTTTCCGGTTTTTCACCGTTTCTGGCTCAGGAAGCCGAATACCGTCTGAACCACGGACAGAGCTTCCGTGCGGTCATGCAGGAGATCGAGGCATCCGATATGCTCTATGCGGCCAACCGGAACAATGAGGCTGTTTTCCACTGCATACCCCTGACATCCGTCGGTCCCTGTGTATCCTATCCTCTGTTTGAGGGCTTTGATATCCTCTACTTCCACAAGGAGGAAAAGGAACGTATCCGGGAGATCAGCGGTGATATCTTCAAGGTCGTACAGCGCAATCTGAAGCACCAGAAGACCAAGCTTCCGCGCCTTCTGAAAGAATATGATGAAGCCCTGGACTGTGAGAAATGGCGCATGTACGGAGAGACGCTGTATGCCCATCAGATCACCGATACCAAGGGTGAAAAGAGTATCACCCTGTACAGCTACGAGACCGAGAAGGATATTGTTATTCCCCTGGATCCCCGTCTTAACGGCAGCCGGAATGCCCAGCGCTGTTTTACACGTTATGCCAAGTTAAAAAAAGGACAGAAGTATCTGCAGGAACAGATCGCAATCTGTGAGACCGAGATCAGTTACTTTACAGGACTTCTGGAACAGCTGGAGATCGCTGATTTTACGACTGCGGAAGAGATACGCCGTGAGCTGATCAGCGGCGGATACATCCACGAAAAGAATAACCGCAAAAAGAAAAAGCAGAAGGATCAGCGTCCCCGTTTCACGGAAACGGTATCCCCTGCCGGTATCCGTATATCCTTTGGTAAAAACAATCTGCAGAATGATGATCTGACCTTTCATCATGCCAGACGGAATGAACTCTGGTTCCACACCAAGGATTACCATGGTGCCCATGTTGTCGTTCATGCCGAAGAAGCTGACGAAGAGACGATCCGCTTTGCCGCAAATATTGCTGCCTGGTACTCTGCCGGCAGGAATTCCTCCAGTGTTCCTGTCAACTGGTGCAAGGTCAGTCAGTTAAAAAAGATTCCCGGCGCCAAACCGGGAATGGTACAGTTAGGTTCCTACCGGACGATCTACATCGATCCTGATCCGGAAGCCCTGCGGGAAGCCGGACTGGATGTCTGACCCGCTGCCAGTTTTTTCAGCTCTCTTACTTCAAACGAACGCAGACGTCTGTATTCTCCCTGACGCAGTCCCTTATATGTCAGGTCACCATAGGACTTCCTGTCAAGTCTCGTAACGGTATAACCGAAGTATTCCATCATCCTGCGCACTTCTCTGTTTCTGCCTTCATAGATCGTGACGGAAAGCACACACTTTCCGCTTTTTTTATTCTTACTGATCATATGTACGGAAGCCGGGAGCGTCATGCCGTCCTCCAGTTTGATGCCCCTGCGCAGCTGACTGATCTCAGCATCGGTCATGATACCGTCGATCGCAGCTTCATATGTCTTGGCAATATGACTGCGCGGATGCATCATCAGATTGGCAAATTCCCCATCATTGGTCAGAAGCAGTACACCTGTAGTCTGATAATCAAGTCTGCCGACCGGAAAGATCCTCTGCTCAACTTCCGGAAGATATGCCAGCACCGTTTCTCTGCCCTTGTCATCCTGCAGCGTACATACGGTACGTTTCGGCTTATTCAGAAGAAAGTATACCTTCTCTTCCTTTTCGATCAGCTGACCGTCTACTTCGATCTCATCACTGTAGGATGCCTTGAAGCCAAGCTCACGCACGGTCACACCATTCACTTTTACTCTGCCGGCCTTGATCAGTTCCTCAGCCTTGCGGCGGGAAGCGATACCTGCTCCGGCAATGATCTTCTGTAATCTCTCTTCCATATCTGTCCTCAGTGTTTATTGCGGGTATTGCCCCAGAAAGCACTGCCTGCCTTCGTAAAGTCATTCGTGATCATTACAGGGATACGGGCATACCTGCTGTCTTCCAGTGCCAGAATACCCGCTGCCGTAAGCCGCTTATGACCATCAACACAGACATAACCATCTTCGTCATGAGCCACATGCACGGGAATCGCTATTCCCCGCCTGCGGATACTCTCAAGAAATGCCTGATCGATCTCCTTTTCGGTATACCTGATCAGCTTCAGATCAATCATCGTATTGATCATTCTCTTCCGCCTCTTTCTGTGCCTTCTCGATCTCATCCAGGCGCAGCACTTCTGTCTCAAAGACCTGGAATACCTGTGTCACATCCACCGGCGGCAGAGGTGCGGCTGCGATCTCTTCGTTCTTGATCACGCGGCGTTCTTTTGTCGTGCGTACACGGCGGCGATTGTTTCTGGTCAGCCAGATGATCAGCAGGATCAGGATCAGAAGAGCCCCGATACCGACAAAGATCAGTGTTTTCTGCAGATCATATGAACTGTTTTCGACCGTGATCGCTTCCACCGGATCTTCATCCGCATAATCATTGGAAGTATGACGCGAGAGCACCATGTATTCACCGCTGCCCTTGCCCATAAACGTGATCACGCCCGATGTCTGCCGCGTGTAACAGCGCTCGGCATCTCCGTTATCCGCCAGATGCACAACGGTAAATACTTCACCCTCCGCAAAGCCTTCCGGTTTTCTGATCGTAAACAGCAGAGGCTGCTGCGGCTTATAGCTCTCAAAGTTCTTTTCAAGACGGATCGTAAAGCTGTCCCGGATCTCATTCTCCTGATATACGGCAGACCGTGAGAGAATCGCATGGGAATCATCCTGTATTCCCTTTTCGATATTGACCCTGTATGTATCCGCCAGCCAGAAAGACTTGGACAGTGAATCATCCAGCGGACATGCCAGGGAAAGCCCGGAAACACTCATCCCGTAGTCATTCTCTTCAACGATATACCGGACCCGGCGGTCTATGGCATCCACCAGCATGCGGTCAAAAGCACGATACTGCGACTGCGTCAGCTGCGGCAGGACACCGTTATCGATCATTACCTTCAGTTCCAGAATATACTCTGCTTCCCTGTCTGTCAGCTTACGGCCGCTGTAGAGGTCGATCGCATCCAGTATACGGTTGCGTATATCCGTACGCAGAGCATCCTTCTCGGCATCCACATTGATCGTATATTCGGTCGTACAGCCGGCATATTCAACATTGACGGTATATGTATTCTCTTCCATCATGTTGTATCCGGAGACCATCGATGTCGTTAAGGGAACGATCTCTGTGCGGCCATCCGCAAACGTCACTTCAACAGTACCGCCTTCAAGATCAATACGGTCATTGACCTCATACTCTGTTTTCGGAATATCATGCATATTCAGTGCTTTAACACTGTCATACTGCGCCGTAAATACAGTATCAGCTGTCACTGCCGCAGTATCCTTATCCCAGCCGGCAAACAGCGCATGATCCTTTTCCGGGATCACCGTCACGGCATCGTATCCTGAAGGCAGCGTATAGGTGATCTCCTCCGCATCCCCCGGGAAGTGTCCGCCGTCCGCATTGAATGTCACTCTGACATGATCTGTATTGACATCTCCGCCCCACAGAATGATCTGTACATCCTCCTTGCGGATATAGCCGATATCTTCAATGAAGTCATATTCATACGAAAGATCAACAGCCCTGTCTTCATCCAGTGTTGCATCAGAACGCACCATGTACCAGTCGCCGTATTCATTTGAAAGCTCGCCGAGGATCACAAATGCCATATCCGGATTCTCGCTTGTCTTATACAGCGCTCTGGCCGTCAGCTCAGGACTCTGCAGAACGAAGACAGCATCATTTGAAGTCTTGATACCGAGCGTTTCGAGACCCATGTCAGGACTGCCCATCCAGCTGTCAAACAGACGGTAATAGGAAGCTGCTTTCTCACCCCAGTAAGGATCAGCAGTATAACTGACATTCATGCCGGCAGACTTATTGCCGAAGAAACCGCCGTGAAACTGCGACCGCAGAGGACTGCAGAAGCTTCCGGAAATATAATACTTATCATATGTATATACCGAATGGCTGACCCTGAAATAACGGGATGCATTCAGTTCTTCATCATTGTCATATGCGGCATGCGCAAACAGATTGTTTCTGGTATAACTCAGCGAACTGCGGCCGAAGGATGACTCGTTGGCACTGACCGCCAGCATCATCAGGGCATTGGCCCCAAATTCGTACTGATACTGCCAGAAAGCCTCCAGATTGCCGATATACTGCGATCTGCTGAGTGTATCATCCACGGCGTCCTTATCATCATCCTGATAGACATCCAGAGGTTCATAGATCCCGAACGTATTCTCCAGATAATCATAGAAATCATGCATGGAGGAGGACGTCACCGTGCGCAGACCGACAAACTGATAATAGTCATAGAAAGGAGAACTGCCGTTGATACTGCGTTCATGTGTGCCGCTGCGGTAATCATCCAGCATGTCCCTGCGGTCTTCATCACGGTAGAAGTAATGACCGTCATAGGAGATATAATTCTCCCCTTCCTCAAGATAAGCAGGAGCCTGACCGTTATTGATGATACTGGCATAGTTATCATCGATCATCTCACTCTTGATCTCATGGTAAAGGGTTCCGTCATTGACAACATAACCGGAGATCCTGGTCTCCACATTTTCCAGAGGAACGATCTCAAGATCATCTGTGCTTGCCCAGCCCCGTACACCTGCCTGCAGAAACTGCACCCGGGTACCGGCATCATTGGTCATGACGTAAGCCGCATCCCTGCCGGAACATCCGTTGGTATACCCATCCTGTCCGTCAACTTCATTAATGTATGAGATATTCACATCGCAGGCATCACTTGTACGCAGATAGACCAGCGCATACTCCGCCCGCAGCACCTTGCCCTGATACACGATACCAAGGTTACTGTAATTCTCCGCCTCTGTATCCATATACCGGGCTGCTTCCGCGTAGGTCCCGAAACTGCTGAGATCTCCGGCACCGGCAAAGTCCGCCACATGGTAGAGCTCATCCTGTGCAATATCATCCGCGGACAGCGCACTGACCCTGTCCGAAAGACCGACAGTGCATATCCCTGCCGTAATGACCGCAATAAAAAACTTCTTCAGTATTTGACGCATAGAAGTATTTTACCATACTTATGCAAGAATGCGAAATATCACTCGATCCAGATCAGATTGGCTACCGGCAGGAACGTAAACTGTTTCATGAACTCCTCCGCACTCATCTGCAGTCCGGCATGTCCGTATACCGCATTGTAGAAATGAAACCGGTTGTCTCCCACCCGGCGGTAGGCAACATAATGCGAACCCCGTTTATGGACATACAGGAAGATACCGCTGCTGCTCCTCTTCATTGCCTGTACACACAGTGCTTTGGAGAAATGCATCATCTTGACCGGCAGCTTCTGTTTCAGATAATAGTAAAGTGAATATACCCACTCACCGAAAAGATGACCAAGAAGCGCATGCTTATCCAGGGCCTTGGCAACCTCCTCCATCGTGACTTCCTGTCCGTTGATCTTCAGCAGATTATAGGCAGCGATCCATCCGCAGCCCTTGTCCTTTGTGTTGAACAGACCGAAAGGAAGAGCTTCCATCATGCCCTGATTGATGATATATCCCTCGGGATCGAAGACCTTGTCACTGATACAGTAACGCCACGGTTCAACGATCCTCTGCATGTCTTTTCCTCTGGCATAAAAGAGTTTCTTTGTGAGTACCTTTCTTTCCTCCTTTGAAGGATCCTTACAGAGGACCTTCTCCGGATGGAAGTCCTTGATCACTGCAGTCAGGAATCTGTCAAAAGGTACTTCCGAGGGTTCATAGTGCTGATCAAAGCCGATATAAGCAGTTTTATCACGCATGAAAACATAGAATGTATATTCATTCTCTTCCTTGAAGTGATAGGCCATGACCAGATGTCCGGGTCCGATACCTTTTATATGCAGACCTGACCCGGCAGACAGGTTTACTGCCCTGTCGCGGCCGGTAAATCTCATTCTTCACCTCCGTCAAATGTCTTCAGATACTTGAGGACATTGCGGAACAGCAGGACGTCATTATCAAATGTCAGAAGACTGAAGGCATCGATCGGTCTTACCCAGCGCAGTTCGGAAACCTCGCTTTCCTGCGCTTTCGGGCTGCCTCCGCAGACCTCACCGATGAAGTAGATGACATCCTTCATTACACCTTCTTTGGGACTGTAGCGCGTACTGTCAATGAAGCCGTCTCTGAGTCTGATATCATAGCCGGTCTCTTCTTTGACCTCGCGTACAGCGGTCATTTCATCTGTTTCCCCGGGTTCGGTATGTCCCTTCGGGAATCCCCAGTGTCCGAGGTTGTGGCGGATCAGAAGCACTTCTGTATGCTGTCCCTCACTGCGCAGGATAACAGCACCGCAGGATCTTTCTCTCTTTTCCATATTCATCACCCGTTTTCATTATACACCGATGCCTTTTCTTCAACGTTATTTGTTGTTAAGATTAACTCAAAGGAGAATCACCTATGGATAACATCATTTACTGGTATTCCGGTACGGGAAACTCACTTTCCGCTGCCCGCAGGCTGTCCGCATACCTGCACGGAGAAACCGTTCTGTTACCCTTCACCGCTCTTCTTTACGGTCATGAGCAGCCTTCCGCTTCTGTATACGGGTTTGTCTTCCCGCTTTACGGAGCCGAGGCACCCTGGCCTGTCCTGAAAGCGATCAAACAGCTGAAACTTCCCGAAAACGCCTATACATTTGCGGCAGCCACCTGCAGCGAAAGAGGCGGTGTATCCCTGGATGACCTGAATAACTTTATGATGGACCACGGCATGAAGCTCTCTTACGGCAGAAGGATCGACATGCCGGGAAACTGTCTGCCATCCTGATATCAGCGCGGATGATCTGTGTGAACAGTCGGAATACGGAAAACATAACTGACAAGGAGGTCACATGTTAAGCAAGAACATACAGCAGTATATTGAAGAACACAGTCAGGAGACCTATGACCTGCTGGTCACCCTGGCCCAGATCCCCTCACCTTCCAACCATGAAGAAAAGCGTGCGGAATTCATTCTGGATCTGCTGCAGTCATGGGGTGCTGAAGGTGCGTTCATCGATGAAGCCCTGAATGTGGTATACCCCTATGCGGATGACGGAAAGCAGGATCTGAGTGTCTTCATGGCACATATCGACGTCGTCTTCCCGGATACCGAACCGCTGCCGATCCGCACCGAGGGAGACCGTCTGTACTGTCCCGGTGTAGGTGATGATACAGCCAACCTGGTTGCGATGCTAATGGTGGTCAGGTATCTGCTGCAGGAGAAGATGACTCCGAAGGATACCGGTATCCTGTTCGTTGCCAATTCCGGTGAAGAGGGTCTTGGCAACCTGAAAGGATCTCGTAAGATCTGTGAAACTTACGGCAGACGTATCCGCAGATTCTATTCATTTGACGGCGGTCTCAGCGGCATCGTCTGCGGTGCTGTCGGATCGGCCCGGTACAAGGTCACTGCGCATACTGCCGGCGGTCATTCGTACGGGAAGTTCGGTGCAGCCAATGCCATTCATGCCATCTCCGGGATCGTCAATGCAATCTACGCACTGCAGGTTCCCGAATACGGCAGAACGACCTACAATGTCGGCATGATCAGCGGCGGTACAAGCGTCAACTCGATTGCCCAGCAGGCCGAGATCCTCTGTGAGTACAGATCGGATGATCCCCGTTCCATGGCGATCATGGAGGAACACTTCCGGAAGATCTTTGCCGGCGCACAGAATGAAGAAGTCCGTATCGAGACAGAGCTTGTCGGGCTTCGACCCTGCGGAAGCCTGCAGGAAGATGCCCGCCGCGAACAGGAAGACATGCTGAGGGAAGCCTCCGCGATCCTTGAGGAATACGGCGGTGCGATTCCCCGTACAGGCTCCGGTTCCACCGACTGCAACATTCCCCTCTCGATGAACATCCCGGCCATCTGCTATGGTTTCTACCGCGGACAGGGTGCCCATACCAGAGAAGAATATGTGGAGATCCCTTCCCTGAAGACAGGCTATTATGCAGCCTTTGAAAGTATTCTGGCTTTCTTTGCATAACATACAGATCCTGCAGGAATGCAGGATCTTTTCTGTTCGGCGGTTAAAGATAACGGTATAATAATGATCAGGGTCTTCCCCTAAGGAGATAAATCATGGCCAAATTATACTATTTTTACGGAGCGATGGGTTCTTCCAAGAGTGCCAATGCCCTGATGAATGAATATAACTACAGAGAGCGCGGACAGAAAGTCCTGCTGTGCAAGACGAACCTGGATACCAGAGACGGTGTGAAGATGATCCGCTCCCGTATCGGTCTGCAGAAAGAATGTGAGCTTCTCGATGATGTATGCCGCATGAAGGACGAAGACATCGCCGTATACAACGCGGTGATCGTGGATGAGATCCAGTTTGCGTCTGCGGACCAGATCGACTTTCTGGCCCATATTGCGGATGATCTGGATATCCCTGTCATGTGCTACGGACTGCGCACCGACTTCCAGATGAATCTGTTTGAAGGCAGTGCCAGGCTGATGGCGGTTGCGGATAAGATCCAGGAGATCAAGACGGTCTGCTGGTGCGGAAAAAAAGCAACCTGCAATGCCCGCTACAACGAGAACGGTATCGTCCGTTCCGGTGAACAGATCATGCTGGGTGCCAATGACGAGTATATTGCCCTCTGCCGGAAACACTTCCTGCAGGGAAAGCTCTATCCCGATCCTGAGGAGAAGAAAGACTGAATGTCTGTTCTCAAACGTGCCTGTATCAGTCTTGTCGGAACCCTGATCATCGGTATGGGTATCGGTCTTTTCAAACAGTCAGCACTCGGTACAGATGCCTGTACAGCTTTCAATATCATCCTCGGCGAACGTCTGGGCATATCCCTTGGTTCGACATCCCTGCTGATGAACTGTCTGTATCTGACGGTACCTCTGTTACTGGCCAGAAAGTATATCCATATCGGAACGCTGTATTCGGTCGTTCTGACCGGCTATGTGATCCAGTTTGCCTCATATGCACTGGCGGCAGCTTTCCCTGCCCCTGCCACTCTGCTTTCACAGTTATTATGGCTGCTGCCGGCTGTCCTGGTCATCTCCTTCGGCATTGCTCTGTATCAGAAAGCAGATCTTGGCATCGGTCCCTATGACAGTCTGCCTCTGATCCTCAGCGAACGTACGAAGATACCGTATTACGCAGCCCGCATCGGTCTTGATGTACTCTGTGCCCTGATTGCTTATCTGCTTGGCGGAACGATCGGCATCGGTACGGTGCTGTGTGCTCTGTTTCTCGGTCCTTTTATCCAGTTCTTCAGCCGGCTGCTTCCGCTGTAGCTGTTTCTCTTACACCGTTCCAAAGGCGCCAGTAGGTGCCTTTTTTCTTCAGCAGTTCGTTATGCGTGCCCTCTTCTTCGATACCCTGACGGCCAAGAACGATGATCCTGTCGGCATCTTTTACGGTCGTCAGACGGTGTGCGATGGTCAGCGTTGTACGTCCCTGTGACAGCTGTGCCAGGCTGTTTTCAATCTGTATCTCACTCTCGTTATCCAGAGCGCTGGTAGCTTCATCCAGCAATAGGATCGGAGGATTCTTCAGGAAGACTCTGGCAATCGAAATACGCTGTTTCTGACCGCCGCTGAGCTTGACGCCGCGCTCTCCCACATAGGTATCATAGCCGTCTTTCAGTTCACTGATAAACGTATCTGCGCCGGCAAGAACTGCCGCATGGCGGACTTCCTCAAGAGATGCGCCGGGTCTGCCATAGGCAATATTCTCAAAGACAGTACCGGAGAACAGATATACATCCTGCTGAACGACACCGATCGCTGAACGCAGACTCTTCAGTGTCACATCGCGGATATCCTGGTCATCGATCAGGATCCTGCCCTGCGTCGTATCATAGAATCGCGGAATCAGAGAAGACAGCGTGGTCTTGCCGCCGCCGCTTTCCCCGACAAGTGCCAGATTCTCACCCGGTCTGATATCCAGTGAGATATCATGAAGAACACGGTTATGATCATCCGGATACTCAAATGTCACATGATCAAAGACGATATGACCTTCCTTTACCTGCAGCTCGTAAGCACCCTCTTTATCGGTGATCTCCGCCGGTGTATCAAGGATCTCAAGGAAACGCTCGATACCGGTAATTCCTGACTGGAACTGTTCCGCAAACTCGACGATACGCCGTATCGTTGTGATCAATGTTGTCACATAGAGAATATACGCAACAAGATCTCCGGCTGTGATCTTCCCGTACACCAGAAACAGACCTCCGGCAATGATCGTCGTCACATACATCAGGCCGTCAAAGATCCTCGTTGACATGCTGTACTGGGCCATCGCATAATACCGTTCTGTCTTTACCTTGCGGAAGGTCTGGTTCCCCTCTTCAAACTTGGCGATCTCCAGATCCTCTGCCGTAAATGCCTTGACGACCTTCTCGCCAAGCAGTGAGTCTTCCAGTCTGGCATTCAGTTCACCGATCTGCACTCTCTGCTTCTTGGAAGCACTGCGCAGTCTGTTGTTCAGCCGCACCGATACGATCAGTAAAAACGGCACACAGGCAAAGATGATCAGGGTCAGAGGGAGACTTGCCTGCGACAGTATCACAAACGATACAATGATCTTGATCGCGGCAATGAAGAACTCCTCCGGACAGTGATGCGCAAACTCGGTAACATCAAAGAGATCACTGGTGATCCTTCCCATAAGCTGTCCTACCTTGGTATTCGCATAGTAGCTGTCACTGAGCTTTTCCAGATGCCTGAACGCATCCGTTCTCATGTCTGTCTCGATATATACACCCATGATATGCCCATGGGAACTCATGTAGTAATACGCTGCCGCATCGACTGCTCTGAGGACAATATAAAGCAATGCCAGTCTCATGATCAGCGATACTGTCAAACCTGCAGGATCATACATGGCCGTATTGGTCAGCCGGCTCATGATCCGCGGCAAGGCGATATCACACAATGTCGTCAGCGAAGCACAGAACAGATCCAGCACAAGCATTCCCCGGTAGCGCATAAGATAAGGTGAAAACCTCCGCAGAAGTTCTGTTACTGTATAATGTCTGTCTCTGGTTCCTGTACTCATCGCTGTCCTCCGTATCTTCGGATATTATAAAGGCACTCACGGAAACAGACAATCGCTATGATACAGCGCAGTGATATTTACGGATGAATGCCTGATACAGTAAAAAAGTATCCCGGAGGATACTGTATGATGCTGTGTGACAGCGTGTATCTCACGCAGCTTTTCTTTTGCCGAAACAGAGCGGTTCGGCGATCGTCCTGTTGAAGAATTCGATCAGCGGTCCCATGAAGAATGCGGTCACAAGCGTACCGATACCGACAGCTGTCCCAAGCAGATATCCGCTCAGTGTACAGATGGCATCTGTCGTGATACGGACAAAGCGGAACGGCCAGCCCTTCTTCTGCGACAGTGTCAGAGCGATCGCGTCATACGTAGATACACCAAGATCAGCAGTAAAATACAGTGCTGAACCGATGCACATGATGACAATGGCAGCACACAGGAAAGCGGCACGAAGGAGCAGTGAAGGATGCGGAAACAGTCCTGCCCACAGGTTTGAAGAAAACTCAACAACATAACCAAGCAGGAATAAGTTGATCAGGGTTCCCAGTCCTATCTTTGACTTGTCAGAGATAAACATGAATACCAGCAGGATCAGATTGATCACGGTATATACAGGTCCGTAGGAAAACGGCAGATGTCCCCAGATACCGTGCGCAAATACCTGGAACGGATCCATGCCGAAGCCGGAGAAATTAAACATACCGACACTGAAGCCGCAGATAAGCACACCGCCGACAGTCATCAGTATTCTTCTGTACATCTCATTTGACATCTGTATCTCCTTGCATAAACAAGACCCCGGCTGTAAGACCGGGGTCCTGTAAACAATTCAGTATAATTGAATTACTTACGGTTGCTGAAATAAGAGGGAGCAGCAGAATCTGCCGGAGCACTTTCCTCAACACTGGAGAAACTGCCGAAGGCAAGATCGGATGCATCATTGTTGACCTTGACACCCTGTGCAGGATTGGCAACAGGACTGACCTCAGACTGGTTGACCAGCAGAGTGGACTTCGGAAGATCAAAGCCTGTAGCGATAACCGTAACGATGATGGATTCACCGATCTTATCATTGATGGCAACACCGAAGATGATGTCGATATCATTACCGGCAGCCTGACGGATGAAGTCAACAGCTTCCTGAGCATCATAAGCAGACATGCTGACACCGCCGGTAACGTTGACGATAGCACTTCTCGCACCGGAGATCTGAGCTTCAAGCAGCGGAGACTGAATAGCCTTTGTAGCAGCATCCTTTGCCTTATTTTCACCGGAAGCCATACCGATACCGATCAGAGCACTGCCCTGGCCTTCCATGACACTCTTGATATCAGCAAAGTCAAGGTTGATCATAGCAGGAACAGCAATCAGGTCTGTGATCGTCTGAACGCCCTGTCTCAGGATGTTGTCTGCTTCCTTAAATGCATCTTCAAACGGAATATGACCGATCACTTCCAGAACCTTGTTGTTGGAGATAATGATCAGACTGTCAACATATTCCTTTAACTGTTCCAGACCCTGTTCAGCCTGGACCATACGTTTTCTGCCTTCAAAAGAGAACGGCTTTGTAACAATACCAACTGTCAGACAGCCGAGTTCTTTAGCAATCTTCGCAAATAACGGAGATGCACCGGTTCCTGTACCGCCGCCAAGACCAGCTGTAAGGAAGATCATATCTGCACCTTCCATAGCCTTCTTGATCTCTGCTTCGCTCTCTACAGCAGCCTTACGTCCGTTATCCGGGTTGCCGCCGGCACCAAGTCCTTCACGTCCAAGCTGGATCTTATTTGTTACAGGAGATACATCCAGTGCCTGCAGGTCTGTATTTGCTACATAGAACTCTACACCCTGAACACCTTCCTGCACCATACGGTTGACGGCATTGCTGCCGGCACCGCCGATACCGAATACTTTGATCTTTGCAACCTGGTTATAAGATAAATCTGACATATGCCTTTCCCTCACTTATTTCTTACCGTTGAATATATCTTTGATTTTTCGCGTCAATGTACCGCTCTGACCGCTGTTCTGCGCACCTTTATCACGATAGGATACCTCGTTCAGGAACTGATCGAGATCCAGACTGCTGTCCAGATACCCCGTGATCGGAAGTCTGTCCTTGTAGGCGTAGAATAAGCCTAAACAGGCGGACAACCCGGCATTTCTGCCGCCAAGTGTTTCAGGAATATAATTGCGTACTTCGCATCCAAGCTTTTCATGTAAAAGCTCGTTTAATCCCTGCATTTCGCCGCCTTCTCCTGTAATAATAACAGTAGTGCGCCCTGCTTGCAAGATTCCGCCGCACATTTTCGCCATCGTTTCGATCCATTTGTCAACTTCCGGCATGATCGATTCAACCAGTTCGGCTTCTGTCAGTTTCTTTGTGACCTGACCATCCTGCCAGATATGAACGGGATTGCTGGAATGCACTTTTTCACTCAGCAAGGCACTGTATTTCACCAGTTCCACCGCATGATCACGCTTCAGATCATACTTGTCGACCAGTACACCGGCGATCTCACCGAGACCGGAAGGAATGACAACACACTGATTCAGTCTGCCGCCGGAGATCAGACCCAGTGTCGTCGACTGGCGCTCCATCTTCAGAACGATGATATTCTGCTCAACAGACTGTTCAAACAGTGCAGCTTCATTGCCTACCGCAAAGACATCCAGGAAGATATCCATGACCTGCAGACCGGCTTTTTCAACGCAGCCGACAAGTTCATAGATCAAAGGCATATCAGCACAAAGCAGGTCAATATCCACAGCCAGTTCACTGGTCCTCTCACCTACCGGAATACGCCGTGAAGAAATCCCGTGTACCCAGTACTTGATCGGCTGTACCTGTACCAATGCGAGATTGGGATCGATCTTGACAGTCTGAACCTTTTTCTGCGCATTCTGCACGTCCTGCATCGTAACGGTACCTTCAATACCCTCGATCGGAACTGTGGATGTGACTGAATATCTTCTCATCTTATAGGACGGAACCGCCAGAATGACCTTGCTGATGGCAGCCTTGATCATTGTCTCAGCATCCGTAACGGCAGCTCTGATTCCGCTGATGACCGCATCCGGGTCATTGATCCTGTCATAGCTTAATCCGTCACAGGGGATCCGCTCTACTTTGATGATATTAAATCTGGTATTAAAAAATTCGCCTATCACAAGACGTATTTCATGATCTGACACTTCAAGTGCCGCAAAAATCTGTTTCTCGCTCACGACGAATAACCCTCCTGGCGTAAAGATATTTTATCATATACAAACATGCAAAAAAAGGGATAAACATGGTATTTAGGCTTTCTTTCTCACGATAACAGTTAAATTTAGAGGGAATATCCTTGCAAATACAAATAAACCGTGATAAATTAATTAAGCGATTGTGAAAAGGAGGTTATGGTCATGTCAAGAGTTTGTGCCGTATCCGGTAAAAAAGCATTGTCTGGTAACAGACGCTCCCATTCCTTACGTGCTACTCGCCGTAAATGGAATGTAAATTTACAGAAGGTCCATATGATCGTCGACGGTAAGCCGAAGACGGTACGTGTATCCGCACGTGCCCTGAAGACCCTCAAAGGCGGAGCGAAGAAGCTTGCCAAGGCAGAAGCGTAAGAAATAAAAGATATATCGTATGATATATCTCAGATTGTTGACAAAGTGACTTCT
>DFIS01000084.1 GCA_002372175.1 Solobacterium sp. UBA3691
GTCTACTTTGGTGGGATCATATCACATGCCTGTGCTTTTTTGTGCAAAGAAAAAGACCCGGGTACTCCCGGATCCTAGAATGCATTCCCTGCGTTCTCTTCTTTCGGCGCAAATCTGTTCAGACAGTCCTGTATACAGAGATCCCAGAACCGCCATTCGTGGGTATAACCATCAACTTCGATGAAGTCTGCCTTCAGTCCTACTTCTTTAGCATACTTCTCAAATGCCTTGAAGGACTTATATACCAGCGTATCACTGGTACCGCAGGCAAAGACCATCTCAGGCAGATCTGCCTTCTCTTCAACTCTCTTCTTCACCAGATCCCATGTGTTCTGATAGGAATTCAGGTATGCGTCCATACCACCGGCATTCTCGATCACATTCTTCGCTCTTCCGGCAAACTGTGTGCCGCTCAGAGATGTATCGCTGTAGTGTCTGGGGCTGGAGCTCATGACATAGGCACTGGCAAACAGTTCCGGATGATTCAGGGCATAGAGCGCTGTTCCGGCACCGCCCATGGAAAGACCGGCAATGAAGTTATCTTCTCTTTTATCACTGGCAGGATACCAGCCGTAGATCAGGGGCATCAGTTCCTCTGTCAGATAGGAGTACATGTTGTATCCCATCGCGAAATTATGCCAGTCCACATAGTCGGAATTCAGTGCTGAAGGCATGACGATGATCACGTCCTTCTCACAGGCATACAGCTCAACATTGCTTTTGCGGATCCAGTCGGTATAGTCACCGAAGGTGCCGTGCAGCAGCCACAGGACCTTGTACTTCTTCCCGGAGCGGTAGAAGTCCTTCGGCTTATCCGTACGCGGCATATCGGGCAGGATGATATTGACATCGGTATTGTTGTAAAGATAGTGACTTTCAAAATTCAGATGAACCAGCGCCATGTTTGCCTCACTTTCTTGACCATGTACTGCGTGAGAACAGCAGTACGATCGGATAGATCTCCAGTCTTCCCGCCAGCATGTCAAAGATCATGACAAGCTTGGAAAGATCACTGAACGCAGAATAGTTGCCTACAGGCCCGACCATGTCAAGACCAGGTCCGATATTGTTGAAGGTGGCGATCACTGCCGTCAGATTCGTCTCAAACGAGAAGCCGTCCAGGGACAGGATCAGAAAGCTGACCACGATGATCCCCATATATCCGATCAGGTAAGCATCGACATTACTGACGACCTTCTCATCGACCTTGGCTCCGTTCATGCGGATATTACTGATCTCGCGGGGTCTCAGATTCTGGTGCAGATTCCTGCGGAAACTCCTGAGCAGCAGCAGGATCCTGGCAACCTTGATACCGCCGCCGGTACTGCCCGCACAGGCACCGCAGAACATCAGCAGCACGAGGATCGTCTTGGCAAATGCCGGCCACTGGTTAAAGTCTGCCGTCGCAAAACCTGTTGTTGTGATCACGGTGGCAACCTGGAAGAACGATACCCGCAGCACTTCGCCGAGAGAGTGATAGAGACCGCGGATACTGAAGGCGATCAGCAGTGCACTGACGACAACAACCCCGACATATGTACGCAGTTCTTCATCGTTGAAGACATCCTTCACACGTTTCAGAAGCAGCAGGTAGTAACAGCTGAAGTTGACACCGAACAGCAGCATGAATATCGTTGTGACATTCTGCAGATACGGACTGTAGCCGGCAATGGAATCCGCCTTGATGCCAAAGCCGCCGGTACCGGCTGTACCATACGCTGTACACAGAGCATCAAACAGAGGCATCCCGCCAAGCAGCAGGAACAGAACATCGAGCACCGTCAGCATAATATACAGAAGATACAGGATCTTCGCTGTCTGACGCATTCTCGGCACCAGTTTGCCTACGGAAGGACCCGGGCTCTCCGCTCTCAGGATATGCAGGGTAAAGCCTTCATTCTTTCCGCTCATCGGTACGATCGCCAGCAGGAAGACAAGCACGCCCATACCGCCGACCCAGTGTGTAAAACTGCGCCAGTACAGCATGCCCCGGCACATCTCCTCTACATTCAGCAGGATACTTGAACCGGTCGTGGTAAAGCCCGATACCGTCTCAAACAGCGCATCGACAAAGTGCGGGATCTCACCGGAGATCCAGAACGGCAGAGCGCCGAAGACTGACATGACGATCCAGGCTGCACCGGTCAGCACAAAGCCTTCACGCGCATAAAAACCTCTGCGCGGCACATTGGATGTACCGATCCACAGAAGTCCTGCTACCAGCACCGAAGCAGCAATCGTCATCGCAAAAGCCCGCACAGCAGCATTACTCCCGTCAAGGTGAGCGATTCCCAGTGCCGGCAGCATGAATACTGCTTCGATACACAGAATAGGCGCAATCAGGCGTCCGATCATTTTATAGTTCATATGCAGGTTTAGTCCTCAAAGATATCATTCAGCTGACGAATGGAAGTTGTCTTGTTCGTTACAACGATCACATTATCACCGACCTTAAACTTACTGTTTCCGGTAGAGATCTCCGTATTCATACCGTCGGTGATACTTGCGATCAGCACATTCGGTTTCAGATTCATATCCTTCAGAGGCATACCGAGATGCTTCGTGTCTTCATCTACGTTAAACTCAATCGCTTCACCCTGGCCGTCCGCAATACGGTGGATCGTGATCGCCGCACCTTCTTTGTTCTGCATTGCTCTGACATACCGCACGATCGAACTGCATACCAGCTCCTTCGGTGCGATCACACTGCCAAGAGGCAGGGAATCCAGCATCCGGTTATTCTCGGCATGGCTCAGCTTTGTGATCAGGTGCGGCACCTTGCGGGAATTGCCGTACAGTGAAATAACGATGTTCAGCTCATCCAGACCCGTTAACGTGACCATCGCATCAAAGTCGTCAATACCAACACTGTCCAGGAAAGCCTGACTGCTGGCATCACCGACAATGATCCGCGTATTCGGCAGTAACATCGCCAGTTCCTCACAGCGCTGACGCTTCGCTTCCACGATCGTCGAGGAAATACCGCTGCTTTCCAGTTCCTTGGCAAGATAATAACTGATCAGACTGCCGCCGGCGATCAGCACACTTCTGACCTTGCGGGTGATGATCCCAAGATTCTTCAGCAGTACGGAAAGATTGGAAGAAGAAGCCGTAACATAGATCAGATCATTGTTTCTCAGCACAAAATTACCGTCAGGGATAATGCATTCACCGTTTCTCTGTACTGCACATACCAGTACATGACAGTGTACGATATCATTCATGCCGGAAAGCTTAATACCGTTAAGCGCACTGCTCTCTCCTATCTTTAAAACTGCGATCTCCACGTTTCCCTTGGCAAATGTCTCAAGACCCAGGAAACCCGGGAAATTCAGCAGTCTGCGCATCTCTATCGCGGCCTCATGTTCGGGATTGATCACATAGTTCAGAGCGAAATAATCACGCATCTGGTATGCCTGTGCGCGGTAATCCTTGTCTCTGATCCTGCCGATGGTATGCAGGTCGGGATTCAGTCCGTGTGCTGTCAGACAGGACAGCAGATTGACCTCATCACGGTCTGTTGCCGCAATCAAAAGATCGGCAGTACGTATGCCTGCCTCTTCCAGTGCTTCCATCGATGCTGCATTCCCCTGTACACCGATCACATCATACATCTGCATGGTTTCTTCCAGAACATCGGTATCCCGGTCTACAACAGTGATCTCATGTCCTTCATTTACCAGCTGGCTGACCAGCGATGAACCTACTTTACCGGCTCCGGCAACTACGATCTTCATATTTCCTCCGTACTGCTTACGCAGTGTTAACTATTCCTGATCCAGATAGATCTTCAGTGCTCCGACAAGATTGGCCTCGGAACCATAATGGCATTTCACAACTTCAGGCTCCACAGCCGGGCTGTTTTCGAACCTCTTGAACACGTCATGTACAGCCTCCTGCAGTGCCGGCAGTAACTCCGGTGCGTTGGAGATACCGCCGCTGACAGCGATCTTCTCCACATCAAACAGGATCTGAATATTAAAGAATCCGGTAGCTGCACATCTGGCAAATTCATCCAGAACTTCCTTCGCTTCCTCTTCCCCGCTGCGTACAGCCTCAAAGAACTCCTCACCGGAGATCTCTTCATCAAGGTCAATTCCCTTCCTTGTCTTATACTTGCGCAGCAGTGATGATGCGGAAGCCTGATATGCCCAACCCGGAGAAGGCTTTCTGAAATTCATCTCCTGAACAAAGCCGTCCGTGACCATCTGTCCGTCATAGATCATACCGCTGACTTCGCCTGAGCTGAAATGTGAACCGAAGTACGTCTTTCCGCCGATGACGATGCCGCCGCCGATGCCGGTGCCGAAGACGATCACAAAGCCGTTCTCGACATCCTTCAGGGCACCATGCCAGGCTTCTGCCGCAGCTGCACACTTGCCGTCGTTGGCAATGACCACCGGCTTGCCGAGGACCTTGCTTAATTCCGGACCAAAAGGAAATCCCGTTAATGTTTTTCCGAGAGCACCGGCAGTGATCGCGATACCGTTCTTTGTGTCGATCCTTCCCGGCATGGATACCGCACAGCCTTCAAAACGGCCTTCGTAGCGGTCAGCCACCTCTTTCATGGATAACAGCAGACCCTCCGCTGACTCACGGTTTGTCGGAATCTTACTGTTCTCCAGAATCTCCGCATGATCATTCATTAATGCATATTTGACAAATGTACCGCCGATATCGAATACCAGATACTGTTTCATAGAGGATTTCCTTTCCTTAAAACTTTATATTTATTATAGGCAATATTACCGAGGATGCCATCCCTTCGTACAGGTTTATGCGGAACGATCGCCTTGGCAAGCACCCCTTCATGCCCGAAAAACAGCCGTTCTTCGTGCAGATCCTCCCCGCGCAGGATCTCTTCACCTACCTCGATCGTGTTGGGAATGATCACCTTATCCACGACAGCCTCATCATGACAGACAAGACCTGTATCAAAACTGTCATAATACATATCACGGAAAGCCTTCAGATGATCGATATACTCTTCCAGGGAGAGTGACTCCTCCAGCATCATATACGTCATCCTGTTGCATGCGTCGGCCAGAAAGACCATCCGCAGCTCCTTCAGCAGCACGCACATACTTCCCGGTGTATGACCGCCGAGAGATACCGCTCTGCACGTAAGACCGCCAAGATCGATCTCATCACCGTCATGCAGAGGCAGAAAACCCGTCAGCTTCTGCGGCACGTACTCCTCCTCGCGGAAATCATACTCCTCCCGCAGGACCCGTTTCACATACCAGATCCGTGTCTCCCGTGTACAGCGCCGGTGGGCAAGCATCAGATCCAGCGGATTCAAATAAACAACAGGGAATACCCCTGCTCCTCCGGCATGATCCAGATGTCCGTGACTGCACCATACGGTAAGCGGAAGCGATGTGATCTTCCTGATCTCCTCACGGATATCACCGAGACCGCAGCAGGTATCCATCAGTAATGCCCTGCGCTCTCCAAGAGCCAGGAAAGCATGTACTCCTGCCGCATCCGTGATCACATACAGGTGTTCATTCAGCGCTTCCGACGTATAATAAGCCATGACAGTATTATAGGTTATTTCGCATATCTGCACAATTCGACCTATTGTGAATTAATTATCATAATCTCTTTACAACCCGTACGGTTATGGTATAATACGCTTGTATCGAGGGAGTAACTTACGATATATCGTTGTCGGATCGTCAGCACGATCATATCCGGTCCGGCATAAATAGTGAGACTCGTACACGGTGGTGCCGTGTGCGGAACGTAAGCATGATATCCGTATGCGGGATCCCGTATACGGTTTTTGTTTATCAGGAGGAAAAAGAATGAAAAGACTGGAAGGTTTCACCAATGCCCTGCAGAAGATCACCGGCAAAGCCCTGTGGGTCATCCCTGTTGTATTCCTGCTCATCTCTGCAGGTTCCGCAACGTACAGCGTGCGCGAAGATGAGCTGGCGGTCATCACCATGTTCGGACAGGTCATCCGCACCGATTCGGCAGGTCTGCACTTCCGTATTCCCTGGATCCAGGACGTAAACAAGGTGGATATGACCACACACGGTGTCGGTCTTGGCTATCAGGTGGAAAGCGGCGGTCAGAATATCGATATCGATTCGGACGCCAAGATGATCACTTCCGACTTCAATCTCATCAATATCGACTTCTATCTTGAATACAAGGTCAGTGATCCGATCGCCTATCTGTTCAACACAAACGATCCTGAAATGATCCTGGCCAACGAAGCCCTCTCCTGTATCCGTGCTACCGTCAGTGACTATCCGGTTGATGAAGTCATGACGACCGGCAAGGGACAGATCCAGTCCGAGATCAGAGAGATGCTGCAGAAAGAACTGAGTGAGAAGAATATCGGTCTGCAGGTCGTCAATGTCTCCGTACAGGATTCAGAGCCGCCGACAGATGAGGTCGCCAGAGCCTTCAAGGCTGTCGAAACAGCACGTCAGGGCAGAGAAACAGCCATCAATGACGCAAACAAATACAAGAACGAACAGATCCCGTATGCTGAAGCCGAAGCTGACCGTATCATCCAGGCTGCCGAAGCTGAGAAACAGGCAAGGATCGCCGAAGCCGAAGGACAGGCTGCCCGCTTTAACAAGATGTATGAAGAATACAGCAG
This sequence comes from Solobacterium sp. UBA3691, assembly GCA_002372175.1. GTDB lineage: Bacteria > Bacillota_I > Bacilli_A > Erysipelotrichales > Erysipelotrichaceae > Bulleidia. The sequence goes on from DFIS01000084.1 coordinate 6,620, forward strand.
ATATCCGCTGATCACCAAGAAGAGAATGTTCTATGAGACGATGGAAGAAGTACTGCCTGAACTCAAAGTGATCATCACTGACGGCAATACGCAGACACTGCTGCCGCTGGAGAGTTTCAATGACTGACGCAGGAGGAAAGACAATGAAGAAGAAATTATGGATCCCGATCGTGATCGTACTGCTCATTCTCGGCTTTAACAGCTCCGCCTACTCTGTACGCATGAATGAATTCGCGGCTGTCAGACAGATGGGAAGAATCGTCCGTATCGATGATACGCCGGGACTGAAGTTCCGTATTCCATTCATCCAGACCGTACAGACCATCTCTGCCCGTACGATCCTCTACGATATTCCCGAATCCGATGTCATTACCAGAGACAAGAAGACAATGACGGCAGACAACTTTGTGCTGTGGCGTGTCGTTGATCCGATGGCATATATCCGTACGCTGAATGCCTCCAGAAACAGAGCCGAAGAACGTATCGAAGCAGCTGTATACAATGCCCTGAAGAATACGATCTCCTCAATGAACCAGGATGATATCATCGCTGCCACAGGCGAGAGACTGACAGCTCTGATCACAAACGAAGCCAACTCTGATATCGGACAGTACGGTATTGAGATTGTCACTTCTCAGATCAAGGTACTGGGACTGCCCAACGACAACGAAGAAGCCGTCTACGAGAGAATGATCTCCGAAAGAAACAACATCGCCGCAAGCTACATTGCCGGAGGTCAGGCAGAAGCCCAGAAGATCCACAACGCCACCGACAGAGAAGTCGCCGTGCTGAAGGCCGAAGCCGAAAAGCAGGCAGCCATCCTGCGGGCAGAGGGTGAAGAACAATACATGCAGATCCTGCAGGAAGCCTACAACACCCCGGAGAAAGCCGAATTCTATGAATACGCACGTTCTCTGGATGCCATGAAAGAATCCCTCAGCGGGGAAAACAAGACCCTGATCCTGAGCAGAGATTCCGAACTGGCAAAGATCCTCTACGGTAACTGACGGAAAGTGTGAACTCCGGTTCACACTTTTATATTTTTCACTGTTCAGAAGCTGAGAACTAACATACAATAATCGTTGCTTCAGGAGGACAGAAAATGATCGATGAATATCTGAAGGCAAAAAAATCAGGAGAGAAAGCATTTCAGCAGGCAGTGCTCCGCGGAAAGTATCCGTATATCAGCTGCCTTGAAGATATCCTTGAAGGAAAGACCATAACCGAGAAAAAGATCGGCACTTTTGATATACCCTTAGCCATGGTGCAGGGAACCAGGACCAGAGGACGGGCAAACGCATTCGCTGCGAATTACATGCCCCTGCAGGACAGAGACAGCGAATTTGCCTATAAGTGGATCAACGTATACAATGTCCAGACATCCCGGGGTATCGATGATCCGATCAAGGTCTACGAATACAGACACCGTTTCTACGTACAGGAAGGAAACAAGCGCGTCTCCGTATTCCGCTGGCTTGGCATGCGTACTGCAGCCGCCGAAGTCTACCGGATCAGCGATGGTGAAGAAGACCCGCTGTATGAAGAATTCCTGGAATTCTACCGCAATGTACCCTTGTATGAGCTGGATTTCAGCGAGACCGGCAGGTACAGATCCTTTATCAGACTGCTGGGAAGACAGCCCGAAGAAGTCTGGAAAGCGGAGGACGTACAGAGACTGAAATCCACGTATTATCTGTTTGAGCAGCAGTTCATGAAGTGCTTCCCGGATAGTGATGACAGGATCAGTGATGCTTTCTTCCTGTATATTTCTGTCTACGGGTATGAACAGCTGCACAGTAAGGGAAGCGCGGTGATCGCCGACAATCTGAAGAAGCTGAAAAAGGAAATCGAGGTCAAGGAAAGCGATGAAAGCGTTGTCCTTGTGGAAGATCCCGAAGAAAAGAAGTCTTCCTCACTGCTGGATATCCTGCCTGTGTTCAATTCACAGCGGGCTTTGTTTGTGTCCTTCATCTATGACAGTGATGCGGAAAGCTCTGCCTCGGTATTCGAGCACGAGATCGGACGTATCCTGCTGGAACATACACCGGAGCTGCAGATCCATACCGCAAAGTATGAATTCTGCGATACCGAAGACAAACTGGAACAGGCACTGGATCATGCCGCAATTACTTCTGACATCGTCTTTACGATATCACCTACACAGATGAACGCAGCCCTGAAAGCAGCCGTCAAGCATCCAGATACGATCTTCATGAACTGTTCCCTGAATCTGAAAGTCAATGCTGTACGTTCGTATGCTGTGCGCACATATGAGGCAAAGTTCCTGCTCGGCGCCCTGGCTGCTGTCTTCAGTGACACACACAGGATCGCGTATATTGCGGATTATCCGATCTACGGAACGATTGCGGATATCAATGCCTTTGCGATCGGTGCTTCGATGATTGATCCCGATGTCAGGGTATACCTCTGCTGGTCTGAGGCACTGGACAGCGAACAGATGAATTACCTGAAGGAACAGGACATCTCTGTTTTCTCCGGTCCGGATTCCCTGCACCAGGAAAACAACACGACCAAGTACGGTATCTACCGCATCGGTGAAGACGGCAGTGTGATCAACCTTGCGGAACCGGTGATCAACTGGGCTGTCTTTTACAGAAAACTGCTCGGGATGATCCGCAGTGGCAGCTGGAATACCAGGGAGACAGACAACAAGTCCGTTAATTACTGGTGGGGCATGAGTGCAGATGTTCTGGATGTAAAGATCTCCGGCTCCCTGCCCTATGCGACCAGGAAGCTGATCCTGTTACTGAAACAGGCACTGATCAAAGAGGCACTGAATCCGTTCAGCGGCGAACTGCATTCCCAGACCGGTATCGTTCAGGATAAGTACAGCGGTATCCTCAGCAACGAAGAGATCATTACGATGGACTGGCTCAACGATAATATCATCGGCAGTATTCCTGCATTCAGTTCGCTCAATGAAACAGCCAGACAGATGGCTGACGTCAGCGGTGTCCGCAAGGTCAGGGAAACAAAATGAGACTGCTTGTTGTATCGGACAGGGAAGAACCGGGTCTTTGGGACTACTACACTCCGCGGAAGACCGAAGATGTAGATCTGATCCTTTCCTGCGGCGATCTTGATCCTGATTATCTGGAATTTCTGGTCACCGTCGTAAATAAGCCTCTGCTGTATGTCCGCGGCAATCATGACACGGTCTATGACCGGAAGCCTCCCCTTGGCTGCATCGATATCGGCAGAAAGGTCTATACATATCAGAATATACGTATTCTGGGCCTGGGCGGAAGTTACCGCTACCGTCCCGGGGATGACATGTATACCGAGGCAGAGATGCGCAGACAGATCCGCAAGGCAGCCTTCGGTATATACCGGGCAAAAGGCTTTGATATCCTGCTTGCACATGCACCGGCTGCCGGGTACGGTGATCTCGAGGATCTGGCCCACCGTGGCTTTCAGTGCTTCAATGATCTGTTAGAGAAGTACAGACCGGAATATATGCTTCATGGGCATGTACACATGGAATACGGACGTATACAGCGCGAACACATCCACGCATGCGGCACAAAGATCATCAACTGCAGCGGACATGTCATACTGGATATTCCCGGCCGTGATACGACAAAGTAAAAACAGGCACATCTTCTGTGCCTGTTGCTTTTTATCTGCGCATCTCCATGCCTGTTTTAATGAATCTGAACATGCGGATGGCTGCCTCAAGGTAGAGATCTTCCGCCCTCTGCAGTGCTTCTTCCAGAGGCATCGGCGCATTGACCGAAGTCATCAGGGAAGTGATACCATACTCACAGATATCCAGTGCATTCTTGCCCAGGGATCCGGACAGACCTACCGCCGGTATGCCTTTCGCCTTTGCATGTGTGCCGACACCGTACATGACCTTGCCGAAGCAGCTCTGCCAGTCCGTGCGTCCCTCTCCCGTAACAACAAGATCTACACCTTCCAGACGTTCATCAAAACCGATCAGATCGAGAACTGTCTCGATTCCCCTCTTCATATCACCGTGCAGGAAGACCTTCAGGGCTGCACCGAGACCGCCGGCAGCACCGGCACCCTGGATCGTATCACAGTCGATGCCGAATTCCTTTTTGATCACATCGCGGTAATTACACATACCGGTTTCCAGTTCCATCTGTATCGCATCATCTGCGCCCTTCTGTTTTCCGAATGTATATGTAGCCCCGTTCTCCCCGCACAGAGGATTGGTCACATCACACATGACCGTGATCTTTGCCTGCATGACTTCCGGGCAGAGACCTGACATATCGATATGTGCTACTTTTGCGAGATCTTTGCCTACACCTTCCAGTTCATTGCCTTCCGCATCCAGGAAGCGTACACCGAGAGCTCTGGCACAGCCCATACCGCCGTCGTTGGTCGCAGAACCGCCGATCGCCACGGAGATATCACGGCATCCGTTTTTCAGTGCATGCAGGATCAGTTCTCCGGTACCGTATGTTGTTGTATACCGGGGATCTCTTTTCTCTTCCGGAACCATCGGCAGACCTGAAGCCGCTGCCATTTCGATCACTGCCTTACCATCGTCAAAGATACCGTACGAAGCTTCCGTCTCCTCCATCAGAGGACCATGTACCGGAATCTTTACATAGCTCCCGCCTTCGGCAGAAACGACCGCATCCACGGTTCCTTCACCGCCGTCCGCCACCGGTACAGAGGATACTTCACATTCACCGAAGACAGTTTCTGCCGCCTGTGCCAGCAGTTCTGCTGTCTTCTCACTGGTAAGACTTCCCTTAAAAGAATCAGACGCAAATAACAGTTTCATCACTAATCTCCTTTATTACTGAGATACATCTATCATATCATCTCCGAAAGCTTTCGTACGTGATAAAGAAAAAGACAGACAAATGCCTGTCTCAGAGATCACGCAGCGTACTTCTGCTTAAAAGCGTTGTAGCATCTTACCCACAGGATCGCCTGCAGGATGGATGTGACCGTCCAGCTCAGCGGGAAACAGATGTACAGATAGCTGAGTTCATGATGCATCGGGAAGTACAGCCAGAGATAGGCAAGACGTACACCGCAGATACCGGTCATCGTCAGCAGTGTCGGCAGTGTAGAGTACCCCATACCGCGCAGAGAGCTGACAAAGACATCCATGATACCGTTCAGGAACAGGAACATGCATACCCAGAACAAGCGGTACATACCGGCCTGGATAACTTCCTCACTGTTGGTGAAGATCGACATGAAGAACTCTCCCTTGTACCAGCCGAGAAAGCCGATCGCAATACCGGAGATGATCGTCAGCCACAGGGTCGTAAACATGATGTGCTTTATATTCCTGACATTGCCGGCGCCGGCATTCTGTCCCGTAAACGTGATCGCTGCCTGTGTAAAGGCACCGGTACCGATATAGACATACCCCTCGATATTGGCAGCCGCACTGTTGCCGGCAACCACAGCCGAACCAAATGAGTTGACAGCAGACTGTACAACAACATTACTGATCGAGAACATCATGCCCTGCAGACCGGCAGGAAGACCGATCGAGATGATATCCCTGGCCATCTTTTTATCAAAGCTGATCTGTTTCGGGTAGAGCTTGATCACACCTTCGTTTCTGATCAGCGCTATAGTTACCAGGAAAGCCGCAACCGCCTGCGAAATGACAGTCGCAATCGCAACACCGGCAACACTCATCTGCAGAACAACAACGAAGAACAGGTTCAGCAGTACATTCAGCACACCGGAAATTGCCAGGAAGATCGTCGGTCTCGTCGTATCACCGTCACTGCGCAGGACAGCGGCTCCGAAGTTATAGACCATCATGAAGATCGAACCGGCAAAGAATATCCGCATGTACAGGATCGAACGGTCAATGATATTGGCAGGTGTCGCCACCAATGTAAGCATCTGCTTGGAGAATACCTGACCGATCAGGATCATCAGTATGCCTCCGGCAATGGCTATAAAGTACGAAGTATGTACAGCCGAATGTATGCCGTCCGGTTCTCCGCGTCCGATCATTCTGGCGATTACTACGTTGGCACCGACGCTCAGACCGTTAAAGATCGCTGTCAGGAAGAAGACGATCGAGCCTGTAGCACCGACAGCAGCCAGTGCCTCCTGTCCGGAGAACTTTCCTACAATGACGGTATCTGCAGAATTAAACAGCATCTGCAGCAGGGATGACAGCATCAGCGGTACTGCGAAGATAAACATATTCTTCAGCAGGGGACCGTTTACCATATCCAGTGACTGTGTTCTTCTATTCATAGGAA
>DFIS01000028.1 GCA_002372175.1 Solobacterium sp. UBA3691
TCCGCGTCCCAACGATGTATCCAAGTTCACAGATGTGCAGCTGCTGCGGATACAGGAATCCACTGACGAAAAAACTCTCTGTCAGGAGATGGGAGTGTCCGAACTGCCACGTGATCCACGACAGAGATCATAATGCGAGTATCAATATACTGAACAAAGGCTTAGGGATAGCCTGAGAGATAAACATCCAATAGGGTGGGACACACCCGAATCTACGCTTGTGGAGACTGTGTAAGACTAAAGCCTTCGTGGCAATGTGGTGGTCATTGAAGCAAGAATCCCACGACTTTAGTCGTGTGGAGTGTCAAACAAAATAGACACCAGTATGGTGTCTATATGCCGAGGATCTTCAGGACGGTGTCTCTGCCCAGCTGATCAATGATCGCATCCATGCGTTCCTGCATCGGGATCGGATAACGCGCTGACCAGTTGCCGATCCATCCCTGTTTCGCCAGAGGAATGAATATCTTTTCGATCTCCTTCTGTTCGCTGACAAGGGACTGTCTCTCTTCGGAAGAGAGATCCCGGCGGCGAAGACTGCGGTCGATCTCAGCGTGTCTGCGCAGATTGGTGTCCAGCAGCTGGGAATGCACAAGCCCGATCAGAGAGATCTTGTTGGGCGTAATATCTTCCCGGGGAATACCTGCCATGTCGGCTGCTGTCAGCACCAGGTGGTGTACAGCACGGTAGTTATACGGCAGATGTCTTGACGTCAGGAAATACGGTCTGTCATCATCGTTTGTACCGAGAGACGCTGTATGATAACGCAGTTTTTCGGCAAAGTCTTCAAAGAACTCAAAGGCAGCTGTATACTCCCATGTGATCGAACCGTTCTTGTTGGAACGGATAAAACGTACCGGATATCCCGGTGCGGTATATGCGGACTGTGAGATGTCTTTTACTCTTTCCCGGAATGTGCCGGCATTGATATCGAGTGTCAGATGACCGGAAGGACCAATATGAAAATCCTTGACGCGTATATCTTCGATCTGTGCAGGTGTTAAGCCTACATACAGCATCAGCTGCAGGATCAGTGATTCATCGTTAGGCAGACTGGGTATGACATTCTGGAGTTTGCTTATGGTGCTGCGCGACAGAAACAGGGAGGTATCATAAACGGTGGGGGTACGCAGTTCATTTTTAACAAGCTGTGAAAAAGGGTTGCGGTAATTCTCATAGATTCCTGACTGCTGCAGACGGGCGCCGAGACTGCGAAGAGTAGCCTTGTAGCGGTGTGCGGTGTTAGCAGACAGGGTTCCGTCCTGAACACGTGTGTCAAGGACGTCAAAATAGTATTGTGCATCGTCCTTGGAAAGATTTGAAATATGAAAACGACCATTTTCGAAAGAGTGTAACAGGTTCAACACTTTTCGATAGTCATTGACCGTGGAAGGGTTGGTTTCCAGACCGATGACAAGTTGTTCCCATTGGTCGGGAGTGATTCCGTTTGGCACTTTTCTGACCATGAGGAGGCTCCTTCTTTTCTGTACATAAATTTTACTATGGAACGCGAGAGCATGTCTATTTATCACTGATAAGACTTTGTTATGATAATCATAAAATTTAACAAATAGAAGTTCGCAAGTCACATAATTTCACAAATACTCTTGATAATTCTACGTTACAAGATTTGTACGATAATAGTGCAGTTACCCCTCACTGCTCCCCTTATAAGACATAATATGAAACAAGAAGACCGTAATCACGGTCTTTTTGTATGTCTGTGTATTATAATATTTCTGAGGTGAAATCCCATGGACAAGATAAAGGATAATTTACGTAAGACATTCACGGAGATATACGGATATGAGGGGGACTTCCGGTATTTCTTTTCACCGGGCAGAGTCAACCTGATCGGTGAACATACAGACTATAACGGCGGTCATGTTTTCCCGGCAGCGATCCAGCTTGGCATCAGCGGCATCGTTGCACAGAGAGATGACACAAAGATACGCTGTTACTCAATGAATGCTGATGAAGGTGTTGTTGAAAAGGATCTGAAGACACTGGCAGAACCGACGCATACACGCAGCTGGACAGACTATGTGACAGGCATGATCCAGGTCATGCAGGAAGAGGGAAGTGTGATCGACAGGGGCTTTGATCTTGTGATCTGCGGCAATCTGCCGTTAGGCTCGGGTCTTTCCAGTTCCGCATGTCTTGAAGTGCTGATCGGATACATGCTCAAGGTACTGTATGATCCGAAGGTCACAAACAAGCAGATCGCCCTGTTCGGACAGCGTGTGGAGAATGAGTATATAGGTGTCAACTCCGGGATCATGGATCAGTTTGCAATCGCCATGGGAGAAGAGAATAAAGCCCTGTACCTGGATACCGCGACCCTCGAGTACGAAGCCGTACCGCTGAACATGAGCGGATATACATTCGTGATCATGAATACAAACAAGAAGCGGGAACTGGCAGATTCCAAGTACAATGAGCGCCGGGCAGAGTGTGAACAGGCCCTGGAGGAGCTGCAGAGCATCGTGGATATCCAGAGTCTTGGTGAACTGTCTCCGGAGGAGTTTGAGGCATACTCGTTTATCATCAGTGATCCGGTCAGAAAGAGACGGGCTAAACATGCGGTATATGAGAATGCCAGGACGTCTCTGGCTGTCAAGGTACTGATGGCAGACAAGCTGAATCTGTTCGGCCTGTTAATGAACGCATCGCACGAATCCCTGCGTTTTGATTATGAGGTCACAGGTGTGGAACTGGATACGCTTGTCGATGCCGCAAGAGAGTGTGAAGGCGTACTCGGCGCAAGGATGACCGGGGCCGGATTCGGCGGCTGTGCCATTGCCCTGGTACGGTATGAATATTCTCTGATCATGCAGGAACATGTTAAGAAAATTTATACGGAGAAGATCGGTTACGAACCGTCATTCTATGAAGTTGAATTCAAGGGAGGTCCGCAGGAGATATGATTCGTGAATTTGGAATAAACAAGCATGGTGAACAGGCACATCTGCTTACACTGGAAAATGACAAATACTACGTGGAACTGACGGACTGCGGAGCAGCGCTCGTATCCTATGTGCTGAAGGAAACAGGAACAGATATCTGTCAGGGATTTACCTGTGCGGAAGGCTATGACAAGGGCGGCTCCCACGGTGCCAGTGTCGGTAGAGTATGCAACCGCATCAGAGACAAGAAGTTTACGCTGAACGGCAGAGAGTATGTAATCGAATCCGGCAAGCCCGGCAGACACCTGCTGCACTGCGGCATCTACAGCCTGGCGCACAGAATGTACAGCTATGAGGAACAGCCGGGAAAGGTGATCTTCCGTATTACTGTCAAGGATGGCGAGGGAGGTTTCCCCGGGGAAGCTGATATTGCCGTAACATATGCCTTGAGTGAGGAAGGTCTTACCTGGTCATATACAGGCACGGCGAAGAGCGATACACTGATCTCGATGACCAATCATGCCTACTTCAACCTTGACGGATACATGAGCGAGAGTGTTCTGGATCATAAACTGCAGGTATTTGCGGATGAGTTCCTGGAAGTCGATGATGAGCAGATGATGACAGGAACAGTGCTCAATGTGCGGGGTACGCCGTTTGACTTCAGAGAGCCGAAGCAGATCGGAGAGGACCTCGGCAGCAACGATGTACAGCTGAAGAACGGCCTGGGCTATGATCATCACTTCATTATTCCCGGCACCGGCATGAGAAAGCACGCAGAGCTGACCAACGGGATCCTGAAGCTGACGGTATTCTCCGACCATCCCGGTGTACAGGTCTACTCCGGCAACCAGCTGACAGGCAATTATAACTTCGGCAAGGGCGGCGCACACTTCCCGTACCGCAGCGCTGTATGCCTGGAAACGCAGTATGTGCCGAATGCGATCAACTGTGATGGGTTCGAGAAACCGATCGTGAGGGCAGGGAAAACAGTAACCCATACGACCTTGTTCGCACTCGAAAAGATCTGAAATATCCTGACTGCAAGTAAGAAGTAATTTCTAAAAGCAGTCAGGTTTTTTTATATATACGGGTATTCCCTCGGTCTTACAATAGAAACTGTAAACGCTTACAGATTTTTATGCATGATCATCGCGGGACAGAGGGAATGTCTTTTCTGTACAGGAAGGAAGATCTGTTTGGCGTATATGAAGAACATCATATTCATGAATGAAGGAGTAATGGTATGGGAATGACAAAACCGATCGTGCTGGAAATAGCACACAGAACTTACGCAATTAATGAATTTGGCATGGCTACCTGCTTCATTATGTGGGGCACAAAGAGGGGCCTGATGATCGATACCGGCTGCGGTATGTACAACGTAAAGGAGATTGCGGATGAACTGTGTCCGTATCCGTATGATGTTGTGCTGACGCACGGACACGGGGATCACAGCGGCTATATGGATGCCTGGGATGAGGTCTGGCTCCATCCTGCAGACTGGGATGCCTATGCACCGGAGAAGATGGCGGCAGCCAGGGAGTTCCATAAGTCCTATCCGAAGATGATGGCAGGCTACGGCAGTTTTGAGGCCTACGATATTACAGAGGAACAGCTGCACTTTCCCGATCATGCGCCGAAATTCATCCCCTGCGAAGATGGTACGGTGTTTGACCTGGGTGACAGAAAGATCGATGTCATACATACACCCGGACATACAGCCGGAGAGATCGTCCTGATCGATCCGACGACACGTATTCTGTTTTCCGGTGATGCCTGCAACCCCAACCTCGGTCTCAGAGCCACAAGTATCAATACAGCCCTGAAGGGACTGTTAAAGGTCAAGGCAAGGGAGAAGGACTTCGACCGTAACTTCAACAGTCATATCGGCTACGGCGGCAGTAACGTGCATATCGCGATGCCTGACAGCTGCCTTGACGATTGTTTATACATTCTCGAGGGAATCATGGAGGGTACAGCAGATGTGAAACATGCATCGTCACCGTTCCGTCCCGGTACACCTCCGGTCTATTACGTCAAATATGGCAATGTACAGATCACGTTTGATCCGAACCGTATTATCGACGAAGGAGAGGAGAATGCAGTATGGCAATAAAAGCAGGAGCCGCAAAAGTATGCATATCCCCGACCGGGGATCTGTTTCCGTTTGGTACCTTCGCCGGTGCCGATCCCCGCTCTGCCCTGCACGATGACATCTACACAAGAGCTGTCGTCATCGATAACGGGGAAACCAGAGCCGCGATCGTCAATTTTGACCTGGTCGTTCTGCCGCCGGTAGAAGAGACGCGGAAGATCATCGCCGAAGCAGCAGGTGTACCGGAGAAGAATGTCTTTATGTGTGCTACGCATAATCACGACGCTCCCGGCACAAGACGCAGGGTGCAGCACAAGGACAGCCCGCGCTCGGATGCAGAAAGAACAGAGAAATTCACACAGATCGTCTTCGAGGGAGCACGTAAGGCAGCAGCTCAGGCAGCACAGAATCTGCGGCCGGCGAAGTACGGCTTCGGTACCGGTGAGAGCTGGATCAATGTCAACCGTGACAAGCAGTTCGAAGACGGATACTGGATGCAGGATAACAACTATGCCCGGTATGCCGATAAGACGCTGGCAGTACTGAAGCTGGTGGATGAAGAAGACAAACTGATCGCAGCCGTACTGAACTACGGGTGTCATGCCGTACTGGGTTTTGTCGCAAAGGACTTTGACGGAAAGATCAAGGTATCTGCCGACTGGCCCGGTGTTACCCAGGGGTTTGTTGAGAGACGCTATGGCAATGATGCTGTATGTCTCTGGACACCGGCAGCAGAGGGCAACCTGAATCCGGTCATCGGATCCGGTGTCTTTACCTATCTCGATGACGGTTACGGTGTGCGTACAAATCTGCCTGACGGTACAGCCTTTGTGCTGATGCAGTCACTCGGCGGTCAGCATGCGATCGACGCCATCGGTGTCATCAACGGTATAACAACATACAAAGAAGACATGGATATTGCCTCGGTGTGGTCCTCCGTGGATCTGCCGCGGCAGAAAGCACCGGAAGGGGCAGACATGGCCTATAACCGTCTGCTGGTAGACAATATCGTTCCGTTAGGTCCCAACGGCGAAAGACCGGAAAAGAAACTCGTACAGATGATCGATGATCCCGAGCATCCCTACAACATGGAGATGACACTGCTTCAGCTTGGTGATGTTGCCTTTGTCGGTGTACCGAACGAGATCTATTCCGAGATCGGCAGAGACATGAAGGCGGCTTCACCATGCCCCAATACAGTCATTGTTACACATACCAACTCCAACTATATCGGGTATATCCCCGATAAGACATCCGAAGGACATCTCGTCTTCCAGGCCTATGGTGATATCAAGCCGGCAGCCTGTGATGAGATCATCGTACAGGGAATGCTCAAACTATTTGAAGAGCTCAAATAAACAGGAGGTGCGTTATGACGCTAAGAGTCGGGGCAGGGAAAGCCTGTATCTCTCCTACAGCAGATCTGTTTCCTTTCAGCGGATTTGCGGGAAGCGATCCGAAGGTAGAAGTTCATGATGATCTTTATACCAGAGCGATCGTGATCGACAACGGTGAAAAGCTTGCGGCCATCGTCAATTTTGATCTGGGTATGTTACCGCCGTGGAAAGAGATGGTGGAAACTCTGCAGAGCATTATGCCGATCGAAGAAAAGTACATGTTCTTTGCGCCTACGCACAATCATGGTGCACCGCACGCAAGACCTTCCGTTCGTCCTGCCGGGATGGAGAAGCTGGTCAAAAACGACGACGAACAGACCGAGAAGTTTACAGCGATCGTATACAGGGGTCTGAAGGAAGCTGTGGAGAAGGCATATGCGTCTTTGCGGCCTGCCAGATACGGCTTCGGCACCGGACAGAGCTGGATCAATGTCAACCGTGACAAGCAGTTCGAAGACGGCTACTGGATGCAGGACAACAACTATGCAGGATATGCGGATAAGACTCTGGCAGTGATCAAGTTTGTGGACGAAGAGGATAAGCTGATCGCAGCCGTCCTGAACTATGCATGTCATGCGGTGCTAACCTTTATCGGTAAGGATGCGGACGGCAAGTGCAAGGTCTCCGGTGATATTCCTGGATATACAGAGGCATTTGTTGAAAGACGCTTCGGCAATGATGCAGTGGTTCTCTGGACACCGGCGGCAGAGGGGAATGTCAACCCTGTGATCGGTACAGGTGTCTTTACCTATCTGGATGACGGCTATGGCGTACGTACGAATCTTCCCGATGGTACAGCCTTCATTCTGCAGGCAAGCCTCGGCGGTCAGCATGCGATCGATTCGATCAAGGTGATCAACAGTATCACGGAGTATAAAGATACGATGGATATTCAGGCAGATAAGGAGATCATCCCCCTGCCTGCACAGAAACCTCCGGTAGGGGCGGATATGGGCTATAACCGCCTGCTGGTAGACAATATCGTACCGCTGGGACCGAATGGGGAACATCCTGAAAAGAAGCTGGTACAGATGGAAGATGATCCCGATCATCCGTTCATGATGGAACTGAAAGTACTGAAACTCGGTGATATCGCTGTTCTGGGTTCTTCCAACGATGTCTATTCGGAGATCGGCAGAGATATGAAAGCAGCGTCACCGATGAAGAATACGATCGTTGTTGTCCATACCAATCCGGCCATCAACAGCTACATACCCGATAAGACAGCGAAGGATCATCTGACATTCCAGGCATACGGTTATGTCAAACCCGGTGCCTGTGATGAACTGATCGTTGAGGGCATGCTCAGACTGTTCGATAAGTTAGAGAAATAGGAGGTCACATATGACACTGAGAGTCGGCGCAGGAAAAGCCTGCATCTCCCCGACGGAAGAATGCTTTCCGTTTCCTACCTTCGGCAATGCGGATCCGAGGTCTGCACTGCATGATGACATCTTTACAAGAGCAGTAGTCATTGATAACGGTGAAACAAGGGCAGCGATCGTCAACTTTGACATGGTATCGATTCCGATGTACGACACAACAAAGAAGCTGATCGCAGAAGCCGGCGGTATCCCCGAAGACAATGTCTTCATGACCGCTACACACAACCATGATGCACCGTTTGCGGGCAGTCCTGTACAGGGTGCAGACGCAAAGCAGGAAGATGATCTCACCAGACGCATCGGTATCTTTACACAGATCGTGCTCGACGGTGTAAAGAAGGCTGTAGAAGAGGCAGTAAGCGCACTGCGTTCGGCAAAGTACGGCTTCGGCACCGGTGAGAGCTGGATCAATGTTAACAGAGACTTCCAGTTTGAGGATGGATACTGGATGCAGGGCCCTAACTTCAAGGCATATGCGGATAAGACACTGGCTGTGCTGAAGTTTGTGGATGAAGAGGATAAACTGATCGCAGCGGTACTGAACTACGGCTGTCATGCGGTCCTGGGCTTTGTCGCAAAGGATGTGGACGGAAAGATCAAGGTATCTTCCGACTGGCCGGGTTATGCACAGAACTATGTTGAACAGAGATTCGGCAATGGTGCGGTATGTGTATGGACACCGGCGGCTGAAGGCAACCTGAACCCTGTATATGGGGCAGGACTCTATACTTTCCTGAAGGATGGTTATGCCGTTAGCAAGCAGCTGCCTCCCGGAACAGCGTTTGTCCTGATGGAAGCGTTAGGCGGTCAGCACGCGATCGATGCGATCAAGGTCATCAATGAGACATGTGCAGACAAAGATACGATGGAGATCAAATATGCCCGCACGGAGATCGATCTGCCGAGTCAGAAAGCACCGGAAGGCGCAGACATGATGCGCAACAGGATGCTGGTGGACAACCTGCTGCCGCTTGGACCTAACGGCGAAAGACCGGAGAAGAAACTGGTGGTCATGGAAGATGATCCCGAGCATCCGTTCAAGATGGAGATCAAGATCCTGCAGCTTGGTGATACAGCGTGGGTCGGTGTTCCCTGTGAGATCTATTCCGAGATCGGCAGAGATATGAAGGCTGCCTCACCGTGTCCGAATACAGTCGTTGTTACACATACCAATACACATTACAGGAGCTATATCCCGGATAAGAGTGCAGCTGATCATCATACCTTCCAGTCCTACGGGGCTGCCAAGCCGGGTGCCTGCGATGAATACATCGTACAGGGCATGGTCGATCTGTTCAAAGAACTGAAATAAAGAAAGTATATAAAGCAAGGAGGAAAACAAATGCTTAAAGTAGGTGCCGCAAAACGCGTGATCACACCGAAGATG
This sequence comes from Solobacterium sp. UBA3691, assembly GCA_002372175.1. GTDB lineage: Bacteria > Bacillota_I > Bacilli_A > Erysipelotrichales > Erysipelotrichaceae > Bulleidia. The sequence goes on from DFIS01000028.1 coordinate 9,174, forward strand.
GAATGGCTGCCGATGGGCGCCATGGTCGGTCAGTACGAGGGTGTACGTGAGGGTGAAGACATTCATGTCAGAGCCATCGTCCTCGACAACGGGGAAAGAACATTCCTGTTTGAGAGTTATGAACTGGGCGGAGTTCCCTGTGATGCAGAGCTGAGAAGGCGTATCGAAGAGACGTACGGGATTTCCCAGGAAAACATGCTGTTGGTGGGTACACACAACCACAGTGCTCCGCATCCGATGGGATATGGTTCCGCAGGACCTTTCGGTCCTCACACGGATATCCCGGAGAATATCAGTGCCTGGACAGACTATGTGCTGGAACAGGGTGTCGGTGTCATCGCTGATGCACAGGCAAAGATGCAGGAAGCGTGCTGGGGCTTTGGTGAAGGCAAGTCCTACATCAACGTCAACCGTGACAAGTTCTTCCATGAGGGATACTGGATGCAGGGCAATAACTGGGAAGGCTACAGCGACAAGACCCTGGCTGCCCTGAAGTTCACCGATAAGGAAGGCAGGCTGATCGCGGCAGTGCTGAACTATGCGATGCATTCCACCACTTCGTTCTGCATAGCGGACAAAGACGGCAAGGTCAAGGTGACCTGTGACGCGCCGGGTATTGCCTGCAATTATGCGGAATCCTACTTTGGCAATGACAGTGTCGTTCTGTGGCAGTCCGGTGCTGCCGGCAACCAGAATCCTCTGTATGTCGGTATCATGCAGCTGTATGACAAGGACGGCACGATGCGTCAGAGAAGAAGAATGAACGGAGCACCTTACGAGATGGGTGTATCCCTCGGTATGGAACATGGTATGGATGCAGTGGAAACACTGGAAAAGATCTGTGCCGACCGTACAGAAATGCCGATCACTACGGTTGATGATACGATCTACTTCCCGAAGCAGAAGTTCCCGGAAGGCATCAACAGAGGCTATCACCGTCTGGTCGTAGACAATCTGCTGGAGTGGTCCGGAGATGTTGCACCGGATGAGCCGTTCCCGCCGAAAGTGCTGGCAGAGATGGAACCTACAGATGAGAAGGTACCGATGAAGGCACAGCTGATCCTGATGGGTGATGTGGCATTCTACGGTATTGCCTGCGAACTGTACAATGAGATCTCCAAGGTATGCAAGGACGCTTCACCGTTTAAGCATCTGGTCATTACTACACATGTCGGATCTCCGAGTGCAGGATATATCCTGGACAACGGTTCGGTAGGACATAAGGTCTTCCAGTCGTTCGGACTTGTCGGTGCCGGAGGCAACGATGAGATCGTCCGTGACGGCATGTTAAAGATGTTTGAAACAGCGTTAAAAGAGAAGTAAGAATCACAAAGGGAGGTCATGGGAAACCATGATCTCCCTGTATATCCGTTATGTTATTTACAAGGGAATACAGAAAACCTGAGACACTCTGGAATACATCGTATTTCGTTATTTTATTTATGGCGATCCTGATGGCAGTGGGACTGAACATGGTCACACCGATCCTGAGCAGGTATCTGAACAGTCTTGGAGCCAGTCTCTCTATGGTTGGTATTCTGGCATCGCTGATGTCCGTTGTGTCCATGTTCATGCGTCCGATCAGCGGCTTTCTGGCCGACAGGATGTCAAAGAAAGCACTGACGATCTTTGCGACGGTGACAGCAGGATGCTCGATCTGCCTGTATGCGATGACTTCTTCCATACCGCTGATCACGTTTCTGCGGATCACCAACGGTCTTGGCATGGCCTTCCACGGTACCTGTGCAATGTCGATGGCTTCCTACTGTATTCCCGAGAAGCGCATGGGAGAGGGCCTTGGCTACATCGGTATCGGTCAGATCATCGCAACAGCCGTAGGTCCTAACCTCGGTCTCTGGCTGATCGACAATGTCAGCTACAGGGCAGCTTTCCTGATTGCCGGAGGTCTGATCCTGACAACGGCTGTGATCAGCTTGCTGTTTATCAGTGCTCCGGAGACACCAAAGTATGCCTGGGGCAGCCAGCGTATTCATCTGACAGATTTCATCAGTGTAAAGATGATCCCGTACTCACTGTTTGCGGGTGTCTTCTCGATGTGCATCAGTATGAACAGCTCGTTTATTGCCCTGGTCGGGGAGACAAGAGGCATACCCAACGTAGGCATCTTCTTCACCGCCAATGCCTGTGCTCTGCTGTTTGTACGTCTTGGCGTGGGCAGATTCATCGACAGGCTGGGCTTTCGGAATGTTCTGATGCCGGGTTATGTTCTGACCGGTACGGCGATGATCCTGCTGGCTATGGCAACCAGGACATGGATGCTTATCCCGGCCGGGATCCTGATTGCCTTCAGCCAGGGCACAGCTCAGCCAATGGTACAGGCAGAATGTGTCAGACAAATGCCTGATAAACGCGGCTTGGCCATGAGCACATGTTATGTCGGGTCGGATCTCTGCAGTGCCTTCGGTATCACCGCCGGCGGCAGGGTCGCAGACATGTTCGGCTTTACTGCCATGTACGGAATGTGTGCGCTGATCATGTTTGTGGCATTATTCCTGTTTATCCTGTATGAGCGAAGACAGGGAATGCTGCAGAAAGGATAACGATATGGGAATCAGTAAACCGCTTGTATTCGAGATCGCCGAGAATACATATGCCATCAACGAGTTCGGCATGGTCACCTGCTACATGCTGGTGGGAAAGCAGAGAGGACTGCTGATCGACTGCGGCACCGGCATGTACAACATCCGGGAGATCGCTGACGAACTCTGTGACAAACCCTACGATGTAGTGATCACCCACGCAGACTTTGACCATTTCTGCTCGATGGATATGTGGGATAAAGTCTGGCTCCATCCTCTGGATCTGCACATGATGGAACCGGCGTGCCAGAAGCGGGCATATGAGATGTTTCTGGACTATCCGCAGATGATGGTCAAACCGGGAACATTTGCGGCCTATGATGTCACACCGGAACAGATGCGCTATCCGCAGAAGATGCCTGAATTCCTGCCTTTGCAGGATGGACAGAGATTTGATCTCGGCGGCAGATACGCAGAAGTCATCCACACCCCCGGACATACACAGGGAGAAGTCGTCGTGATCGATCCTTCGGTCAGGATCCTGTTCTCGGGTGATGCCTGCAATACCAATCTGATCCTGGTGCGGGAACTTGTCGGCAACGGCAGAGGCGTATCCGTCAATACAGCCCTGAAAGGACTGCTGAAGATCAAAGCCAGAGAAAAGGACTTTGACCGTAACTTTAACGGACATATAGGCTATGGCGGCAGCACCGTGCACAGGTGCGTGCCGAAGGAAGTGCTTAACGAGGCGATAGAACTTCTGACAGATGTTGTGCAGGGTTCGGCAGTACCGGAGATGTTTCCGGTATTTGACGGCATCTACGGGGAATGGCCTACGGTAAGTAAGGGATATACACGGATCAGTTATGATCCTTCAAGGATCATTGATGACGGTGAGATACCGGCAGTATAGGAGGAAGATATGGGAATCAGTAAACCGGAAGTATTGGAAGTAGCACGAAAGACATATGCGATCAATGAGTTTGGCATGGCCACATGTTTCCTGCTGGTGGGCACAGAGAGAGGACTGCTCATCGATACGGGATGCGGTATGTACAACATCCGTGAGATCGCTGATGAGCTCTGTAAGGTACCGTACGATGTCGTGCTGACACATGCGCACGGTGATCATTTCGGCTCCATGGACAAGTGGGATGAAGTATACATGCATCCGGCAGACTTTGATCTGATCACCCCGGAGCTGGATGAATTCAACCGGCAGAAGTTCGCAAGATACCCGGGAATGATGAAGGACTTCGGGACATTTGATGCCTATGACATCACACCTGAACAGCTTCACTATCCGGAGAAGACACCGAAGTTTATTCCGTGTGAAGAGGGACATGTGTTTGATCTTGGCGATGGCTGGAAGCTCGATGTGATCCACACGCCCGGACATACACCCGGTGAGATCGTTCTGATCGATCCGACAACGCGTATCCTGTTTTCCGGGGATGCCTGCAATGTCAACCTCGGTATCTTCAGTACCAGTATCAATACGGCGCTGAAAGGTCTGTTAAAGGTCAAGGCAAGAGAAGCTGATTTTGACCGTAACTTCAACGGGCATATCGGCTACGGCGGCAGTAATGTTCACAGGAGTATGCCGGAGAGTGTGCTGGATGACTGTCTTTCGATCATGAGGCATATCATTGCCGGTACAGCAGACGTTAAGACAAGAGACATGACATTCATCGGCAGAGGTATCCAGGCCAGTGTCAGAGAGGGTCATGCCTTGATCACATACGATCCGAACAGGATCATTGATGAAGGAGAGGAGCCTGCAGAATAATGGGAATCAGTAAACCGGAAGTATTGGAAGTTGCACGAAAGACATATGCGATCAATGAGTTTGGCATGGCTACGTGTTTCCTGCTGGTGGGAACAGAGAGAGGGCTGCTCATTGATACAGGATGCGGTATGTACAATATCCGGGAGATCGCGGATGAGCTTTGCAAGGTACCGTATGATGTCGTACTGACACATGGGCATGGGGATCATATCGGATCCATGGACAGATGGGATAAAGTATGGCTTCATCCTGCAGACTGGGATGATCTTTCGATGGATAAGTTTGAAGAGAACCAGGCAAGACTCTTGTCTTATCCCGACCGGATGGAACCATTCGGCAGCTTTGAGGCATATGACATACAGAAGAGTCAGGCAAGATATCCGCAGAAGAATCCGGAGTTTCTGCCGCTCGAAGAGGGACAGGTATTTGATCTGGGTGACGGCTGGAAGCTGGATGTGATCCACACGCCGGGGCATACGGCAGGAGAAGTAGTCCTGATCGACCCGACGACACGGATCCTGTTCTCCGGAGATGCCTGCAATGTCAACCTGGGTCTTGGCGGTGCCAGTGTCAACAGTGCTCTGAAGGGACTGTTAAAGGTCAAGGCAAGGGAAAAGGACTTTGACCGCAACTTCAACGGGCATATCGGCTATGGCGGAAGCAATATCAACAGGAGTATGCCGGAGAGTGTGCTGGATGACTGTCTGCATATCATGAGAGGGATCGTCAGCGGTACGATCGTCGGTGAGGAAAGACCGGCACGGCCGGGTATGCCGCCGAGGCTGCATGTCAACTACGGACATGTACATATTGGCTATGATCCTGCCAGGATCATCGATGAGGGTGAAGAACCTGCAGAGTAAAGGAGAAAGACCATGGGAATGAAGAAACCGATCGTACTGGAGATAGCTTACAGAACATTTGCAATCAATGAATTTGGAGCGGCGACCTGCTTTGTGCTGAAGGGCACGGAGAGAGGACTTGTCATCGACGCAGGGACAGGTATGTACAACATCAGGGAGATCGTGGATGAACTGATGGAGGGACTGCCTTACGATGTCGCAATCACACACGGACACTGTGATCATATTGCCTGGGCAGACGAATGGGATGAAGTATACCTGCATCCGGCGGATAATGATATCTTCTACGATATTGAACGCAATAAGAGAATGACAGCGGATTATCCGGGCATGATGGCTAAACACGGTACATATGATGCATATGATATACCGATGACACAGATTACTTTCCCGGATCATATGCCGAAGGTCATACCGATGGAAGACGGTCATGTGTTTGATCTTGGCGGCGGCAGGAAGGTGGATGTGATCCATACTCCCGGCCACAGTAAGGGAGAAGTCGTCTTTATCGATCCTTCCGTCCGTATTCTGTTCTCCGGTGATGCCTGCAACCCGAATCTGGGTATCCGTGCCACCAGTATCAATACAGCGCTGAAGGGTCTGTTAAAGGTCAAGGCAAGAGAGAAGGACTTTGACCGCAACTTCAACAGTCATATTGGTTACGGCGGCAGTACCGTGCATATCGCCATGCCTGACAGCTGCCTGGATGACTGTCTGTACATCATGACCGGACTGGTCAAGGGAGAGATCACGCCTGAACATGCGGTATCTCCGTTCCGTCCCGGTTCCGCACCGATCTACTTTGTCAGACATGGTGCTGTACAGATCAGTCTGGATCCCAACTGGATCATTGATGAAGGTGAAGAACCTGCGGTATGATTAAGATAACCGACAGGATCCATACATCATAATTACTTTGGAGGTAGATATGGGAATCAAGAAACCGCTGGTGCTGGAAGTAGCACACAGAACCTATGCCATCAATGAGTTTGGCATGGTCACCTGCTTTCTGCTGTGGGGGACCGAGAGAGGTCTTCTGATCGATACGGGATGCGGTATGTACAACATACGGGAGATCGCGGATGAACTGTGTCCGGTTCCGTATGATGTCGTACTGACACACAGTCACGGGGATCATACAGGCTGTATAGACAAGTGGGATGAAGTATATGTTCATCCTGCAGACATGGATGCGCTGAGTGAGGAGAAACTGTCTTCGGCTTCGATCCCGCTTGGCAGATATCCGAAGATGATGGCTCAGTACGGCAGTTTTGATGCGTACGACATCACCTTTGAGCAGGAGTTCAAACCCCAGCATGCGCCGAAGTATCTGCCCGCTCCCGAGGGACATGTGTTCGATCTTGGCGGCGGCAGGAAGGTGGATGTGATCCACACACCTGGTCATACTCCCGGTGAGATCGTGCTGATCGATCCGACAACACGTATCCTGTTCTCCGGGGATGCGGCTAACGGCAACCTCGGTATCCGCAGTACAAGTATCAATACAGCCCTGAAGGGACTGCTCAGAGTCAAGGCCAGAGAAGCTGATTTTGACCGTAACTTTAATGCCCATATCGGCTACGGCGGCAGTAATGTGCATAAGTCACAGCGTGACGGTGTTCTCGATGACTGCATCTGGATCATGAAGGGTCTTGTGACAGGGACATTACAGCCGGAGATGAAGCAGAATCCGTACCGTCCGGGCAGTGATCCTGTATGCATGGCCAGCCACAACGGTGTCGTTATTACACTGGATCCGAACCGGATCATCGACGAGGGAGAAGAACCCGCAGTATAAGAGATCTTTTATGATCTCTTTTGATATATCAGGAGGAATATCATGACCAGAAAACTGACTGTTGGTGCAGCCAAGCTCTGCATCTCACCCACACCGGACATGTTTCCGGTACCTGTCGCAATACCCAATGCGATGTATGAAGAAGTAAAAGAGGGACAGGACCTGCATGTACGTGCAATCGTTGCGGATAACGGCGAGAAGCGTATTCTCTTCGTGGCGTTTGAGGCCGGCGGTGTACCGTTCCCCGAGGAACTGCTCGGATATCTGAAGGAGAGCTATGGTTTTGAAGCGCAGGATGTGCTGTTAAGTGCGACACACTGCCACTCGATGCCGAGAATCGACCATGGAAACAACCGCATGAAGTATCTGGATCCCGCAAGCCGTACCGATAATATGGGCAGATTTGCGACAATGGTGCTGCAGAAGGCGGTAGAGGCCGTCGGTCTTGCGTTAAAGACGATGAGACCTGCCAAGGTTGGCTACGGTGAGGGGAAGTCCTACCTGAATATCAACCGTGATCAGCTGTTCTATGAAGGATACTGGATGCAGGGACAGAACTGGGAAGGACCCAGTGACAAGACCCTGGCCGTCGTAGAGTTCAAGGATGAACAGGATAATGTCATTGCGGCGATCCTGAACTACGCATGTCATTCCATAACGAACTTCGTACAGAAGGACTTTGACGGCAAGTACAAGGTATCCGGTGACTTCCCGGCGGTATGCTGTGACTGGCTGGAGAGACACTTCGGCAGCGGTGCAGTCATTGCCTGGCAGTCCGGTGCTGCAGGAAACCAGAACCCGGTCATGGCCTTCGGCGGCAGAAGATATGACCTGCTTGGTACGAACTACTCCGACTTCTCTTCCGGTGCTGTCGGGGCTTCCTACATCAACTGTGTGACGATGGGTGAGCAGCACGCGATCGACGCCCTGAAAGCGATGGAGAAGATCACGTTCTTTACCTCCGATCCGGAGATCAAAACGTATGATGGTCAGGTATGCTTCAAGGGACAGAAGTTCCCGGAGGGGATCGACAGAGCCAAGCACAGATGGATGGTCGACAACATTGCCCTGGGTCTTGACGGCTGGAAACCGGGTGAACCTCTGCATAAGGAACTGGCAGAGATGATCCCTACCGATGACGAGATCCCGGCAAGAACACAGCTGATCGTTGTCGGTGATACGGCGTTCTACGGCTTCAATGCCGAGCTGTATAACGAGATCGGTGTACTGTGCAAGGAAATGTCTCCGTTCAAGCATACGATTGTCACAACACATACCGGTGTCAATGTCGGCTATATCCTGGATGATGCGTCCAAGGATCATAAGGTATTCCAGTACTTCGGCAATATCCACCATGGCGAAAGCAACAAGATCGTTACCGACGGCATGATGGCACTGTTCAACAGATACTATAACGGCGAGGAGTAAACATGAGTAAGAAACTGAGAGTTGGTGCAGCAAAGATCGATATATCTCCTGTAGAGGGAATGTTACCTCTGCAGCAGCCCTTTACGGGAGGGTACTACGAAGAGGTAAGGAAGGGTGAGGAGCTCCATGCCAGAGCAGTTGTCGTCGATAACGGCGAAGAGCTGTTCCTGTTTGAGGGCTTCGAACTGGGCAATGTACCGCTGTCTGACAAGCTGCGTCCGATGATCGAAGAGACGTATGGAATCAAGCAGGAGAACATGTTACTGTGGGGTACACACAACCACAGTGCACCGGCTTTGGCGGGACACAACAACAGAGCCAGTACGGCTCAGGTCGCATCGGCACCTACCGAGGAGAGGCTCCGCTGGACTGAACATGTGATGAAGGCAAGCGTGGAAGTGATCGGACAGGCAATGGAAAACATGCGTCCTGCCAGGTACGGTTACGGAGAAGGCAAGTGCTTCATCAATGTCAACAGAGATGAACTGTTCCCGGATGGTTACTGGATGCAGGGCGAGAACTTTGAGGGTCATTCCCCCAAGACCATGAGTGTACTGAAGTTCGTGGATGAAGAGGGTAACCTGATCGCCGCGATCTCCAACTATGCAGTCCACTCCAACATGTCATTCTGTGCGCTCGACGAAGACGGTAAGATGAAGGTCACATGCGACTTCCCGGGCATCTGTTCGGCATATGTTGAGCAGCAGTATCCCGGTGCTGTCGTTGTCTGGTCAGCAGGTGCTGCCGGCAACCAGAATCCTCTGAATATGCCCGGATATGTCATGTATGATGAATACAGACAGATGTATCATAAGCATCTGCCGAATGGTTCCGCATACATGCTGGCACAGTCAACGGGACTGAAAGCAGCCCAGGATGTGATCCGTACGATCGAAGGGATCTGCACATACAAGGACCATGCCGAGATCAGGGCAGTCCGCGATGAGATCAGCTTCCCGGTACAGAAGTATCCGGATGGCATTGACCGTGCATACCACCGGAAGATGGTGGATAACTTCCACATCGTGCCGGGTGTAAAGAGTGAGAAGAAGCTGGCAGAGACAACACTGAGCGGAGAATGGGCACCTGCCAATGCCCAGGTCATCCTGTTCGGCGATATCGCGTTCTTCGGCCTTGGTGCGGAGCTGTACAGTGAGATCGGTGCTCTGTGCAAAGCCTGCTCACCGTACAACCACACGGTCATCGTCACATATACCGGCAATCCGTGGGTAGGTTACCTGCTGGATAACGCTTCTACAGGCAAGAAGGTATTCCAGTCATACGGTCTGATCAAGGAAGGTCAGAACGATGAACTCGTTGTCAGGGGTATGCTGGGACTCTTTGACAAGGTAATGAACGACTGAAACTGAAAGTACATGGAGGTACGGCAGGAATGCTGTACCTTTTTCTGTGCATGAGGATCACGGCAGTGATATGATTCTGATACGGTAAGTAAGTATATGGAGAATGTACTAATCCTGGGGGAGAAAGCCTGTTATCTGAAAGTGACGGATCGGATCCGGTGTTTTGAGCGTGCCGGCGATATCCGGGTGTGCGGCATATATCTTTCTGAGAACGATATGTCCGGGCAGTATCCGTACGTGACGGCAGCTGACAGGGAAGACATATCCTGCATCCTGTGGTGTGCGAAGAGAGTACCGGAAGATATGCCGGAGAGAGACAGAGAGAAGCTGGTGCCTGCAGAACTGCTGGAGCTGCCTGGCTTTACGTTTACCCGGTATATGGCACTTGTGCGCAGCCGGTTGACGATCCTCTGCAATGTCTGCTGGGGAGGGATCACAAGCCACTATTTCCGCCTGCCGTTTCTCTCACCGACCGTGAATATGTTTATTCCGGAGGATGCGTATATCAGGTTTCTGGAAGAACTGCCGCAGCTGCTGGCAAAGGAGCCTGTATACCGGGAAGATGCGTACAGTGAGGATGAACATCACATGTATCCTGTACTGGATCTTGACGGTATCTCCCTGCACATGAATCATGCGTACAGGAAGGAAGATGCTCTGGCGGCCTGGAACCGCAGGCGTGCAAGAGTAAACCCGGGAAATATTCTGGCGGTGATGATCACGGACTCAGTGTCAGAGGCACGGAGGTTTGAAGAACTGCCGTATGAGAAGAAGGTATGCTTTGTGCCGTTTGAGACTGATCTTCCGCACAGCTTTACCGTGGACAGCACAAGATCGGATCTGATCGAACACATGAATACGATGGCTGCCGGATATCACTGTATCTATGATCCGTGGATCCTGCTGGAAGAAGGCAAAGCAGTACGTATGCCCGTAACAGATGATACCGAAGACAACTCACGAACACCGTACATCCTGATCTACGGGGCAGCTCTGTTAGGCAGGAAGGCATATGACAGAGTTGTACAGAATGCTGCAGAGCGTCTGCTGGGCTTTGCGGTATCGGCGATGGCAGGCAATCCGCAGATGATCGAAAGCTGTCCCGTGCGGGATATCTCATCATGGACCGGATACCTGAAACAGAAGGGTATCCCCCTGCAGGATGTAACGGTGATCATGGCTCTGCACCCGCAGTACTACCATGAAGTAGAGAATAAACTGAAACAGGAAGGTATAACGAACGTCATTCCTCTGGAAGAGACAGCGTGGTATCTGACCAGGTAATATGAAAAAGCTCTGGGATCCAGAGCTTTCCAGTATTCTACAGTGCTTTGTGTGCAAGCAGCCTGCTGCAGAAGTATTCCTTCCACTGTATGGCTTTCTGTACGTCTTTACTGTCCGGTTCTTTTCCGGTATTCAGATCGGCGCATACACGCATCAGGGCTTCATTTCCGTATTCTACCGGAGACAGATCTTCGGTATACTCCGCGATGCCGGTGATCTCAGCGATGCAGGAGACAGCAGGTTCCCTTCCTTCGGCATCTGTGATCTCCCGTTCCTCCCTGCTCAGGGGCTTTTCTGTGATCTGCAGTATCAGTCCCGGGGGTAACAGGATCTCCTGCTCATCTTCCTTCAGGTAATTGTCCTGTAATACTTCCTTGTAGGTGAAACAGGGGATACCGGCAGGGATGTGGAATTCCATCAGGGCTATGCCGATCCTGTCTCCGTAGGCTTTGAGGAAACCGCCGGAGGATGTGGAGGTAAAGGACAGCGTCTTCCCGGCTTTTTTTGTCTGCAGGTAATCTGCGTAGCGTTCTACACGCCAGGTGATGCGTGACTTTGAAAGATCGGAAGCACGGAAGGCATCGAGAATATCTCTGCACAGTGTGTAGAGTCTTTCAGGGTCTTCGTAGACAGCCGGGTTCAGATACTTGCCTTCGGCTGCTCTTCGTCTTTCCGTATCGATGCCGTCAAAGAACAGAGAATTCAGAGTGACATACGCCTTGGGATCTCCCCAGAACGGATCATCCCCCTGTACATCTCCCTCGTAGTACCTGACGGCCTTTTCCTGTGCCGGTGTGAGCTTCATTATCTGACACGTACACCGCGGTATGTGGCGTCGATATGCACGTGGTTCACAATGTACTTCTTAAAGCGTATATATGCCCAGGGACTGTAGATGCCGCAGGTGATCATCGTAAGCAGGAAACAGATGATATATGTCGCAAACAGGCCGCCGCCGGTTCCGTCATAGAACAGTCTGTCGCCTTCGATGACCGTGCTCTTGTTCAGCCACTTCTGGATCATCGTTGCACACCAGGGGTATGCCAGACCGCATGTACATGCACACAGGATATAGGTCAGGACACCGTAGCCGATATATTCAAACGTATTGCCGTCGAAGAAGGAAGCCATGTATTCATTGCCTTCCGGAAGATCCATACCAACATAGGTCGTATGTTTGGCAAGCCACTTCTGCAGGTCGACATACGCAAAGAATGAGTAGATGCCGCAGGTGATGATCGTTAACAGGAACCACTTCAGCCAGAGTCCGAACAGCTGCAGGGCTGTACCGTTGAAGCTCAGACGTCTGCCTTCAATGACTGTATGGGATTTCTCCCATTTCTGGAAGCGTACGATACCCCAGGGCAGAGCCAGACCGCAGGTGAATATTGTCAGTAATACCAGGATCACGATATAGCCCAGACACTCTATGCCGGAGCCGTCAAAGTGCGAATCCAGAGAGTCGATCTCAGGGGTCTCTTCATATTTCGGGATATTGACGTCGGTATACTGTGCAGGGTCGATCGTTTCGGTCTTCCTGTAGGCTTCGCGGATGTAGTCAAGATCACCCTGCAGATCAAATGTGCCGTGCAGGCCTGTTTTACGGATGAATACCTTCAGGAACAGGTCAAAGCCCGGGACCATTGCCGCAAGTGCGAGCAATGCGAAGATCGTGCCGTGTCGGGACAGCAGGGTAGCGATAAACACCAGCAGGGCTGTGCCGGCAGCGATCCCGGGGATCGTTTTCTCTTTATAGCGTTCGGTAAAGATCAGATAGCCAAGACCCAGCAGTTCAGCCAGGGACAGGATGCGTACGATCCAGATGACCGTACTGCGCGCAAAGATCATCGGTCTGATCAGTCTGTAGGTGATCAGGCCCAGAACGTTGGATACAGCGTTGATCATCAGCGGCAGTAACAGCAGGAAGCCGACGATGCCCGCAAGCATCTCAACGATCTGTACGAGATCCAGGGTATTCTCACCGACCCTGAAGGTAATACCGGATCTTACCGGTTCATTGATGGATACCGGTTCTTCTGCCGGTTCCTCAGGCTTAACGAGATCAGGATGTGTGGGTGCACCGCAGAACGGGCAGAACATTGCCTCATCCGTGATCTTTTTTCCGCAGTTTGTACAATACATGGTTTTCCCCTCCAGTCAGAGATTGCGGTAAACAGCGAAAAGGACGGCGGTGATCAGGACGATGCACAACATGATGATCTCGAAGATCGTAAAGTCGGTCTTTCCGCTGTGAATATATCTCTCGGCACGGTAAAGCGCGTATATCCCTGCCGGCCCCAGTAATACCATGACCAGGGGATTGGCATGATACGCACCCGCAAAGTCCAGATGCGAGAGACAGATAAACATATGTGTGATACCACAGCCGGGACACAGATGCCCGGTTAACAGGCGAAAGACACAGGGGATCGAAAACCCTGTAAAGATATGCAGAAGATAGTAGAGAATACCCAGGATGAGGATCTCGGCAGCACTTCTGTATATATGATCTCTGCGTCTGCGAACTGTGGTATGCATACATTCCTATTGTACATGAGTTGATCGGGGATTGGGCAGGGGAGTGATTAAGATTTCATATATACTGCATTAATCTAAAGGATATATAATAAAACCTGATAGAGGGAATGCATATGACAGTAAGAAAACATCGTTCAGCTGTCCTTACCTTTCTCGGACAGTACAGAAGTCAGCTGGGTATCAGTTACTACACATGCGAAGGAGAAGAAGACCGTATTCTGGGGGTGCAGATCAGTGAGGCACCGATCAAATACCTTCTTAAATACGCGCAGAAGAACGGTAATGATATCACCGATGTTGTCTGTGTGCTGACCAGGGAGATCACTGATGCTGAACTGTCGGCACTGAAGGGAAGAGTCAATAATACATATGACCGGTATTTCCGAAGCAGTATCATATATCCGTACTGCGGCGAGGGTCTGAAACGGGGCGGTGAGATCGTTGAAGAGGGTCTTCACTATCCGATCTTTCCGCGTGTGCATTTCATTGACTGGGATCCTGCGAATGGATCTCCCGAGCAGCTGCTGAAGAATATCGGGGATGCCCTGGATATCGGACATGCGGATGGTCTTGATCTCTATGCGGACCAGACCGCAACGGGCAGAGAATCCATATATCTGATGCCCCTGATCCTGCAGTATCTGGAGATGGCAGGAGGCAGACTGCGCAAAGCTGTCTATGCGGATATCAACCAGAAGACGATCCGGGTGATCCGTACCGGGACGGAGCTGTTGCCTCTGCAGGAGGCTGCCGGAGAGTTCCTGCTCAGCGGACACTGTACAAAGCTGAAAACTATTGTCAAAGATCTGCCGGAGGGCAATGATAAGACGGCTCTTGAGAAGCTGATCACGTTTGCGGATACACTGGCAATGAATGATACGGCACATCTTTCGGCGGTGATCAGGGAACTGGCGGAAGCCTTCCGTGAAGTCAGTGATGACAGTTCTCTGCTCAGTCAGACCGTAACCCTGCTGAAGGAGAAGCTGGAACCGGAGAGATTCCTGGACGAGGATAGGATCAACTGGCATGAGGTCGTGAAGTGGTGTGTCGATCATCAGCTGACCCAGCAGGCAGTTGTCCTGTTCGTGGAGAAGATGCCTTCCTACTGGTTTGACAGAAAGCTGATCCCCGATGATGTGATCTTCTTTGACGAAGACGGGAAGATCGATGCATATGAAGGAACACTGTTAAGTGCACCGCATAACTCCGACCGGGAGACCGAGGTCTTCTATGGACCTCTCTATGACAGGATCGCGCAGGGCCTGATGATCCACAAGTATGTCAGAAGACTGCGGGAGATCGGTGAGAATATCCAGGAGCCGGCAGAGAAGCTGCAGGTCATGAAGCACCGGATCGCCAATACGATCTCTTCCTCAGGCGATGAGAAGCTTGTCGATATCCTGACCAAGATCCAGAACACATACAGAGGCTTTGAGGAGTTCGGCAGCTATGAAGACAGCTATGGCACGGTCTACGGCAAGACTGCCTCGGCCGTGATCGATCAGTGTATCTCCGGCAGAAATCTGGCGGTGATCCACCGTCTCTGCTATGACAACCATGATGCATATCTGGATATCCCGAGAAATGTTTCCGGGGATAACAGGCGTACATATTCAAAGAAGGAATATGCCCTGGAGGTACTTAGTGTCAAAGAGACGGATAATACGTCCAAGGCACAGCATCTGAACCGTGAACAGATCACGGAGATCATGAATATCGAGAACAGAGGGAAGCTTCTTGAAGTCATGAAGTATTATCTGGCACTGAAGATGGTGCGCAATCGTCTGAACTATGCCTGTGAGAAGGAACTCAGTGAGGATGAGGAGAATACGATCGCATCTCTGAAGGGATCCTTCGGACTGCAGGTGGGCTTTGACCACGACAGTGTGGAAAGACTGCTCAGGGAAGGACTTGCGGCAGGGTATTGTGAGAAGTGTGTACCTGCCGAAGAGACGGAAGAGTAACTGTATGAACAAATGAAAAGCCTCCGCGGAGGCTTTTCATGTTGCGTGTATATACGTGGATCAGTGATTCTCCGTACGCTGTTTTTTGGCAGCAGGATCAGGTCTGTTGCATGCATACACAGGTATGCCGCTTTCTGCGTAGGTGAGGATATTCTCGGCGACTGCCTGCTGGGAGCGCAGTGAGGATTCCGGGGTGTTGGCGGCACTGTGCGGTGTAGCCAGGACATTCTCCATCCGGAACAGGGGATTATCCGGGTCTGCCGGTTCTTTCTCAAAGACATCAAGTGCGGCGCCGGCGATCACATGATCGTTAAGGGCTTTGATCAGTGCCTGTTCATCGATCACAAAGCCGCGGGTCGTATTGACAAGGATCGCTGTCGGTTTCATCATGGCCAGTTCCTTCTCCCCGATCAGGTGTCTTGTGCTGTCACTGCCGGCAGCGTGGATACTGACGATATCTGCGCTCTGCAGGGCTTCTTCGAGGGTCTCTGTCAGGGTCACATAATCCGGTACGGATGTTTTGTCCGTGTAAGGATCATAGGCAAGAATGTGCATGTCAAAGCCGCTCAGAAGTCTGGCTGTACGTCTGCCGATGTGTCCGAAGCCGATCAGGGCGACTGTCTTTCCGCAGAGTTCGATGGCTTTTGCGGCCTTGAAGGCTGCTTTCCAGTCCGGTGTCTCTGCACGTAAGCGCAGGGAGATCGGGTAGATCTGCTTGGCAGCTGCCAGGATCAGTGTTACAGCGTGTTCTGCAACGGTTATGTAGTTGACTAACGGGGTATTGGCTGCCCAGATCCCCATCTCCGTACAGGCTTCGAGGTCTACTCTGTCCATGCCTACACCGGCTTTGGAGATCAGCTTCAGCTTCGGAGCGGCCTGCAGTACTTCTCTTGTGACAACGGATTTGCCCGGTACATAGATATCACACTCTGCCAGTAAGCGGGGATCGATCGCTGTACCGTCACCTTCCGTGATCGTATAACCGTGCTGATGCAGGATCGCACTGACTTCGGGACCTGCCGGAGAGTAAAAGTATACTGTCTTGTTCATGTCATCCTCCCTGGGTGATGTATGTCAGATACCGGCTTCCCGGTGCTGTATGAGTTTCTGCAGGACTTCGGCATCTTTGAGGAACTGTTCTTCACTGTCATCCATGACGAATTCAAGCAGGGCATATCTGTCTTCATCACAGCGTACATGACGCAGGTAGGTCTGCCAGTACGCGATGCCTTCCTGCAGCGGTCTGCGCAGGTTCTGCTCGGGCCAGTAGTAAACATGAAGATTCATCAGGATCCCGCGTGCTTCCAGAAGATCGATACCTGCACAGCGGTCTTCAACACTCAGTGCGCATGTCGGCTGCCAGAGACAGCGCAGATCCGGGTGGTCTGTTTCATCGAGCAGGCACATGGCGGAGATATTCGTATCGGTCAGCGTGTTGCGGTGCCACTCAAGAGCGGTGATGATGCCCTTTGCGGAGGCCATCTCCGTGACCATGCGGGCTTCCTCTGCCAGTTTTTTCCGTTCGTCTGTGCTGACTTCGGCCGATGGCTTTCTGCCTGCCCAGATACGGATATACGGGGCATGGAGGGCTTCGGCTGAGCAGAGACTGCGGGCAAAGGCTGCGGCGGGATCTTCTTCCGTACCAAGGCGGAAGTAGGAGCCATACCCTGCCACATGGATACCTGCAGCTTCTGTCTTCTGATACAGGTCAGCAGCAGCTTCGGGATCATCCGCGGATATATGCGCACTCTCCGACCATTCGATGCCCTTCAGTCCTGCTTTCTGACATAGTAAGAGTACTTCTTCAATACTTTTATGCTGGAATGTCTTGGACACCAGTCCCGGATACAGCATAGGCATATTCCTCCGTCTTCTGAGTTCATTATACCGTCTTTGTATACAGGGCATACCACTGCGAAACAGCGTATTGTCAGTAACCATAAATAAAATACACATGACGGCTGCCATGTGTATGTTCAGGTATCAGATCTATTTCTGCAGGAATGCCGGGATCGCTTCGGCATCGTTCCATCCCTTGTGATAGAGCGTATCCAGGATCTCGTGATCCAGCGTCAGTGTCTTCATGCCGGAGATATCATCCGGGGCAATGATCAGTGCTTTTCCCTGTTTCTCCAGTTCTCTTGCCTGTACGAGCTGGTTGTTGTACAGAACGGCACGGTTGATCAGGGCTCTGCGTGTTCCCTTGTACTTACGCGGGATCATGCCTGCCATCCTGCGGTCCTTGTCAGAGATACGCAGATAATCCTTCGGTCTTGTCAGGATGATGATGACCTTGTCACAGCCTTTCTCAAAAGCTCTGTGAAACGGGATCGGGTCACTGAGACCGCCGTCATAGTATTTACTTCCCTTGTACGGATACGGCTTGTCGATGACCGGTACACAGCAGGACATCTTCATGAAGACATAGTTGTTTCTCTCGGTATCCTTTTTCTGCAGATAGACAGGCTTTCCGGTATAGGCATCAGTTGCGACAACTTCAATATCCGTGGGATTGTTCATGAACGCATCATAATCCAGGGGATATTCTCCGTCTTCGTTTGTGAGAGTACCATAGATGTAGTCAAAATCGAGATATGAACCGCTGTGCAGGAAGTTATGTACACTCATGTATTCCCTGCGGAATGCATATCCGTTGTAGAACTGATAGTTGCGGCCTTCCTGTCCGGCAATAAATGCCGTACCGTTGGCACTGCCTGCAGATACACCAATTACCAGGTCGAAGTTTATGCCGTACTCCAGACACCGGTCAAATACACCGGCACCGTAGATATCGCGCATACCTCCGCCGACATCAATAATTCCAATCATAAACTGTATTCTACACGGAAATTCTTTTCTCAGGCAACGGACAGATGAGCAGATCTGTCCAAATCTTTCGTGACATTATCGTCTTACGGCTATACAATAGCCATTGCGGATATTCCGCCGTCAGTAGCAGCTACCTGACGAAAATTAAAATAAGGAGAGTACAAATGAATATTAAAACATTTACCAAGGTTGCCATGATCGCAGCCGTCTACACGGTCATTTCGCTTGTTCTGGCACCTTTTTCTTTCGGCAATATCCAGGTCAGGATTGCCGAAGCACTGACATTACTTCCGCTGATCTATGCGCCTTCGGTCTGGGGTGTTACGCTTGGCTGTTTTCTGACGAATCTGATCGGTGTGCTGATGGGAGTAAATCCGACCGGTGTGCTGGATACGGTCATCGGCACATCTGCGACATTGCTGGCGGCATTATGCACGTATAAGCTGAGAGACGTGAAGTTCCGGGATATTCCGGTATGGTCGATCCTGATGCCTGTATTATTCAACATGGTATTTGTCGGTATCGAACTGGGCTTTATCCTGTTTCCGGAGAATCTGGTTACCGGTTCGGTCATCTGCGGTCTTGAAGTAGCTGCCGGAGAATTAATATCTGTTGTCATCGGATGGTATATAATAAAGTTATTAGATAGAACAGGAATATTCAGAGAAGAATGAAAAAATTATTGGCAGGATTATTGATCTTTATCTTATCCGGTATGCTGGTGACAGGTATCATCACCCGCGGCAAAATGCCCGGGAATACCGCATCCGCAACACCGACACCTTCCGCTTCGGCAACCCCCGACGCGGCTGTTTCACCGGACGCAAATGCTTCGCCTGATGCCAGTGCATCGCCGAATGCCAGTGCCTCCCCGGGTGCGAGTGCATCGCCGAATGCGAGCGCATCGCCGAATGCCAGTGCCTCCCCGAGTGCCAGCGCATCTCCGGGTGCGAGTGCATCGCCGACACCGACACCGACATCTACGCCGAAGCCTTCCGCATCACCGAATGTGTCCAATGATAAGAAAGCACCGGTGATCATGGTTCGTTATGCGGCAGTGGATACGTATCTGAACGATGTCTACAATGTCAATGATGCGATCATGTATGTGCGTGATGAGACGGACGGCGATCTGAAGCGTGCAGATGTACTGTCCAACGGTGTCTATACCGTGAAGACAGATCTGGATCTGAAGAAGGAAGGTACCTATACAGTCAATATTACTGCCAGAGATAAAGCTGGCAATGAATCTACCGAGAAGTTTACGGTCAGAGTCCTGCCGGAAAGAGATACGAAGGCACCGGTGATCATGGTGCTGTATGCCTCTACCGAGATCAAGGTCGGACAGAAGTATGATCCGGCGTCTGCGATCATGTATGTGCGTGATGAAAGAGACGGGGACCTGAAGAAGGCGGATACTCTGGCCAATGGTGTGTATACCGTCACCACAGATCTGAATACTTCCAAGGAAGGTACCTATACGGTCAATATCGCTGCCAGGGATAAGAGCGGCAATGAGTCCACCGAGAAGTTTACGGTCAAGGTTACAGGTACGCCTTCTACCTCGGGACCGACAACGATCGACCTGAGTGATGAAGATCCTGTCTTCAGAGATACGAGTTCTCTGCTTGTTGTGGCGAATAAAGTACACCGGCTGCCGGAGGGGTATGCCCCGAGTGATCTCGTCAATGTCAATGATATCGGCGGTGTCGGTACGATCGCTCCGTATATGCGTTCTGAAGCAGCACAGGCAGTCGTCAGTATGACTAAGGCTGCAGCAGCTGACGGCCTGACCCTGATGTTCAGTTCCGCATACAGAAGTGAAGATTACCAGAGACAGTTATATAACGGTTATGTCAATTCCTACGGTACGGAAAGAGCCGACAGGATCAGTTCGCGTCCCGGATACTCCGATCATCAGACCGGACTTGCCTGTGACTTCGTTACCGGCACAAGTGTGGACTTTACCGCTGACTTTGAGAATACAAAGATCGGCAAGTGGCTCCATGACAATGCCTACAAGTATGGATTTATCATGCGTTATCCGAAGGGAAAGGATGCGGTAACAGGATATGCCTATGAACCGTGGCACTTCCGCTACGTTGGTGTAGATGTTGCCACAGCGATCCACAACGAGGGAGATACGCAGACATTTGAGGAACACTTCGGAGTTGCCGGAGGTCAGGAATATAAGTAAGTTATGCCGGAAGATCAGAAAAACGCAAGGATGCGTTCGGTGTATATCTACGGCATGCTGGCAGTGATATTTCTGGTTAACGGTGTGATCTATCTGAAAATGGGCAGAACATTGCTGGGAGTTCTGGATCTGATCCTGACCTTCCTGGATGCGTTGTATGCCTGGGCAATATGGAGGAGTATACAGGAAGAGTCATGAAGAAAGCGGGAATGATCGTAGCGGTGGAGATGGCCGCCCTGAAGAGAAAATACGGTGAACCTGCAGAGGTATACCATGATGGTGTCTATACCGTCATGCGGTATGAGGTCGGCAGGTATGAGCTGTTTGTGCTGAGCAGCGGTGCCGGTGAGATCGCAGCTGCCGCAGGTACGCAGTATCTGATCACAAAGTACGGGGTGGAGATGATCCTGAACTACGGGCTGGTCGGGGCTCTGACCGAGGAGATCTCGGAGAAGAAGATCTGTATCGTCAAGGCTGTATGTCACTATCCGTTTGATCTGAGCGAGATCGATCATGTGGAAAAGGGAAGATACACGGAATTCCCGGACCGGTATATTGAGACAAGCAGAGAGCTGCGGGAAGAAGCCCTGCGTATCTATCCGAATCTGCCGGAGGTCATGTGTGCTTCCGGTGACCGCTTCGTCGGCAATGAAGCAGACAAACGTGCTTTGCATGAAGAGTTCGGGGCGGATATCTGTGAGATGGAAGCTGCCGGTATCATTTTGACCTGTGTAAGAAACAATATCCCGGTGATGTCGGTGAAGATGGTATCCGACAGTGTGCACGGAGGTGCGGAAGAGTTCTACAGGACGTTTGAAGAGGCATCAGACGTCTGTGTTGATGTTCTCGATCATATCCTGAAGGGTGAATAACAGATAACCTGCAAGATATTTGTATTGCTTAAATGAGCAGAAATATAGTTTAATAAATATATCAGTATGTTCAGACATACATGTAAACGAAAGGAAACAAAGCGCCATGGAAAAGAAACAGTACGAAGGTCTCAAGCTTGAAACGATCTGCTTTGAAGCTGAAGACGTGATCACAACATCCGGTGAGCCGGAAGAAGAACCTACACCGAAGTATGAGTAGTTTTCTGAATCATTGAAGACAGGGAGAAAGGAAGAAGTATCATGGAAAAGAAACTGTATGAAGAGCTTCAGCTGGAAACAGTTCGTTTTGAAGCTGAAGACGTAATTACTACATCCGGAGAAGAGGAAGAACCTACACCGGCACTTCAGGACGAGAAGTAATCATTGACTTCTCTGCATCATCCGTACTGTTAACATACAGAGCGTTACAGGCAGGCAGCCGCTGGCTGCCTGATATTTTTATATAGGTACAGAACATGAGGATTACCGGGAATTACCGCATCGCAGACAGGAATATCAGGATCATCTCCGGATATGACAGGATACACGAGATGTCACGTCTGTACAGGTATTCCGGAGAACCGGATCTGGTCATTGAGATCAGTGAAAAGGATCTGCGGAAGGAGAGAGACAGAGCTGACGGGCAGTATTCTGATGCATATCTTGAGACGCTGGCTGTCTACCGGAAGATCGCGGAAGTTATGCCGGGCTGGGATACCCTGCTGATCCATGGTTCGGCGGTATGCGCAGACGGGGCGGGCTATCTGTTTACGGCGAAGAGCGGCACCGGCAAGAGCACGCATGCGGGCTTATGGCGAAAGCTGCTGCAGGAACGTGTACAGATGATCAACGATGACAAGCCTCTTCTGCATATCGGGAAAGATGCGGTAACCGTCTACGGTACACCCTGGAACGGCAAGCATCATCTCGGCGGGAATATCTCGGCACCGTTGAAGAGTATCTGTTTTCTTGAGCAGGCTGCGGACAATCATATCGTAAAGCTTGCGAAGGCAGAGGCATATCCGCTGTTACTGCAGCAGGTATACCGCCCTGCCGAGAGAGAGATGCTGATGAAGACACTGCAGCTGCTGGATATCCTGCAGGACAGCGTATCTTTCTACAGGCTTTCCTGCAACATGGATCTGTCTGCCGCGGAATTATCCTACAGCGTGATGAGCGGGAGTAAATAATATGAAGCTGAACAGGAATTTTATCGTACACAGGACAGAACAGGAGACGATCCTGGTGCCTGCCGGCGGTGCTGCGTTCTCCGGGATCATCCGGGGAAATGCGCTCTTCGGGGATATACTTGTATTACTGGAGAAGGAGATATCCGAAGCAGATCTTCTGAAAGGCATGACAGAGATCTATGATGCCCCGGCAGAAGTGCTGCAGAAAGATATCACAAGGGTCCTTACGGAGTTAAGAGAAGCCGGAGCACTGGATGAG
The DNA here is from genome assembly GCA_002372175.1 of Solobacterium sp. UBA3691. GTDB lineage: Bacteria > Bacillota_I > Bacilli_A > Erysipelotrichales > Erysipelotrichaceae > Bulleidia. The sequence continues at coordinate 32,089 of DFIS01000028.1, forward strand.
TGAACGTATCTCATTTGAAGATTATCTGGAACAGAACGGCAGTCTGACCTATGCCAATACCGGTACCAGTATGGAACCGATGCTCAGGCAGAACCGGGATCTTTTTACAGTCGTCAGGAAGGACGAAAAGAGATGTAAAGCCGGGGATGTCGTGCTGTTCAGACACCGCGGCAACTATGTTCTGCACCGGATCATCCGTGTAAATGAGAAGGACTATACATGTCTTGGCGATAATGCGGTCAATCCCGAAACAGGGGTAAAGGACAGTGATATCCTCGGTGTCCTGGTCAGCTTTGTGCATGACGGGAAAGAGTATCATGTGTCTGATCCGGCTTACCGGAGATATACGGCATGGATCATGCGTACTACAGGTGTGCGTGTCTTTGCCAGAAAGGCTGTGATGAAGCTCAGAAGATGGTACAGAGGCAATGAGAGGAAACCGGCAGTCAGTGAGCGTACCGTGCAGGATATGATCTATCTTGTGCGCTGTGCAGTGAACCGGACGAAGCCGGACCGGCAGCGCTGTGCCGGGATGGATCTTCAGCAGGTGTACAGGACTGCCGAAAGACATATGCTTACAGCAGCCTGCGGGATGGCACTTGCGGATGCCGGGATCAGAGATGATGCGTTTGTTCAGGCTGAGGCGAAAGCAGTGCGCAGGAGTATTCTTCTGGACCGGGAACTGGCGATGATCTCAGCACGGTTTGAACAGTCCGGGATCTGGTATATGCCTCTGAAGGGGGCGGTCATGAAGACATATTATCCCCGTATCGGCATGCGTCAGATGTCGGATTACGATATTCTGTTTGATCAGTCCTTTAGTCAGGAAGTACGCGGAATCATGGAAGATCTCGGGTATATTACGGAGTCGTACGGGAAGGAACACCATGATCTCTATGTCAAGGATAAAGTCCTGGTCATGGAGATGCACAGGAGTCTGTTTGACTACAGTGAAGATATACCGGTACTGACGTATTACAAAGATACGGAGAAACGTCTGGTCAGGGAGGATGGATACCGGTACCGGTTTACCCCCGAAGACTTCTATATCTACATGCTTGCGCATGAGTACAGACATTATGCAGGGGCAGGTACAGGTCTGCGTTCGAATCTGGATATCTATGTCTATCTGAAGAAGTTTGCGGAAACGCTGGACTGGGCGTATATCGGGCATGAGCTTGCGGTCCTGAAGCTCAGTGACTTTGAAAGAGACAGCAGAGAGCTGGCATTTGCGCTGTTTGGTGAGGGGGAGATGAGTGTCAGGGCAGAGGCGGTGCTGCAGAGGCATGTCGCCTCGGGTACATACGGCAGTGAGACAAACCGGGTGTCGGAGGGAATACGGAAAACCGGCAGTAAGGGTGAGTATATCCGCAGGCGTCTCTTTGTCTCTGAAGCCGAGATCGAAGCTTCGTATCCGTTCTTCTGGAAGCACGCATATCTGCGTCCGTTTCTGCCGGCATACCGTATTATGCGCGGGATCCTGTTCCGGCGAAAGCGGGTAACTGCAGAACTGCGGGCACTGAGGAAACATAAAAATACAGATGTCTGACATTGTTCGGGCATCTTTTTCTGTGTAGTTAGTGTAATATAATCCTTGCGGAAAGAAGTAGTTATATGAGAAATAAAGTGTTTTACGGATGGATCATTACGGCGGCAGGGTGCGTGATCATGGCAGTGACGATGGGCATTGTGACCAACTGCAACTCCCTGTATATCAGACCGGTGGCAGAGACACTGGGTATCTCGAGACAGGCTGTCAGTCTGATGATTTCGATCCTGAATTTCGGTACGATGGGTACTGCCTTCCTGGCCGGACGGATCTTTAACGAGAAGAATATCATCACGGTCATGAAGATCGCCATCACGATCATGGTGATCACCTATTTCGCCAACAGCTTTGCGAAAAGTATATATTTTCTGTATATTACATACTTTATCAACGGTATCATGATGTGTCTGGTGACGACACTGCCGATCACGTTTCTGATCAATAACTGGTTTATTGACAGAGCAGGGTTTGCGCTGGGTCTGGCTTCGATGGGTTCCGGCTTCGGCGGGGCTCTGTTCAATGCCCTGGCAGGACAGCTGATGAGCCGTTTCGGCTGGGTCATGACCTACCGTGTGCTGTCTCTGTTTATCCTTGTGCTGGCAGTACCGTGCATCTTCTTTGTGCTGAAGCTGAAACCGGCGGATATGGGGCTCAAACCGTATACGGATCATATCCATGAGAAGAAAGATGTTAAGAAGAGTGCCGAGGGTCTGACCTTCAGTGAAGCGCGGAAGACATCCCGTTTCCGTATTCTCTGCGTATTGACAGTTCTGATCGGTATCTCAATGAACAGTATGTATTCGACGATCTCTCCGCATCTGCAGGATCAGGGGTATTCGCTGACGTTCAGCGCCAACTTCCTGAGCATATGCATGTTAATGCTGGCGGGCGGCAAGATCGTGCTCGGGCGTATCTTTGACCGTTTCGGCGTGCGTTTTGCCTTCTGCTGGGCCTGTGCATCTCTGGCACTGGCGCTGGCGGGCATGCTGGTGTGCAGAAACATGTTTGCGCTGGTGCTGCTGGCGCTGGGTGTCGGCTTTGGCTGTATCTTCGGTGCCGTGGTCTATCCGCTTTCGGTGCCGCTGATCTTCGGCCGGAAGGACTACCGGGCGATCGTCGGTCCGCTCAGTGCGCTGGTTTCTCTCGGCGGTGTCATCGGTCCTGTACTGGCAGGCAGGATCTACGATATGACAGGTTCCTACAATCCCTGTTATCTTGGGGCTCTGGTCATCATGATCATTGTCATCCTCGTCTTGCTCAGACTGCTTCCGGGGAAGGATGAACAGTACAGACAGGACTGATATATTACACAATATAACGGTTATGTATAACAGATACTTATGGTCATATAAGTGTCTGTTTTCAAATTGTGCCCTTCATGATAGAATGTGAGCGCTTGAGGGAGTAGCAGGCGCAGTGCGTGTATAGGCCGTCAGCACGGTGTTTCACCCGGTCTATAGTGAAATTGTGAGACTCAGGACAGTATTTGTACCGGACGTGGGGTCCGAAGGTACAGTTATATATATTTGGGGGATAAGTATTATGGATTTATCAGCTGTCAACTGGGGCGGAATACTTGGCGGCTTCGGTCTCTTCATGTTCGGTATCAAGTTCATGGGAGACGGTATGAAGGCTGCGGCAGGTGATGCCCTTCGTGATTATATCAACAAAGCTACGTCCAATCGGATCAGTGCACTGATCGTCGGTATCATCCTGACCGTGATCATGCAGAGCTCTTCAGCCACATCCGCAATTACGATCGGTCTTGTACGTGCAGGTCTGATGACATTTGATCAGGCTGCCGGAATCGTTCTCGGTGCTGCCATCGGTACGACCGTGACTTCATTCCTGATCTCAGTGGAGATCGACCGCTATGCGATGTATATCATCTTTGCCGGTGCCTGCCTGATCTGTTTCAGCAAGAAAGTGAAAGTCAGATACTACGGCAATATCATTCTGGGTTTTGCCCTGATCTTCTTCGGTATGTCCTCAATGGGTGATGCGCTTGCGGCCCTGAAGGAGATGCCGGCATTTGAGGGCTTTGCCTTACAGATGAGCAATAATTCGTTCCTGTCTCTGCTTACCGGTATCGGTTTAACGGCACTTGTACAGTCTTCGGCTGCTACGATCGGTGTTGTACAGAAGCTGTATCAGGCCGGTGCTGTTACGTTTAAAGCAGCGCTGCCGTTCATGTTCGGTGCTAACGTCGGTACAACGATGACCGGTATTCTGGCAGCGATCGGCGGTACTGTATCCGGTGCCCGTACAGCTGTTCTGCATACGATCCTGAACGTGATCGGTGCCGTGATCGGTATGCTTATTCTTACACCGTTTACAGCGATGATGCAGAGTATTGCCGGCGGTATGAACCCGATGATGCAGATCGCTGTTGCCAACATTATCTTCAAGACTGTCACATCCCTGGCCTTCCTGCCGTTCCTGGATAAGCTGACAGCTCTGGTGAAGAAGATCGTGCCCGGGGAAGAAGAAGTTGTCCAGGCTATCAATATCCATGAGATGGATGAAGAGATCACCAATGTTCTGCCTTCCGCTGCTGTTCAGGCTGCCAGAAAGGCAATCAGCCAGATGAGTACGCTGGTTCGCGAGAATGTGCTTGAGGCCAGAACCCTGCTTGATACACGGGGCGGCAGTGAGCAGAAAGAAGTGCTCGACCGCAATGAAGCAAATGTCAACACCTGTGATCAGAAGATCACGGATTACCTGATCCGTCTGTCGGTCAAACCGAACCTGACCCACGAGAATGTCAACGAAGTACGTATGCAGCTGGAAGCTGTAAAGAATATTGAGCGTGTAGGCGATCTGGTCATGAATCTCGGTGAGTTCTTTGTACAGGTACGGGAAGCGGACGAAAACTTTACGGATGCAGCGATGCAGGAGATCCATGCGATGTTTGATCAGTTCCTGAAAATGTATGACAAGATGGAAGAAGTCTTCCATGCCGGTACGGATGAGAACTACAAGGAACTGCAGGATATGGAACTTGTCCTCGACAACATGGAACTGGAATACAGAGGCAATCACTTCAAGAGAATGGGCTTTAAGGAATGTACATCACCGGTAGCTGAGTCTGTCTACTGTGATGTTCTCGGTACCCTTGAACGTATGGGAGACCACTGCAACAACGTTGCCAAGGCTGTCATGACCGGCAAAACCAGTGATATCTCCGACGATGAGGTGGTTGCGTAATAAGTGCCGTACTGACGGTACACGAGGCAATATATGACTATATTTGATATTCTGTCATTGTTCGGCGGACTGGCGCTGTTTCTGTATGGCATGCGTCTGATGGGGGATGGACTGAAGGAGAGTTCTTCAGGCACCCTGAAAACAGCGATGGAGAGTGTCACCAATAATCCGATCAAGGCATTTCTGCTTGGTCTGGTCATCACTGCGATCATCCAGTCTTCTACAGCAACGATCGTCATCACTTCCGGTCTGGTGGCGGCAGGCATCGTATCCCTGCGGCAGTCACTGGGCGTCATTGTCGGTGCCAATGTCGGTACAACGGTAACCGGACAGATCATCCGTCTGCTTGATGTAGAATCACAGGCAAGCGGTATTCTGCAGTTCTTCCGTCCGTCCACACTGGCTCCTCTGGCTCTGATCATCGGTATCGTGATCATCATGGGCCTGGATTTCCGCAATTCCCGTTCGATCGGCAATATTGCCATGGGTTTCGGTATCCTGTTTACAGGTCTGATGAATATGACGGGGGCAGTCAATACACTGTCTTCCAGCGGTTTCTTCAATACGATGCTTGACCAGCTCGGCTCCAATCCCGTACTGGGATATCTTGCCGGTGCCGGTACAGCTTTTGTCCTGCAAAGTTCGTCGGCGACGATCGGTATTCTGCAGGCCTTTTCGGCGTCCGGACAGCTGTCCTTCAACGAAGTCTACGCGGTGATCGTCGGTGTCTATCTCGGTGACTGCGTGACAACAGCGATCGTCTGTTCGATCGGTGCCCAGCCGGATGCCAAACGTGTAGGTATGATCAACATCCTCTACAACCTCGGCAAATCGGCCATAGTTTTACTGGGTGTGTTTATCTTCAGACAGATCGGTCTTTTGGACGGGATCTGGAACGATACGGTCAATCCCGGCTATATCGCGAATACGAACTCGCTCTTCAATCTTGTCTGTGCCGTGCTGTTATTCCCGTTCCTGTCCGTATTTGAGTCTCTGAGCTACAAGATCATTACGGATAAACGCGAGGAGATGGACCGCAGCGATGAACTGATCGAGGCCCTGAATCCGGCCTTTATCGCTACCCCGGCTCTGGCGCTGAAGTCCTGCTACGATGTCCTGAAGACGATGTGCGATACTGCCGAAGGCAATATCAGCGCATCCTTCAAGCTGGTGCGTAAGTATGAACCGGAGCTGTTTACACAGATCGCGCAGGACGAAGACAAGCTGGATCATCTGACCGATGCCCTGACCAATTATCTGGCACAGCTTTCCGGACACCTGAAGGATCCTGCCCATGTTGCGATCATGAACCATTATTACAAGGTCGTCAGTGAGTTTGAGCGTCTTGGCGACTATGCGATGAATATTGCCGAGACTGCCCAGGACAACCGTGACCAGGAGATCTCCTTCTCGGATGAAGCCCAGCGTGAACTGGATATCATCGAAGATCTGATCATGCATATTCTTGAACGTACGGACAGAGCCTTCCGCTACCGTGATGTACATGCGGCAGAGGATATCGAGCCTCTCGAGGAAGTCATCGATGCTTTGACTGCAGAGATGATGCAGAGACACATGGACAGAGTCTTTGAAGGCAAGTGTACGGTATATGCCGGCAAGAACTACAGTGATATCCTGATGTACATCGAAAGGATCTCCGATACCTGTTCGAATATCGGACTGGCGACGATCACCCGTGTCCATCCCGAGCTGACCGGACATACGCATGACTACACACAGGCCCTGCACAGCCGTGAGGATGAACGCTTTAACAAGCTTTATGACACGACATACGAGGAATACTTCCGCAAACTCAATCAACCCGGCGAATCACAGGCTTCTCCCGTGGTAT
>DFIS01000035.1:0-10739 GCA_002372175.1 Solobacterium sp. UBA3691
CGTCCCTGGAAGCTGGAAAAGGGGAAGAACTATGTCGTTACCCGCAACGGTACATCGGTGCTGGCATTCAAGATCGGCAGTGATCTCAGTGAACCCTGCCTGCTGATGTCTGCCAGCCATACCGACTGTCCTTCCTTCAAGGTAAAACCCAACGCGGTGATCAGTGATGAACACTTCGCAAGACTGAATGTTGAACCCTACGGCGGACCGATCTACACACCGTGGGCAGACCGTCCGCTCTCGGTAGCCGGCAGAGTCATCGTACGTGAGGGTAACCGCATCGTTTCCCGCAATGTCAATGTCGAGAAGGATCTCTGTGTGATTCCGAATGTGGCGATCCACATGAACAGGGAAGTGAATGACGGCTTCAAGATGAATCCGCAGGTAGATCTTCTGCCGCTGATCGCCGGTAAGAAGGACTTCTCGCTGAAGAAGTATCTGGCTGAGTATATCGGTATCGAAGAGGAAGATCTGCTGACCTTCGATCTGTTCCTCTATCCCCGTACACCGGGCTTTATCTGGGGTCCTGAGGGTGAATATCTCTCTTCTCATCATCTGGATAACCTGGAGTGCGCATATACATCACTGCGTGCCTTTATCGAGGGTAAGAACGATAAGAATATCAATGTCTATGCGTCATTTGATAACGAAGAGACAGGCTCCCGCACCAGACAGGGTGCAGCTTCCGACTTCCTGCGCATCAGTCTGCAGAAGATCGCCGATGCTCTGGATATCGATTATACGGAGCTGACAGCCAACTCGATGATGCTGAGCTGCGACAATGCCCACAGTGCGCATCCGGCCCATCCCGAGAAGAACGATCCCACCAACCATACGTATATGAACAAGGGTATCGTCATTAAATACAATGCCAATCAGTCCTATACCAGTGACGGTCTTTCAGCTGCGATCTTTACGACCCTGCTGAAGAAGGAAGATATCCCGTATCAGTACTTTACCAACCGTTCCGACATGCGCGGAGGCGGCACCCTGGGCAATATCTCCAATACACAGGTATCCGTGCTTTCACTGGATATCGGTCTTCCGCAGCTGGCCATGCATTCACCGATGGAGACAGCCGGCACAAAGGATGTACAGACGATGATCGACGGGATCAGAGCCTTCTACAATGCTCATATACAGCTGCTGGCAGATGGTTCCTACAGCGTAGAATGATATGAAGGTACTGAATTTCGGTTCCCTGAATCTTGATCATATCTACCGGCTGGATCACTTTGTCAAAGCCGGAGAGACAGAGGCTTCCTTCGCTGTGGAGATCAAAGCCGGCGGTAAGGGCCTGAATCAGTCCATCGCACTGGCAAGAGCCGGTCTTGCGGTATATCATGCCGGATGCGTTGGAAAGGGCGGAGAGAGCCTGAAAACACTCCTGGCAGAGAACGGTGTAAATACAGACTGCCTGCAGGAAACAGATGAACTGCAGGGGACAGCCGTGATCCAGGTCGTACCTTCGGGAGAGAATGCGATCATTCTCTTTGCCGGAAGTAATGCCTGTGTGACACCGGAACAGGCTTCCGCAGTGCTGGATCAGTTCGGGGAAGGGGATATCCTCCTGCTGCAGAATGAGATCTCGTCACTGCCGGAGATCATTCATACAGCCCATGCGAAAGGCATGAAGATCATCCTGAATCCTTCACCGTACGATCAGGTGATCGAAGAGCTCGATCTTTCGTTACTGTCGTGGATCTTCGTCAACGAGACGGAGGCCCAGGCTCTGTGCAGAGAAACAGAGACAGAGAAGATCTTCAGCAGTATTCACGCCCGGTATCCGGAGTTATCGGTATTACTGACCCTGGGGGCAGGCGGCAGTGCCGTCATGCGCATACAGGATGGTATGCCGGTATACTTCACGACTGAGGCATATACTGTCAGGGCTGTGGATACGACCGCTGCCGGCGATACCTATACAGGCTATTTCATTGCCTCATTACTGCAGGGATACAGCACACCGGAAGCGATGAGAAGAGCCGGAATTGCCTCCGGTATCGCCTGTACCAGGGAAGGAGCAGCACCCTCGATCCCGTATGCGGAAGAAGTAAACAGAGTATATGCGGAGATCAGTCATAACTGATCCTGACAGAAATCATTGCCTTTACGAATCAACGGAAGAAGAGAAGAGAGATATGATGTACAGAAAACTGATCAGTGCAGCAGTATGCGTGCTGCTTGCCGGCTGCGGCAGTTCTTCTGCAGGCAGTACAGCACCGTCTGCAGAAACAGCACCGGCACCAACTGCGGAAGTAACACCCGCACCGACACCGGAGCCGACCCCCACACCGACACCGGAACCGAAGACCTTCCTCGAGGAACAGGGTCTCACCATTACCCCGCAGGGGAATTTTGAGTATACAGCATGGGCGGAACAGGGAAAGTTCCCCATGCATGCTTCATGTACGATCACGGAGGAGCCGGCGGAGACTGAAGGGTATAAGAAGGTCATTGCGACGATCACGTATGATGTGACTGATACCACCGGAGGGATGATCTATACCAGAGAGTTTCCGTTTGACCGTTATACCGGGATTTGTTTTGATACGACCAATGAACTCTCAGAGGTGATCGGAAGCGGTGAAACGGAACTGATCGAATCAGGTCTGACCGTTTCATACGCCGGCAAAGAATACCAGGTCGCATACACGTTCGAAAGGACAAACAACTGGCCTCAGCTGATCGTCAGGAATACGGTTTTCTGCCCGCAGGATTACGACGGCACGGTGTTTGTTGTCAGATATGCGGATGATGAATCCAACGAACAGGATACGGCCCTTGACTGGACCGTCATCCGTACGATCGATGAACTGCCGTACTACGATACAGTAGAAACGTTCTACTTCACGCTTACCGATCAGTGATCAGCAGTAATCTCCGGAGAAACTGTGTCACATCCTGCTTTACAGCGGTGTTTCCAGTACGGAGGTGATCATGATGAAGAAGATCCTGGCAGCTGTACTGTTATGTCTTACTGCCTGTACAGCAGAAGCTGCCGCACCGGCAGAGACACCGGAAATACCGGCAGAAACACCGGCGATACCGTTAACGCAGGACGTCACGGCAGAGCTTGACGGGATGACTGTCAGCCTGCAGATCCCGGAAGACTGGCAGGCAGTGACGGTACTGTCCTGCGGACCGCAGGAAAGCATCACCACCCTGCAGATCAGTCCGGATGGAAAAGAATGGCTGGATATCTGCTGCACAGAAGACTTCGGGGTATGCGGCACCGGGCTGGAATCGAAGAAGGAAGTGCTGAATACATACAGCTGTACAGCCGGGTACTATGACGGGTGGAAACGCTTCAGCTGGATCCGCTTTGATGAACCGTATCAGAACCTGATGATCGCAAGACACGCGGAAGAGGGCGCAAACATCGACATGGATTCTGTGCCGGCGGCAGAGACGGAGATGTACATCCTGCAGACGCTGGAGATACAAAACAGATAGTTTATATAAGATCGCAGTGATTCTGTGATCTTTTCTTTGGATATATAAATATATTGCATGATTATACTGTTGCGTACTGAAACTGTAACAGGTATGATTTGGGTGGCAATGACTAACAATTCTGCAGGAGGAACTACTATGGATGATGCTAAACAAGCTGCCGCCCGCGAAAAAAGACGTAAGATGATGCTTGAAGATCCGATGATGAGGGTCATACCTGTCGTCGCGATCCCGATGATCATCTCTTCCGTGATCGATTCCCTCTACAATCTCGCTGATACATTCTTCGTCAGTCAGCTTGGCACCAGTGCTACGGCAGCGGTCGCTGTCAACGATTCCCTGATGATGTTCCTGCGTGCGATCTCGATGGGTTTTGCGCTTGGTGCTGCCAGTTATATCTCCCGTCTGATGGGTGCCGGTGAGGATGACAAGGCATCCCGTGTCGGTACATCAACACTGTTTATCGGCGTTGCGTTTTCCCTGTGCTTCGGTCTTGTCTGTCTGACCCTGCGTTCACCGATCGTTGATATTCTCGGTGTTACCGCAGATGCCAAGAAATATTCGATGGACTACTCGTTCTGGATCCTGCTGGCTGCCCCGTTTACGACAGCTGAACTGATCATGAACCAGCTTCTTCGAAGTGAAGGCAGTACGACCCTGGCGATGATCGGTACCGTCTCCGGCTGTGTGCTGAATGTGTTCCTCGATCCTATTTTCATCAATGTCATGGGCTGGGAAGTTGCCGGTGCTGCCGGTGCTACTGCGCTGTCCAAGGTCGTCAGTGTGATCGTTCTGGCATATCCGTATTTCACGAAGAAGGCCATGCTGGAGGTCTCCCCGAAGAACTTCAAACCGGATGCGGAGAGTGCTGCGGAAGTGGCCAGAATGGGTATTCCTGCCTTCCTGCGCATGAGTCTGATGAGTGTCGGCGGTGTTATCACCAACAACGTCGCCAAGGCCTTTGGTACAGCTGTTCTTGCCGGTATCTCGGTTGCCAACAAGCTGTACAGATTCGTGGCTTCGATCATCATGGGCTTCTCCCAGGGCTTCGGACCGGTTGCCGGTTTCTGCTGGGGTGCCCGCAAGTATAAACGTGTCAAGGAAGCCTACTGGACGACGGTTAAGATCGGTGTGGTCGCCGGCGGTATCCTTGGTGCTCTGATGTTCATCTTCTCGCGTACACTGGTTGGTTTCTTCAATGCCGAAGCCAACGAGACGATGTATCTGATCGGTTCCTTAAAGATCAGAGCCCTGTGTCTGGTACTGATCCCGCATGAGATCGTCATGATCACCAGCAACCTCTACCAGTCACTGGGACGTCCGATCGGCAACCTGGTGCTGTCGATGTCGCGTCAGCTGATCTTCCTGATCCCGCTGGTGCTGATCCTGCCGCAGGTCTTCCCGCTGGTGGGACTGCCCGGGGAATACGGTCTTGCGATCGCTCAGGCTGCCTCCGACGGCTTCTCGTTCCTGTTCCTGGCGCTGCCTCTGGCAATACGTATCTTCCGGCAGATCGGCAACAGACCGGACGGGGCCGAACCGCCGTTTGCGTCGACCCGCAGATCCCGTTAATACACGAAAGGGGAATGTACATTCCCCTTTATGCATATTCGGAAATAAAATTCAAGGCTGTGCAGTGATCTTGCACGGTGGTATAGTATAGTCACTATGACAGAAGAGAACGGAACACTGCGTAAAAGAGGAATCAGGATCTCCCGGAATGAATCCGTACTGGATGCGATCCGCAGCGGTATACCGCACTGGATCCACGAGACCGTGGATGATGCGAGCTATATCGGCGGAAAGAAGTATCTGCGGGAATGTACATGCTCGGAGTGCGGTTTTAAGGTCAGCTTTGAGCGTCAGTACTGTCCTCACTGCGGTGTGAAGATGGTCAAATTCTAGACATATATTTGTCGATATAACCGGAATAGATACAGGCACAGAGATGATCTGTGTCTTTCTTTTTTAACGGTATATCTTCCGTATAGCAGTCCTTCTCCGCAAACGGACATCTGTATGCGAATACACATCCTGCGGGATTGACGGCTTCCTCTGTCTTTACGGGGATATCCGGGTGAGAGTCAAAGGGTCCCGGTACGGCACTGAGCAGGAATCTCGTATAGGGGTGCAGGGGATGCTCAGCGATGGTTCTGGCCGGGGCTGTTTCGACGATCTTTCCGCGGTACATGATGGCGATCCTGTCGGCGATATGCCTGACGACCGCAAGATCATGCGAGATAAACAGGTATGCCAGTCCCTGTTCCTCCTGCAGCTCTTCCAGCAGCGAGATGATCTTGGACTGATAGGAGACATCAAGAGCGGATACAGGCTCATCACAGACGATGAATTCGGGGTTCATGGCCAGGGCTCTGGCAATGCCTGCCCGCTGCAGCTGTCCGCCCGACAGTTCGTGGGGATAGCGGTATTTCTCAGCCGGTGTGAGACCGACTCTGGCCATCAGTTCATCGACTTTCTTTTTATCTCTGCAGGCTTCGAGAATGATCTTCTCGACGGTATAGCCGGGATCTGCCGAGTTGTAGGGATCCTGGAAGATGATCTGCATCTTCTCCCTGCCGGGGAATTTCTTCCTGCCGGTGATGTTCTGTCCCTTCCAGAGGATCTCGCCGCCGTCTGCCTGAATGAGGCCGAGAACGGTCCTGCCGAGGGTGGTCTTCCCGCAGCCGGATTCACCGACGATGCCCAGTGTTTCGCCTTTCTTCAGCGTGAAAGACACGCCGTCCACGGCCTTTACGGAACCATGGTCGGCATGGAATGTCTTGTGCAGATCTTTTACTTCCAGCAGTATGCTCACAATTGATTCTCCATGATACAGGTATAGGTATGATCACCGATCGCTTTTGTGTCAGGACAGGTCTGATAACAGATATCTCTGGCGTAGGGACAGCGCGGCGCAAACGGGCATCCCGCGTGCTGATCAAGGAACGAGAACAGTTCTCCCTCGATCGGCATCAGGCGTCTTTCCTCCTTGCCGAAGGACAGCGACGGGATCGTCTTCAGCAGAGCCTGGGTATACGGATGGATCGGATAAGCGAAGATATCACTGATCTTTCCTTCCTCGGCGATTCTGCCTCCGTAGAAGACGCTGATCGTATCGGCGATCTCTGCGGCAACATCCAGGCTGTGGGTGATAAACAGGACCGAAAGACCTCTCTCCCGTGCCAGTCTTCGTAACAGGGTCAGGATCTCCTTCTGGATCGTCACATCCAGTGCTGTTGTCGGTTCATCCGCAATCAGCAGATCCGGTTCGTTTACCAGCGCCATGGCGATCAGCACACGCTGTCTGAGTCCTCCCGAGAGCTCATGGGGATAGCGGGTGAGGATCGTCCCGGGATCTTTGATCCCTGCCCCGTGCAGAGCTGCCGATGCTTTCTCCGTGATCTCTGCGCGGGAGTATCTCCTGCGTACGGTCAGGATGGCCCTGAAGAGCTGGCGTACGGTACATACGGGGTCGAGGGCACTGAAGGGATCCTGGAAGACGACACCGATCCTTTCCGCCCGGATCATGCGCATTTCTTCTCCTGTGCAGGACAGAAGTTCGGTATCTGCGAGTCTGACCGAGCCGCTTTCAACCGCTGCCCCTGCCGGCAGGAAGCCGATGATACTGTTGGCCAGGGTGCTTTTACCGCAGCCGGATTCACCGACGATGGCCCGGATCTCGCCGCGTTTTATACACAGGTCAACGTGCTGCAGGACGGTGAAGCGCTGTTCGCCGTTGGTCATACTGACAGTGAGGTCATGGATGTTCAGGATATCAGTCATGACTGCCTCCGCGGATGTCAAACGCATCCCGCAGACCGTTGCCGATCAGGGTCACGGTCAGTACGCTCAGGGAAATAAAGACACAGGGGATCACGACCAGAAAGCCGTGGGACTGCACGAGATGGAAGTAGTCGGCGACCATGCGGCCCCATTCCGGGGTGGGGAAGGAGATGCCGAATTCGAGGTAACCCAGGATCGAACAGGAGATGATCGCTGAGGCATACGAGGAACAGGCCTGCACGAGGATCGCTGTGGAGATGTTGTGCAGGACGTGGTGGAACAGGATATACGGGGTGCTCCTGCCGATGGCGCGGGCAGCTTCGATATACTCACGGAAACGGATCTTCAGGACAGCACTGCGGATCGTCCGCAGGATTGCCGGGATCTGCGCAAAGGCGATCGCCAGGAAGAACCAGCCCTTGCCCCAGCCAAGAGATACTTCAAAGAAGATCACAAGCAGGATATACGGGATCGCAGAGATCGCTTCACTGATGCGCATCAGGATACTGTCTGTCTTACCGCCGCAATAGCCGGCAAGGATGCCGAGCAGGGTGCCGCAGGTGACTGCGATCAGCGTCGACAGAAAAGAGAGACCGAGCGTATATCTGCCGCCGATCATGACTCTGGTAAAGACATCACGGCCGAGGTTGTCGGTGCTGAACGGGTGCGTCAGTGATACCGGGGCATAGTGATTGCCGATATCAAGCGATACATAATCGCTGTAGCCAAGCACCGGCATGCCAAGACATGCCAGCAGGATCAGCGCAAAGACGATCAGGGAGATAACGGCTGCTTTGTCGTGCAGGAATCTCTGCAGGGCACGTCTATTCATGGGATACCTCCCGGTGGCGCAGCTCGGGCTCCAGCAGGTAGTACAGGAGATCACTGATGATGCCAAAGACGAGGATCAGCACCGCCGTTACAGCCGTACAGGCAAGCACAACGCCGTAGTCACGGGCATTGACAGCCTGGATCAGGTAATAGCCGATACCGGGAATGGCATAGAACCACTCGGCGATAAAGGTCGACACAAAGACTTCGGCAGTCATCTCACGGATGATCGATACCGTCGGGATCATCGAATTCTTCAGGGCATGGTTAAACAGGATCTTCCGTTCCTTTACCCCGTGTGAGCGCAGTGTCCTGATATACGGTCTGTGCATGGCTTCGATGACGTTGGCTCTGACCGTCTGGATCGTGCGGGCAAGACCGGAGGCACCGATCGTGACCGTCGGCAGGATGAAGTTCTTCGGCCCGTTCATGCCGAATACCGGCAGTAATCGCAGTGTCACACAGAAGACGATAGCCAGGAAGATCGCCAGGCAGAAGGGCGGAATACTCGAGAGGACAAGGCTGATCACGGAGATCAGGTGGTCCTGCCATCTGCCGTGTTTTCCGGCTGCGTACGTACCGAGCGGTATGCCGATCAGGACGATCAGCAGGAAGGCCAGAAACGTCAGGAACAGCGTCAGACGGGCTCTGGTGAGTACTTCCATGGAGAGATCGCGGTGATGGAAGCCGCTGGCAAAGTGCAGCTTTGTGATCACATCGTAGATATAGCGCAGATATCTTGTGAAGACGTTGGCCGGGACATGAAACAGGGTAAACAGATGATCGAGCAGATCACCGTTACCAGCTATGGGCATATAGCCAAGACGTGAACCCGGAATATAGGTAAGCAGGATGAAAACAGCCAGAAGGGCACCGAGAAATACCGGTATGGCAGTTAGTATTCTTTTCAGCAGAAACCTGAACATATGAAACTATTATATAACAGAGAACGAAAGTTTAACCCGCAGGCTGAAGTGAGTGTGAATACGTTTATATGTATAACATTTATTTTGAGTATGATAAAACTGTCGCAAAGCACTCGAAAAAATAACGTAAAAGTCTTATGATAATCAAAGAAGGAGATTGATAATTATGCCACTCGTAACAACGAAGGAAATGTTTGAAAAAGCATACAACGGCGGATATGCCATCGGTGCTTTCAACGTTAACAACATGGAGATCATCCAGGGTATTACAGAAGCTGCCAGGGAATGCAACGCTCCTGTTATCCTGCAGGTTTCCAAAGGTGCCCGTGCCTATGCCAACCGTACATATCTGGTCAAGCTCGTAGAAGCAGCTGAGATCGAGACAGGTCTGCCGATCGTTCTGCACCTGGACCACGGTGATTCTTTTGAGACATGCAAGTCCTGCATCGATGATGGTTTCACATCCGTTATGATCGATGCCTCTTCCAAGCCTTTTGAAGAGAATATTGAGATTACAAGAAAAGTTGTTGAATATGCGCATGCCCGCGGTGTTGTTGTAGAAGCTGAGCTCGGTACCCTGGCCGGTGTTGAAGATGAAGTCAAGGTCGCTGCCGAGGATTCCTCCTACACACGTCCTGAAGACGTAGAAGAATTCGTCAGAAGAACAGGCTGTGACTCCCTGGCTATCGCTATCGGCACAAGCCACGGTGCTTACAAGTTCAAACCTGAACAGTGCACAAGAAACGAGGAAGGTATCCTCGTACCGCCGCCGCTGCGTTTCGATATCCTGGAAGAAGTATCCAGGAGACTGCCGGGCTTCCCGATCGTTCTGCACGGGTCCAGTTCCGTTCCTCAGGAATATGTCAAGATGATCAACGAGAACGGCGGAAACATGCCTGACGCTGTCGGTGTTCCCGAAGAACAGCTCAGAAAAGCAGCTTCCATGGCTGTATGCAAGATCAACATTGACTCTGACCTGCGTCTTGCGATGACAGGTACGATCAGAAAGCACTTCCATGATCATCCGGCAGACTTCGATCCCAGACAGTATCTGAAGCCTGCACGCGAGAACATCAAGCAGCTTGTCAAGCACAAGATCGTTGATGTCCTCGGCTGCGACAACAAGATCTAAGCATAACCTGATCAAACAGCGGTCCCCATCCGGACTGCTGTTTTTTTCGTGGAGATCCGTTTCTTTACATCAATAAGAGATGTGTAAAGGAGTGGAGATAATGAACAGAAGGAACTATGATCAGTTAAAGTTTACGGATGACTTCATGTTTGGGGCTGTCATGACCGCATTCCCGGAGATCGCCAGGGAACTGGCAGAGAAGATCACAGGAAGAAAGATCAGGGACATCATCGCAGTCTCCGGGGAACAGGTGATCGGTACCGATCCGCTGCTGAAGAGGATCCGCATGGACGTGCGGTTCACGGATGATGAAGCGGTGTACTGTGTGGAGATGCAGATGTACAGGGACAGGGCGTTTCCCAAAAGAGTGCGGTATTATGCGGCAGTCAATGATATCGATCAGATCGAACGGGGAGGGGAGTACGGAGATCTGAAACCTGTATATGTGATCTTTATCTGTAACTATGATCCGTTTGGCAGAAACTTCCGGAAGTACACGTTCCGGAATAGATGTGATGAGGATCCTGCATGTGCTTTGGGAGATGAAAGTGTTAAAATTGTGTTGAACACAGCAGGAGACAGGAGTACAGCTGATGAGGAGCTGAACCGTC
>DFIS01000035.1:10951-81813 GCA_002372175.1 Solobacterium sp. UBA3691
CGAAGGAACAGGCGGCAGCGGAAGGCCGTGCAGAAGGCATAGCCCAGGGACGTGCAGAAGGCATCGCTGAAGGGCGTGCGGAAGGCCGTGCAGAAGGACGTGCTGAGGGCCGTGCGGAAGCTATCGTATCGTTTGTTGATATACTTGAGCGCAGCGGTACAGAAAAAGAAAAGATCCGGGAACAGATCATGGAGACATTTCATCTGAGCAGTGAAGAGTATGACCGGATCGTGTCAGGTAAACAGCAGTAACAGGAAGGCTTCGGAAGAAGCCTTTATTATACCTGCATATCTTCCGGAGCTTCCCGTTTCCGGTACTGTGCCGGGGAATAACCGGTAATATCACGGAAAGTGCGGATGAAGTAATTTGGTGTATTGAAGGCAAGCTTGTCTGCGATCTCACGTACGGAGAGTCTCGTTGTCTTCAGCAGGGTCTTGGCCCGTTCGACTTTGGCGGAGCGGATATAGGCGGAGAGAGACTGTCCGGTCTCCTTCCTGAATTTCTCCGTCAGGTAATACTCGGTATAGCCGGCCAGTGCCGCAAGATCGGCTGTGTATATCTTCCGGTCCAGACTGAGATTGATATAATCACAGCACTTCTGGATGGCATGGGAATAGTTCGGATTGCTGTGGAGATAGTGGACCTGATAGACAAAATCATGGTACATGGCATAGGAAAGGGCCATGAGTTCTCCGGAATCCCGGCAGTCCTCCGCAGACTGGATATAGGAATCGCCGAGCGGATAGGCAATGTCCGGGGACAGACCGCCGTCCATGGCAGCCCGCGAAACAAGCGTTGTAAAGACAACGATGTTTGTCTTCATCTGCCGCAGGGGATCTCTGCCCCTGACCGGAACCCCGGAGCTTAATGCCGTACTGTTCTGCAGGGCATCCATATAATCGATATCTCCGCGTCTGACCGTATCCAGCATGGCTTTTTCGGAAATATATACCTTGGAGCGGTCACGGCCGGCGGCAGGAACCTCCGAAGAGGAATGTGTCCGGTAGCTTTCCTGCAGGGCCTGCAGGTCCAGTTTCTGCCCGGTCAGCGTATTGTGGATGATCAGCACGTAGCGGATGAATACGGCGTAGGACATCACCGGGAAATTGCTCAGATGACGGCAGAGATCATCGGACCAGGCTGAACTGACCGGATCTCTGATATACGCGATCAGACCGTTTCTGATCTGCGCCTCTTCGGGCGGGGCATAGAAGACAGGTCCGACCACAAAGACCAGATCCCGGTTGCGTTCTGACTCATACGTCAGAGCCCACTGTATGCCTATCGGAGAACCGATGATCTCCGGGTATGTATTCTCGGTATCTCTGGCATAGGAGATGACCTTGTCCGTACCTCCGAAGGTATGAAAAGTCTGTTCCAGCAGATCATGTTCCTGTTGGGGACAGGAGGAAGCCACATAGTCTCCTTTTCTGTCATAACACCAGACATACAGTTTTTCGCTTTGCGGGAGAAGACTCTGAAAGAGTAACAGATTCTGTTCACCCTTAGTCATGGATGTCGCCATAAAGTGTACCTCATTACCTGTGAAAATGTGATAATTCTGCTTATATTCAGTGTTTCTGATACTATAATAACCCGAATAATTGTAATTTTATCCCTATTTTTTGGCTGTCTGAAGAAAACGCTTACATATACAATGCAATTGTACAGTGCTTCAGGGGAAGCAGATAAAGAAAAGGAGAGATAACTCATGACAAAGGATTCAATTACACAGACATCCACTGAGAGCGTGGAATACCGCCGCGCCAAACTCTGGCAGATCATTCTGGTAGCCTTCAATGCCTTCAACGGCATGGCTGTATACTTCCTGATCGGTCTTGCCAGCTATTCCGCAAGTATCGGCTACGGCATTGCGACCCTGGCTGTCGGCGGACTGCTCACCTTCACACGTATCTTCGATGCGATCACAGACCCGATCCTGGCCTTCCTGTATGACCGTGTCATGACGCCGTTCGGCAAGGTCCGTCCGCTGATGCTGGCGGGCTGGGCGATCCAGTGTGCAGGTCTTCTCTGCATGTTCAATTTCTTCTCCAGCAAGGGCCACGGGGTAGCGACATTCCTCGGCTTCTACATGCTGTATGTCATCGGTTATACGATCATCAACATGACAGCACAGACACTGCCGGCTCTGATGACCAACGATCCCAAACAGCGTCCTACGGTAGGTGTATAGCAGACAGCACTGAACTACATCACACCGATGGCTCTGAACATCATCGTTTATACAAAGCTGATGCCGGCATACGGCGGCAGCTTCAACCAGGAATTCCTGAATGTCGTTACATGGCTGTGCGTAGGTATCTCCCTGATCGGTGTGATCCTCGTATGCATCGGTATCTCCGCATATGACAAGCCTGAGAACTTCGAAGGCATCGGCAAGACTGAGCATCTGAAGCTGAAGGACATGGTCGATGTTCTGAAGAACAACAAGCCTCTGCAGAGCTATATCATCTCGGCATCCTCCGATAAGGTCGCCCAGCAGGCATCTTCCGCATCCATCGTCAGCACGATGCTGAACGGTATCCTGATCGGCAATATGGGACTGGCAACGACCCTGAGCATGATCGGCATGCTGCCGTCGATTCTGTTTGCGGTATACGGTGCACGCTATGCCGGAAAGCACGGAAACAAGGAATCCATCGTTACCTGGACAAGAAACAGTCTGATTGCCAATGTGGTTATGATCCTGTTCTTCTGCATCGTCCGCTTCACCGTCGGGACACAGTCCATTGCCCATATGGGAATTCCAATGATCGTGTTTGTGACTCTGACATTTGTGGTCAACGGCTTTGCAATGTGCGTTACGACAGCCAATACCGGCTTCATGGCTGATATCATTGACTATGAACTCGACCGTTCCGGCAAGTATATTCCGGCGGTTGTCACAGGTACCTACAGCCTCGTAGACAAGATCGTCTCTTCGTTCTCCGCTGCCATCGCGACCGGCTGTGTAGCCCTGATCGGCTATACGACAACGATGCCGCAGCCGGGTGATCCTTCCACATCAGGCGTCTTCTACATGACAATGTTCCTGAGATACGGTCTGGCGGTACTCGGCTTCCTCTGCACACTGTGGGCAATGAAGAGCTGCAATCTTGACCGGAAGGAAATGGAAAGAGTACAGAAGGATATTGCGGACAGAAAAGAAGCAGCACAGGCAGAGTTCTTTGAGGAAGAACTTCATAAGGGAGATGCACATGCGTAAAACAACAATACTGAAAGACAACTGGAAATTCCTGAAGGCAGATATCCCCTGTGAGACAGCGGTACAGTATGCTGCACAGGGAGAATCTGTGACCCTTCCGCATACCTGGAACGCTGAAGACGGCCAGGACGGGGGCAATGACTACCACAGAGGTGCATGCTGGTACGTGCGTGAGCTGAGCAAAGAGGAAACGGCAGGAGAGCGTCTTTTCCTGGAGTTTGCCGGGGCTGCGATGAGTGCCGATGTCTATCTCAACGGTACGCATCTCGTGCATCATGACGGCGGATACTCCGCGTTCCGCTGTGAACTGACAGGACATCTCTCGGAAAAGAATATCCTGGCTGTACGTGTCGATAACAGTGATTCGAGAACGGTATATCCGCAGAAAGCAGACTTTACATTCTACGGCGGACTCTACCGTCCGGTCAGTCTGATTGCTGTCCCGGAAGAACACTTTGAACTGCTCAAGGACGGCACACCCGGCATCAAGGTCACACCGTTGGTCGATCTTGAAAAGAAATGCGCGCATGTGACCGTAGAGACATGGCATAACGGCACAAGCGTGGATATCACGGTCAACGGGGAAACAAAAACAGTAGAAAACAAAGCCGAGTTCGTGATCGAAGATGTCCATCTCTGGGACGGTCTTGATGATCCGTACCTGTATACCGCAAGTGCGAGGCTCAGCTCCGGCGATGAAGTCAGCACAAGATTCGGCTGCCGGGTATTCGCCTGTGATCCGCAGAAGGGCTTCTTCCTCAACGGACGAAGCTATCCGCTGCGCGGGGTCAGCCGCCATCAGGACCTGAAGGGCAAAGGCAATGCGTTAAGTAAAGAAGACATGGCAGCTGACATGGCGATCATCCGTGAACTCGGGGCCAACACACTGCGTCTTGCCCACTACCAGCATGCCCAGGAGTTCTACGATCTCTGTGATGAAAACGGCATCGTCGTCTGGGCTGAGATCCCGTATATCACGATGCATATGACAGAGGGCAGAGAGAATACCCTGACCCAGATGAAGGAACTGATCACGCAGTGCTACAACCATCCGTGCATCGCCGTGTGGGGTCTTTCCAACGAGATCACGGCAGCCAGTGCAGTCAACGAAGATCTGCTGGAAAACCACAGACTGCTGAATGAACTGTGCCACCGCATGGATCCGACAAGACTGACGACGATGGCAGACGTCTTCATGCTGGAGACTGACAGTCCGATCCTCGATATCCCGGATATCAACAGCTACAACCTGTACTTCGGCTGGTATCTCGGAGAACTGGAACAGAACGATGAATTCTTTGATGAATATCATGAGAAGTATCCGGACAAGGTCATCGGTTTCTCGGAATACGGTGCTGATGCCAATCCTGCGTTCCATTCCTCACATCCGGAGAAGGGTGACTATACCGAAGAGTATCAGGCCCTGTATCATGAACATATGCTGAAGATGATCGAAGAACGTCCGTATCTCTGGGCAACACATGTCTGGAATCTGTTTGACTTTGCGGCAGACGGCAGAGACGAAGGCGGCAAGCACGGTGAGAACCAGAAGGGTCTTGTGACCTTTGACAGACTGACCCGCAAGGATGCTTTCTGGCTGTACAAGGCAGCCTGGAACCATCAGGAGCCGTTTGTCCATCTCTGTTCCAAGCGCTATGTCAACCGCTGTGAGGACGAGACCGAGATCAAGGTATACTCCAACCAGAGTGAAGTACGTCTGTATGTGGACGGTACATACTACGGTACGGAGACAGGCAGGACGATCTTCCGTTTCCGCATTCCGCTGCTTGGCAATCATGTGATCAAAGCGGAGAGCGGAGCCGTATCCGATACGATGTGCATCTGCAGAGTCAGTGAACCGGATGAAAGCTATATCTTCAACAAGGCTGCCGCATCCGTGACCAACTGGTTTGACGCCGAAGAAGTCGACCCGGCATGTTTCTCGATCAAGGATACACTGGGCGAGATCAGAACCAATCCGCAGGCAGGTGCTGTGCTTGAGGCAATGATGGCCAAAGGGGCATCTGAGCGCGGTGATGTGGCTGATGCAGTCAAGGACAACCCGGGATTGCAGAGAATGATGGCAAGAATGACCCTGATCTCTCTGCTTAAACAGAGCGGTGCGGATGAAGAAAGCATCAAGCAGGTCAACCGCATACTGCAGGGAATCAGAAAGAACTAAACAGCGAAAGGGACAAGGTGGATCATATGCGAAAAGGTATACAGCAGATCATGCTGGGAACAGTAACGAAAAACAGAGAACAGGCTCTCTCATCCCTGAACAGGATCAGACAGGCCGGGTATGACGGAATCGAACTGAATCGTTTCATGATCCACCCCAGCTCCCTGATGGTAAGAGCTTTGACCAAGGCAGCCGGCATGCCCACAGGCAACGGCGGCAAGCTGGACTGGCATGAACTGGTCAGCACATCGGGACTCTCCGTGATCAGTCTCCATGCCGATCTTGGTTCACTCGAAAAGGAGACAGAGGCCGTGATCGAGGAAGCGAAAAGCTATCACACGGACACGGTCGTGATCACCGGCATGTACAGGTTTGACTACAGCGATGAGACAGCCGTAAATAACCTGGCGGAACGTCTGAATACCGTCGGCAGGACACTGAAGCAGAATGATCTGCAGCTGCTGTATCACAACCACAACGTCGAACTGCTGCAGGTAAAGCCGGGTGTGCGCGCGTATGACATCCTGCTCGAAAAGACTGATCCCGCGTGTGTTAACTTCGAATTTGACAGCTACTGGTTTACCGACGGCGGCGCTGACGCAAAGCAGTGGATGAGAAAGCTTGGCACACGGATGAAGCTCTGGCATATCAACGACCGCGGAAGCAGACAGTCCGGAGCCGCCATGACACCGATCCTGAAAGCAGACAGTATGGAACTCGGCACCGGCAATATGGACCTGGACGGACTGAAGGAGATCGCCGCGGATAACGGTATTGAAGCTGTGATCCTGGAGAGTCACAGGAACTGGATCGACAAGGATCCGCTAAAGAGTATGGAGTTAAGTGCCGCTTGGCTGAATGAGAGGTTCTGATATGGAAACAGAAAGATATTACGGTACATTGCCCGCAGTCTGGCAGGCAGAGTGGATCGATCCCGAACTGACGCATGATGCCTCTGTCAGACAGCCGGCATCGCTGCTGCGGAAGAGATTTACGGCAGAGCGAACAGAGAATGCCGTACTCTATATCACATGTCACGGTCTGTACGAGGCATGTCTTAACGGACAGCGTATCGGCAGACATGTACTGGCACCCGGCACCGGCGATTACCGCAAACGCCTGTGTGTGCAGGCATATGACGTCAGTCAGATGCTTAGAGACGGAGAGAATGAACTGACGGTAACACTGGGAGACGGCTGGTACCGCGGCAGTGTAGGTATTGACGGTCTGCGCAATTACTATGGCGAAGATCTGGCCCTGTTATGTCAGCTCGAAGCCGGCGGGAAGATGATCCTCGGCAGTGACGGCAGCTGGGAAGCTTCACAAAGCGGTCCTGTCCGGGAAAACGATCTGCAGCAGGGTGAAAGCTATGATGCCCGTAAGGAAGAGATCACCGACTGGCATGAGGTCACGGTCAAGGCATACGGGTACGCAAACCTGGCGGCAGAGGAAAGTGTCCCGGTGATCGAACAGGAGCGCTTTCCCGGCACGATCATCCATACACCAAACGGTGAAACGGTCATCGACTTCGGACAGAACCTGGCCGGATATACGGAACTGCGCGTGAATGCCAAAGCCGGCGGGAAGATCACATTATGGCATGGCGAGACCCTGGATCAGAACGGGAATTTCACCCAGCTTAACTTCGATCCGGGAGACCGGAATAAAAACGGCGGAATCCCGCAGAAGATCGAATATATCTGTAAGGACGGTCTGAATGTGTACCATCCGTCTTTCTGTATCTTCGGCTTCCGTTATGCAAAGATCGAGACCGAGATCAGCCTCGATGATGCACAGTTTATCGCGATTGCCGTATACTCGGAAATGCCGCAGACAGGCTTCTTTGCCTGCGGCAATGAAGATGTCAACAGACTGTTTCTGAACAGTCTCTGGTCCATGCGTTCCAACTTCGTGGACATTCCGACCGACTGTCCGACAAGAGAGCGGGCAGGATGGACCGGTGATGCCGGTGTCTTTGCGCCGACAGCGGTATATCTTGCGGACTGCTATCCGGTGCTGCGGAAGTGGCTCGGGGAGTGCCGCATGGCTCAGCACGAAGACGGACTTGTCGAGAATATTGCCCCGGTCAATAACAGCGGCAGTATGATCTCGAACATGTTACAGGGATCAGCCGGCTGGGGCGATGCCTGTATCCTGGTGCCCTGGGCTCTGTATGAAGCCTACGGGAAGAAGGAGATTCTCGAAGAAAACTATGACATGATGAAGGGCTGGATGAGCTTCTGTGAGAAACGTGCACAGAAGACAAGGCTTGGAAACATGCGCAATCCGTATAAGAAATATCTGGTCGATGAAGGCTTTCACTTCGGCGAGTGGTGCCAGCCGGATGTGGATAATACAGCCGAGATGAAGAAGACGATGATGCACGGCAATCCGGAGGTCGCTACGGCATACTACTTCCGTTCGGCATCCCTGCTGGCGCGTATTGCGAAGATCCTCGGGCACGATGACGATGCGAAGAAGTATGCCGGGACAGCGGAGAACGCAAAGAAGGCATACCGGTATACCTGCACGAAAAACGGCAGGATCACTTCCGACAGACAGTGTGAGTATGTGCGTCCGCTGGCCTTCGGTCTGCTTGACGGCGAAGAGGCCAGGACGGCTGCCGCTATGCTCAACGAACTGGTAAAGAAGAACGGATATCACCTGAATACCGGGTTCCTGTCCACACCGGATCTCTGCCGGGTACTGGCAGATCATGGCTTTACGGATACGGCTTACCGGCTGTTACTGCAGGAAGAGTGCCCGGGCTGGCTCTATGCCGTAAAGAAGGGCGCAACAACGATCTGGGAGACCTGGGACGGCATCCGTAACGACGGTACCGTGCATGATTCTCTGAATCACTATTCCTACGGTGCGATCAGCGGGTGGCTCTTCAGCGGTGTCTGCGGTATTCATCTCACCGAAGGAAAAGTGACTGTCAGGCCGCAGCCTTCGAAGATGCTTGGTCATGCCGAAGCTCGTTGGCTGTCACCGGTCGGCACCATCGAAAGCTGCTGGCAGTACGGGGATGACAAACTGATCCTGGATATATCCGTACCATGTGCAGCAGAGATCATCCTGCCGGATAGTACAATAGAAGATGTAAAGGAAGGTACATACCATTATGAAATACTTCTGTAATCCTCTGAATGTCAATTACCGTTATCAGTTCAATGCCGATCCGCGCAAACACGGACTGCTGCAGATCTGCAGGGAAGCGGCTGATCCCTCAATGATCTGCTTTGCCGGCAGATACTGGATCTTTGCGTCGATGACACTGGGCGTGTGGGTGAGCGATGACCTTGTGAACTGGCAGAATCACCGTCTGCCGGAGGATCTGCCGCTGTATGACTATGCGCCGGATGTCCGCGTGATCGGTGACTATGTATACTTCTGTGCATCCAGCCGCGAAAAGCCTTGTGATTATTACCGGACAAAGGATATCCTGAACGGTCCGTACGAGAAGATCGACGGTACCTTCCCGTTCTGGGATCCCAACCTGTTTCAGGATGATGACGGCAGAGTGTACTTCTACTGGGGATGCTCGAATACTACACCGGTATACGGTACGGAAGTAGATCCAAAGACACTGCAGCCCATCGGCGAGAAGAAAGAAGTGATCTTCGGGGATCCGTATCATATCGGTTATGAGCGTATCGGTGAGAATAACACGACGCTGCCGGCCAGTGATGAAGAAGTAGAAGCGAAGTATCAGGCTTTCCTGAAACACAGCGGTACGCCGGAGGATAAGCTTCCTCCCGGAGTGGCACCGCTGATCAGGGGTATGTTTACCAACAGACCGTATATTGAGGGAGCCTGGATGACCAAGCACTGCGGTAAGTATTACCTGCAGTATGCGGCACCGGGCACACAGTACAACACGTATTCTGACGGCGTATATGTCGGTGACAAGCCGCTGGGACCGTTTGTCCCGGCAGCCAACACCCCGTATTCCTATAAACCGGGCGGGTTTATTCCCGGGGCGGGACATGGTTCCACGATGCAGGACGACCAGGGCAACTGGTGGCATACAGCCACGATGCGGATCTCTGTCAATCATGACTTTGAACGCAGAGTCGGTCTGTGGCCGGCCGGCTTTGACGGTGATGGTGAGCTCTACTGCAACCAGCGGTACGGCGACTGGCCGATCAGCTGTTCGGGATACCGTCAGGATGCCTGGAGAGATCCGCAGTGGATGTTGTTAAGTGCAGGGAAGGACGTCTCTGCATCCTCCTTTACGGCGGGACATGAGCCGCAGAAGGCGGCAGAAGAAAACGTACAGACGTGGTGGCAGGCAGCCGGGACAGGCAGAGAAGAATGGCTGTGCATGGATCTTGGCAAGGTATACGCTGTGCATGCCGTACAGGTGAACTTCGCGGATGATCATATCGACATACCGTGTCCGGGAGAGATCCGTCCGGGGTCACAGGCGCGTTATATCGAAGAGCGTGACCTGAAGACGCAGTGGAAGCTTGAAGGCTCAGCAGACGGCTGTAACTGGGCTGTGATCGAAGATAAGAGTGATGCGGAGACAGATCTTACGCATGATCTGATCGTCAGGGAGGAAGGTCTTGAGATCCGTTACCTGCGGTTAAGCAATATGTCTGTACCGTATGAACAGAGACCCTGTATATCGGGTCTCAGAGTGTTCGGACTGGGTGACGGCAAGGCTCCGGCAGTACCGGCATATACGGCAGCACGGAGCAGTGATCTTGACATGACGGTATGCATCAGTGAGCAGGAAGATACCGTTGGCTATAATATCCTGTTTGGTGCATCGGAAGATAAGCTCTATCACAGCATGATGGTATTTGCGGCAGGTGAGCACAGAGTTGGTGCTCTGGTTGCCGGCAGAGCGTACTGCGTAAGAGTTGATGCGTTCAATGAAAATGGTATTACCGAAGGTATCTGCAAGCAGGTGGAGGCAGAGTGACATGATATTCCCTGAAGGGTTTATGATCGGTGCAGCAACAGCTGCGCACCAGGTCGAAGGAAATAATATACACAGTGATTACTGGGCACAGGAACATATGCCGCATACAAGCTTTACGGAGCCCAGCGGCAATGCCTGTGATCATTACAACAGGTATGAGGAAGATATCAGACTGATGGCTGAGGCAGGACTCAACACGTACCGTTTCTCGGTGGAATGGGCGCGTATTGAACCGGAGGAAGGGAAGTTCGATGAGACAGAGATCGAACACTACCGCAGGGTCATTGACTGCTGTAAGGCTAATGGTATTGAACCAATCGTGACGCTGATGCACTTCACAAGTCCGGTGTGGCTGATCCGCAAGGGCGGCTGGGAAGCCGAAAGTACCGTAGAAGACTTCCGGAGATATGCTGCGTACGTAACAGAAAAGCTAGGGGCACAGCTGCATTACATCTGTACGATCAACGAAGCGAACATGGGTCTGCAGCTGGCAGCGATTGCAAAGCGTTTCCGGCTGATGGCGGAACAGGCGGCCAAGAGCGCAAAGAGTGCGGAAGGCAGCGTGCAGGTCGGCATGAACTTTGAGAAGATGATGGAGAACATGAAGTTTGCGGCAGCCGAGAATGCAGAGATCTTCGGAACACCGCAGCCCCAGGTCTTCGTCAATTCACGCACACCGGAGGGGGATCTCCTGGTCATGCGGGCACATCAGGCAGCGAAAGAAGCCATCAAATCCCTGTATCCGGAGATCAAGGTAGGCATTACCCTGTCGATGCATGATCTGCAGGCACTGGAGGGCGGCGAAAGCTTTGCGGAAGCTGCCTGGGACGAAGAGTTTACACATTATCTGCCGTATCTTGAGGGAGATGACTTCCTCGGTGTACAGAACTATACAAGAACACTGTACGGACCGGAAGGACAGCTGCCGGCACCGGAAGGGGCAGAACTGACCCAGATGGATTATGAGTTCTATCCGGAAGCTCTTGAACATGTCATACGCAAGGTACATGAGGGATTCAGGGGAGATCTGATCGTTACCGAGAACGGTACAGCCATGGATGATGATACAAGAAGAGTAGCATTCATCAGAAGAGCTCTGCAGGGTGTACATAACTGTATAGAGGATGGCATACCTGTGAAGGGTTACTGTTACTGGAGTCTCATGGATAACTTTGAGTGGCAGAAGGGCTTCAGCATGACCTTCGGACTGATCGCTGTAGACAGAAGTACACAGAAGAGAATACCGAAGGAAAGTCTCAGGTATCTCGGAAGCTATACGAAATAATAAACCGGAGGATGAGAACAGAGTGTCTCATCCTCTTACTTATTCGCGGGGAGTTTCTGTGTTCAGAACAAATAGGATATACAGAAAGGAACCGGAATAATGAAAAAATACGAAGAAGTAACATTTGCGGATGATCTGATGTTTGGGGCTGTTCTTTACCGTTATCCGGATATTGCGGCAGAACTAACAGAAAAGATCACAGGGCGTAAGATCAGGGAGATCATATATATCGAAAGAGAAAAAACATTAGGTAGTGATCCGCTTCTGAAGAAGATACGGATGGATGTCAGATTTGAGGATGATGAGGCAGTATACTGTGTGGAGATGCAGACTTACAGAGAAATACATCTTCCGAAAAGACTAAGGTATTACTCGGCTGTCAACGATATTGAACAGATTACAGCAGGTGGTTCTTACGGAGAACTGAAACCTACGTACGTAATATTTATCTGTAATTATGATCCGTTTGGTCTTGGTCTTCGCAAGTATACATTTCGCAGCAGAGCGGATGAAGACATATCGTTTATCCTCAAGGATGAAAGTGTTAAAATTGTGTTGAACACAAAGGGAGATCCCGGGAACATGGATGATGGTCTGAACAGACTTCTTGATTATGTGAATACCGGGAATCCGGCTGATGAACTCACCTGCAGGATCGAAGAAGCTGTTAAGCATCTTCGCAATGACCGTGAATGGAGGGAAAGATATATGACTTACCATTTGAGTTTCAGGCATGAGTGGGAGGTTAATGAGATCCGCACAAAGTGGAATCTTGCCAGAAGAGCTGTAAGCATGCTGAAGAATATCGGCATGGAGGATGAAATGATCAGGACCAGAGTTACTGAAGAACTTGTGCCCGGGCTGTCTGATAAAGAATATGATGTTGTCTTAACACTAAAAGAAGATCTGACCGAAGATAACGATCAGATCGTCAGGGACTGGCTTGAAAGACAATAACAGAGAATGTGCTTCTGACGCTGTCAGAGGCACATTTTACTGTAGATGAAGATCAGGACGTCTATCTCTCAGAAACCCCGTAAACCACGTTTTCTGGGCCTCTGAGCAAGTATGTACGCTCAGGGACTTCCCCGCACTGTGCAGGGTAATATCATCACTGACAGTAACATGTGTAATATCAGCATAGGATACCGAGGTATCCGCAGGAAGAACGGTATTCCCGGGTCTGTCTGTATTGTTGAAGAAACTGGCAGCATTCTGCATGATCAGCATACGGGATAGCTTCCTGCGGTATTCCTCGGGAATAAACATACGTATCTCAGTATCCGTAAGTAAATATACCCTGGGAGCACCGGCCACCAGATCATTCATGGCCCATACACCGTAGATAAAGAAAGCAGAAACTAACGTAACAGCAGGAAGAACAGGTATTCTTCTTGTAGGTTCCAGCAGCACCCACAGAACTTCCAGTACCAGGAAACAGGCAGAGTAGGGAACTATACTGACCTTTTTATAGTAAGTCCAGAAGTATTCATTATTCTCAAAGTGTATACCATCAGGTAAAGACATAGAGGGATACCTCCTGATAAGAACAGTATAACTGGAGAAATAAGTATCTGTACAAATAATACAGAGAAAAGAGAAGGTGGCAGAAGGAGGAAAGTGAAAATTGTAAATCATAAAAGATTACACGATAAAAAAGCTTCTGGAATTTGGAATGAAAGCAAATATGCATTATTATTAATAAGATGAATACTTTCCTCATGTTATTTGTGAATTAAAGTGTCATTTGTAAATCTAAAAAAATAATTATTGAGAGGTACATATGATTGATTCTAAGTATAATGGCATAGAATTCGATGAAGTGAAACAATGGATCCGCCAAAGACGAATTACAAGCAAGAAAGAATGGGATGAAATTCGGCTGGGATTTCACGACGATGAAGCTGGTTTGACTTTGTTTCTTGAAGATAGGTACAAAACTGATGATTGGCCAAAAATGGACACTTCGGATTGGTATCGGCTTGTGGATTTAGCGAAGGAAGCTGAAGATAAAGCTAGAGAAAATGAAAGAGCATCATTGGCGGCTCAAATTAACAGTGAAAATGAAAATTCTAATGTGAGAGTTCCCACTGCTGAAAAGTCATGCTGGCAATTATACAGAAAGCATTTAAAGGAAGACAAAGACTTTAACGATGATGCAATAGATAATATTGAAAAATCCGTGTTAGAAATCCTTCAACGTTTAAGTACTAATACTGTGGAAAGCGGTCCTATTAAAGGACTTGTTATTGGTAATGTGCAATCGGGAAAGACCGCAAACATGGCAGGATTGATGGCAATGGCTGCAGATTACGGTTGGAATATGTTTATTGTGCTTTCCGGAACTATAGAAAATCTTCGAAGACAAACACAAAAAAGATTGTTCGATGACTTGAACTTAAAAGGAAATTTGAATTGGATAGGATTCAATCATCTTTCGAAGCGTTCCAATAATCATGGAGATAGACTCTGCGATTTAAATCTTGAGCCTGGAAGTAATATGAGATATATGACCGTGTGTCTAAAGGTTAAATCAAGGCTGAATGATTTAATAGATTGGATTGAAGCTGACAAAAATAAGATCCAACAATTAAAAGTTCTTGTAATAGATGATGAAGCTGATCAAGCGGGTATTGATACAGGTAATGTTTATAACGAGCAAGAGAGAAAGGCGATAAATAAAGCGCTTCAGAATCTTGTCGCTTGTAGAAACAAACAGGCTACTAGTGCTGTAAACAATAAGTATACAAGTCACTACCAGGCCATGAATTATATTAGCTATACAGCAACACCATATGCAAACTGTCTTAATGATACGCACAAGGACTCTCTGTATCCACGGCATTTTATCAAAACTTTACCGGTTTCCAAAGAATACTTCGGACCGCGCCAAATCTTTGGAAGTATGGATGCAGACCTGCAGACCTTAGATATTGTAAGAAGAGTAACTGATGAAGAAGTAAAAGACATTCGTAAGATTCACAAAGGTGAGAGTGAAGCATTACCTAAAGCGCTACAAGATTCAATTCTGTGGTTTATTTGTGTTGCTTCTGCAATGCGTTATTATGGCTATAAAAAGCCGGTTAGTATGTTGATCCATACAAGTCAAAAACAGGCTGAACATAGTAAAATTGCTGATTCAGTAAAAGCGTGGTTCTATCTGCACAGAAAAACAATTGTTGATATGTGCAAAACTGTTTATGAGAAAGAAATACAAAGATTTACAAAAACAGATTTCAGAAATTCGTATAGCGACTACGGACTCCCTGATAATGCAATTTGGGATTATCCGGATTATGAACAGTTGATTCCCGGAATAAAAGAACTGACAGAGAAAATGACTTCTATCATGATGGATGAAGAGGGGGAGCTTGTGTACAGCAGGAATCTTCATCTTTGCATAGATAACTGTGCGAATAATCGTGTTGATGAAGATGGCGTTCACATGAGATTAACTTATCCTGAAAAAGAATTAGGATATTCTACTGCATTTATTGTGATAGGCGGAAATACACTATCTAGAGGACTTACATTAGAAGGCTTGGTATCGACGTATTTTTTAAGGACTGTGAAACAGGCTGATACATTGATGCAAATGGGACGGTGGTTTGGCTATAGGCGTCATTATGAACTAATGCAAAGAATTTGGATGACAGATGATACACGAGATAAGTTCGCTACATTAGCTGATATTGATGATGACCTTCGTGAACAACTGTTTGAAATGGCTCGACAAGGTAATAAAACACCTCTGGAATATGCTGTTACATTCAAAACATCACCGAAAGTTAGCTGGCTACGCCTCACCGCAAAGAATAAGGAGCAGATGGCAGAAGAGACAGATGTTGACTATTCTGGAATGGATACCCAATTAACTGTCTATGGAACAGATCCTGCAATTTTGAGAAACAATATAGAGACGACCAATAGTTTTATAAAAAAACTTGGTAAAGGCAAGCTATCAAATAATACAACAGCGTATTTTTGGAGAGACGTTTCATTTGAAACAATAATGGATTATTTCTTCAAACAATTCAAAATCCACGGTACATCAAAAGCTTTTAATGATATGAGTAGCTATGCCGAATGGGTGGAAGAAAAGACAAAAGCTGGTGAAATGACAAAGTGGACCGTGGTTGCCGTGGGAACTCAAATCAGAAGAGATACGCAACAGTCAAAAGTCTGGGTGATTAATGATGAAGCCAGATTTGCAAAAGTTGAGAGGTCTGCGACAAATGTTTATGCTGAATCTAATTCATTAAATATCGGTGTGTTATCTGGCAAAAAGGACTATCTTGCAGATGTTGATAAGGACTCAATCGATCCTGTTTATTGGAAAAATAAGATAGCTGATGTCAATAATACATATAAAGAAATTCGTGAAACAGCTGGCTTAAGTAAAACACCATTATTCTTAATTTACAGAATTGATAAGGACTATCAGCCTTCAAAAGAGGGCAGATATCCGATAAATACCGATAATGATTTGATTGGTATAACCTTTGTGACACCGGGGCTTAGAACCGGTGGACACAAAGTAAAAGCAAGGTTTGAAGATCTTGATAAGAATGAAATAGAAAGTGAAATGATAAATGGAGATTGAAATTGCACATCTTGAGCGGATGTCAGAATCTGGCAAATCACTATTGAGGTTAATTCAGAACAATGGTACTCCGACTCTTGACTTACTAGTCCGCGAGTCTATTCAAAATAGTTTGGATGCTTCATTAAAGAATGATGTTTATGACAATGTGGAGGTTCGCTTTGATGTTGCACCATTTGATACAAATGACTTGGCTCCTCACCTCAAAACAATAGGAGAAAAACTAAAAAAACTATATCCCAAGAAGAGCATGTATATCTCTGTATCTGATAAGAATACAGTTGGATTGACAGGTCCTGTGCGGTATGAAGATCGAGTGGGTGGAGAATATGGAAATCTTCTAAAACTTGTCTATGAGATCAGTAAACCGCAAGAAAAGGAGAATTCAGGAGGCTCGTGGGGACTCGGAAAAACGGTATATTTTAGAGTAGGAATTGGACTGGTATTGTATTACAGCAGGATTTTTGACGAGTATAGCAAAACATATGAATCTCGGATGGCAGCTGCGTTGGTGGAAGATGAAACAAAGATTGAAACATTACTTCCAAAAACTCTGTTTGATAGAGGAATAGCTTGGTGGGGAAAGAAGGATACTAATACTTCGGTTGGAACGCATAGAACAATACCGATAACTAACGAAAAGGAAATCGAAAGAATTCTAAGTGTATTTAATCTATCTCCGTATAAGGGAAAAGAAACAGGTACACGTATTATTATCCCGTTTGTTGACACAAAAAAACTGCTAGAAGAAACCGTTCCGGAATCGGATGATATAAATGTTTCGCCACCCTATTGGACAAAAGGAAGTGTAGAAGAGTATATTTCTGTTGCTGCTCAAAAATGGTATTGCTGTCGCATAAACAACAGATCATATAATGAACGGTATAGAGATGGCAGATATCTTAAGCTATATGTTAACGGACAGCGTCTCACATTTGAAAAAATGGCACCGTATTTCCAGCTTATCCAAACACTTTATAATGCTCCATGGACAAATAATCCTAAGTTTGGGAAATCGGAAATAATCTGCAAAAACATAACATTACGGAATGTCTTTGATACAACAAAAAATAAAGCGATTGCGGGTGTAATTAGTTTCACACGGGTTTCAGCAAGTGATTTAAAAATGACTTCACCTGATAATTATGATAGTCCTTACAGATATATCGATAAAGTTGCCGATCCAAGTTATAACAATCCGATTATTGCGTACGTAAGACAGCCGGCAATGGTTATTTCATATGAAATAACAGGGGAATGGTGTGAAGGAATTCCAACAACTGGCAAAGATGATTTTATAGTTGGTGTATTCTCCATCATCGATAATATGATTGCAGACACTAATGTTTCACTTGAGGAATATGTTAGAAATGGTGAAAAGGCAGATCATATGTCCTGGTCAGACTGGACAGGACCTGTTTTTGGAAACAAACAGTTGCAGATAATTAATAAAATACAGAGAGGCGTTAGGAAAACAATTCGTGAAAACTATGGCGAGATGACTCCTACCAAAATAGACAGGAGGAATATTGGACTAGGAAGAATGCTTGCTGATATTCTGCTACCTGATGGATTGCAGATGCCAACAGGGGTACCTTCAGATCCAGATATCCCAGATCCACCTGGCCCGGTAAACCCTTCACCAAGCTCTGCAAGGTTGGGAATACGGTATGAAAGCGAGCCGGAATACTCTGATAATTCTATAAATTTAAAAGTAAAGATTAATTTCGCAAAAAAGAAAAAAGCAATTCTGAAAATGGTTGTTGTTTCAGAAACCGGATTGATGGATGGAAAAAGATGGGAAGAGAATATAGGAAAAAAGTTCCCGGTTGTGCTGAATAAGCTGACTGTATTGAGAGTCCTGAAAAGAAAAGCAAAAAAACCAGCAAATCTTTATGAGGGAATGGCAATTATTGACTCGAATAGAGAACTGGCTGGCATTAGATTTTCGCTTGGAAAATCAGATAGTTTTAGAGTTGTTGATTCACTCACCATGGAAGTTCCTACTGGTGAAAACTATCAAATTGAGGGGATCATTAATTACACAATTAAAGATTCCGGAATAATCGCCAGTATGAATCTTATGGAGGTAGACTAGCATGCCTGCTTATTTGAGTGCATATCCAAAACTCACAAACGAGTTAAAAAAGAAAACGGGATACAATATAGCAACATATCGGTTTTCATATACCAGAAATGGTGAAGAGTTTCCGCTGGAAGAAGAATCAGTTGTTGAAAACTCGACAGGAAGCAGTGTTGCAATCTCAAAACTCATAGATAAAAACGCGACATGGAATCCTGAGTATTACGGGTTGAATGTTACTAGCACTTGTGTGATTCAAACTCCTATCTTTCTGTTTGGAAAAAAAGGAATAATAGCTGACGATGGTGAGCTGGGTGTGGCAATCATGTGGACCTCTAAGGACTCAAATGCAAGAGGGGTTCAGCCTATTGGCTTTTTTCGAAAAAGCACTATTCCTCAAACAATTGAAGGAACCTTATCCTTTTCGCCGCACATAATTCGAGGAACTGTATCCTTGAAAACTATTTTTTATGTGCAAGATCCTGGACATATTCCAACCACTCAATCATACCTTGCAAATAAGACTGGAATGATTCTTGGAGAACTCGATGAGACAAGAATTATCGTAGATGGGAAAGGTGCTGTTTTCCCAATTGTAGAGACGGATTCGAAGGGAGAACCTCTTTGGTGGGTAGAGTGTAATTGGAGTGATCCAACTGTTGACAGGTTTGAGGAGGAGAATTTCTGTATTTATTTGAATACAGCGCATAAAGACTATCCTACCCTAAACGAGAATCAGGGCCCTAAGAATTCTCCACTATTAGCGGATATTATCGCTTCTGCATTGCAAATACTTATTTCAAAAACACTTCTTGATGACACTTCTGGCAACACAATATCTGGACTTGGGATTGAAGAGGGTAGTATTTCGAGCGTTGTTAGATACTTCATTAATACATTCGGGCTAAATGTTCATTCTAATAATCCAGAGCGATTGGCAGTTTCTATTCGTAAAGATTTAATGAATAGATTTAGATAAGAGGTGCAGTTATGATGGAATGGAAGAAGCTTTCGAAAAAAAACGCAAAAGAATTAACTGCAGAATGGAATTCATTAACTGTCGAAGAGTTTAATCAGATGAAAAATGATTGGGCATCCGATATAGAAAAAGATTTAGATGATAATTATAGAAGCATCCGTAGTCTCATACTTGAAGCTTACGAAAATGCAAAGGAAAGTGCTAAAAACGCTGGAGCCAAATCTGATTACAAAACCGATTTGATATTTGCATTATCCATGTATAAAACATT
This sequence comes from Solobacterium sp. UBA3691, assembly GCA_002372175.1. Taxonomy (GTDB): domain Bacteria; phylum Bacillota_I; class Bacilli_A; order Erysipelotrichales; family Erysipelotrichaceae; genus Bulleidia. Next base: position 30,514 of record DFIS01000035.1, read on the forward strand.
GAAAGAATATGGGATGAATGAACGACTTGCTTCTGATGATCAAATTTGGGTTTATCTATGTACTCAGGTTGTTCCAGACATCGTAAGTGATAGATATAAGGGATCATATGTTTATTCTGGTGATAAACGGATCAGAGTAAATGTGAATGAAGACAGGATGTGGAAAACAAGCCGGCGCATATACCTAAAAACACTTTGGTGGTATATTTATTTATCTTTGCAGCCAGGTTTAACAATTGATGAAGAGCTGTCAAAAACATATGATGTATTAAAGAATAATACTACGGATACAATAGTACAGATTGTAGAAAGATCTGGTAGAGCCGGATATAGGGTTGATCTCTATAGAAAACTAATCAAGTACTATTCTGCTGTAAATTCTAAAGATAAAGAAAAGCTGCTTAGACAAGTCATGGTTTTGAATACTTCTAGAACGGTATCGATAGAGCCAGAACTCTGTAAGGGTGGAAATGAAGGATATGTAAAGGAGTTGTTTGGTTATTTTGGATACTAATAAATTACCGGAAGTCATTGATCTATTTTCTGGCTGCGGTGGTCTGTCACTGGGCTTTAATAAGAGTGGCTTTCATATTGGTGCGGGCTTAGAATTAATGCCGTCAGCTGTTGAAACGGCATCTTATAATCTTCACTGGAGGTACGGGGAAGATTTAGCTCATCTGTGTGGTGATATTACACAAATTGAGCCTAGCGTTTTTATGGAAAATGTAGGGAGCAATGGTTGCATCGTTATAGGAGGACCTCCCTGCCAGGCTTATTCACTTGTTGGAAGGGCCAAATTACGTTCATTAGGTGAAGACAGAAAAAACACTAATGATAGTAGAGGTTATTTATTTCAGGATTTTTTGCGATTTGCTTATGGGCTAGATGCTAAAGCAGTAATTATGGAGAATGTTCCAGAATCTGTTGATTATGGTGGCATTAATGTTCCTGAAAGAGTAGCTCGATCTCTTGAAAAGCACGGCTATACAGCATATTGGACGATTTTAAATGCTGCTGACTATGGTGTACCACAAGTGAGAGAGAGAGTCATATTGATCGCAATTAGAGATGATTTGGGGAAAAGTATATCCCTTCCAATTCCGACGCATAAGAATCCTGATGGTACGAAAACACAAAATCAGCTTCGATTCAAATCATTAAGTGAAAACAAACATTTCGTTATTCCTCCCGTAAGTGATAACGATTTGCCGGATTGGGTCACCGTTGAAGATGCATTATCTGATTTACCTGAATTGTTTCCGACATGGCAAAGGAAATATAAACTCGAAAAGATAACAACTCCTATGCAGTATAGAACTTCCTCACAGAATGAGTTCCAGAAAACGATGAGGAATTGGTTTGGTTATGAGAATCCGTCTGTTACCGGAAACTGTTTTAGAAAGACATTGAGAGATTATCCGATTTTTGAAAAAATGGAGCAGGGCGATGATTATATTGCGGCATCAAAGATAGCAGATGAGTTATTTGCTAAAGCTTGTCGCATTCGTGGGATTACTGTTGAGAATAAAGCTGAATACGAAAAATTAAAAAAAGAAATTGTGCCACCGTATGCTAGAGATAAGTTTATCTCTAAATGGCAGAAGTTAAGACTTGATAAACCTTCTTATACTGTCACAGCACATTTATCTGTCGATACTTACAGTCATATTCATCCTATTGAACCTCGTGGATTATCTGTTCGTGAGGCTGCACGAATTCAATCATTTCCTGATGGTTTTTTACTTCAGTGCTCAATGAGTGATGCATTTAAGCAAATAGGCAACGCAGTTCCACCGTTATTAGCAAAAGCTATTGCCGATGAAGTGATAAAAGCATTTTAGTAAAAGAAAGGGATAACATGGACCTCGTAGAAGAAATTAGAAAATGGTTTTCGAATGGATTAAGAAATACAGCATATATTATTGAATCAGTCGGAACTGATTACCCTGCATATGTTTTAAGGGAGGATACTTCGTACGGAGTTGCAATTCCTTTTGAAAATCGTAAAGTATTTGAAGAGTTTGCTCATGCATATTTGACGTGTGAATTTAGAAACATTGCTGGGAAAACAGGTTATTACCTTCTTTTGACAAGTGATTTAGAAAATATAAGAAACGAATTTGCAACAATTTGCGCCAGTTTTGTCGAACCGGGAAAAGAAGGGGAAAAACGTGAGGAAATCTTACGAGATCCTTCTGAATGGTGGAATACCTGGAGAAGTTTTATTGGTAACAAAATGTCGGATAAGCAACCGTATTCAATAATCGCGGAAATGCTTGTATATGAAAAGCTTCTCGTGGAAGGAAATGTAGTAGATTGGCTTAATACAAGTTATAGCACTCATGATATACAGGGAAAGCTTGCTGATTATGAAGTCAAAGCTACTTTATCTAGATATGGGAAACAAATACAGATAAATGGTGAACATCAGCTTGAAACTAGTGGCAAGCCACTTTATCTATGCTTCATAAGATTTGAAAAAGATGAAAACGGAATTTCTGTAGATGATATTGTCGAGCGATTAGTGAGTCGCGGAGTGTCTCACAGTAAAATTAATAAAAAACTTGAAGACCAGGGCTATCATCCTGGAGCAAGTGTAAGAAGGCGTAAGTATAAGATACTTGAGTCGTGTATGTATGAAGTGGATGATAATTTCCCGGCAATTAGAAAAGATAAATTCAAAGACAATCAATTTCCTATAGGAGTTGTACATCTCAGCTATCAAATAGATATAAGTCATTTAGAGTATTCTGATATGAATTTGGCCTAATTCTTTAAAAGCTGCTAGTTAAAATGAAATATAGTTGTATTATTTGATGGTCGGGAAATAAATGGTATATAATTATTCCCGGAGACAATCTATGGCCAAACAAATACATGTAAGAGTTGAAGATAATCTGTATGATCTCTTGACAGAAGTATCTAAGAACAATAAACAATCTGTGTCAGAAGCTATTAATAGTGCAATAATGCAATATGTTTATAAACAAACTAGCAGTTCTGATATTTCTGGACACAAATTCACATTTATTGATTTATTTGCTGGTATTGGCGGAATGAGGATCGGCTTTGAAAATGCTGGTGGAAAGTGCGTCTACTCAAATGAATGGAACAAGTTTTGCCAGCAAACATATTTTGCTAATTTTGGTGAGCAACCTGATGGTGATATAACAACTGTTGATGCTGCAACCATACCCGATCATGATATTCTAGTTGCTGGGTTTCCATGCCAGCCTTTTTCAATTGCAGGAGTTTCAAAAAAGCAAAGTTTAGGAAGGGCAACCGGTTTTGAAGATAAAACACAAGGAACTTTATTCTTTGATGTGTGCAGGGTTATTAATGCTAAAAGGCCAAAGGCTTTTTTGTTAGAAAATGTAAAGAACTTAAAAAGCCATGATAAGGGAAACACTTTTAAGGTAATTACTGAGTCATTAGATGAACTTGATTATGAAATTTTTTACCGTGTAATTGATGGTCAGAATTATGTTCCACAACATCGCGAAAGGATCCTGATTGTTGGCTTTGATAGAAGAAGATATGGTGATTTGATAAATTTTGATTTTATCATTAATCCTGTAAAACCCAAGCCAGTATTGAAAGATATTCTCGAAACAAATGTTGATCGGAAGTATACCTTAACCAATAAACTATGGGATTATTTGCAAAAATATGCAGATAAGCATAAAGCTGCAGGAAATGGCTTTGGCTTTGGCCTTGCAAATCCCGAAGGAGTTTCTCGTACATTAAGTGCACGGTATTACAAAGATGGATCTGAAATATTAATTCCTCAACAGGGGAGGAATCCAAGACGCTTAACTCCAAGAGAATGTGCAAGATTGCAGGGATTTCCGGATACATTTAAGATAGTAGTATCAGATACCCAGGCATATCGTCAGTTTGGCAATTCGGTTGTCGTTCCGTTAATTGAGGACGTAGCAAGACTGATTGACCGTAAGATTAATGACTTGGAAGTGAAACAGGATTAACTTATTATGACTGATTCTTTTTCAGAAAAAGCGATTAATGCTACACTTGCAGCTAAAGATACTTTTTGCAAGTTTCTGTCTGCTAATGATAGTGGGGAGACTGGTGGCCATCAGTCTGGAATGCTGATTTCCAAATCGGCCAGCAGAATGCTTTTTACTGATGAAGAAGTAAAAAATAATCATATCCTTAAAAAGAATGCTCGCGTGAAGTGGCAGGATGATTTTTATACCGATAGCTGTTTCACATGGTACGAAAGCAAAAACGAATTGAGAATAACTCGTTTTGGTCGAGGCTTTCCTTTGTTGAGCCCCGAGTATACTGGAGCATTATTTGTTCTTGCAAAGTATACTGACGAAGACTACGTAGGATATATTTTAAACAGTGAAGAAGAAATCCAGAATTACCTGGATTCTTTTGGCATGACTCCTGCGGAAACAAATCGAATTGTAGAAGTAGAAAACGTTAAGGCGGAAGTGCAGGAAAAAAGCGCAATTGATAGATTTATTGAGAGTCTTTCTGAAGATTTTCCTTCTTCTGAAGAAATGTCAAAAGCTGCAAGGATGATTCAGTATCAGATATCAATGAGCAAGGATTCTGCGGTGAATAATCCGGATAAGGTTATTCTCGAATGGACAGATATGGAATACAAACTCTTCAGAGCACTTGAACAATCAAGATATGGGAAAATTGTTTCCTCGGGATTTGATACAGTAGATGATTTTATATCGATGGCTAATCAAGTTCTCAATCGAAGAAAAAGCAGAGCTGGAAAAAGTTTGGAACATCATTTGGAAGCATTGTTTGAAGCCAACCATTTACGTTATACATCACAGGGAATAACTGAAGGAAATAAGAAGCCCGATTTTATCTTTCCTTCAATCAATGATTATCATAATAATCAGTTCCCGGTAGATAAGATATGTACACTTGCGGCAAAAACTACTTGTAAAGACAGGTGGAGGCAGGTGCTAAATGAAGCTGACCGTTTACGAGATCATCATAAGTATTTGTGTACTCTGCAGCAGGGTATTTCGTCATCTCAGATGGACGAGATGGATGCCGAAGGAGTTGTGCTGATTGTTCCTAAACCTTATATATCTACCTATCCAAAAGATCGACAGCATAGGATTTGGTCTATTGGTAGTTTTATAAGTTATGTGAAGGCAATGGAAGAGTAATATGCCAGATATTCTTTCTCCAGAAAAACGTAGCCAAAACATGGCGGCTATTCGAAGTAAGGATACTAAACCAGAAATGTATCTTAGAAAGCTGTTATTCTCAAAGGGCTATCGATATAGGAAGAATGTGAGTTTCATACCTGGGCATCCTGATATTTACCTTGCAAAGTATAATGTGGCAATTTTCGTAAATGGGTGTTTTTGGCACAGGCATAGTGGCTGCAAATATGCATACATGCCAAAAAGCCGAGTTGAATTCTGGAATAAGAAATTTGAAGATAATGTTGCCCGTGATTTACGTGTTCGTCAGCAATTGGAAGTACTCGGAATTAAATGCGCTGTGATTTGGGAGTGCACTGTTTCCAAGATGATTAAACAAGATCAGATAAGAGCTGAGGTATTAAATGAAATAGAAGAATTCTTCCGGAATGAAGAGATTTATATGGAATTGTGAGGCTGTGAAAAATGAACGATAATAGACAACCCTTTGAAGAATGGCTCAGAAAGAAAAAAAGAAGTAACGGAGAGGATTATAGCGAAGAGACTATTTCAAATTACGTGACATCTTTAAAAGGCCATTTAAACAAATTGGATAATCTTTCACTGGAGAATACAAATCTCTTTACAATCAACGATCTTAGCGAGTTGAAAAATGCAGTTAAAGAGATAAAGAATAACCCGGGGTATGCGGCTCTAAATGACAAGTATCACAGAATCGTTTCCAGTGCCTTATCGATGTATGAAAAATTCCTGACAGAAAATGGACAACAACACGTCAATAACAAAGACGCTTTTACAGCGTGGTTAAAAGTGTATCCTAATCATAAATACAATGATTCAACAATCAAGAGATATATTCGTGCTTTGGAAAAAGCGGAAGAATGGTTGGGTGTTTCTTTGCCGTATACAGTATTGGAATCTAATAATCTTGAAGATTTCCTTGAAATTGAACGCCTGATCACAACAAATCCTGATTATGAAAACGTTAATTGGAGCCACGGGCATGGAGATCTGTCAGCTGCCTTGCGACTGTATAAGCTTTTTATTCAAGATGATCCGACCATTAAGGAGTCAGATTCCTGGTATCCATCACTCAGTGCATACTCACCTGGTATATCCAAAGAACAGTGGGTTGATATTCTGAATGATCCTGATTGTATCGGACCTATTTGGGGTGGTGTTCTTGCCATGTTCTTCAAACACAAAGATGGGGCTACATGTAAATATCTCGGACAGTTATATGACAGGCAACCTTTTGGTATCTCGGGTAACTGTACACAGTTGGCAATGAGGATTTCCAAGATAACACAGTGTCCTCTGTTCATCAATGAGGAAGGGAAGACAAAGTATTGGCCTGTTCTCTTTGTCGGAAAGAAACCGGATGAAGGGATGCCCGGAAACTGGATGTGGAAATTAAGAGATGAATTATATGAGGCATGTAAAGAAGTAAACATAATCAGGTTTCTGAATACAGCCGTGGAGGAACGAGAAATGGATGTTTCTGTAAAGGAAGCTGTAGATCGTATCAGGAGATATATTGCTTATAAAGGGTTCTCGTATAACAGCGGACTGATAGAAAACTTCTATCTTAGTCTCAAGAGTAAGCCGTTTGTCATTCTTGCGGGAACTTCCGGTACAGGTAAAACAAGACTGGTTAAACTATTCTCGGAAGCGATCGGCGCTGAATATAAGATGGTACCTGTACGTCCTGACTGGTCGGATTCGTCAGATCTCTTTGGACATGTTAATCTGAACGGAGAATTTGTTCCGGGAGATATTCTGGAGTTTATCAGAGAAGCAGTGAATAATCCTGATTGTCCGTATATTCTGTGTCTTGATGAAATGAATCTTGCCAGAGTTGAGTACTATCTGAGTGATATTCTTTCTGTTATTGAGACAAGAGACTGGAATGATGAGGTTATTATTACAGATGACCTTATTACAGTGAACAGATACGGAAATGATAAGAAGGCATTGTCACACTACGGCAGTATGGGTATTCCGGAGAATCTGTATATTGTCGGTACAGTGAATATGGATGAGACGACATTCCCGTTCAGTAAGAAAGTGCTGGACCGTGCTAACACAATAGAGTTTAACTATGTTGATCTGAATCCTGATTTGGAAGTAGTCGAAGAATGCGATGCATTAAAATTGCCTAACAGTTTCCTGAAGACTGAATATCTGCATTATGCTGATTGTGATGATAAAGAATATGCTCGTGGTATTTCAGAGCAGTTACAGGCTTTAAATGCAATCCTGCAGAAAGCTAATGCGCATGTCGGATACCGTGTCAGAGATGAGATTGTTTTCTACATGCTCAACAATAAGAACAGCGAATTGTTAAGCGAAGATGAAGCTTTTGATAATGAGGTCATGCAGAAGATTCTCCCGAGAATTCAAGGTAGTTCAGTTTCTGTGAAAAGGATGCTCTGTGAACTCTTTGCGGTATTTGCCGGAGATAGCGAAAGATATGATGATGCTGATGCAATGCTGCAGAGAATTGACAGTGGTGTAAGATATCCTAACAGCGCAAAAAAGACAGCTTTCATGGTAAGGAGATTTGAAGAGGATGGGTTCACATCGTACTGGCTCTGATGAAGCTGTCGTTGTTGAAACCGGTCTTTTATCCGTAACAATAAGGGGTCCTCATGTACATCCTGCTTTTCCTGCAGGGGAGATCACAGAAAAGGAATCTGTATTCAGGGTAACCTGTACTGATGAGTATTACCTGAATATACCTAAGGATTGGGAAACAACATACACACAGGTCATCGGTGGTAATCATACCGGAGAGTATCAATGTATTCCGTTATTCTTTGAACAGCAGAGATACGAAATAGCTATTCAAGCAAAAGAAGAACATACGGTATCTTTTTGGCATGAGAATCCCCAGGTGAGACGAGCGGTATCGCCACCCTTCAGGAATCAGGATAACTTGCTGACAGGCATACTGAATTTCGGTAATGATATCGGCTTATCCGATCTGTATATTCTTGTGGACGGTAAGCAGTACATGAAGCTTACTCTGGAAGTATTTCCCTCCAAGATCAGTTACAAGGAAGACTATCAGGCTATCGTGGCGGATGTAACCAGAGAAGTATATAATCTGGTATTTGATTTTCTGAAGAAGACTTATAATACCTTTGATATTGCTGATAAACAGCAGGCATCCCCGGTAGAGTTCTTCGCGATCATTCGTAAGATATACAAGGAGTTTACAACTGCAGCAGATATGATTCTCAGTAATCCTCATCATGAACTGAGAACGGAACATGAGATACTTCCTGCTCATAAGATCAAAAGAACAGATAATCGTACATTACGCTGGCTGGAGAAACATCCCGAGGAGACCTTACGCAAAGATGGCAGAATACTGGTGAACAAAGCTCCGGCTGTTCGTAAATACATAACTTACGATACCAATGAGAACAGAGTGACCAAGTACATGCTGGAGACTACCGCAAAGCGGCTGGAACACTTTAAGAACCAGTATGCACAACTCGATAGAGAAACAGATCTCACGGTAACTCGTGATATTGACAGTATGGTACGCGGTATACTGCGCAGAAGTAATACCGGTTTTCTGAGAGAAGTACAATCCGAAGCTGCCGGTACCGGCATGTCACTGGTACTGGGTATGGCACCTGGTTACAGAGAACTGTATAGATGTTATCTGTTACTTCAGCATGGCCTGAGTGTAACAGGAGGTATCTTCCGACTTTCTGTAAAGGACATTGCTGTGCTGTATGAGTACTGGTGTTTCATCAAGCTGAACAGTCTGATGAGACAGAAGTACTCACTGATCAGCCAGGATATTCTGAAGGTGGAAGGAAAGAATCTTTCGGTATCACTTGTTAAAGGGACAAGAAGCCGTGTGCGTTACAGAAATGCGCAGAATGGGGAAATAATAACGTTGTCCTATAATCCGTCGGAGATCAATGTTCCTACGGTTTCACAGAGACCGGATAATGTTTTGAGACTGGAAAAAGACAGTCCTCAGGAAGCATATGAGTATGTCTTCGATGCTAAGTACAAGATTGATCCTGCACTGCCCGGAAGTCTCTATGCAAAGTACTATCAGACACCCGGCCCGACAGAAACAGATATCAATACCATGCACAGATACCGTGATGCAATTGTTGCTCAGAAAGGGACAGATCCGTACAGACATACCATGTTTGGTGCATATGTTCTTTTCCCGTATCACAATGAGGAAGAGTATGCGAAACACAAGTTTTATAGAAGCATAGATGAAGTAAATATTGGTGGTCTTCCGTTTCTTCCGACGGCAACTTCTCTGACAGAAAAATTGCTGGATGACCTGATTACCGATACTTCTGAAGCTGCTTTTGAACGTACTGTTTTACCTATTGGTATTGAAAAGAGGTTGGCAGAAACAGACTGGACCAGACGTGATGTTTTGGTTGGTTCTGTACGGACTGTCGATCAGTTAACATATTCAAATAACACAAAGGAATACTACATCCCGGCAAGCAGGATTACCGAGGATAAAAAACCGATACACTTCATTGCACTATACCAGCCGAGATATGCATTTGGAAGTGAGGCAGGTATCAGATATTACGGTGAAGTTGTATCTTCACAGATCGTTAACTGGGAAAATGTCCCTGAAGAGTTTTGGAGCAGCGAGGAAGAGTATTACTGTTTCAAGGTCAGAACTTGGAAGACTCTTTCCAGACCTGTAGAAGCGAAAGAGCAGGGCTTTACTCAACTGTTTACCAATATCTTCCTGCTTGAGCACAGTTCGCAGGTACCGGAATTGATGATTCAAAATGAAGCAGAATACAGATTCTGGTATGAACTGAAACGGAGAACAGATGCGACATTCATTAATGACAAGGAAGATATTGCAGGTTTCAGAATGAATGATATGCTTATCACTTTTGAAAGTGGGGAGATTCATTTGGTCCGTGATGGGGAATTACTGGATCACTGTAAGATAAGTGAGTTTGTAAGAAAGCCAAATAATTCATTCCGGAGGATGATGAAGTATATAACTGTTTTGAATGATGAATAACTTCCGTTTCTTAACGCCAAAAAGAAAACTGGAGTAATTTGTCTGTTAACTACTTCAGAATAATCATGCGATTCAACGATATTCGGAGAGTGCAAATAATGGATTATCTAAAACAACTAATTGATTTATATGAATCAGCCGAAGAGATGTCTGCAGAGACAGTTTTAGAGCGGGTTCTGAAGAATCATCCGGAGTATAAATCTCTTCCTATAGAAGAAAAAGTCAGACTTCAAAGAGAGTTCATGCAGTATGTTAACTCTGCCGATGAAGTTTTGCGCTATCAGAATCGCTCGGACACGGGACTTATCAATGATGAGGGTATGCGTGCTATTGAGACGCCATTGAATATAATTTGGCCGCGTGAATGCAGAATACCTCACAGGAAATACGTAGAAGCATACATCACCAATATATCTGTGCCTAAATCGATAGAAGAACTGCAGGAATACTATCTTGATGGGAATGATGCCCAAATACTTGTTAAAGATGCCAAGACAACAGGTATAACTAACTGGTCGGCTCCCAAATGGGCAAAACGGGGAGATATTGTCCTGTTCATGCATGCGAAGATGGCCAGATCTCATCTTACAAGGCTCAGAACAGAGGTCAGAACAACTTATCCGAAGAGATCCCTAAAGTATTCAAGACTGCTGCATGCAATTGAAGAACAAATCAATTTTCATAAACGTTACGGCGGAAAGATATATGCGATTGGCCGCGTATACGGTAATCCTGAAGAGGAAGAACCGCTTCCGGGAAAGCATTACAGTTCGCGTATATTCTGTGATGTTGATGACCTGTATCTGCTTGATACCCCGATAGATATTTCTGAGTTTAACAGTTTCATTACCATAAATGCTCTTAGTGCAGTTACTCCTCTTTACGGTGATACTTATGAGCACTTAAAAGAACTTGTTATGCAGAAGAACGATGTGCCGGAATACTTTGTAAAGAATCATTCAACTCCTTTTCCGCACAATCTTGTTACTGCTGAAACATGGATGAAACTTGGCCTGGATTACCGTTTTTCCTTTATTTTGGAAAGCCAGTTCCGTCAGTGTTATGTAAATTATCTGCTGCAGGAGATCAGCGGTCAAAAAACACTGTACAAAGAATGTGCATGTTATAAAACGGCTAAACCGGTAACTTTTGTTGATAATGTGATTAAGATTAACGGAAGACTTCTTCCTGTGGAAGTGAAGCTTAATACTGCTTCTGAGCATAATCTGCCAAAGCAGTGTGAACAGTACTGTAATCTTAACAGACTAGTGTTAGATACAAAAAAAGGCAGAGAAGCAGACATGGACAAAGTGATCCGTGATAAAGTACTGGTTATTGATACATTTGCTGTATCTGTGTTTAATCTTTCCGACAGAACTGTCCGCACGATTTATGATCTCATTGAGCTCAAGACAAGAGATGATATCCGAATCCTTAGAGATACGATCATTTCTGAATTTGGAATAGCAGACTGACATTTCTTGACTGTTCCCGTACGGAACGGTGCTAAATAGGATAATGTGCATTGCTAAGCGGAATATAGATATAATTAAATTAATAGGATTGGATTGAGGAATTCTTAATCTGTTGAGGATAATGGTTATTTAATTTCTCGGGGAGATATTGTATGGGGAAAGCAGACTACAAAGCAATTATAAACAGTATGAGTGATGCTGCAGCCAGGGAATGTGCTTATAGAGCATACCCGCTTTTTAAGTTTTACTCACTGAAGAGAGAAGACTTTCGTCCGGTCGATCTAATAGAAAAGATGTATGAATTCAGTGAGAAAAGCAAGTTAAATTATCCTGGGTATTCACTGATTATTGCATTAACGGAGAACTGTAATATAAAGCTTGGCTCGAGAGCAGAGAGATATTATGAAAGATTTGTTTCTCTGTGCAGGAAGAAAGGAAAGAGTATAGAAGAAGTCTGCGATGTTTCCAGAATTTTCATCTGCCTGATGCGAGAAGTCGGTAATCCAATTGAGGATCTTGATTATAGTGTCAGTGTAAAAGACTTTGATTTTATTATGTATCTCGCTGATGCAAATCTGAAGAAGGGTGTAGATAAAGAAGGTTTGCTCAAGAAGAAAAAAGTACAGTTATACTTTGATGAAGAATACAGGAAGTTTATTGCCGCAAATATGATTATAGATCTGTGTATAATGCTGGATGCTGAAGGCGAATTTGAGGAGGAAACAAATAATGGCTAAAGCTGAATTGGTAGAATTGTTTGTTACACCCGAGCTGGCCAAACTACTCAAAGAGAAAAAATATGCCGAACTGGTGTTCAGAGACAAAGACTCAAAATTTCAGATGTTTGTCAAAGCAATGCTGGGTAAAAATGAAGGGAACAAAAATGCAGATGATTTTGGTAATCAGCTGCTGCAAAAAGTTCTTAAACAGAATAGTAACGCGAAAAAGCTGAATCATGCCGTTCACAAATTGGACAATGATTTAAAAAACGTAAAGGATGATCTAGCAAAACTAATTAACACCGCACCCGCACTTCTTAAAGACGCTAAAGTGCTTAAGGCTGTAGGTTTTCTTAATGCCGGACTTGCTGTAGCTAATATTGCCGTTGATGTAGCAGGTTTTGTGATCATTTCTAAACAACTTTCTGAATTGGATGAGCATTTATCGGTGATCGAAACAAAGGTTGATCAGTTAAAAGATATTGAAGAAGAAAAGCTGCTTGAACAATGCAGAGCGCTTATGAATGATACTAGTGATATAGCAATTAGGTTTGAGGATAATGATCCTGTCAGTAAAGAAGAGCTAAGGGAGCTTCTTAACGATATGGAACCATTCCTGAAACGCTTGATTTCTTCCATGTATAAAAGAGATTTTGAAATAGAACACTTGCTACAGATGCTATACGGACTGCTGCCGGGTTATTTCTTCCTGGCGGATAAGTATATGGGTAAGTACTACCTTGAAAAAGGAAAGATGCCCAGTGATTTTGAAAAAGTTCTTAATTTGTATGAAGAACTGCTGAGCGACAAGTTTATAACTTTTGTGAATGATTATTATTTCCTTGATAAAGGTTTTACATCGGCAGATTCTCTTGTTGTTTCTAATTCCTGTAAGGTCCTTGCCGCAAAGCATATGATTTATTTCTACGACCGTGAAGAGCTTTTGAAAGTTTTGAAGACACAGGAAAATGTCGAGAAATATGATGCGGCGATCAATCAATATGTCCAGAAAACCATTAAGGATGAGCTGGACATGTTCGCGAAAGAAAACAAATTGACAGGAGCGGAAAAAACAGAATTGAAACAAATGATGCTTATGGCATAGAGCGTATCCTCGGCTATACATCTATATCGCTGATTTTGATATATAATTTGTTCAGAGGTGACCAATCGTGTTAACTAGAAAAAACATAATTAAACCCTTAATATGCTTATGTGCAATAGTGCTGCTTTTTGGCTGCTCTGCTGTAGATTCTGCAGCAACTGCTTCAGTAACTCGTGGAGTTAATCCTGAAGTTCAGGAAACAACACCTGAACCAACAAAGGTTACTGAACACAAAGAGGAAGCCACTCCCACACCTACAGCAGAAACATCGGAAATAACGGAAACAGCAGAAACCAAAGAAGAAGTGACTTCACCTGAAGAATCAGAGGAACCTGAAGCGTCCGAGGAAACTGAAAAGCCGGAAGAGACTGAAGAAGCTGCGGAGGAAGTGGCAGAGTCAGCTGAAGCAGAAGATGTAGAAAGTACCCAAGAACCAATTCCTGCGGAGACTCCTGATCCCACTCCGGAGCCAACACCCGAACCTACACCTGAGCCAACACCGGAACCGATCATTATCAACTATGATCTGTACGTTAATAATTCACAGACAGATTTTGACTGCAAACCTGGTTCATTTCTGAATACTCTCGATATGATCGGTATTACCGACGGAGAAAACTCATGGCTGAAAAACACTTGGGGCCAGACCGGTGCAAGAGTTACTGCCAGCCAAGAGAATTTGAATCTCGGTGTATCAGGCAGTCAAACGATCACATATACACTGACCTATACAGATGGTGAGGGCAAAGAAGTCACAAAGAACCTAAAACGTACATATAAGTGTAATGACAAAAAAGCACCGACGATCATGTGCAGTGCAGCAACTGTATATCTGTATACCGGGGATACATTCACTCCTGAAAAAACAAATATACTGTACGTACGTGATGAAGTAGACGGTAATGTTCCGTATAGAACTAACAGTAACAACTCCAATGCTTCCTGGTACACAGTTACGCATAATGTGAATACCAGTTCTGCAGGAACATACAAAGTAGATATCAAAGCTGCAGACAAGAGTGGCAACATCAGTACAGAAACATATAAGGTTGTTGTCAGTAACAGACCTACACCCGCGCCGGTTCAACAGTATACTCAAGCTAACGTGCAACCTACAGGTGGTTATGCAAACGATTATATAGGGAATGCCAACAGTGGTGTATTCCATTACACTTGGTGCGGAAGTGTAAAGAAAATGAGCGAAAAGAATAAACGTTATTTACATTGCACTCGTGATGAAGCTATCAGTTATGGTTATCGACCTTGTCATAACTGCAACCCTTAATTGAGTGCGTATTAAGCAAGAAAACAGGTGTGCCAGACAAGCCGTGCAATTATTCTTGAATAATGATCACCACTGATGAATTAGAAAATGGCTCTAAATTCGGAACAGAAAACTGAGGGTCTCTCTGCAATATATCTGTCCAATGAATACTTATTATCTTGTTAAATCCCCTGATCCCTGGTTTCTTACCGAACTGGAGAATGCATACCTGAATGAGGGGTATACCGTTTATCTCAGGGATACGGATATCCTTCTTCTTGTTAAGCATTCTGTTCCTGTTGATACTGATACGGAGAAGATCATGTTACAGGTCATCTGCAGTTCCTTATGCAGGTATCCCGGTTCCTTTACTGCTGATCTCTCCGATCTTGTGAACAGGCATATACAGAGACTTACGGAGAACGGATGTCAGAGTCTGAAGTTTCATGATCCCTTTACGGATGAACTGAAGCAGATGAATGTACAGCTTATTGCTCTGGGAGATCTGTGATATCCTGTTCCTATGAAAACTGTTAATGTTGTCTGTGCCGTGATCACCGACGGCAGCCGGATCTTCGCTACACAGCGCGGATACGGAGAATACAAGGATGGCTGGGAATTCCCCGGCGGAAAGATCGAAGCAGGGGAAACACCCGAAGAAGCACTCGTGCGCGAGATTCGGGAAGAACTGGCTGCCGAGATCACGGTCACAGAATACCTGACCAGCATCGAGTATGACTATCCTGCATTTCACTTAAGCATGCAGTGTTACCTGGCGAAGATCACCCACGGTACCCCGGTACTCCTGGAGCACGAAGCCGCAAGATGGCTCACACCCGAAGAACTGGACACTGTCGCCTGGTTACCTGCAGATCAAACCATCATCGCTCTTCTCAAAGACAAGCTCCGCTGACTTGTTAGACACACTCTTTACACCCAACTCATATACAATATTCTGCAGAAAAGGAAACAAGGTATGAAATACGGTGTAATGAGTGCAGCAGTACCGATACTGCTGAAGAAACTGACAGTGAACTATCTTGATACGCAGCATATCGTTATCTCCCCGAAAGAAGTAAAGAATACCGGAAGATCATTGACAGACAGCCTGAGATCGGAGGCATGAAGAATAACCTGATCATGGGTCTCTATCTGGCTGCCTACTTCATGGCTGTATACAAGACAGCCCCGGATAAGATCACCGACGAGGTCTTTGACGGCTATGTGAAGTATGTCTGTGCTTCCGATATTTTTATGCGTCTGAACAGGGGAAAGAACTTCTTTTCCGATAAGAACATACAGACAAGAGACCGTCTGCAGTCCGATCCCTTCTTCAATTCCTTCCCCGATAACTGGAAGTATACCTTTACGTATGACATGAATGTCCCGGAGTGTTATATCACTTATTCCCGCTGTGCGATCTGTGAGGCAGCCCGCAGAGAGGAATGCTTCCACCTGATGAAGTATCTCTGTACGACAGACTATGCCCAGCAGGAACTGATGGGGAATACCCTGATCCGTACAAAGACGATCGGCAACGGTGATGAACTCTGTGACTTCCATATCATCGGACATAAATAACGGTATCGGCAGACTAACTGACACGTATCCCTGTTATAATGTCTTCAGAAAGAGGACATATATGTTCACTCATACGAAAATATCACAGGAACCTGTTTATATTACCGGGCACCGGCATCCCGATACCGACTCCGTCGTATCGGCCATAGCCTATGCATTATTCAAACGTATGCAGGGTATCAAGGCGATTCCCTGCAGACTCGGCGCACTCAGCTACGAGACTTCCTACCTGCTGAAGAGATTCGGCTACGAAGAACCTCTCCTGCTGGAAGATGCCCGCAAGCAGTTAAAGGAGATCGAACTTGATCCTCCCGTCTCCATCCCGTATACCGCCACGGTATACGAGGCCGTAGCCCGCATGCACGAGCAGGAACGCTCGAGCTTTGCGGTCACCGATGACAATGATAAAGTCATCGGCTTTGTCTCACGCAGTGACCTGGCCAGACTTTCGCTTGGTGATACAGCTGTAGGTATTGAGTTATTACGGCATACCGGAGTACAGGAGATCGCCCGCACCGTCAGCGGTAAGATCGTCTATGATGATCCTGCCGTTCATCTTAACGGCAAGGTCTCGATCATCGCCCTTGCGGATACCGGTATCGATGACTACGAGATCAAGGACCGCATCGTCATCATCGGCAATGACCCTAAGGCCCAGAAGGCTCTGATCGAGAAGGGTGCCGGCATGATCATCACGGTCTGGAGCGAAAAGACAGAAGAAGATGTGATCAAAGCTGCAGCGGAACATCACTGCCCGATCATCATCTCCGGCCATGGTACGATGAATACTTCCCGCTACATCTTCTTCGCACCGCGGGTCGAACTGGTCATGAGCCGGAAGCCGGTCATGTTCAGGGAAGATGAACTGGCAGAGGAGGCCGGGGAGAAGATCACCCGCACCAGGTTCAGGAGTTATCCGGTGGTGGATGAGGATGACCATCTTGTGGGTTATGTTACACCTGCCCATATCATGGAATACCGGAACAAGAAGGTCATCCTGGTCGATCATAACGAATTCTCACAATCCGTGAAGGCTGTCGAGAAAGCACAGATCCTGGAGGTCGTGGACCACCACCGGATCAATGACTTTGCGACAACGCAGCCGGTGTCCTTCCGCAACGAGATCGTCGGTTCCACAGCCACGATCATTGCTACGATGTACCGTGAAAACAATATCCCGATTCCCAGGGAACTGGCGGGGCTGATGCTTGGGGCTGTGCTCAGTGATACACTGATCTTCCAGTCGCCGACAACGACGCAGAAGGATATCGATACGGCAAATATTCTGGCTGCCCTGGCCGATCTTGATATCGAAACATTCGGCAAGGAACTGTTCACGGCTTCTGCCGCCAACATGCGTCAGAGCATACGGGAGATGGTCGTACAGGATATCAAGTACTACGAGATCGGCAGATGCCGGACCATGATCTCCCAGTGCATGGTGCCTTCTGTCCGCAGTCTGATCGGCCGGGAAAGAGAGATACAGAGGACTCTGGAAGGTCTTGTCGAAAAGAAAGATCTGGACCTGATCGTTGCGGCATTTACTTCCGTAGCAGATGAAGGCAGTGTGTTCTTTGCGGCAGGAGAGAAGAAAGGCAAGTGTCTGGAAGCTTTCCCGGATACCAGTGAAGTAGGTCATGACCTGCAGAAGGGGATCTTCTCACGGAAGAGTCAGATCCTGCCGGCTTTGACCAGAGTGATCGAGAGATAGGAGAACAGCTGATGGATTACTATCTGACCAGGTATGGCGCAAAGGTGGCTGATCTGCGCAGGTTCTGGAATACAGTCAGGCATGCGGCAGGAAGGCTTCAGAAACTGGGCTTTTCCGGGGATGAACTCAGGAGAATGATCCTTGAAGATAATCCCGACTTATCAGAAGAGGAGTATGAGATCATTCTTGGCTTGAAAGAAGATATCCCGGAAAATGATGAGCGTGTGATCGAAGAGTATCTGAAGAGATATCCTTTGTAAACTTAACAGGTATACCTTCGGGTATATCTTTATTTTGAAAACAGTTAGGGAACAAATTGTGCTTTTTGGAAGTGTTTTGTTCCCTAACCGTAATCCCGATTGTATATACTAATGCTATGAATGACTGCGGATGGAAGTACAGCAGTGAAGCGATGAAGGTCTATCATGATACGGAGTGGGGTATACCTGCTCATGATGACAGACTGCTTTTTGAGTACCTGTTTCTGGAGTGCATGCAGTGCGGGTTAAGCTGGGATCTGATGATGAAGAAACGGGAGATCTTCCGGGCATGCTTTGATAACTATGACTGGAAGAGAGTCATGAACTATACCGATGCGGATATACAGCGTATCCTGGATACACCGGGGATGATCCGCTCCCTGCCCAAGATCAGGGCAATGATACACAATGCCCGGTGCTATGACCGTATCGTACAGGAATATGGCTCGTTTGACGCCTTTCTCTGGGCTTTTAGCGAGGGGATGACCATCTGTTACCGGGGACACGAAAAAGGGCATATGCCGGTCTCCAACGCCCTCTCAGAGAAGATCGCAAAGGAACTGAAGAAACGGGGATTCAAGTATCTCGGACCGGTCACGGTATACTCCTACATGCAGGCCTGCGGGATGGTCAATGACCACCGTGAACAGTGTGACTGCTATACCCGGATCATCACAAAGTATCCGGTCGTGTACAAACGTCCGTACGGAGAGAAGAAATGAGTCAGAGACTGACGGTAAAACAGATCCAGACGGTATCCGCGAGAGTGATCCAGACGAACATGATCCTGCAGCTGACAGGCAGCGAGCTGGAGACTTTTCTGCATAAGGAGGCAGAGGAGAATCCGGTGCTGGAACTGGTCGAGGATGATCACTACAGCTATGGGCATACCGATACCGAAGGGACGGAAGAATACTGGATGGATCCCGGTAATGAAGAGACGTTAAGCGATCATCTGCTGGCCCAGGTCACGCGTGAGCTTAGTACCAGGGAGAGAAGGACTCTCGAGTATCTCTGCTCGCTTCTTGATGATAACGGATATCTGAAACATGACGCGGCAGAGACAGCGGAGAAACTCGGTGTCTCGCAGAAGACGGTACAGGAGATGACAGCTCTGATCCAAAGCCTGGAACCGGCCGGTGTCGGCGCCGCAGACATGCAGGAGTGCCTCTGTATCCAGATGGAAAGAGAGGGTGTGGAAGATCCGAAGCTCTACCGGTTTGTGAAAGAGGGGTTATTACTGCTGGCGGAGGGAAAGACACGTATCCTGCGTGAAAGCCTGGGCCTGAGCGAAGAGGAGATCTCGGCATACCTGAGCTATGTGCGCACACTTGAGCCGCGGCCAGGCGGTGCTTTCCGTGCCAATGACCGCAGTATCTACATCGTCCCGGATATCTACGTGGAAAGAGATGAAGATGGCTTTAAGATACGCTTTAACCGGAGGCTTTTCCCCGGTATCCGCATCCGTGAAGAATACCGCACACTGTATAAGAATTTCGCAAAGGAAGAGAAAAGCTACGTCAGGGAGAAGATGCAGAGGATCAGCCTGCTGCAGAGATCAATCGAGGGCAGAGAAAAACTGATCACCGGTCTCGGTGAATATATCCTGGAAAGACAGCAGGCCTTCTTCATGCTGGGGGAAGGCAACCTGAAGAGTCTGCGCATGCAGGAGGCAGCCGATGCCCTGCATGTCAATGTCTCCAGCATTTCCCGGGCTGTTAACGGCAAGTACCTGGAATGTGAGTGGGGCACTTACCCGTTAAAGTACTTCTTTACCCAGGGCAAGCAGGATCAGCCCGTGCGTACGGATATCATCCGGATGATCCGCGAGATCATTGCCGAAGAGGATAAGGATGCACCCCTCAGTGACGCAAAACTGACGGAAATACTGAAGGCTAAGGGTATCACCTGTGCCAGACGTACGGTAACCAAGTACCGTATCAGAGCAGGCATAGGAGATACTGCGGTAAGAAAGAGGAGATAGAAAAGACGGTCATGCCTGTATCAGGCAAGACCGTATTTTTTTAACTTGCGCCAGAGGGTGACGGTGCTGATCCCCAGCATCTCAGCCGTTTTCACACGGTTGTTGTCACACTGCCGCAGGGCTTCCAGGATATCTTCCTTCTCATCTCTGCGGGAGTGGATCTTCACTGTTGGTGTGCTCTTTGCCGCCGCGAATTCACTGCCGGTGACCGCCTTGACAAGCTCCAGCGAGATGGGACCGACATCGTTATGCAGGACCAGGAATCTCTCGGTAATATTCTGCAGCTGCCGGATATTGCCGGAATAGTGCAGGGTCTGCAGGTAGGCGAGAGCTTCATCGCTGATCTCGGGACTGTGCAGGTCAAGATCCTTGGCTCTGCTGTACATGAAGTGTCTGACCAGAGCTGGTATATCTTCCTTACGTTCATTGAGATTCGGTATCTCCAGCTGCAGCACAGCCAGACGGTAGTAGAGATCTCTGCGGAAGGAGCCGGCTTCGATCAGCTCCGGCATGTTCCGGTTGGTAGCCGCCAGCACACGTACATCGACAGAGATGACTTCATCGGAGCCTAACGGAACGATCTCCTTCTCCTGCAGCACACGCAGGAATCTTGCCTGCAGACTTAAAGGCATCTCACTGACTTCATCGAGGAAGATCGTGCCTCCGTTGGCCGACAGGAAGGAACCCTGACGTCCTTCTCTGGCAGCCCCGGTAAAGGCACCTTTTTCATATCCGAACAGTGAACTCTCCAGCAGATTCTCCGGTAAGGCCGCACAGTTGACGACCACGAACGGTCCGTTTCTTCTTCTTGAGGCATTGTGAATACTCTGGGCAAACATCTCCTTGCCGCAGCCTGTCTCGGCTGTGATCAGTACGGAACTGTCGACTCTGGCAAAGCGTCTGGCATGGTCTATGGATGCCTGCAGAGCAGGACTGGAACCGATGATATCCTTGAACGAATAGACAGCTCTGTGCCCCTTGTTCAGCTTCTCCTGCAGTCTGCGCTCACTGCGCTGCAGCTGCTGCACGGAGGTAAACGTAATGACCGTTATCTGTTCGGTGTCATCATCACCTACGGGGATCAGGGTCACGGAGATCATCTGGTCTTTGATCGTGACCAGTTCCGCAATCGATCCGGATCTCTGCTTAAACGCATCCAGTTCGGCTACCGGCGCCAGTAAAGTCTCAGTGATCGGCAGACCCTGGATCTCCTTGCGGGAACAGTTCAGCATGTTCAGTCCGTAGTTGTTGATCTCGGTAATGACATTGTTTTTGTTAACAGCTGCGATACCCTCATTGACACTGTTCTGGATCAGTCTTAACAGATCGGATGTCTTTCTGGTGATATCCAGATACTTGAGGATACGTTCAGCTTCTCTGACCGCTTCCATGACGTCGTGATCTTCAAACGGCACGGTCAGGCAGTTGAAGCCATACTGCGGTGCGATCTGCGAACCGCGGGAACCGACGATCAGGGTATCCACGCCGCGTTCCTTCAGGCTCTGTAATTTGGCATGCAGTTCCTCATCATTCGCAAAGGTTTCGAGGATGATCGGATCCTTGAACTCTTCTTTATAACGCAGCGCAGACGCATACAGGATGCCTTTTCTGGCAATGAAGGCAACGTGATCCGACATCTCCCTGGCTTTGTTTGCAACCAGAGCGATCGTCGCATAGCTTCTCTTCAGGTTGATGATCGGCACCTCCAGGTGCTCGGTCAGATAATCGTAATAGCCGCCGGCTGACACGAAGATCTCGGCACCCTCCCTGAGCATCTCCTGCACATACGAAAACATTTCCTCGTTGTTGGCATAGTTTCCGACAACGGGATAATCTCTTCCGATCTGTTTTAAAAAGTTCGGAATGCTTTTTAAATGATAAAGGCCTTCAAAGACAAAAACGATCCTGCTGATACTCATAATGTTACTCCCGTCACTATTTTACATGACATCGTACAGATAAATGTGTAAATTCTCCGAAATAAACAGGCACGCATTTTGCAATATACATATGTGGGAACGAATGTTCCGTATGGAGGTAAACAGATGTTTAAAGTCATTGCTGTTGGAGTAAGAGAGAAAGAGTTCGGTATGTACAGGCAGATCAATACCGAAGAATTCGGCTATGAGATCACGATGTATCCGATGGATCATGATATCCGTGATCCCGAGATATATAAGGGCGGCTATGATGCCGTGATCAGCGGAAACAACACCACCGTGCTCAACGATGCATACTTCGCGATGCTCGAAGAGAATCACATCCGTGTCTTTATCATCAAGATGACCGGATACAACCAGATCGATCTTGACGCTGCCAAAGCACACAACGTGATGATCGCCAACATTGAGGCTTATTCGCCCAACGCGATCGCCGAGCTGGCAGTAGGCATGGCGATGGCCCTGAACCGGGATTTCTCAGCTTATGCCGCAAAGGCGGAAGCGCTGGACTTTACGCAGATCCCGGAATATCCGAAGGAGATCAGGGACTGTAAGGTAGGGATCCTTGGCACCGGTCATATCGGCATGGTCACGGCTTCCCTGTACAAGGCACTGGGCGCGGAAGTCTACGGCTTCGACAGGTTCGAGAAGGAAGAAAACAAAGCTGTCCTGACGTATACAACGATGGAGGAGATCTTCCGTACCTGCGATATCGTCAGTATTCATCTGGCCTATATCTACGGGCAGAACGACCGCATGATCAATGCCGAAGTGCTCTCACATGCGCAGAAGGATCTGATCCTGGTCAATGCCGCAAGAGGGGAGTTAGTAGACCTGCAGGCTGTGGTCGATGCCCTGAAGGAAGGCCGTATACGTGCCTTTGGCGCCGATGTTGTCGAACATGAGAAGCAGATCTTCGGCAGGAAGGTGGAAGAAATCACCAACGATACCCTGAAGGAACTGTATGCCCTGAAGGACAGGATCCTGATCACACCGCATATCGGTGCCAATACGGTCAGAGCCAGAGAGAACCAGATCCGTATAGCGTTAAAAGAAGCGAAAAGCCTGTGTGATACCGGTGAAGCTCCTTTCAGGATCATTTAACCATGACGTTATTCAACAGTATGATCCGCCTGCAGATGCAGCTGTTCCTGCTCATGCTGTGCGGATATGCGGTAAGGAAGCTGAAGGTCATCACGGCTGAACAGCAGAAGGGACTCTCGTCACTGCTGATCAACGTGATCCTGCCTGCCAATATCATTGCTTCCTTTACCGGCGGTATTGAGATGAGCAGTGAACTGCTGCACAACGCCGTAACTGCCGTGATCATCTCCGCCGCCGTACAGACCGCATCCTATGTGCTGGGACCGCTTCTCTTCAGAAGATTTGACAAAGCCCGTTCGGTCGTCATGCGCTATGGCATGATCGTATCGAATTCCTCGTTCATCGGTATTCCGGTCGTCGAGACGATCTACGGCAGTATCGGCACCATGTATACGTCTGTATATCAGATCCCGATACGGCTGGCGATGTGGACACTGGGCCTGGCTCTCTATGCGGGAGAAAGCGGCAGTCTGAAGCAGAAGATCATCAAGATGCTTACACACCCGTGCATCGTCGCGGTAGGCATCGGCTTTGTGATCCTTGTGACCGGTATAAAACTACCTTCAGCCGTGACCGGCACGCTGTCTTCTCTTGGCAGATGTGTCAGTGCCTTAAGCATGCTGATCATCGGCGGCATCCTCAGCGAGATCCATGCCGGTAAGCTGGCAGACAAGGCGATCCTGTACTTTACGCTGATCCGTCTTGTCGTCTTCCCGGGTATCGTTCTTGCGATACTGAAGTTCATGCCGGTCGATCCGATGATCCTTGCGATCTCCGTGATCATGACCGCAATGCCTGCCGGAAGCACAACTGCCATCCTTGCCCAGCAGTACGGCTATGATGCCGAATACGCTGCCAAGGTCATCCTGGTATCCACGCTGGCATCGGTCATAACGATCCCTGTACTGTGCTTATTTCTCTGATTTCACATTACATTACCATTTCAACATTACAACATGAAATGCAAAAAGTGTAATGAAATATAACGAAATTACAAATTTTTCCCAAAATTAAGCGACAATTTATGTTGGCACGATAATTGCAATGTATATAGGTGTAAGCGATTACAAAGGAGAAAACGCATGAAAGACAAAATCGGCTTCAGAATCTTCAAGGACTTCGAACGCCCTTCCAAAGAACTTGTCGAAAAGTTCAGAGGACTTCCCTCCAGCAACATCGGTGACATGGTCAACCGTCTCTCCTGCATGAGAAACGAGCTGAGACCTTTCAATGATAAGCCCCTGCTCGGCGTTGCCTTCACGGTCAAGGCTCCTGCCGGCGATAATATGATCCTTCACAAGGCTCTGCACATGGCCAAGCCCGGTGACATCCTCGTCGTTGACGGTGAGGGATGCAAGGACCGCTCCCTGATCGGTGAGATGATGATGGACCTGATGGACCGCAGAGGTCTGGCAGGTCTGGTCGTAGACGGCGCCATCCGCGACGTAGACGCAATTCCCCGCTACAACATGGCTGTCTATGCTACAGCAGTAACACCTCAGGGTCCCTACAAGAACGGTCCCGGTGAGATCAACGTACCGATCGCCTGCTGCGGTCAGGTCGTCTTCCCCGGTGATATCCTCGTCGGTGATGCTGACGGTGTCGTCGTCATCCATCCCGAATATGCCGAAGAACTGGCGGAGATCGCCATCAAGAAACATGCGGCTGAAGTAAAGAAGATCGCTGACCGTGATGCTCTTGACGATATCGAGATCGCCAGCCGCAAGGAAGAAGAGAAATACGATAAGCAGCTCGAAGAAATGGGCGTGCAGTATATCGATTTCTATAAAAGGTAAATAAGCAAATGTTGAAAAGTAAGGAGTTGATGTGAGAGGTAATTGAGGGCGATTCTGCAGATGATCGAAGCGGCATAAAAAAGGACAGCAAAACAATACGTTCCGGGAAGAACGATCTGAAAAGATCATGTACTGCTGCCGTCCCGCTGAAATCATACCAAAAATGATTATTGAATTCATTATTACGTGTTTATCAAATTCATTTGGAGGAAAAAATGTATAACACAACGTTAGTTATTATCGGATTCGCGATGGTCTTCGGACTGATCGCCGTCCTGCTGTCCGGTAAGACGATCCCGGTCATCGGTTTCGTACTTATCTCCCTGGCAGGTGCTCTGATTGCCGGTCTGACAGGTAACCTCGACCTTGGCGAAAAGACACTGCTCGCTGTATTAAAGGGCTATGTCACGACCGGTGTCGGTACTGTCGTATCGTCCGTCGGTATGGCTGCCTTCGGTACTGCTTTCTTCACGATCCAGACATCCAAGGGTACATTTGACCCGATCGTAAACTATCTGTCCAAGTTCACGAACAGTGTCATGGTCGTTATGCTCATTACATATGCTGTTGCTTCCGTAGGTCACCTCGACACAGGTACAACATCCACGATCCTGTTAACGATCCCGATGATGCTGCCGATCTACCGCAGAATGCACATCAAGGTTGAGTATATGTTCCTCTGCATCGGTTCCGCAGTTGCTATCCTGAACATGCTGCCGATGGCTGGTGGTCCGATCGGTCTGTCCGTTTCCACAGGTACAGAAGTCGGTGTCATCGAGAACGCTGTTGTTCCTGCCATGATCATCGGCTGGATCGTCAACGCTATCCTGATCATCGTATGGCACTCCAAAGTTGAACAGGCCCGCATCAACAAGATGTCCCAGGCTGAGATCGACGCCATGGATGCTGAATACTCCGCACTGCTCGACGGCGGCAACGCCAAGAAGGGCCAGGAACTCCAGAACGTTACACTTGACTGGAAGTACTATGTAAACCTGATCACAACGATCGTTGCTCTGGTTGTTGTCTTCATGGACAAGCTGCCTGCATACTTCGTATTCATGATCGCCTTCTCCATTGCCCTGATCGTTAACTATCCCGGCAACAAGGCTAAGCAGGCTGCTATCAAGATGTGTGCTCCTAACTGCTACCCGATCATCACCGTTATGCTCTGTGCAGGTGTCTTCGTTGGTGTCACAAGAGAATCCGGTATGCTGACAGACATGGCTACATTCGTCGTTACACTGATTCCTGAGTCTCTGCACGGCATCTACAACGCAGTTGTTTCCCTGGTTTGTGTACCGATGTCCATCGCTCTCGGTTCCCAGGCTTACTACTATGGCTTCAGCCCGCTGCTGGTTGAAGTTGCTTCCAGAATCGGTGTTCCTGCAATCTCCACGATCGCTACACTGATCATCACACAGAATGCCTTCGGTTTCATTACTCCGGTATCTGCAGTTAACCATCTGGCCTGCGGTATGCTCGGACGTGACATCAAGGATGTCTTCAAGTTCTGCTTCCCGAGACTGCTTGTCTTCCTGGTCATCCAGCTGGCTATCTGCTTCGTGATCGGTCTGCCCGTCATCGGCGGCTAATAACCAATCTGCTGATCAACCAACCGGATGGCATGGAAACATGTCATCCGGTTATCTTTAAACAGGAGGGTAAAATGTTAGATCATATCTGCTTTAACGTAAAAGACGTTGAAAAAACAGCTGAACTGCTCTCTCACTTCGGCTATGTCGAAAAGAGAAGAACACCTCACCACGGCGGTTCCATCGAAGTATACTGCAAGGAACAGCCTGATCTCGTCATTGAACTGATGACACAGAGAGAAGGCGATTTCGCCGGTTTCAACCATGCCTGCTTCCTGCTTTCCGGCAAGGAAGAATACGATGAGCTTGTTGCCCAGGGACTCAACTTCAAAGGTAACTATCACTTTGTCGAAGATTCCGGAAGATATGTAGACAATCTCGTTGATGAAGACGGGATCAAGTGGCAGATCACTGCTGACTAGGAGAAAACCATGTTAGATCATGTAGCGTTCTTTGTAAAAGATGTCGAAAAGACAGCTGAACTTCTTTCCCACTTCGGATACAAAGTCAAAAGAAAGACTCCCCACCACGGCGGATCTATCGAAGTATACTGCGATGAACAGCCTGAACTGGTCATCGAACTCTGCACGATCCGCGAAGATAAAGGCGATAAAGCCGGCTTCAACCATGCCTGCTTCCTGCTGAACGGCAAAGCTGAATACGATGAACTCTGTGCTCAGGGTGTACCTTTCCAGGGCAACTATCACTTCAGTGCAGGTTCCGGCAGATACATTGACAATCTGATCGATGAAGACGGCATCAAGTGGCAGATCACTGCTGACTGAAAATGCTGGACCATATTGAGTTTATTGTCAGCGATCCCGAGCGTACGGTAAAAATGCTGCATCACTTCGGCTATGAAGTCATCCGGCATACCGCACATCAGGGCGGTGCATACGAACTGGCCTGTAAGGAACAGCCTGAACTGATCCTGGAGATCATCAAGGCAAGACCGCAGGACAGTCTGGGCATGAATCATCCCGCCTTCGCAGTAGAAGACAGAGATGCTTACAGCCGCATCAAAGAAGAAGTATCCTACATACCTACAGAACTTCATCTGGTAAAGAGCTCAGGCAGGTACGTAAGCAACATCTTTGATGAAAACGGGATCAAATGGCAGATGATACTGAAAAATACGGAGGAATAAGATAATGACAGATATGACAGGAAAGAAGATGCTTGTTGTCGGTGCCCATCCCGGTGATGTTCTCTGGAGATGCTCCGGTGCCGTTGCCAAGCACGTCAAACTCGGCGGTACGGTAGAAGTAATCGTCGTTACATACGGTACAGGCGGCGAAGCCAACGAACTGTTCAAGGCAGGCTATACGATCGAAACGGCCAAGGAACAGAGATTCAAGGACTTCGGCAAGGCCATGGATATTCTCGGTGTCAGCCACTGGGAGATCTGGGACATGCAGGATTATCAGTTTGAGATCACCAGAGACAAGGTATACAAGCTGGCGGAATACATCCGCAGATGCAGACCTGATCTGATCCTCACACACCATGAGAAGGATATCCTGAATCCCGATCACGGAACCATCTTCCCGTATGTTGTCATGAGCCTGGAAACAGCGACAGGACACGGTATCTTCATCGGTGATACAAAGCCGGCGGAAAGAGCACCGATCTTCTGCTTCGAGCCTCATGCCAGTGAAGTCAACGGCTTCAACCCGAACCTCTTTGTCGATATTACCGATGTGATCGAGACAAAGAAGGCTGCCATGGCTACCTTCGAACTGAAGGCGCCGCTGGCAGAAAGCTATGTCAGACGTGCCCAGTACCGTGCCCAGAATGCCGGAAGCTTCGGCCGTCAGGGCTGCAAGTACGCAGAAGCCTACGAGCACATCTATCCGATCGCACAGGACGGTTTCTTCGTTTACTAAGGAGCTGTCATGTCTGAATTTGATGAGAAATACAGAGCCCGCCTCGAAAGACTGTCAACGACAAATCTGAGCGACGCTCTGGACGCTTACAAACTGACAGGTGCCACCTACGGTATCCGTCCCGTCATCGAAAGCTGGGGCAAGATCGTCGGCAGAGCCGTAACGGTCAAGCTGAAGCCCTTTGACGGTGTTACACCCAAGCACCACCTCGGCATCAGAGCCATTGAGGCAGCCGATCCCGGAGATGTCATCATCATTGCCAATGACGGCAAGCTGAATATCTCCTGCTGGGGCGGATGTCTCGCCAACGGTGCCAAGATGAAGGGTGTCAGCGGCGTCGTCATTGACGGTGCATCCAGAGACATCGATGACTGCATCGAGATCGGCTTCCCTGTATACGCCCGCGGAACGGTCGTAGCTACGGCACGCGGCAGGGCAGTAGAGGAAAGCACGAACGAAACGATCAGCTTTGCCGGCGTGGAGGTTCATCCCGGTGATGTTGTCATGGGTGATCACAGCGGTGTTGTGATCGTTCCCTTTGAACATCTGGATGAGGTCCTGGAGAAGGCGGAAGCTCTCTGCGAGAAGGAAGACAACATGATCAGAGATCTCAGAAACGGGATGTCCATGATCGATGTCGACCTCAAGTACAATTACGAAAAAATGCTGAAATAGCACTGTTCAGTGTTCATCAGGGCTTGGAAATACCTCTTTTCAATGAAAACAAAATGCTGATTACCTTTGTTGCCCCTCAGCCCTGTGAATATGCGGAGGCCGTCTCATCTGCCGTCCCGAGGCGGTCTCTGCGCCATAGTTAAGCAAGTATATAAGGAGAACCATGAAACACATTGAATGCTGCGGTGAACGCACACTGAAAGATGAAAACAGAATCACACTTGGTCCCAATACATACGAAGTAGACCGTGAATGGCTGAAATGGCCGGAAGAACTGCCTGCATATACAGTTCTGAATGCCACATGGGCTTCCGACGGTCTGTTCTATGCCGTAACAGGCAAGAAAGAGTATCCCGTTGTTGTCTTTGACAAGGACGGAAACTACATCAAGACGATCGCTGCTGGTGAATTCACCAAGACACATGCGATCTTTGAAACAAAGAGACATACATTCCTGATCACGGATTCCCGTTCTCATGTCGTCAAGGAGATCGATCCTGAAGGCAACTGCCTGCGTACATGGGGTACATGGAATGTACCGTCCGATACAGGTTACGATACAGAAGCATGGGCAAAGATGGAGCCCCTCGGTCTGAAGCCGATCGAGACAAAGTGGAACCACAATCCGGCATCCAATGCCAAGTTCCAGAGTGTCGTCCGCAGAGGCGAGCCGTTCAACACACCGTGTGCAATGATCCAGGCGGAAGACGGCGAATACTTCGCAGCTGACGGATACGGCAACTGTGCTGTACATATCTTTGACAAGGACGGAAATCTGATCAAGTCCTGGGGTGAGCCGGGTTCCGAATACGGTCAGTTCAGAGTTGTTCACTCCGTACTGCTCGACAAGTACAACCGTCTGTGGGTATCCGACCGTGAGAACGGCCGTGTACAGTGCTTTACAAGAGACGGTGAACTGCTGGCTGTCGCTGACGGCAATCTGAGCCGTATCGGCAACTGCACGGCAGATGACAAATACCTCTATATCGGTGAACTTGACGGCGGTATCACGATCATTGATCTTGATACGCTGGAATGCGCAGGACAGGCCGGTGCGCCGAAGACATTCATGCGTACACATGGTATCTGCATGGATACAGAGGGTAATCTTTATACTTGTTCAAACAACTGGAATCCCACAAATATTACGAAGTTCAAGAAAGTAAACTAATGGGAAAAACGCTGGTTGAGAAGATCCTCGGCCGGCATACAGCTGCCGGTGAGGTTAAAGTCGGAGAGATCATCTCTGCAGAAGTAGACAGACTGCTGATCAATGACTATGTCGGAGAGATCATCTTTTCAAAGCTGGAGGAGATGCATGTCTCCGAGGTAGTTCATCCGGAGAGAGTAGTGCTGAATACGGATCATAACCTGCCGGCTTTTACGGTGAAAGCTGCAGATAAGTATGTCCTGTTCAAGGAAAAGAGCAGGGCATACGGTATCTGTCATATACCGGCAGGAGAAGGCGGTATCGGGCATCAGGTGATGTCGGAGAGATTCGTACATCCCGGAGAGATCACGGTAGCGACAGACTCCCATGCGACGATGTATGCAGGTCTTGGCTCATTTGCCTGCGGTATTACGACAAGCGACGCACTGGAGATCCTGCTTACGGGAGAGTGCTGGTTCCGGGTGCCGGAATCACTGCGGATCACCGTCAGCGGAAAGCTGCCGCAGGGAGTCACAGCCAAGGATCTGGCCCTGACTCTGCTGAAGGTCTTCCCGCCGGAAAGTTATATCTACAGAGCCGTGGAAGTAACCGGAGAAGCGATCCGTGAGCTCAGTGTTGAAGGCAGACTCGTGATCGCCAACCTGATGGCGGAGAGCGGTGCCAAATGCGCTGTATTTGAAGCCGATGACAAAACGTACGACTTCCTGCACTGGGAAGGCGAACGGGAGTATCTGTGCGCTGATGAAGATGCCGTATATGCTGAGGAAGCGGAGATCGATGCTTCAAAGCTGACACCGGTGCTGGCATACCCTGGTGCGACCACAAATGTCAGGCCGATGACAGAGGCCCTGGGCTTACCGGTAGATCAGGTCTTCATCGGATCCTGCACCAACGGCAGGCTCGAAGACCTGGCACAGGCCGCGGATGTGCTGAAGGGTAAGCACATCGCGGAAGGTGTCAGACTGATCGTTGTACCGGCTTCGCAGGCGGTGGCACTGGAGGCTCTGCACAGGGGATATCTTGGTATACTGATGGAGGCGGGTGCTGTTATCCTGCCGTCAAGCTGTGCATCCTGTGCGGGCAGCGGACCGGGACTGATCGGCCGCGGCGAGAGATGTGTGAGCACGACCAACCGGAACTTTAAGGGAAGAATGGGCAGTACGGAGGCAGAGGTCTATCTGGCTTCGGCATATACGGCTGCCGCATGTGCTCTGACCGGTGTGATCACGGATCCCCGGACCCTGACGGAGGTACAGTGATGGAACATACGATCATTGGCAAATGCTGGGTCGGCACTGACTCGCTGACGGTCTACCAGGT
Source organism: Solobacterium sp. UBA3691 (assembly GCA_002372175.1). Classification (GTDB taxonomy): domain Bacteria; phylum Bacillota_I; class Bacilli_A; order Erysipelotrichales; family Erysipelotrichaceae; genus Bulleidia. The sequence continues at coordinate 62,306 of DFIS01000035.1, forward strand.
GATTCCGGAGAAACACTGGACGATGGACCGCATGGATCCGGAAAAGATGAGTGACTGGGTCTTTGAGACCGTGGAACCGGGAGCGGAAAATGAACCCGGATACTTCAAGCGTCTTGGCTATACGGTCATCATCGCCGGCAAGGACTTCGGCTGCGGCAGTAAGTCGGTCGAACATCCGATGGCGGCTTTGAAAGGAGCAGGAGTAAAACTGGTCATTGCCGACAGTTTCTCCCGCTACAGTTACAGAAATGCGATAAATCTTGGGCTTCCCGTGATCACATGCCCGGGCATCCGTGATATCGTACATACAGGAGATACGATCGAAGCGGATACCGTTAACGGTAAGCTGAAGAATCTGACAACAGGACAGGAGATCACGATGACCCCGCTGAGTGATTTCGCAAGAGCAATCATTGAGGCAGGCGGTTCTGTTGCCTATGCAAAACAACATATGGGGAAAGGAGACTAGGACAGTGAAAAAAGAACTGACGATCAATCCCTCCTGGTGCAAGGGCTGCGGCATCTGTGCTGCATTCTGCCCCCGGCACGTACTGGAGATCCACAATGAGAAAGTCGAAGCTGTACGTAAGGAAGACTGTATCCTGTGCGGACAGTGTGAACTGAGATGCCCGGATTACGCGATCTGGCTGGAGGAGACGGAGAAATGACAAAAGTATTGATGCAGGGCAATGAAGCCTGTGTAAAGGGTGCAATCGCAGCCGGCATGCGTTTCTTTGCGGGTTATCCCATTACACCTTCTACGGAGATCGCGGAAGGCTCAGCGGCAGAGCTGCCCAAGGTAGGCGGCAGATTCATCCAGATGGAGGATGAACTTGCCAGTATGGCAGCTGTATGCGGTGCTTCGATCGCCGGAGCCAAGAGTATGACAGCGACCAGCGGTCCCGGTTTCTCTCTGAAACAGGAGAATATCGGTTATGCCTGTGAGGCAGAGATTCCCTGTGTCATCGTTGATGTACAGAGAAGCGGACCTTCCACAGGTATGGCAACATCCCCTTCGCAGGGTGATGTCATGCAGGCAAGATGGGGTACCCACGGTGATCATCCGGTCATCGCTCTGAGTCCTTCTTCCGTTGAAGAGACATACAATCTTGTGATCCGTGCGTTTAACCTTTCCGAGAAATATATGACACCGGTCATCTTCCTGATGGATGAGATCATCGGTCATCTGAGAGAAGGTATCGAAGTACATGAGCCCGGGGAGATCATTGACCGCAAACGTCCTTCCGAAGCCGAAAAGGGTGCCTATAAGCCTTTTGCCCTGGCCGATGGTGAACTGGTTCCGGTGATCCCGGCAGCAGGTACAGGCTATTACTTCAACACTACAGGTCTGCTGCATGGTGCTGACGGTTTCCCGACCAACGACAACACGGCGGCAGGTGCTCTGGTCAGACGTCTGATCGACAAGATCGAACTGAACAAGGATGATATCTGTCAGAGTGAATGCAGAGAGATGGAAGATGCAGAGATCGCCATCGTCTGCTACGGCGGTACTGCGAGAAGTGCAGATGAAGCTGTATATCAGCTCAGAAACAAGGGTATCAAAGCCGGTATCTTCCGTCCGATCACCGTATGGCCTTTCCCCGACAAGGCATTTAAAGAGATGAAACAGAACGTGAAGAAGATCCTCGTGGTTGAACACAATGACGGTCAGCTGCTCAGAGAGATCGAACGTTATACAGGTGAAACACCTGTTGAATTCCTCGGTTGTATCAACGGTAAGACGATCACACCGCAGGAGATCATCGAGAAGGTGGAGGAGATGCACAATGCCCAGTAAACTGATCAGAGAATACTTCCGGGAAGATCATCTTCCCCATATCTGGTGCCCCGGCTGTTCCCATGGTTCTTTCATGAGAGCGACAGCTGCGGCGATCGACCAGCTTGGTCTTGACCATGACAAGGTCGTCATCGTTTCCGGTATCGGCTGTTCCTCAAGAGCTGCCGGATACATGGACTTCAGCACCGTACATACAACACACGGACGTGCACTGGCTTTTGCGACAGGCATCAAGATGGCCAATCCCGAGCTGGAAGTCATCGTCTTTACCGGTGACGGTGATGTCTCCGCGATCGGCGGTAACCACCTGATCCATGCCTGCCGCAGAAACATCGGCATCACGGCGATCGTGCTGAACAACAATATCTACGGTATGACCGGCGGCCAGTACTCCCCGACAACACCGACAGGCGAATACGGTACCACAGCGCCCTACGGCAATATCGACCGTGACTTCGACATCGCTGAACTGGCAAAATGCGCCGGTGCCACCTATGCCGCAAGAGCGACAGCCTATGACCTGAACACAGCCACAAGACTGATCAAACAGGGTATTGAACATAAGGGCTTCTCGCTGATCGACTGCCTGAGCATCTGCCCGAGTTACTACGGACGGAAAAACAAGAAGGGTGATGCGGTCAGAATGCTGGAGTGGCAGAGAGACCACAGTGTATCGGTACAGAAGGCTGCCAACATGACACCTGAAGAGCTTGAAGGAAAGATCATCACCGGTGTGATCGGTGAATATGAGTATCCTGAATATACCGAAAAATACCAGACGATCATTGACAAGGTCAGAAAGGGGTAAACATGAAGGAAGAGATCAGATTGACCGGATCAGGCGGACAGGGCGTTATCCTGGCTTCCGTGATCCTGGCAGAGGCTGCGGTCCTGAACGGACAGAATGCGGCTCAGTCACAGGCATACGGTCCGGAAGCACGCGGCGGCGCATGCAAGGCCGAAGTCGTCATCAGTGATGAAACGATCCGTTTCGGCAAGGTCATCACACCTTCGTTCCTGCTGGCCCTGAACCAGAAGGCTGCCGATCAGTACGCTGCAGGTGTATCCCCGGAGACGATCATCATGCTGGATGATTCCCTGACGACACCTGCCGGACTCGAAAATAACAGAGTTATCCGTCTGCCGATCATTGAGACCGCCAAGGAGAAGGTCGGAAGACTTGTCACAGCCAATATCGTGGCTGTCGGCGCTATCAACAATGTTCTGAAGATCTGCGACAATGAGACACTCTTTGAAGCAGTGAAGATGCATATCCCGAGAGGAACCGAAGAGATCAATCTCAAGGCTCTTTCCGAAGGAGAGAAACTCGGAGGTCAGCTGTAAATGAAGATCCATGAATATCAGGCCAAGGAGCTCTTTGAAGAGTTTGGTATCCCTGTGCTCGGCGGCAAGGTCGCTGAGACAGCGGAAGAGGCAGTAAAGATCGCCGAAGGACTGAAGGCACCCTACGTCATCAAGGCGCAGGTGCACTCCGGCGGCAGAGGCAAAGCCGGCGGTGTCAAGCTGGTCAATACACTGGAAGAAGCCCGTGAGGCAAGTGAGAAGATCCTCGGCATGACGCTTATCACACACCAGACGGGACCGGAAGGCAAGCTGGTCAGAAAGGTCCTGGTTACGGAAGCTGCCGAAGTTGCGAAGGAATACTACTTTGCGATGACGGTCGACAGAGATACCGGCAAGCTGGCGGTGATCGCTTCTTCCGAGGGCGGCATGGAGATCGAACAGGTCTCGAAGGAAAGCCCGGAGAAGATCCTGACCGAGAAGATCGATGCTTCCGTAGGCCTCAGAGATTATCATCTGCGTTATCTCGCCGATAAGCTTGGGATTAAGGATGTCAAGGGCTTCATCAAAACAGGTCTTGGCATGTACAAGCTGTTCTATGCCAAGGACTGCAGCCTGGTCGAGATCAATCCCCTGGCTGAGCTGAAAGACGGTACGATCGTGGCGCTGGACTCCAAGGTCAACTTCGATGACAACGCGCTGTTCCGTCATCCCGAGATCGAAGCGATGAGAGATCCTGCGGAAGAGGATCCCCGTGAGCTGGAAGCCAAGGCATATGACCTGAACTATGTATCGCTCGGCGGCAACGTCGGGTGTCTCGTTAACGGTGCAGGTCTGGCAATGGCTACGATGGACATGATCCATGCGGTTGGTGCGGTACCTGCCAACTTCCTCGATGTCGGCGGCGGTGCTACGGCTGAAAAGGTCACCCGTGCGTTTGAGATCATTCTCTCCGACAAGGGTGTCAAGTGCATCTTCGTCAATATCTTCGGCGGCATCATCAAGTGCGACATGATCGCAGAAGGTCTGATCACAGCAGCCAGGACGATGGATCTGCAGATCCCCGTTGTGGCAAGACTTGAAGGCACCAACGTTGAAGAAGGCAAGCGCATGATGCGGGAGTCCGGACTGAATATCCTGCCGGCGTCCTCCATGCGTGAAGGCGCGGAAATGTGTGCGAAGATCGTAAAGGAGGCAGCGTAATGGCTATTCTCATTAACAAGGATACACGAGTGATCGTGCAGGGTATGACCGGTTCCCAGGGAACCTTCCATACCGAAAAGATGCTTGAATACGGTACGAAAGTCGTTGCCGGTGTTACGCCGGGCAAGGGCGGACAGACACATCTTGGTGTACCTGTCTTCAATACGGTCAGAGAGGCAAAGGAAGCGACCGATGCCAATGCGTCGATCATCTTCGTGCCGGCAAAGTTTGCGGCGGCTTCGATCATTGAAGCAGCAGAGGCTGGTCTTCCGCTGATCGTCTGTATCGCCGAGGGTATTCCCGTACTGGATATGATGAAGGTCAGAGAGTACCTGAAGGATAAGGATGTTACCCTGATCGGTCCCAACTGTCCCGGTCTTTCCACCGTCGGTGAATGCAAGCTCGGCATCATGCCCGGCAATATCCATATTCCCGGTCATATCGGTGTCGTTTCCCGCTCCGGTACGCTGACATACGAGAGTGTTTCACAGTTAACAGCGCTCGGTCTTGGTCAGACAACAGCTGTCGGTATCGGCGGTGACCCGGTCAAGTGCTTTACCTTCAAGGATGCGTTAAAGCTGTTTGAACAGGATCCGGATACCTACGGTGTGCTGATGATCGGTGAGATCGGCGGTGCTGACGAAGAGGAGGCCGCAAGAATGCTCAGAGACGGTGAGTTCACCAAGCCTCTGGCTGCCTTTATCGGCGGTGCTACAGCTCCTCCCGGCAAGCGTATGGGCCATGCCGGTGCGATCATCTCCGGTAACAGCGGCACGGCTGCAGGCAAGCAGAAAGCGCTGAAAGAGGCAGGGGCTTCCGTAGCCATGACACCTGACCAGATGGGCAATGCGATGAAGGATGCCCTCGAAAGAGCCGGTATCCTGGAGAAGTGTCTCGGATAAGATGAGAATGCTGGTGGTAGCTGCACATGTCGGTGACTTTGTGTGGCGCTCTGCCGGGTCTATTGCGAAATACGTACGGGAAGGACATCATGTCGAAGTGATCGTCCTTTCCGACGGTCTTGTGGCAGAAGCGGCAGAGTATTGGAAAAGAGAAGGTGCCAATGAACAGGAAGGAGCTCTGATCCGGAAACAGGAAGGTGAAAGAGCTGCTGAGATCCTGCTCGGAAGCACCGAAAACTACCACTTTCTTGGCTGGAAAGACCATCCTGTCATACTGAATGAAGAACGTATGGACATCCTGATCGGTCTGATCAGAGATGCCCAGCCGGATATCATTCTTACACATGATCTGAAGCGGGATCTCTATAATCCCGATCATGGTCATGTCGGGGAGTTTGTGCTTGAAGCTTCGTGTCATGCCAGGAGTACAGGCAGACATGACGGCCACCCGCGGCTGACGCATGTGGCACCGCTGTTCGGCTTTGAGGCAGAGAATCCCGATATCTGCGGCTTTGTGCCGGGGATCTACATCGACATCACACAGGACATCGAAAAGAAGTGTGAGGCGATGCGGGCTGTGCAGACACAGTCCAAAATGTACGACAAGTATCTTGCAAAAGCTGCTGTCCGCGGACGTGAGGCAAGTGCCCGCTGCGGCTGTAAAGGCTGTCAGTACGCGGAAGCTTTCTCACTGACCGGTCCCATCGGCCATGAAGGCAGATTTGTCTGGTAAGAACTTGCGGGTGAAAATAATATACAAGTGTTAAACTAACGTATTGAGGGAGTAACCAGCTCTACGCAGACAGTTCGTCATCACGGTATGTATTACCCGGATTGTCTTTAAAAGGTGAGACTCATGTACAGTAGACGGCTGTGTATGAGGCTTGGATATTTACTATAAGCACAGCTGTATGGTTGTGCTTTTTTCGACGAAAGGGGTAATTCAAATGATTCTTGCGTTATGCTTGTTTGCAGTCATGTATGTACTGCTTCTGGCTCTGCCTAAATACAGGTATATTACAGCGCTTTCTGCAGCTGTGATCTTCATGGTGCTGGGGATCCTGCCGCCAGCCAATGCGCTGGGGGCGATCAACTGGAACGTGATCATGATGCTGTGCGGAACGATGATGATCGTTGAGCTGTTTATCGAAAGCGGGATGCCGGCAAGGATGTCGGAGGGACTGCTGAAGATGGTGCCGAACGTACAGTGGGCTGTCGTTGTACTGAGCTTATTCTCCGGTATCATCTCGGCGTTTGTGGATAATGTCGCAACGGTGCTGATGGTAGCGCCGGTAGGTCTTGCGGCAGCCAGAAAGATCGGCACCAACCCGATTCCGGTCATCATCAGTATCGCGGTATCCTCGAACCTGCAGGGTGCGGCGACACTGGTCGGTGATACGACAAGTATCCTGCTTGGTTCCTATGCGAACATGAGCTTCAATGACTTCTTCTGGTTCCAGGGCAGACCCGGTATCTGCTGGGCGGTAGAGCTTGGTGCGATCCTGACCGTACCGGTGATCCTGTATCTGTTCCGCAAGGAGAAGGGCAAGGTCGAGTCGGAAGTAACAACGGTAGTTACCGATCATATGCCGACAGTCCTGCTGGTTGGTGTGGTATTACTGCTGATCACAGCTTCACAGTTTGAAAACAAGCCGGAGCTGACCAACGGTTATATATGCATGACTCTGGGTATTATCGGTACGATCTACGAGATGATCCGACAGAAGAGCACAAGAGTAGTAACAGATGTACTGAAGTCGGTCGACTATGAGACATTGTTACTGCTGTGCGGTCTGTTCATGGTCATTGAGGGCATTACCGAAGCCGGTGTCATCGATGCGATCGCCAATGCCTTCGTCAAGGTAGGCGGTACGAATGTCTTCCTGATGTATACGATGATCGTCTTTGTCTCGGTGTTCGTCTCTGCCTTCGTGGATAATATTCCCTATGTCGCAACGATGTTACCGGTCGTGACGGGTATTGCCTCACTGATGGGTATCTCTCCGTATCTGTTTGATTTCGGTCTGCTGATTGGTGCTACTCTGGGCGGTAATATTACACCGGTAGGTGCCAGTGCCAACATTGCCGGTATCGGTATCCTGCGCAAGGAAGGTTATGAACCGACAACAGCGGATTTCTTCCGCATCGGTGTGCCCTTTACGATGACGGCTGTCCTTGCCGGATATGTTATGATCTGGCTGATCTGGTCCTAGTATGCAGAAGTCAGACAGATTCCTGCTGAGTGCTATGCTGGCCTTCTCCGGAGGCTTTCAGGATGCGTATACGTATATTGCCAGAGGGAAGGTTTTCGCCAATGCCCAGACCGGCAATCTCGTGCTCCTGAGCGTCAATCTGATGGAAGGCGAGTATGCGGCGGCACTGCATTACATCTGGCCGCTGCTGGCGTTTGCCTGCGGGGTATTTGCGGCTGAGCAGATCGGCAGCCGCAGACACCGTGATGCACGTCTGCACTGGCGTCAGAAGGTCCTGCTTGCGGAGATCGTCCTGCTTACAGGTGCCGCCTATGTGCCGGAGAGATATAACACGCTGGCCAACATGCTGGTATCCTTCAGCTGTGCGATGCAGGTGGAAGCCTTCCGCCATGCCGAAGGGAACAGCTATGCCAGTACAATGATCATCGGCAACCTCCGCAGCGGTGTTTCCAATCTGTCTGTGTGGCTCAGAGAAAAAGACAGTGCGCACAGGAAGGCGGCACTGTTCTTCTTCAGTATCATCGTTATATTCGGCGTCGGCGGCGGTATCGGCGGGATCATGGCACTGCGTATCGGTATGAAGGCAGTACTGGTCTGTCCGCTGATCCTGCTGCTTGGATGTCTGTATATGAAATAATGCCCGGATGGGCATTTTTATCTATGGATGAGTGCGGAGAGCTGTACAAACAGCACGCCGGTAAAGTAGACGACAAGACACAGGAAGGCAAATATCGCAAAGCCGGCAGGCAATCCCCAGCGTGTAAAGCCATACCAGTCATTGGTGTACCGTCCTTCGCCAGCCCCGTTGATCAGGATATTGGAGAGATAACATACACCGTAGATAAACATCGGGATGACCGCCAGGATCTTCTCTCTGCCTGTAGGCACCTGTGTCTCCGTCAGGATGAACTCAGCTGCACAGAGCAGCGGGATAAACGCGTGGAACCAGAAGTTGGAGCCGACATACATCATCCGGTAGCCGAAGATCGGGCCAAGGAAAAAGACCACGACCAGGAAGGTCAGAAAGATCGTCGCAGCACCGGTATACTTCAGGAAGAACAGCAGTCTTTCATACCGGGGATCTCTGTACAGAAACAGCCAGATACAGGCGATGACAGCGCAGAGCAGATTGGAGAGCACGGTATAGTACTTGAGACTCCAGATACCCCGGGAAGAGAATGTGCCGCCGCCGTGGAAGACCATGCGCAGCCAGGCGGTAAATGTGATGACAGCGATCAGGATATTGATGATCACACGTATTGATTCTTTGTTCATATCTTGAGTATATCATGAAGGAAATACTGCTGCGGTAATATGAAAGATAACAGTCAGACATGAAAAAAGGTGCAGTACAGATGTACCGCACCTTTTGTATCCCTGTTAGTCCAGATATTCAAGATTCTTTCCGGTTGCCGGATCAAACATGTGAACGGCATTCGGAGCGAATGTGAACTTGACCGTAGAACCGATATCGAGAGAGTTATCGGCCAGATCCAGTGTAGGTACGATCACGATGCAGTCTCTGCCGAGAGTGTTCATGTGCAGATGCACGGAGGAACCCATCATTTCGGAGACTTCTACTTCACCGGTGATCGTTCCGCCTTCGACTTCACCAAGGGTGATGTGCTCAGGGCGGACACCGATCTGGATATCCTGTTCACCGATATTGTGAGCCTTGAGACGTTCCTGCTTGTCTTCGGATACAACGATCGTTGCATTGCCTACCTGTACAGCATACTTGCCGTCTTTCTTGACCAGCTTGCCGTCAAACATGTTCATCTGAGGCATGCCGATGAAGCCGGCTACGAAGGTGTTTACAGGCTTGTTGAAGACTTCCTGAGGTGTACCGATCTGCTGAACTTCACCGTCTTTCATGATGACGATACGGTCACCTAAGGTCATGGCTTCCGTCTGGTCATGTGTGACGTAGATGAAGGTCGTGTTGATACGGTGTCTGAGCTTGATGATCTCAGCACGCATCTGGTTTCTCAACTTGGCGTCGAGGTTGGACAGAGGTTCGTCCATCAGCAGTACCTTCGGCTCACGGACGATAGCACGTCCGATTGCTACACGCTGTCTCTGACCGCCGGAGAGTGCCTTCGGCTTACGTTCGAGATACTGTGTGATGCCGAGGATCTCGGCAGCTTCATTAACGCGGCGGTCGATCTCAGCCTTCGGGACTTTTCTGAGCTTCAGAGGGAACTCGAGGTTCTGTCTGACTGTCATGTGCGGATACAGAGCATAGTTCTGGAATACCATCGCGATGTCTCTGTCTTTCGGCGCTACATCATTGACCAGTCTGTCATCGATGCGGAGCTCACCTCTGGTGATCTCTTCAAGACCTGCGACCATTCTCAGGGTCGTGGACTTACCGCAGCCGGAAGGTCCTACCAGGACGATAAATTCCTTGTCTGCGATCTCCAGGTTGAAGTCATCAACAGCGACGACACCTTCATCGGTGACCTTCAGTTTGTAGGTCTTTTCCTCTGCAGGCTCTTCATCCTTCTTCGTCTTTTTCTTCTTCTTTGCCTCGTTTTCGGTGTTTGGATAGATCTTCTGGATGCCTTTCAGTGATACTTTTGCCATAAAATGTTTTGCCCCTTTCCTATAACTGAAAGAATTATGAAGCCGTGACCGGATAATATCGAACAGGTCCCGACTTACTGGCACGGTCTTTCACCGTTACAGCCTTTCTGAGTTTCCCGTATACGCGGGAATACAGTTATTGCTCTGCATCTAACAGATACAGAATGTAGTTCAGGCATTCCTCCTGCCTGGGGGAGTTGGCGATAATCGCTATATACAGGTTTTCCGTGATACCGGCATTGCGGAAGATCGGGAAACCGGAAGCGTCGACGGCGTTGGCAGCTGTCTCTGTGACAGAGGAGTATGTTTCGGATTCGCCGAGACTGTATTCCACGGCATTGTCTTCAACGATCACCTGGTTGGAGACCAGATACGGCTGCAGTTCTACGTATGCGCTGAGATCCAGCAGGAAGCCGCTCTCGGACATCTGCCGGTATGCCTCGCCGTTCATCACAACGAGATCCATCTGCTTCGCGCTGATCGCACCCAGGACCTTGATCTTGGAGGCATAGGCGTACTGGTGGTTTTCACCCGACGGTTCATCCGAGATATACAGATCTCTGTATACAAGAACGGTATATTTCTTCGGTGCTCTCTGTGTGAAGGTGATATAGCCGTCGGTCAGCTTGTGATCAAGCATTTCCCCGAAGGAGACATTTTCCCACCCGGCATAGAGAACAGGCTGTTTTTTTACAGCGTTGCCTACCAGTGTCGTGATCAGCACGATCAGTGCCACGGCAGCGGTAAACAGCGGGAGTTTGTAATATGTGCAGATATAGCTGACCTTTTCGCCGAAGGTCATCTTACGGAAGGCTTCCCGTACTTCTCTGCGTTCTTTTGCGGACCCTCTCATTCTGCTTCCTCATAGTTCAGCGTCCGGAAGACACTGATCAGCAGATAGGACGACAGCAGTGCGCACAGTCCTTCGCCGAAGATGATCAGCGGGGTGAAGATCACGACGACGGCATAGAACATCGCAAAGTGGATGGCGAATACCAGGATCGTACAGAAGAGATACCGCAGACCGATCAGCAGTGAGTTGATCAGCATCGCTCTGTCTGTATTTGCGTACCGCGCGATCAGCGGGTAGACATAGATCAGTACGATCGTATAGACGACAGCGGCAGCGATCAGCAGGGCAAGATTCAGCGTCCACATGATGGCAGGAATACCGGTGGAGGATGCCCGCAGATGCCATGTGATATAGCCGCCTGCCGCCAGCAGGATGCCGATCACGAGCATCAGCAGCCAGATCCTTGTGGCCTGTTTGAAGTTTGCACGGAATGCCCTGAAGAACTCCTTGGTCAGTGTCTCTTCTTTCCCGTCGGCGATCTTCAGCGTGACTGTATACAGGGCTGCTGTAGAAGCACCGGCTGTAAATACCGGCAGGCTGCAGATAAACCACAGCATATTCAGCCAGCAGCTCCAGGTCAGTTTCAGAAATACCTGACTGAAGCGGCTTTCGTAGGAAAAGAAGTTCATAATGCCTCCGATCTCAGAATTCTGTAGAATCTCTCAGAACAAGATCTGTTTCACAATAGATGACGCGGTAGTCCATGTTCGGTTCATTGATCCTGGACATCAGCAGGTGAAGGGCTGAATAGGACATGACCTGTGAGTGGATATGCACACTGGACAGCGGCGGATAGAAGATACGGGATTCGTGCGTATCATCAAAGCCGAGGAAGCGTACTTTCTGCAGCAGCTTTCGGTCTTTCTGGGCCAGCAGCTGCATCGCATCGATGGCACTGAAGTCATTGGTGCAGATAAAGGCATCGGGATACTCCTCAAGAGCATCGAGTTTATCCGCCAGGGAATCGATGTCGTTGTCTGTGGTCTTCAGCACGAAGCGTTCTTCCACCGGGATATTCCTCATCAGCATGGCCATGCGGAAGGCACTGTAGCGTTCATAGAAGGACTGGCAGTGACCGTAATCTCCGATGAAGCCGATCTTTGTAAGTCTTTTGTCCAGAAGTGAATTGACAAAGGAAGTGATCTCTGTCGTGTTGTTCATCATCAGGATATCAGCGGCCAGCTTCTTTCCTGTACGGTGTACCGGGGCATCGACAAACAATACCGGCAGGCCAACCGAGCAGATCAGCTCACTGTAGTTCCAGTCGAATACTTCGAGGCAGATGATGCCCTTGACCCGTTCCCTGATGAAAGTGTGGGGAAGGGTTCCTGTACGCAGGTTTTCGGAGCTGATCCTGTGTGTTGACAGGGAATAGCCCATCTCTGCGATCTCCTGATGAAATCTGTCAAGGAACATGGAGGCAAAGTGACTGTTTGCCAGATATCCTGTTGTCAGCATGGCGATCTCACCGGCATATTCAGGTGCGCGGTGCTCGGATGCCTGCTTTTCGATGTTGGTCATTGCGGCAACGTACGAGAACTGCTTGTATCCCATCTCGACGGCTTTCTGAAGAATTCTGTTACGCGTGCTGTCAGCGATTCCTTCGGCATTGTTAATGGCCTTGGAAACGGTGTTTCGCGATATACCGAGTTCATCCGCAATATCCTGGATTGTGACTTTTCTGTTGTTCATCTGCAATACTCCGTTTCAGTTTGTTATTTGCGTAATAATACCAACAATATATCATTGCTGTTTGCAAATAACAAATTCAGCAAAAGGTTCAAGATGACAACTTTAATATTATAGTGGCAATGCACAAAAATCAACACTTAAAGTGTGCAAATGCACATTCTTCGTGTTGACTCAAATGTGTGCAAATGCTACTATTCTTTTGTCTTGAACAGCTGTATGGAAGCGATTACATCACCGGCCGTACATGTACGCACCGTACAGAATGTTCCAAAGGAGGAATTCAATGGGAAAAGCTTCTGGTAATGCAGTGGCTAAAGCACCCGGCAGATCACTGCACAATACCTGGGTCTACATGACTCAGCATTGGCAGCTTTATTTGATCTTCATCATGCCTGCTTTCCTGCTGACCATCATCTTCAGGTATATCCCTATGGGCGGTGTTCTGATTGCATTTATGGAATATAACCCGATCAGAGGCATTCTTGGCAGTGAATGGGTAGGAATGGATCACTTTGCACGATTCCTTTCTTCCCCGGATTTCATGACTTATCTGATGAATACACTGAAACTGAGTGTCTTCGGCCTGCTGTGGGGATTCCCTATTCCGATTCTTCTTGCTTTCCTGCTGAACCGTGTTCTCAGCTCGAAAACCAAGCAGAAGATCCAGCTGGTTCTGTATATGCCGAACTTTATCTCGGTCATCGTCCTCTGCGGTATTGTCCGCATCATGCTGTCTCCGACAGGAATGATCAATTCCCTGTTTGGAACACAGACAAACTTCATGACGATGCCTTCGGCGTTCAGAACGATCTACATCGCTTCCGGTATCTGGCAGGGTGCAGGATGGGCTTCCATCATTTACACGGCAGCACTGTCCAATGCAAGTAAGGAACTGAAAGAAGCGGCAGTCATCGACGGTGCCAACATCATTCAGCAGATCAAGGCTGTTGAATGGCCGGCGATCAAGGATACCGTACTGATCCAGTTCATCATGTCAGTCGGTAACATCATGAGCGTTGGCTTTGAAAAGGCATATGCTCTGCAGACAGACATGAACATGGCTACTTCCGAGATCATTTCTACCTATGTGTATAAGAAAGGTCTTCTGGATGGTGACTATGGTTTCTCAACGGCCGTCGGTCTGTTTAACACAGTGATCAATGTCATTCTTCTGATTTCCATGAACAAGATCGTTCAGAGTCTGAATGAAGGAAAGGGCATCTGAGGACAGGGAGAATTACTATGGCTGAAAAGAAGAAAAGTGAGTTTTCCAAGTATCCGACAGAAGATAAGGTCATCCTTATCGGCGGTTACATCATTCTCGGACTGTTCGTGGTAGCGATCATCCTGCCGATGATCTATATCATCCTGGCTTCGTTCATCGATCCGATCACTCTGCAGAACAAAGGTCTGACATTTGACTTCAGTAAATGGACACTGACAGCGTATGAGCGTGTTATGTCGAACGCCCAGATCTGGGTCGGTTTCCGCAATGCATTGCTGTATTCCGTGCTGTTTACCGGTCTGTCTGTCGTTGTTACACTGCTGGCAGCGTATCCGATGTCACGTCCTGATTTCAAGGGCAAAGGTTTCTTCAATACTCTGTTCGTGATCACGATGTTCTTCGGCGGCGGTCTGATTCCGACATACCTGCTGATCTCAAGACTCGGCATGCTTGATACGATCTGGGCGATCCTGCTTCCCGGTGCCTTCAGCGTCTGGAACATGATCATTGCCAGAACGTACTACATGGGCATTCCGCGTGATCTGCAGGAAGCTTCCGAGATCGACGGTGCCGATGAAATGGTGTATTTCTTCCAGATCCTTCTGCCGGTATGTACACCGATCATCGCAACGATCGCAATGTGGCAGTTTGTCGGTATGTGGAACAGTTACTTTGACGCAATGATCTATCTGAACAGTGCTTCAAAGCAGCCTCTGCAGCTCGTTCTCCGTTCGATCCTGATCCAGAACCAGCCGGAAGCCGGCATGGTGGCTGACATGCAGAGTACCGCAGAACGTGCGCGTTTGGCTGAACTGCTGAAATACGCGACGATCATTATTTCAAGCCTTCCGCTGATGATTCTGTATCCGTTCTTCCAGAAATACTTCGATAACGGAATCATGGCAGGCGCAATCAAGGGATAACTCTATTTTGTAAAAATATAGGAGATAAGAAATGTCAAATTTATTCAATCACTTTAAGAAAGGGGCTACAGTTGCCCTGACACTCACGATGTCAGCGGTTCTGCTCGCCGGCTGCTCAGGCAGTGGCGGCGGTGCTGCTGCAGGCGGCAAGGGTCTCGAGGTTGACCCTGCTGAGGTTGCACTTCCTTTAAAGGAGACAGCGACGATCAACGGTTTGACCAGCTACCCGGTCGGTACGGAATCCAACCCGAACAACCGTACGATCTTCAAGCGTCTGGAAGAGGAAACAAATGTTCATGTTGAATGGAGAACGATCCAGAGCGACCAGTGGGGCGATAAGATCTCACTTGAAATGGCTAACGCAAAGACACTGCCTGAGTTTGTATTCAGCGCCGGATTCAATGATACCGACCTGCTGAAGTATGCAAAGCAGGGTGTCATCATCAATCTGGAAGAGTACATCGACAAGTACATGCCTAACCTGCAGAAGGTCTTCGAGCAGGCTCCTGAATACAGAACAATGTGCACGGATGCCGATGGTCATATCTGGGCACTGCCTTGGATCGAACAGCTTGGTTATGAAAAGACAGCGATTCAGACGATCGACAATATGCCTTTCATCAACAAGGCTTGGCTCGACTTCCTCGGTCTGGAAATTCCGACAAATGTCGATGATTTCGAGAAGGTTCTGCTTGCTTTCCGTGACAACGCTGCTGACCTCAAGAAAGAGTTCAACATTGAGGGCGAAATTATCCCGATGTCCTTCATTATCAATGACGGCGGTCAGGATCCGATGGTTCTGATCAACGGCTTCGGTGAGGGTATTGGTGATCCTGATAAGGGCAGACACATTGCTGTTACCGATGACAAGAAGGTCATCTGCACAGCGACAACAGAAGGCTTCAAGAAGGGTCTTGCATGGCTGCACAAGCTGAATGAAGAAGGACTGATCGATCCTGATGCATTCACACAAGAGTGGAGCCAGTATGTTGCCAAGGGTAAGTCCGGACGTTACGGTGTATGCTTCTCCTGGGACGTTGCGAATATCGTTCAGATCTCCATGGATGATCTGATTGCCGGTAAAGGCTGGGTACCGCTGCCGATGCTGACAGCTGACACAAGAAACCTGACACCGCAGAACGGTTCCTTCACTTCCGGTTTTGACAGAGGACGCTGTGTCGTTACTGCTGCAGCGCAGAATCCTGCTCTGATCTGCTCCTGGCTGGATAAGATGTATGATCCGTTCCAGTCTCCTCAGAACAACTGGGGTACCTACGGTGAAGATGATGACTTCGATATCTTCGAACTCAGCACAAATGCCAACGGTGAAAAGATGCTGAAGCACACATGGCTCGGCGATGCTTCCCCGGTTGAAGTACGTGAAGCTGAATCAGTCAACGGTCCTCTTGCGATCCTCGACTCCTACTATGATGTCTATGTCACATGCCCGGATGATGCTCAGTACAGACTTGACTGGATCAAGGATATCTACACACCGGATATGAATTCGAAGTATGTCGTACCGAATGTCTTCATGACAACGGATGACACAAAGACGATCTCCAACCTGCAGGCTGATATCACAAAGCGTATCAACAATGCCAAGGCAGACTGGATCATGAACGGATTCACAGATGCTGACTGGGATCAGTTACAGAAAGATCTGCAGGATTACAAGCTCAATGATTATCTGGCAATTTACCAGCATTACGTTGACGAATACTACAAATAATGATTAACTGAGATATCCGCTCCTTACGGGGCGGATATCTCACACTTGCAGTGTATATTGCGCAGGGAGGAAACATGATTAGTCAGACTTTGGAAATGGCAAGGGCCTATGAAGAGACCGAGGGGAATAAGATCACTGAGGAGCAGAGACCTTTGTTTCATCTTTCTCCCCGTGTCGGATGGATGAATGATCCAAACGGTTTTTCAAGATATCAGGGATTGTATCATCTGTTTTATCAGTACTATCCCTACAACAAGAAATGGGGACCGATGCACTGGGGTCATGCGGTCAGTAAGGATCTGCTGCAGTGGGAGTATCTTCCTGCTGCTCTGGCACCTGATACACCGGCAGACAGCGAGGGATGCTTCTCGGGCAGTGCGGTGGAACTGGATGACGGCAGACATCTTCTGATGTATACCGGTGTAGTTGCGGATGGCGTATGTGACGAGGATGGTATGCTTCAGTACTATCAGACACAGTGTATCGCTGTCGGTGACGGTATTAATTATGAGAAATATGAGGGTAATCCTGTACTGAACAGGAATGATACACCGGATGGCTCCAACGGTTTTGATTTCCGTGATCCGAAGGTCTGGAGAGATCAGAACGGAGGCTTCCACTGTGTGGTTGTTGACTGTACAGCAGATAAGTACGGAAGGATCCTCTATTATACAAGCAATAACGGCTTTGAATGGAAGTTTGTCAGTATCCTGGCAGAGAATGACGGGAGTCTCGGACGTGCATGGGAATGTCCGGATGTATTTGAGATCGACGGGAAAACAGTGATACTGGTCAGCCCGATGGAGATGACCGGTACAGATGAATTCCTCTGCGGCAACAGTACATTGTGCATGATCGGTACGGTGGACCGGGAGACCGGAAACTTCAAGGTCGAAAGCAGACAGACGATCGACTGCGGCATTGATTTCTACGCAACGCAGACACTGCTGAACGAAGACGGCAGACGCATCATGGCTGCCTGGATGCAGAACTGGGATACGATCGTATTCAACGGTGAAGACCTGAAATGGGAAGGACAGATCATCCTGCCAAGAGAGCTGTCTGTGAAAGACGGCAGACTGTATCAGAAGCCGATCCGCGAACTTGAACAGCTGAGAAAAGGCAGACTGGAGTACAAACAGATCAATGTCAGCGACAGAATGACACTGAACGGTGTGCGCGGCCGTACGACAGAGCTGATCGTTGAGATCGCCCCGGAAACAGAAGAT
The DNA here is from genome assembly GCA_002372175.1 of Solobacterium sp. UBA3691. Taxonomy (GTDB): domain Bacteria; phylum Bacillota_I; class Bacilli_A; order Erysipelotrichales; family Erysipelotrichaceae; genus Bulleidia. Next base: position 79,964 of record DFIS01000035.1, read on the forward strand.
AGTCTGGAGATGTTTGAGATACGTCTGGCAGAGAAAGGTGAACTGTATACTTCTCTGATCTACCGTCCTCATGAACAGACGCTGGAATTTGACAGAAGTCACTCCGGTGCCAGAAAGAATGTAACGCATGTCAGAAAATGCAGGATAGATGGTCCGGAAGAGAAGCTGAAACTGGATATTATCCTGGACAGATACAGCTGTGAAGTCTTCATCAATGACGGAAGACAAGTCATGTCCAATGTGATCTATACAGATCAGGAAGCTGTGGGTATCAGCTTCAATGCCCGCGGTTATGCCGTGATGGATCTTGTCAGATACGGACTGTCCGCAGAGTAATCGGAAATGATGACCCTGGATCTTCATTCAGGGTCTTTTTATATGTTCTGTCATCTGCGAACGTAATCTGTAAGGGTGTAGAATATGGATAGGAGGCGCATATGATCACATTTAAGGATAAAGGTATTAATAATACAGAAGCAGCGGCAGAGCTCGCTGTACAGACAGCCAGGGAACGCGGTTATGACATCGTTACTTCGACCAATACAGGCTATACCGTGGATGTGCTGCTGAAGGAAGCAGAAAAGCAGGGGTATACCGGTAAGATCATTGCGGTTACACATGTCTACGGGATGCGGGAAGCCAATACAAACGAGATGAGTGATGAGAAGCGTGCCGAACTGACGGCCAGGGGTGTTACGGTCGTTACGGCGGGACATGCGCTGAGTGCCGGTGAACGCGGTCTGAGCGGTGTCTTCAAGGGTGTCTATCCGCTGGAGCTGATCGCCCATACCCTGCGCATGTTCGGGGCAGGCACGAAGGTCTGTGTCGAGTGCGCGCTGATGGCGGCTGACTGCGGCAGTGTAAAGACCGGCAGTCCTGTTGTCTGTGTAGGCGGCACCGGCAGAGGTGCAGATACGGTCACGATCATCATTCCGGCAACTTCCGCACATCTGCTTGATCTGAAGGTCAGCGAGTTTATCGCCAAGCCTTCGCTGCTTGAGGGTTAAACCGTACAGATACGTGATGAAAATCACGCAAACCTCTTCAGTTTACTGCCAAGATGTTTTATCATTTTTAATGTTGGATAAAGGAGAACAGTATGAATATTTCACCGCTTCAGAAAGAAAGACTTAAGTATACACCGAAGCTTCCCGGTATGCTGAGACATGGTATTTCCGAGATCAGCGTGCAGGAAGGTGCGGCGACACAGAGTGTAGCTGATCAGGAGAAGATCAGTGCTCTGTTCCCGAATACATACGGCAAGAAGGAGATCACCTTCGTCAAGGGAACGAATACTTCCGCACCGAAGAAACAGGTCGTTGGTGTGATCCTCTCCGGCGGTCAGGCTCCCGGCGGACATAATGTTGTCTGCGGTCTGTACGATGCCCTGAAGGCGACGAACAGCGAGAATGAACTCTATGGTTTCAAGGGCGGCCCGAGCGGACTGCTGGAAGATAATTACGTGGTCTTCGATGATGAATTCATCGATCAGTACAGAAATACCGGCGGTTTTGACATCATCGGTTCCGGCAGAACAAAACTGGAAACACAGGAACAGTTCGCTGTTGCGGCAGACGTATGCAAGGCACACGGCATTACCGCAATCGTGATCATCGGCGGTGATGACTCTAATACAAACGCTGCGGTACTGGCTGAATACTTTGCGGCACACGAGACCGGCGTACAGGTCATTGGCTGTCCGAAGACGATCGACGGCGACCTCAAGAACGAGGATATCGAATGTTCATTCGGTTTTGATACATGTTCAAAGACTTACAGTGAACTGATCGGCAATATCGAAAGAGATGCCAACTCCGCCAAGAAGTACTGGCACTTCATCAAGGTCATGG
>DFIS01000001.1:0-18903 GCA_002372175.1 Solobacterium sp. UBA3691
TGAAGGAAGCTCTGCGTCTGTTTGATGAAAAGGGCACGGGTATTCTGTACTTCGGCGGGCAGACCTGCCCGATCTGTCAGCGGGCTGTACCGGAGATCAACACGGTACTGAAGAAACTCGGTGTGCGCATGTATTACGTGGATACCGATATCCTGACGGGAAGAGAAGAATTTGAAAGGCTGATGGAACTGACGAAGGATCATCTGACAAAGAATGATGACGGCAGTGTCAGTTTTCAGGTACCCCGGATATTCATCATACAGGACGGGGAAGTGATCGATACATATCTTGGCTTACAGCCTTCGGTCACCCTGGAGACAGAAGATCAGCAGCTGACCTCTGCGCAGAAACATGAACTGCAGGGGATCTATGAAGAAATGATCAGAAAGATCGCGGATTGACCGCGTTCTTTTTGATCAGGCATGTTTGAGCTATAATGGTACTATGAATTTGTTCTGGTTTTTAAAAAAGGACAGTGAACCGCGCAGGTACCCCGGAGAAGTCGTCGATCTCGTCGTTGAGAAGAAGGTCCCGAGTATGCGGGAAGGGGCCGGAGAAACGATCTGGTACGGTATCTATCAGGCAGGGACGAATATCCGTGTCGGATACTGTGATCTGCGTCTGGGAATGAATGAAGAACTCTATTATGCCGGGAATATCGGCTATCATATCCTGCAGGCTTACCGCGGGCATCATTACGCATACGAAGCCTGCCTGTTATTGTTTGAGATCGCCCGTGAGGAGTATGAACAGACGGAGCTGATCATTACCTGTTCCCCGGAGAATACACCTTCACGGAAGACACTGGAGAAGCTGAACGGAGAACTGCTGGAAGTGACCGACGTACCGAGAAACCACTGGCTTTACCGCCAGGGAGAACGGGTCAAGAATATTTACAGATACAAGATCTAACTATGCGGAGACTGATCAAGATCCTGACAAGCCGGCTGATCATCGTGGGTATACTGATCATCATACAGATATACCTGATTTTTATTGCGGTCTACCGGGCAGCCGTATACTACAGTCTTCTGCCGCTGACTTCGTTCTTCGGTGTGATCCTTGCGCTATTCGTCAATACCAGGAATGAAGATGCCTCCTATAAGATCAGCTGGAGTATCCTGATCCTGGCACTGCCGGTCTTCGGCGGTCTGCTGTTTCTTCTCTGTGCAGGCAGAAAGATGCCCAAACAGCTGGCAAAAGGGACAACACAGGCAAGTCACCGGATGGCAGATCTTCTGCGTCAGGATCCGGAAGTATATGATGTACTGAAGCAGGGACATCCGGAAGAAGCCAAGGTCTTTGACTACTGCCTGAATACCAGTAATTTCCCCGTATATCAGAATACAGAGTACCGCTATTTCCGCAGCGGTGAAGAGTTCTGGCCGGTATATCTGGAAGAACTGAAGAAAGCAGAGCACTTTATCTTCATGGAGTACTTTATCATCGATGAAGGCAAGCTCTGGGACAGTGTTCTGGAAGTGCTGAAGGAGAAGGTGGCAGCCGGGGTCAAGGTCAAACTGATCTACGATGACTTTGGCTGTGCGGCGACCTTACCGCGTAATTATGCACGCAAACTGAATGCGATGGGGATCGAGACATACCGCTTCAACCATCTGCGTCCGGCTCTGATCATCCAGATGAACAACCGCGATCACCGCAAGATTACGGTCATTGACAACCAGGTCGCGTTTACCGGCGGGGTGAATCTGGCGGATGAATACGTCAATGAGATCAAGCGCTTCGGGTACTGGAAGGACAGTGCTGTCATGTTACGGGGAGAAGCTGTCTGGAGCTTTACGAACATGTTCCTGGGACTGTACAGTTTCCTCAAGAATGATGATCCGGCAATCAGTTATGCACAGTATCAGCTGCCCAGTGAGGTCAAAACCGCAGAAGGCTTCTGTCAGCCGTTCAGTGATACACCTACCGACGGTCTGGATGCAGGACTCAGTGTACATCTGAATCTGATCAATTATGCCAAGAAGTATATCTATATCGATACGCCGTATCTGGTACTGAATCAGGATATCCGCACAGCGCTGATCCTGGCTGCACAGAACGGTGTGGATGTACGTATTCTGGTTCCGCATATTCCGGATAAGAAATATGTTTTCTCGATGACGAAGGCGAACTATGCGGTACTGCTTGAGGCTGGCATCAGGATCTATGAGTTTACACCGGGATTCAACCACGCGAAGAATGTCGTCGTAGATGATACATTTGCGCTTGTCGGCAGTATCAATACGGATTACCGCAGTTATTATCTGCACCTGGAGAACGGTGTGCTGATGTATGACCGGTCGATTGCCGAAGAGCTGAGAAACGATTTCCTGAGCAGTATTGAGAAATCGCACTGTGTTACGGTAGAAGAAACGAAGAAGGTATTTGTGCTGACCAGGATATGGCGGATGATCCTGTTCCTGATGGCACCCCTGTTCTGATATGAAGAAGTATGAGATGATCCTGATGTGTCTGCTGATGCTTACAGCGGCTGGATGCACAGAGAAAAAAGAGACGGTGACGGAGAGCACTGCAGAAGAGACTCCGGAAAGATCCTACATGACTGTAAGCAGAGAGATCGAAGAGGCCGGAGGCATCACGATACAGCAGATGATCCTTCCCCATGACAGTCCAAGACGCTCAGGAGAGGTACGGGAGATCCGCGGTATCACGATCCACGAGACAGATAACCGCTATTCCACGGCGGATGCACAGGCCCACGGAAATATGCTGCTGAATGACAGAACGGATATCACATCCTGGCATTACACGGTGGATGATCATGCGATCGTACATCATCTGCCGGATAATGAAGCGGCCTGGAATGCCGGAGATAACCGCACAAGAGGCGGCGGAAACGTCAACGGGATCGGTATCGAGATGGTCGTGGCCCTGGGCAATGATTATGAACAGACCCTGGTCAATACCGCAGAGCTGACAGCCGCATTGCTGCAGACATACGGATTGACAACGGAAGATATACATATGCATGCGGATTTCATGGACAAGGTATGTCCGCACCGGCTGATCACAGAAGGACGCTGGGATGAGTTTGTCGGTATGGTTGAAGAGATCTGCGCCGAAACGGAGGAAGAATAACATGGAGAAATACGGACTTGTACTGGAAGGCGGAGGTATGCGCGGAGCATATACCGCCGGCGCATCAGCCTGGCTGACCGATCATCATATTACATTTGATTACGGTGCCGGCATCTCTTCAGGTGCTTTCTATCTGGTATGCAATGTTCTCGGTGATACAAAGACAGCAGAGAAGATGGCTGTCGACTACGCATCAGATCCTTCGATTGTCGGTCTGAAGGCTCTGTTTACGGAAGGACACTATGTCGCGTATGAAAAGGTCTTCCGGGAAGACCTGGTCAGAAAACTGCATTTCTCTACGGAAGGTGTAAGAAACAGTAAGACAGAGATCGAACTTGGTCTGTATGATCTGGCAAAGGGAGAGATCGTCTGGATCGGCAATGAGGGTATTGCGGATAATCCGGATACGATCAGAGCTGCTGCAGCCCTCCCGATCGCTTCGGCAGTCGTCACGATCAACGGTACGAAGTATCTTGACGGTGGTGTTACCAAAATGATCCCGATCGAGCGTTCTCTCGAGAAGGGCTGTACGAAACACCTGGTGATTACGACCAAGCCGGCAGATTATGTCAGAAAGCCGGGCAGTCCTGCCGTAAAGGTCCTGATGGCACTGTTTTATCCGAAATACCCGCAGCTGCGCAGAGACTATAATATCAGGCATATCAACTATTATAAGCAGATCCACCTGATCGAAGATCTTGTCAGTCAGGGCAAGGCACTGTATATCAGACCCAGTAAGACGATCAAGGTAGCCAGATTCAAGGGAGAACCGGATACACTGAAGGCCCTCTATGATCTTGGATATCAAGATATGGAAGACAGAAAAGAAGAGATCCTCAGATTCATGGGAGTCAGCGATGATCAGGCTGGCAGTCTGTGATCTTGACGGTACGCTGATCGATACCGGCAACAGATGTGACCCTTCGGTGGCGGAGACAGTCAGAGAACTGCAGCACAGGGGCATCCGTTTTGCGCTTTGTTCGGGCAGACCGCTGGACAGTGTTCTCTGGATGCTGGAAGGCTGGGGACTGGCGGATATTACCGATTACATGATCGGCAGTAACGGCGGTGAAGCCGAGGATCTGCATACCCATGAACGGGTGGTATCCTATCCGCTGGCACCGGAAGTGATCAGGGATATCATTGATACATACATGCCGATGGGACTGACTGCCAGTTTCTATACAGCAGATATTCTTTACGTCAGTGAGATCACCGAGCAGGTGAAAAAGGTGGCGGGAAGACTGGCGATCGGTCTTGAAAAAGGCGATGTCAGGGCAATGTTTACCAAGCCTGAACTGAAGGAAATGATGATCGTGGAACCGGAGCGGATGGCGGAGATCGAAAGATATTATGCCTCCCATCCGGATGACAGATATATCGCTTTTAAGACAGCTTCCGATCTGTTTGAGTTCAATCATCCGAAGCTTGCCAAGGATGTCGGTCTGCGTCTGATCGCGGAAAGAATGGGTATCTCACCGGAAGAGATCATGGCTTTCGGGGATACGACCAATGATATTGCGATGTTCAGATATGCAAAGTACGGGATCTGTATGGCTAACGGCAGTGAAGATGCCAAGGCAGCTGCTTATGACATTGCGCCGTCGATCACAGATAAAGGTTTTGCGACATATATAAACAAACATATCTTCAATACTTCCCTGCTATAATTTAAGTAAAGGAGAAATAATATGAAAGCTATCATGGTGATGTACGACTCCCTGATCAGAGACATGCTGGAGCCGTACGGATGCGACTGGACGAAGACGCCCAATTTTAAGCGTCTGGCAGAGCACAGCGTCCAGTTTGATCAGTGCTATGTAGGCAGTATGCCCTGCATGCCCGCAAGACGTGAACTGCATACGGGAAGAGCGAATTTCCTGCACAGGAGCTGGGGACCGATCGAACCGTATGATGATTCGGTACCGGAGATCCTGAAGAAGGCAGGCATACATACCCATCTGGTCAGTGACCACCAGCACTACTGGGAAGACGGCGGATGTACATATCATACGCGGTATTCGACATGGGATGCCAGCAGAGGTCAGGAGGGTGATCCCTGGCAGGCAGATCTGAATGTGAAGTTTGACCGCAGGACACTGTTCAACCAGACCAACTGGCTGCTGGATAATGTACCGTATTACCAGAACTGGCTGAGTGTGGATGAGCGCAACCGCAGATACATGGATACGGAAGAAAAGACACCGCAGTATACGACCTTCAAGGGCGGTCTTGAATTCATTCATCAGAACCATGGAAACGATAACTGGTTCCTGCAGATCGAGACCTTTGATCCCCATGAGCCTTTCTATGTACTTAAGAATGACAGAGATCTGTATCCGCACGAACAGGGCTTTGTCGGGGATGCGCTGGATGACTGGCCGCCTTACGCCAAAGTCACGGAAGATGAGCAGACTGTCGAACATGTACGGTATGTGTATGCGGCACTGATGTCCAAGTGTGACAGATATCTCGGCAAGGTACTGGACCTGATGGATGAGTACGGACTGTGGGAAGATACGATGCTTATTGTCAATACAGACCATGGTTTCCTGCTTGGTCAGCATGGCTGGTGGGGCAAGACAGCGATGCCGATGTGGCACGAGATCTCCCATACACCGCTGTTCGTGTACGATCCCCGCTTCAAGGAGACTGTCGGACAGCACCGCAGCGAGCTTGTGCAGACCGTGGATATCGCGGCTACACTGCTGGAATACTTCGGACAGCCGCTGACACCGGATATGGAGGGAAGACCTCTGCGTCAGGTCATTGAAGCACATGAACCGATCCGTGATTATGCGGTATTCGGATATTTCGGCAGTCAGATCGATGTAACTGACGGCAGATATGTATACATGCACGCAGTCGAAGATCCGGCTGTGCAGCAGTATGAATATACGCTGATGCCTACACATATGAGGCAGATGTTCCAGCCCCATGAGCTGCAGGATATTCAGCTGTCAGAGCCGTTCAGCTTTACCAAGGGCATGCGTCTCATGAAGATCCCGGTGGCTTCGGTCATGGGAGATACGAACTCGTTTGGTTCTCTGCTGTATGACAGAGAGGCAGATCCGGCAGAGGATACCGTGATCGATGATCCTGATGTCGTCGAGAGAATGAAGGGGTATATTACAGAGTTCATGAAGAAGAACGATGCCCCGAAAGAACTCTATCAGCGTTACGGTCTGAAGAAATAATACAGGTGAATTATGCCGGCAGTGAATGTTCTGATCAAACCTGCGTCCAGTCTCTGCAACATGCATTGTGATTACTGTTTTTATCATGATGAAGCAGAGAAGAGGGAACAGTATTCCTATGGGATCATGAGCAGGGAAACAGCACTGCAGGTCATACAGAAGACACTGCGGTTCGCGGAGGGTGCGTGTGCCTTTGCCTTTCAGGGCGGAGAGCCGACTCTCTGCGGACCGGATTTCTTTCGTTTCTTTACGGAGAATGTAAAGAAATACAACACGAAGAATGTCAGGGTATCCTATGCCCTGCAGACTAACGGCTATGCCCTGAATGAAGAGTGGGCAGAACTGTTTGCCGAGAATCATTTTCTTCTGGGTGTTTCCGTGGATGGTACACGGGGGATCCATGACAAATACAGGCATTATCATTCTGAGCCTACCTACGATCATATCTTGGAAAAGACAAAGCTCCTTGACCGGTACAAGGTAGACTACAATATCCTGACCGTCGTTACCAGAGATACGGCTGAACATGCCAGAGAGATCTACAGAAGCTGCAAGGAGAACAACTGGCGGTACATGCAGTTTATTGCCTGTCTGGATCCCTATGGTGAGGAAAGAGGAAAGAATCCCTGGTCCTTACTGCCGCAGGATTACGGGCGTTTCCTGACCGATCTTTTTGACTGCTGGTACCATGACCTGGTGCTTGGGGATGCGCCGTATATCCGTCAGTTTGATAACTATATCGGTATTCTGCTTGGTGTTGAACCGGAGTCATGCGAACAGCGCGGACTGTGTGCGGTGCAGAATGTGATCGAGGCAGACGGCAGTGTATATCCGTGTGATTTCTTTGCGCTGGATGAATACAGACTTGGAAATCTCAATGAAGATGAGTATGCACAGATCTATGTACAGAGGCGCCGGATACAGTTTATTGAACGCTCTTATATACCAAATGAGAAGTGCCGCAGCTGCCGGTATGCATACCTTTGCCGGGGAGGCTGTTTCCGGCACCGGGAAGAACCGGGCAGGCTGAATTACTTCTGTGAGGCATATGAATACTTCTTCAGGCACTGTGAGGAAAAGATGCACAGGGCAGCAGATATCATCCGCAGACATCACTGACAAAACACCGAACATCTCAATCGAAAGTGAAGGTACAGTTTATGGTGATTCGTAAAAGTACAGTCAGCAGTCCCCGGATCGCTCTGGGGGCGATGCGTATTGCCGGCATGACGCAGGAACAAGCAGACCGGTATCTCAGCACAGCTTTGGAGTGCGGGCTCAATTACTTTGATCACGCGGATATCTACGGCGGCGGACAGAGTGAGAGAATCTTTGGCGAAACAGTGAAGAGACTGGGTATTGCCAGAGAAAAGCTTGTCATTCAGTCCAAGTGCGGTATTGTCCCGGGGAAGATGTATGATCTTTCGAAGGAACATATCCTGGAGTCCGCAGATGGTATTCTGGAGCGTCTGCAGACAGACTACCTGGATCTGCTTCTGCTGCACAGACCGGATGCGCTGATGGAGCCGGAAGAGGTTGCAGAGGCGTTTGATATTCTGGAAGAAACAGGTAAAGTACGTGCCTTTGGTGTAAGCAATATGGATCCCGGGCAGATCGAACTGCTCAAGAAATATGTGGAACAGCCGATCGTCGTCAATCAGATGCAGTTCTCGCTGACGAATGCGTCCATGGTCACGGAAGGCATCAACGTGAATATTGAGGGACATGACCGCGGTCTGGTCAGAGACGGCGGTATTCTGAACTACTGCCGGCGCAATGACATTACGATCCAGGCCTGGTCACCGCTGCAGTTCGGCATGTTTGCGGGAACGTTCCTGGGTCATCCGGATTTCCCCGAATTAAACGGTGAGATCGATCTGCTGGCAGAGAAGTACGGCCTGACACCGGAAGGAATCGCAGTTGCCTGGATCCTCAGACACCCGGCGGATATGCAGGTCGTTGTCGGCACGACGAATCCCGAAAGAATACAGAATATGGCCAGGGCACAGAAGGTAAAGATCAGCCGTGAAGACTGGTACAGACTGTATATGGCTGCCGGCAATCAGCTGCCGTAAGGAGAAATACCATGAAGAGAATGACAGGTGTTAATGTACCGATGGTCACCCCCATGACGGAGACAGGGGAAGTTGATCTTGGATCCCTGGCACGTTTGACGGAGCATCTGATCAGCCGCGGGGTCAGCGGTCTGTACCCCTGCGGTACGACCGGAGAAGTCAATAACCTGACGCCTGAAGAGCGTAAGGCGATCTATAAGACAGTGGTAGAAACAGCTGCCGGCAGAGTCAATGTATTCTGTCAGATCGGCGGTGAAGTCACGGCCGTCAGTGCAGATCTTGCCAGGTACGCATATGAGATCGGTGCCGACGGTATCGGTCTGCTTACACCGACGTACTATCCGCTCAGTGATGAAGAACTGCTGGCATATCTGGAAACAGTTGTCAGAAGTGTTCCCGAAGACTTTCCGGTATATCTTTACGGTATCCCGTTCATGGCTGTCAACCGGCTCAGTAAATCTCTGGTACAGGAGCTGAACCGGAGATGTCCGAATGTCATCGGCATCAAATACAGTGTCGGAGATATCCTGACGCTGATGGATTTCCACAGGATCAACAACAGTACGTTTGATGTTCTCGTAGCACCGGTGCAGATGTTCCTGCCGGCTCTGGCTGTCGGGATCTGCGGTACGGTTTCCGGCAACTGCAATATCATTCCCGAGGATCTGAATGAACTGATCAGACTGTGGGAGGAAAGAAAGATCGATGAGGCACGCGTACTGCAGGACAGGATCGCGGCTGTCGCAACCATGACCGGTGTCAAGGAAGCAGCCAAATGCAAGGCCCTGCTGAAACGTATCGGTGTGATCGACAGTGATGCGGTGCGTCTGCCGCAGACAGGACTGACCGAGGCGGAGAAGGAAGAACTCTTCAGATTCTTTGAAGAGAACTATCCCGCCTATGATTACAGGAGGTAACAATGCCAAGACTGAGTGTCGGAGAAAAAATGCCGGACTTTACGTTCCGCACAGCATACAAGGATAACCAGAAGATCAGTGATGTACTGAAGGGAAAGACCGTCTTCTGGGTGCTTCGCTATATCGGGTGTACGGTATGCCGCTATGATGTCCATGTCATCGCGCAGAGATATCAGGAGTTTCTGGACAGGAATGCACAGGTCTATGTGGTCATGCAGAGCGATCCTGAACATGTGCGTAAGGATCTAGAAAGCAGTCAGGAGAAGCTTCCGTTTGAGATCATCTGTGACAGTGATCAGCTGATCTACAATACACTGGATATCAAACCTGCGGCTTCCAAGCTGAAACTGGCAGGCGGCAGCCTGATGAAGCTTGTACAGAAGGGCAGGGAGGCAGGAAAGGCAGGCTTTGCGCACGGTGACTACGAAGGCAACGAACTGCAGCTTCCGGCCATGTTCATTGTCGAAGAAGACGGTACTGTGAGCTATGCCCGATACGCAAAGAATATCGTGGATATGCCGACGGTGGATGAAGTCCTGAAGCTTCTTGACGCATAACACAGAAAGAAACAGAGCAACCGGTGTGAACCTGATTACTCTGTTTTTTATTATGGATCGTGAGTATACTGTCCTACCGGTTCTTCCGGATCAGGGTTTTGTAATAATCGACAGCGCCTGGCAGACTGGTCGTTTCCAGACACTCATTCAGCCCATGCATGCCCTTCATCTGTTCCGGACCGTAGACTACCGGAGAGAACCGGATACAGGCATCACAGATACGCTGGTAGTGTCTGGCATCGGTGCCGCCGGTCATGACATAGGGCACTGCCGGCAGTCCCGGGAATACTTCAGCGATGACTTCACGCACCAGATCAAAAGCTTCACTGTGGCTGTCTACAGGGGTGCAGGACGGATAGGCATCCAGCTCTTTGACTTCCAGATCGTATTTTGCGGCAAGTGTTTTGATCAGATCGTTGCTTTCACGCATATCCTGGTGCGGGATGTAGCGCAGATTCAGCGTCAGGGTCGCTTCCTGCGGCAGGACATTGGCACCCTCGGATCCCGACTGCATGGTCGGTGCGATCGTTGTACGCAGCAGGGCAGCTGCCTGCGGAGAGATCGACGGCATGAGTCTTGTCAGCAGCGATTTGAACAGCCAGAGATTCTCAAAAAGCAGTCTCATGTAGAAAGGTCCGTACGGTGCCAGCTGTGTAAACATCTCTGCTGCCTGTGTATTGAACTCTGACTTCATCGGGTTATGTCTGTCGAGGTCACTGACAAACCTGCCGAGTCTGACGATCGGGGAATTCCTGGGAGGATAGCTGGAGTGACCGCCTCCGGATCTTGCCGAGACCAGCAGGTTTCCCTGACCCTTTTCCAGGACACCGATCATCGCATAGTTGCCTTTGAAGCCGGCCATTGGTTCGGTAACGATCGAACCACCCTCATCATTGACGATGAACGGTTTCACACCGCGTTTTTCAAGCTCATCCACGGTCCATACAGCCCCGGGTCCTGCCACCTCTTCGGTGTTTGCGGAAGCCAGATAGACATCCTGTTCCGGAACATAGCCTTCGGCCAGCAGCTCTTCCACTGCCTGCATGAATGACATGACCGAACACTTGGTGTCGGCACTGCCGCGGCCCCAGACCTTTCCTTCCGCAATATCTCCCGAGTAGGGATCGTGTTTCCACTCGCCTTCTGCCGGTACGACATCCTGATGTCCCATCAGTACGATCGGCTTATCATGTTTTCTGCCTTTCCAGTAATACAGAAGACTTCCTTCGATCTCGGTCTTCTCCAGGTTTTGATGAAGCAGCGGGAAGAGCTCTTCCAGCAGTTTATGGAAGCCGAGAAACTTCTCCCTGCGTATCTCGCCCTTGGCAGATTCGGTCTCATAGCGCACCATCGCTGAAAGCTTTTCGGCATAGATCTTTTCTCTTTCGGGATCTCTCTTCGGCATCTATGGTGAAGTCTTTACCGGGGTAAGCAGAGTCCTGACCACGGCAATCAGCACCAGCACCAGAACGACAGCGATCACACCAAGCAGGATGTACAGTATTGTCTTAAGCATCTGTTCTCGCCTCCTTTTTTCTGAAGCTCAGATAGGACAGGATGATAGCCAGGGCACCGCTTGGGATGATCATCATACTGACAGACCCAAGCAGTGAAGGAACCAGGATATATAACAGGATCATGAATGTCAGTACGATCAGAGATACCTTTTTGTTTGTGCGGTAGTACTTGCAGGCCATAGCCCCGAACAGTGCCGGGACAACATTCTCAAATGCCGGCTGCAGGGCTTCCGACTGCAGAAAGGGCTGCAGGGGGATCATCAGCACAACGCCGACAGCCAGGATCAGGATCGTCACCAGTGAGGAAGCCGCAATGGACAATGTGGAAACGATCTCATTCTCCGGTGTACCGCTCTTTACGCCGACGATATCCCGGGCATTGATCGCGCAGGGGATCTTCATATTGATCAGATTGCCGGTAATAAATCCCAGGTAACTGCCTCCGGCCCCAAGCATCGGCAGATAGATCAGATACTCGACGATACAGCTGATCAGATAGACGATACCGACACCAAGGAACGCCTTCACAGCGGCTGACAGGTTAGGCATGGCCCCAAGATACGCTCCCATCAGGAACGGAGCACCGATCAGCAGTGCCAGCACGGCAGCGGTAAAGATACGTCCGAGACGGTGTGTATTCTCCAGATACTGTGTGTAGACTTCATTCTGTTTTCTTTCGTTATTCATCCTGAACTCTCCTTACATGATCTTTCCGAAGAATATCGCTGAGATCATCGCGATAAGCATACTGCCCGCCACCGAGAAGCTGTCCAGCCACTCAGCTCCCTGTGTCTCGCGGATACGGATGAATACCCACATGGCGGCGGATGATACTGCTGCTACAGCCAGGGGCAGGGGACTGCCGGTAAAGGTAAAGGCACCGTTTCCGGAGACGATGGATGCAGCATAACCGGCAATATATGCGGAGACAAGTCCGATAAACATTGCGGTCATGGCGGTATCTCCGAAACCGGAGAGATCGATCCTGCCTTTCTTTGTTTTTCTGTCAGTCTGCTTCGGCGCCATCAGTTTGCCGGCGTATGCCTTGCCGTTAACGATCATCAGCACCATGCCCCACATGATGCCTATGCTCATCAGAAAGGCGATCGTAACGAAGGCCTCCGGTGTCATCCCGGCAATGGAGAGACCGCCGATACCGACAGCTTCTGCCGCTGCCTCCGCAACCTGTGTCTCGTAATGCAGAGCGCCGATGACCGAGAGCCTGAGCCATGGCCACGGTGTGCCAAGACTCCCCGACAGCGCGATCACACCGAGCAGAATACCGATACTCGGCAGAACCGTGAAGGTCGCACTTGCGATGATCACACGCTTCATCTTACTCTCGTCAATACCCAGTGCCTTGCCTGTCCTGTATGCTCGTACGCCGAAGATCACGCAGATCACGGCCACGAAAGCGATAATACTGCCGCAGATCATGTACATGACAGGACTGTTGAGTCTGCCCAGCAATTTCATAAGGATCATCCTCCCTTCATCCCATGACGCTTACCGGATATGTCCTGAATTATGCTTTAGTGAATTACATCTTCAAATATAATAATACCACTTCTGTATTTATCCGTTGTATATACTGCGGAAGTAATGTAAAATAATTACATTCTATGAAAAAAGGAGTCAAAGAATCATGAAAACTGCTTACGAGTTACTCAAGGAAATAGGTTTTGTCCGTGTCAGTACGACTCCGGAAGAACTGAAAGCCGCCGAGATCATCAAAGCCTCGGTTGAAGCTCTGGGACTGGAAGCGAAGATCGAGACCTTCCCGACCCAGTGGGCGGAGATCCAGGAAGTCAGCTTTGAGGTCACCAAACCATATCAGAAGAAATACAATGCGACTGCTTATCAGTGCGGTGCTGACTGTGACGGACTGGTGGCTCCTCTCTTGTACTTTGAAGATGATACAGAAGTAATGAAGAAGCAGGCAAAAGGCAAGTTCCTGCTGGTCAACGGAACAGCGGGACATGCCGGATACAAGAAGTTTGCCAGGACCGGCTGTGTAGGCTTTATTACCTTTAACGGCAATATCGATTATACGGAGAAGGTGGATCTGGACCAGAAGGAGTTCCGTCCGCCTCTGCATGAATACGGGGATATGCCCGGTATCAACCTGAAGGTAGAAGATGCCATGGAGATGATCAATCTGCAGGCATCCGAAGTAAAAGTAACGATCAAACAGCAGCGCAGCACAGCAGACTCCTACAATGTCATCTGTGAGATCCCGGGCTGGGAGGATGATGAAGCAGTGATCTGTTCTGCACATTTTGACACCGTTCCGCATTCCAAGGGCTACTGGGATAACGGCACAGGTTCTGTCTGCCTGTACGGTATGGCACAGTACTATGCCAAGAATCAGCCCAGACACACGGTGCGTCTTGTCTGGTGCGGTTCCGAAGAGAGAGGATGCTTCGGCTCGGAGGCTTACTGCAAGATGCATCCGGATGAAGTGGAGAAGGCACGTCTCAACGTTAATATCGATATGATCGGCTCCGTGCTCGGCAGACGCTTTGCGGCAGTAACTGGTCCCGAGAGTCTGGTTCACTTTATTGACTACTACGGCAAGGAGATCGGCTTCCCGATCAGATCCTCACAGCGTGTAGCTTCTTCCGACTCTACATCGTTTGCGGATGTCGGTATTCCGGCTGTTTCCATCGGCAGAGGCGGCAATATGCAGGGCGGTACGATCCATTCCTGTCTCGATGTTCTCGAGCATGTCAACGAGCGTCTGATGAATGAAGATATCGACTTCATCACATCCTTTACGGCCAAGATGGCAAACGCCTACATTATCCCGGTGCCGAAGGAGATCCCTCAGAACATGAAAGCGGAGATCGACAATTTCTACTGCCGGGATCCGAAAAAATAAAACCGCAGGGGTATGAAAAAAGCTGAGATCATCTCAGCTTTTTTTCTTAACTGGCTTTAGGTGATTCCTCGGCTTTTGGTGTTTCCGCGGCTTCCGGTTCAGCGGCAGTGCGGAAGTCTGTAGCCTTCAGGATATCATCTGCAGGTTTATAGCCTTCTTCCCACGGCTTCAGATACAGCATGTAGAATTCATCATAGGTCAGATTCTTCTCATAGACTGCCTTGGCGACATCGATGCCTACATAGCGGTAATGCCATGGTTCATAGTCATATCCGGTGATCAGTGCCTTGCCTTCAGGAAAACGCAGGATCCATCCGTAATTCATGCAGTTCATGCTTAACCAGCGGAAAGCATTGGTATCCTTGAATTCCTTCTTGTCATCCTCGTTCGTCGCAGCTACGTCTACTGCCAGTCCGGTCTGGTGTTCGCTGAAGCCGGCCTTTGCACTGTAGGTGTTGGCATAGTCTTCGCCGCGGGCTGTCACATAACTGTTGTATACCGTTTCCTGGGATGCGTAATCACGGTAGGCGCTTGTGGTATAGAAGGTTACACCGGCACTTCTGCCGCCCTCACACATGGCTTTAAACGGATCTGCCGCAAGTCCTGCCAGTTCTCTTCCTTCCGCCGCATACAGGTTGGAAAGTCCTGTCAGCTGTTCCGGCACAAAGTCTTCAGACAGGTAATATGTCTTGTTTACCAGCTTCTCAATACTGTCCGGATCATCCACGGGGTGGGTATCCAGATACGGAGTGAAGTAGCTTCCCGATAATTCAAAGTTTGTCGGGGAATTGCCGGTCTGGCTCTTACAGTCATCGATATAATACTGTTCGTTGTACTGGTAGTCAAAGACCAGCAGCGGGGTGATCTCCCAGTTCTTCAGGTTTACCAGCAGGTTAATGATCTGGGTATCTTCATATCCTTTTTCACGAAGTCTCTGGATCAGCAGGAACTCATCATTGGAGAGTGTCCTGTCACCGCGCATGCCGGCATAGAACTTGATATAATCGGTACGCAGTGTCTTGTTTACGATCGAAGATGCCAGGTACGGAGAGTAATACTGATTGTCCAGTACGGTCTTGGCAAGCTTCTGTTCACGGATCGCCTGGATCTCCGGTTTTTTATATCCGAGCTTCTTCAGGTTGTTTGACTGTACAGCTCTCGGAATAAAGATCAGACACAGAAGAGCCACGATACCGAGCAGGGCATAGATGGCCTCCTTGCGAAGACGCAGTTTACGCCTGACCACTCTGCGGGTCTGTCCGCTGCCGGCATTCTCATTCTTTGCAGGCCAGACAAGCTTGTATCGCTTCCATATCGGTTTCTTTTTTCTCTTCTTCTGTGTCATCTCAGTACCTCAAATTCTTTCCACGGCCACGTCTTCGGAGGGTCAGCCTTGATCGTGATCCTCGCTTTTGTGACCGGATGTATAAAGCTTAATTCTACAGCGTACAGGGCGATCTGTCCGTGCCCGGGATGGGGATGGTAGCGCTGATCATTGACCAGCGGCAGACCGCGTGATGAGAACTGTACACGGATCTGGTGAGACCTGCCTGTCTGCAGATCCACTCTGACCAGAGCCATGCCTGAACATTCTTCTAATACAGAATATTTTAGTACAGATTTCTTTCCGTGTGTTGCGTCACTTATAAAGCTTCGGTTAATTTTTCGGTCTTTCTGCAGATAATCTGTCAGTACAGCCTGTTTATCCGCAGGAATACCGTCAAGCACCGCAAGATATGTCTTCTGCATACTGTCTGTTCGGATCTGTTCACTGAGCCGGGATGCGGCCTTACTGGTGCGGGCAAAGACCATGACACCGCCTACAGGTCTGTCCAGACGATGGACCAGTCCCAGATAGACATTGCCCGGCTTGTCATACTTCTCACGGATATACTCCTTGCATAAGGTGAGCAGATCTTCATCGCCGGAGTCATCTGCCTGTACCGGAATATTCACCGGCTTCTCCACACAGAGCAGGTGATTGTCTTCGTAGAGAACGTTAATCATTTCTGACCCATCTTCCGTAGATGCCGCAGGGCAGATACAGTTTCCTGTTATCGATCGGCAGAGCGACTTCCCCGGCACTGATCGTACCTTCAGGATGAGTATCACTGATCATGACCTTCATCAGATCCTCGAGAACGATCGAAGAGAAACCGGTCGTATAGGAGTTGATCAGGAAGAACAGGGCATGATCGTCAAAGATCTCCATCGTGGAGGCAATCAGGTGTACGATCTCTTTCTCAAACTTCCACATCTCACCGCCGGGTCCTCTGCCGTAGGACGGGGGATCCATGATAATACCGTGGTAGGTATGTCCGCGGCGTTTCTCGCGTTCAACAAACTTCAGCACGTCATCAACGATGAAGCGTATCTTCTTCTCCTGCAGACCGGAGAGATCACGGTTTTCCTTAGCCCAGTTCACCATGCCCTTGGAGGCATCGACATGTACGACTTCGGCGGCTCCGGCTGCGGCACAGGCCATCGTCGCTCCGCCTGTATACGCAAAAAGATTCAGGATACGCAGTTCTTCATCCTGATGTGTGCGGATCAGATCTGCCATCCAGTCCCAGTTTACTGCCTGTTCGGGGAACAGACCGGTATGCTTGAAGCCTGTAGGGGATACACGGAAGGTCAGATCCCCGTAGTCTATGGTCCAGAATTCGGGCAGGGAAGTACGGTATTCCCACTGTCCGCCGCCGCTTTTGGAACGGTGGTACACAGCATCCGGGTTCTTCCATGCCTGATCGTGTCTGATCGGCCAGATCGCCTGCGGATCAGGTCTTCTCAGCGTAATATTTCCCCAGCGCTCAAGCTTTTCACCGTCGCCGGCATCCAGTAATCGGTAATCTTTCCAGGTATCTGCAGTCAGTAACATTTTTCTTATCTCCAATCAAGATTATACCATGGTCACAGGGGAAGAAATGCTATAATAAAAGGCACATGTCAGGAGAACGGGAATGATCGATGTATCAGCGTTAAATGAGAATCAGAAGGAAGCAGTGCTGGACGGGGCCAAGTATCTGCGTGTCGTTGCCGGTGCCGGCAGCGGAAAGACGAGGGTGCTGACGATGCGTATCGTGCATCTGATCGAAGACCGCAATGTCTGGCCGAGTCATATACTGGCAATTACGTTTACCAATAAGGCAGCCAACGAGATGAAGGAGAGGATCCGCAGGATGCTCGGGGAAGAAAACGGACAGCCGTGGATCTCCACGATCCATTCCCTTTGCGTGCGTATTCTGCGTGAGGATATCCTGACCATGGGATGGCCGCGTAACTTCACGGTGCTGGATGCGGAAGACCAGAGAGCAGTCCTCAAGGAAGCCTATAAGCAGCTGGGACTGGAAGTATCCGATTATCCGTATGCGGTACTGCTGGATTATATCTCCAACAACAAGTCTGCCGAGATCTCGGTAGAGCGTGCTTTTACGCTGGCTGGTTCCTATACCGGTGATAAGAATAAAGCCAGAGTATATGAATACTATGTTAAGAGACAGAATGAGCTCTATGCGCTGGATTTTGATGACCTGATCCTCTGGACCGTAAGGATGTTCAGAAAGTATCCGGAAGTGCTGGCCAAGTGGCAGAAGCGTTTCTCCTACATTCACGTAGATGAGTTCCAGGATATCGATAAACTGCAGTATCAGCTGATCACACAGCTGACAGGCCCTGAGAACAGTCTGTATGTTGTCGGGGATCCCGACCAGACGATCTATACCTGGAGAGGAGCGGATGTGAATATCATCCTGAACTTTGAAAGAGACTTCCCGGATACGAAGACGATCATGTTAAATGAGAATTACCGCAGTACCGAGAGTATCCTGAACGGTGCCAACAGTGTGATCCGCAACAACAAGCACAGACTTGAGAAGGATCTCTATACACACCGGGAATCCTCGGAAAAGATCACCCACTATGCCAGTGCCGGAGATGAGTATCAGGCAGCCTGGATTGCCGGGGAGATCGCCCGTCTGCACCGCAAGGGGAAGATGTACCATGATATCGCGGTACTGTACAGATCCAACTATCTGTCCCGTACGCTTGAAAAAGCCATGCGTGATGAACGTATCCCGTATGTGATCTACGGCGGTGTGCGCTTCTTTGAACGACAGGAAGTCAAGGATGCCCTGTGCTATCTGCGGATGGTAACATCAGCGGATGATCTGGCTCTGCAGAGGATCCTCAACCGTCCCCGCCGCGGTATCGGAAACAAGACCATGGATACCCTGGCTTCAGCAGCCAGAGAGAGCGGACGGACCATGTATGAGACGATGAAGGAGGAGACACTCTTCAGCGGTAAGATACAGAAGACGATGGATGACTTTGTGGCGATGGTCGAGGGCTGGCGCAGGGAAGCAGCGAAGGAAGGCACAGAGATCTTCCGTCTCTTTGAGAAGATCATGGATGACTGCGGATACCGCAGGATGCTGGAAGACAACGATGAGACCGACAGGATCGAGAACCTGAAGGAACTGATCGATGATGTCAAGGAGTTCTCCGAGAACTATCCCGAGAGTGATCTTGATGAATACCTGCAGCTGGTATCACTGTACGGTGACAGGGATGAGACGATGGAGAGCGATCATGTGCAGCTGATGACTGTACATGCGGCCAAGGGACTGGAGTTCGATACGGTCTTTGTGTCGGATCTGAA
>DFIS01000001.1:19056-34633 GCA_002372175.1 Solobacterium sp. UBA3691
AACAAGCTCTATCTGACGGAAGCGGGAGGTTTCAGCTATATCCTGCAGAGAGTACGGACCAGAAGCCGTTTCATCGATGAGATCGAGGGAGACTACATCGAACATAAGGGTGCCGTATTCGAAGAGAACAAGCGTGAGGAAAAGCCTCTGAACCAGGCTCTGTACAATGACCGCGGAGGAAGATTCTCCGAACGTCTCGACAGATCCGGACTGCAGCGCTTCACCAAGGGTGAGCAGGTCGTGCATTCCGTCTTTGGTGAGGGTATTGTCCTGAGCTGGAATAACGGTATTGCCGAGATCGCCTTCGCGTACCCTTACGGGATCAAGAAAGTGGCTACCGGGCATCCGAGTCTGAAGAAAAAAGTGAGCTGACTGAGAAGACAGTCCTGAGGGGGCTGTCTTTATTTATACTCTCTGTATGAAAACACTTTCAGAAATTAAGTGCTAAGAAATTACAATGTGTGTAAATGATGTGAAAATTATGTTGAAAACACTATTCTGAATGTATATAATGAACCCCATCAGAGGAGGAATTACCTATGCAGAAATGGAAGAAAATGCTGATTACAGCGCTCTCTGCAGCCATGTTTGCAGGGTGTTCGTCTTCGTCTGGGGGAGAAGCAGGTAACGGCAATACTTCGACGGAAACGGGCTCTGCAGGCAAACCGATTACCATCGCCCTAACAAGCAACCTGATGACAATGGACGCAACACAGGCTGCCGACGGAAGCTCTCTTACAATGCTCAGCGCGTGTATGTCAGGTCTGACCATGACAGCGAAAGACGGAACGATGGTTCCCGACATGGCTGAATGGGAAGTCAGTGAAGATGGTCTGACATATACGTTCCATATTTTTGAAGATGCGAAGTGGTCCAACGGTGATCCCGTTACTGCTCATGACTTTGTATACAGCTGGAGACGTCTTGCGGATCCGGCGATGGCAGCTGACTATCAGACACTTCCTGACACGCTGCATATCGTCAATGCTGCAGAAGTCATCTCCGGTGAAAAGCCGACGGAAGAGCTCGGTGTCAGAGCTGTAGACGACAAGACCTTTGAGGTCAGTCTCTCTCTGCCGTGTGACTTCTTACTGAGTCTTGTTTCATTCCCTCCGTTCTACCCGATCAACCAGGCATTCGTGGAGGCTGAAGGAGATGCCTACGCACAGGGTATCGATCATCTGCTCTATAACGGTGAATATACCATGACCGGCTGGGAAGAAGGCGCATCATATACCTTTACCAAGAACCCTGATTATGTCCATGCGGATGAATTCCAGAACGATACACTGATCTTCCGTATCGTCCTTGAGACACAGACGGCGATCCTCGAATACCAGCAGGGTAATATCAATATCCTGACAATGACCGGGGAAATGGTCGATCTGTATAAGAATGAACCCGGTTTCCATACCAGAAAACAGGCAAGCATGTGGTATCTTTCACCGATGGTCAATGATCCCGTCATGTCCAACAAGGATCTGCGTGAAGCGATCTCCTACGCTGTCGACAGAGAGGCTATTACCTCCAGTGTCCTGAAAGATGGTTCCATCCCTGCTGTAGGTATCATCGGGCGTGATTTCGCTTTCGATGCCAACGGTGTTGACTTCCGTGACAGTTCCGAAGATCTCTGCGGATATGATCCCGACAAGGCGAAAGAGGCCTTCGCAAGAGCGAAGGAAGCTCTCGGTGATACGATCACGATCGATCTGTACTACGAAGATTCCGATTCAGCCAAGGCTGTCGCAGAGAATATCCAGCAGATGCTGGTAACGACACTTGAGGGTCTTGAGATCACGATGACCTGCAAGCCCAAGAAGACACGTATTCAGGATATGCTCAGTCATAACTTCCAGCTGATGCTTACACTCTGGGGTCCTGACTATGCCGATCCGCAGTCCACACTTGATATCTTTACGACAGGTGCTGCGATCAACGGCGGTGACTACAGCAGTGCAGAATATGATGAACTGATCGCAAAAGCCACCAAGGGTGAGGATGCGGCAGATTCTGCGGCCAGATGGCAGGATATGATCGAAGCCGAGAAGATCATGATCGCACAGGATCACGCTGTGATTCCTCTCTATCAGGTTGGTTCGGCAATGATGATCACTCCCGGTATTGAAGACGTTCTGTTCTTTACGACAGGTACAGGTACATACCGATATGTACACTGGGAAGAATAACCGGAAATACTATTTCGCTGTCTTAACAGGGGCGGGTATACCCGCTCCTGCTTTCCTTCCCTATATGAAGGGGGTATGATTCATGTCAAAATATGTACTTAAACGTGTACTGATCAGTACGATGACGCTTCTGGCAATTCTATTTGTCCTGTTTGTCATGCTGGATAAGATGCCGGGTTCACCGTTTAACGATGAAAAGCTTACCGAAGCACAGAAAGCACTCCTGTACGCAAAATACGGGCTGGATCAGCCGTTCTTTACACGTTTCTTTAAATACCTCGGAAATATGATCAGAGGGGATTTCGGGGTATCCTATACAATCAATAAGAATAAAGCTATCTCGGAAATGATCGCAGCGCCCCTGAAGCTATCGATCCGGGTCGGTCTGCAGGCAATGATCATCGGTTCTCTGATCGGACTGGTGCTGGGTATCCTGGCGGCTCTGCATCATAACTCGTGGATCGATACACTGCTGTCCGTCATGGCGATCATCGGTGTATCCGTACCATCATATGTATTTGCACTGCTGCTGGCATTCTTTGTCGGCTTCAAGCTGAATCTGGCACCGATCCTGTACAATGCGTCCAACCAGGCAAGATCACTGATCCTGCCGACGATCGCACTGTCGATGTTTCCGATCGCCAATATCTCCAGGTTTACACGTTCGGAGATGATCGATGTTCTGAATTCCGAATATGTACTGCTGGTCAAGGCCAAGGGCATCAGGGAAAGGGGACTGGTCCTGCGTCATGCGCTAAGAAATACACTGATCCCGATCGTGACGATCATGGGACCGCTGTTAGTCAACCTGCTTACCGGATCGATGGTCGTAGAGAAGGTTTTTGCGATACCCGGTATCGGTCTGATGATGACACAGGCGATCCAGAATAACGATTATAACGTGGTAATTGCCATCGCGTTTGTCTATTCCGCCCTGTATATTTCGATGATGCTTATCGTAGATATTCTCTACGGTATCATTGACCCCAGGATCAGAGTTGCCAAAGGAGATGAATGATCATGAGTACAGAAGTAAACAAACAGTATACAGCTGAAGACTTTACCTTTGTACAGCGTGATGAACGTCTTACGGATAAAGCCTATGAAGCTACATCCTACATGCATGATGTCTGGGTCCACTTCAGGAAGAACCGCGGAGCTCTGTTCGGCCTGATCGTGATCGTGATCATCATTTTGCTGTCTGTCTTTGGACCGATGTTCTCCGGCTACCGCTATGATGAGATCATCCTGGCCAACCAGAGTCTGCCGCCGAGGATCCCCGGTCTTGAGAAGCTGGGTATCTTCAACGGATACAGCCGCGGGATCAATGTCTATGCCGAAAGGGGACTGGAAGATGTCTACTACTGGTTCGGCAGTGATACCAACGGCAGAGATCTCTTTACCAGGATCTGGACCGGCACCCGGGTATCGCTGTTTATCGCCCTTGTGGCAGTTGTGATCGACATCGTGATCGGTATGTCCTATGGTCTGATCTCAGGCTATTTCGGCGGGAAGATCGACATGGTCATGCAGAGATTTGCGGAGATCCTCAACGGTATTCCTACGCTTGTTGTCGTCACCCTGCTGGGACTGGTTCTGCCGCAGGGGATCCCTTCGATCATCTTTGCGTTAATGATCACCGGCTGGATCGGCATGTCCAGGATCTCGAGAGCGGAAGTACTGAAGCTCAAGGAGAGCGAGTATATCCTTGCGTCCAAGACGCTCGGTGCCAAGAACTTTGCGATCATCTTCAAGGATATCATGCCGAATATCTTCGGGCAGCTGATCATCATGTCGATGTTTTCGATCCCCAATGCGATCTTTACGGAAGCCTTCCTGTCCTTTGTCGGTCTGGGTATTCAGCCTCCGCAGGCATCGCTTGGTTCCCTGATCTCCGACGGATACAAGTCCCTGACGATCCATCCGTATATCATCATGGGTTCGATCATTGTACTGGCACTGCTGATGCTCAGTTTCAATATGCTGGCAGACGGGATCAGAGACGCATTCGATCCTAACCAGAAACAGGGATAGGAGGTAGACATGTCTTCCAAGAAACCAAAAAGTGAACGTGTCTTATCCGTTCGTGATCTGAATATTTCGTTTGAGACTGCAGCAGGTGAAGTCAAAGCCATACGCGGTGTGAGAATGGATCTCTACCGCGGAGAAACGATCGCTATCGTGGGTGAATCCGGCTCCGGCAAATCCGTTACGGTCAAGACGATCATGGGTATCATGGCATCCAACGGCAAGATCGACAGCGGCAGTATCGAGTATACCTTTACCAACGAAAAAGGTGAGCAGGAGACTGTTGACCTGACGAAGCTGAGCCAGAAGGAGATACGCTACCGCTTTAACGGCAAGCATATCGCCATGGTCTTCCAGGATCCGATGACCTCCCTTGATCCGACGATGACGATCGGTAAGCAGATCATGGAGGGGATGATCGCGCATGAGCATATCTCCCGCCTCGAAGCCCGTGAGAGAGCGCTGCACCTGCTCGAAGAAGTCGGTATCGAAGACCCGGAGAAACGCTTTAAGCAGTATCCGCATCAGCTCTCGGGCGGTATGCGTCAGCGAGTCGTCATTGCGATCGCGCTGGCCTGCAACCCGGATATTCTGATCTGTGATGAACCGACAACAGCGCTGGATGTAACGATCCAGGCCAAGATCCTGGAGCTGATCAAGAAGCTGCAGAAGGAAAAGAATATCGCTGTCATCTACATTACGCATGACCTGGGTGTGGTGGCCAAGGTCGCGGATTACGTAGATGTCATGTATGCCGGCAGAATTGTCGAGAAGGGCAGTATCGATGAGATCTTCTACGATCCCAGACACCCGTATACATGGGGTCTGCTGGCTTCCATGCCGGATACTGACACCGATGCCGAAAGACTCTTCGCGATCCCGGGCACACCGCCGAATCTGCTGGAAAGGATCGAAGGAGATGCCTTTGCGCCGCGCAATCCCTATGCTCTGGCAATCGACTTCAAGGAAGAACCGCCGATGTTCAACGTCGGAGGACAGCACCGTGTGGCATCCTGGCTGTGTGATCCAAGAGCGCCGAAGACGGAGCTTCCCGAACAGCTTAAGCAGCGTCTGGCAAAGATGCGCAGGGAGAGTGAAGTATGACAGCAGAGACAAGAACACCGCTGCTGCACGTAGAAGGACTGAAGCAGTATTTCCGCATCAGCCGTACATATACAACGAAAGCAGTAGACGGGATCAGTTTTGATATCTATCCCGGAGAAACATACGGACTGGTCGGAGAATCCGGCTCCGGCAAGAGTACGACCGGCAGGACCCTGATCAGACTGTATGATCCGACAGGCGGAAAGGTGATCTTCGACGGCAGAAACATCAGCGGAAAGCTCTCCAAGGCAGATGAAGAATACCTGCGGACAAACATGCAGATGATCTTCCAGGATCCGATGGCATGTCTGAATCCCCGCAAGAAGGTATATGAGATCATCGCCCAGGGACTGGAGATCCATCACCTGTACAAGGATAAGAAGGATCTCGATGAGAAGGTATATGCAATGCTGGACAAGGTAGGCCTATCCCGTGAACATGCCTCAAGATATCCCCAGCAGTTCTCGGGAGGGCAGCGACAGAGGATCGGTATTGCCAGAGCCCTGATCATGAATCCCAAACTGGTCATCGCCGATGAAGCAATATCTGCCCTCGATGTATCGATCCAGGCTCAGGTCGTCAATCTGATGAAGGACCTGCAGGAAGAGCTCGGTACGACATATCTGTTCATTGCCCACGATCTTTCGATGGTAAAGTATATCAGTGACAGGATCGGTGTCATGCACCTGGGGCATCTGGTGGAAACAGGCACTACGGATGATATCTTCAATGAACCGGTACATCCGTATACGATATCGCTGTTATCTGCGATTCCAAGACCTGATCCGCACCTGGAGAAGAACCGCACCTCCATAACTTACGACAAGGTAAAGGAAGGCGTAGATTACACGAAGGGAACCGTGCACAGGCTCTCTGATACACACTCCGTACTGGCAACAGATGAAGAGTTTGCCCGCTGGTACCGTGAAAAAGAATAACAGGAAGGCTGTCTGCGGATGGCCTTTTTCCTTTGGTATGTTAGTATTGAGATATGAAGAATACGATGATGGGACTGTGCATTCTGCTTGGTATATTTACCGGTACATCGGCAGAGATCGAGGCATATGATATGAATGTAGAACTGGATACGGAATACGGACAGCTGGATCTGCGCTGGCCCGAAACAGCGTGTGATACATATACCGTGAGTGTGATCGGTATTGAGAAAGACAATGAGACAGTCCTGTATGAACTGCCTGTAGACGGCACATATTACAGGGCGACTGACGCAGCCGCGTATGCCTGCCAGGAGAAGGGCTTTCCGGCACTGATGCGTTTTCGTGTCGATGCGGTAAAAGACGGACAGAGCGTATCGGCAGGGATCACGGAAACCTTTGACCCGCGTGCGTACTTCCCGGAGAAGGAAAAACTGATCATCGGTGAGGATATCAAGCCTGAAGATATCAAATCACTGACGTGGATGACTTCCGGCACAACGGCAGAGTCCTCGCAGATGCTGGAAGTAAGCTTATCCGGAAGCGAAGCTTTCATTGCCGGCCACTATTACGAGGATATGCACAGGCATGAAGTAAACAAGAAGCTGACAGCACCGGAGCGTGAAGAGTTCATGCGTATTCTGGCGGAGGGCAGTCTGCTGCGCAGCTATGTCATGGACCCGGAGATCATCATGCTGGATGGTTCATCCAATACGATGACACTCTCCTGGAGCGGTATGGAGAAACGGGATTCGTATTATGTATACCGCAATGATACGGATATTCCTGCCTGGCTGATCGCTCACAGCCGCAAAAGCATCTTCCCCTGGATCGCCGGATGTGCCGGTATAGGAGCTGTGATCGGTACCTTGCTTTACCGGAAGAAAAAGCACTGAGTTCTTCAGGGACGGATATCCGTTCCTTTTCTTAATGATTTGTTAAAGGTTCTGCGCCTGTTTTCTTAATCGGGATATCCATACAATGTAATTGAGGTGAGAGGGATGAATACTGTACTGATCGTTGATGATGACAGAGATATCGTAAATGCGCTGGAGATCTATCTGAGACCGGAAGGGTATACACTTCTGAAAGCTTATACAGGTCTTGAGGCAATGGAGATCCTGGAGAAGGAACACGTAGACCTGGTCCTGCTGGATATCATGATGCCGGGCATGGATGGCATGACAGTTGTTTCAAAGCTGCGCACCTTCAGCAATATTCCGGTGATCCTGTTAACTGCCAAGAGCGAGGATACCGACAAGGTGCTGGGTCTGAACATCGGCGCCGATGACTATGTGACCAAACCGTTCAATCCTGCGGAAGTGATCGCCAGAGTACGCTCACAGCTGCGCAGATTTACACAGCTGGGCGGAGCAGCCAAAGCACCGGATGAACTGGTGATCGGCGGTATCGTGCTGAATGATGATGCCAAGCAGGTCACTGTCGACGGCAGTGAGATATCACTGACGCCGATGGAATTCAATATCCTGAAACTGCTGATGGAGCATCCCGGAAAGGTGTTCTCGTCCCGTGAGATCTACCGGCAGATCTGGAATGAAGATCCAATCGGTGTCGAAGGTGTCGTCGCTGTGCATATACGTCATCTGCGTGAAAAGATCGAGATCGATCCCTCTGAGCCAAGATATATCAAGGTCGTATGGGGCCAGGGATATAAGATGGAGGCAGGAAAATGAATAACAGACATGGCATATATGAAAAGTTCTGGGCCAAGGTCCTGGCTGTGTTTCTGCTTTGTGCATTAGGCGCAGGGATCGTCTGGGCTGGTATAGGGATGATCATCGGAGCTTCGGATTATGTATCTGCTGACAGCTTCTACGAGACACATCATGTGGGCTCCATGATGGAGGAGAACGGGAGATCTATCCTGATCAATCAGCTGTACGAGGGGACTGCAGTAGATAATTACACAAATTCCAATTATCTGTATAAGACATACAAGAGGAATAACTACGGCAGGTATGAACTGACAGATGAGAACTATTCCGGAAATGATGCGAATACGTTAATTGGTGCTGAAAAGACACTCTACTTCGAAGTACAGAAGGATAATAAGGAGTTCTTCAGGCAGTATAAGGTCGCCACTGCCGCTACTGCAGACATGAAGAACTATGACTACTACATGATCGAAATGAAGGTACGTGATCCTCTGCTCTACAGAGACAGACTGTACTCAGCGATGGAGATCTACAACATGTATAAACCTGTATCGGCATATCTGGTGCCGGCGGTGACGATCATGGCGGTGCTGATGGCACTGGTGCTGCTGTTTGCGTTCCTTGCGGCAGGTCATGCCGAGGGTGTGGAAGGGATCCACCTGTTATGGATCGACAGTGTGCCCTGGGAGCTGTTTGCGGCTGTTACAGCATTCAGTGTTTTCGCTGCCGGGGCTGCTTCGTCTGCGATCCTTGACGTAAGATATGCCGAGCTGAGATTGACTCTGCTGGCGATCATTGCGGTCATGATGGCCGGTTCGCTGATCATCTATGCCTTCCTGATGTCTACGGCAAGAAGGCTGAAGGGACATGTCTTCCGGCAGAATTCGTGGATCTGCAGAGGTCTTGCATGGTGCAGGAAGTTTGTGAATATGATCCCGGCTGTATGGCGTACGGCACTGATCGTCGCGGCATGGATGGTCATCCGGTTCATCTGTCTGATCTTTCACACTGAGCCGGAAGCTGTATCCATCATATTTCTGACTGACATTGCGGCCTGCGTATACGTGATCATCGCTGCCTTCTCCGGCAGAGAACTGCTTCTGGCAGGAGAGAAGCTGACCGGCGGTGAGCCAGATTACCGGATCAACGATGAAAAGATGAAGCTGATGATCGGACCGATGCGTATGCATGCCCGCAGCCTGAACGAGATCGGCGGCGGTATGCAGATCGCTCTCGAGAAGGAGATACGCTCGGAACGGATGAAGACCGAACTGATCACCAATGTCTCCCATGACATCAAGACCCCGCTGACGTCCATCATTAACTATGTGGATCTTCTGCAGAAGGAACATACCGATGAACAGGAGAAAGAGTACCTCGAAGTCCTGGCCAGACAGTCTGCCAAGCTGAAGAGACTGACCGAAGATATCGTTGAAGCTTCCAAGGCTTCCACAGGCAATATCAGTGCGGATATCGCTCCGGCAGGAGTCAGGGAGATCCTCGACCAGTCGGCTGCTGAATATCAGGAGAAGCTGGAACAGGGAGATCTGCACCTGATCACGAATATCGCGGATGAAGATCTAAGGGTCATGGCGGATGGCCGGCTGCTGTGGCGGATCATGTCCAACCTCTTCTCCAACGTGATCAAGTACGCAATGCCTTCAACCAGAGTATACCTGGATGCCCGCAGAGATGAGCACGGTATGGTCCGTATCTCGATGAAGAACATCTCCCGTGATCCCCTGAATATCAGTGCCGATGAACTGACGGAACGCTTTGTCCGCGGTGATGAAAGCAGACATACCGAGGGCAGCGGACTGGGACTGAATATTGCCAGGAGTCTTGCGGAGATCCAGAAGGGAAAACTGGAGATCACGGTAGACGGAGATCTCTTCCGGGTGGATATTCTTCTGCCGGAAGCACCTGCTGAATAATCAAATAATAAAAGCTCTCTGATGTATAATAGGTACATATGAAAGAGGGCTTTTCTTATGGATGCTGAGAAGAGGATCCTGGAGCTGCGCAAGCTGCTGAACAGGTATGGATATGAATACTACGTGCTGGATGCACCGACGGTCAGTGATGCCGAATATGACATTCTGTTAAGAGAACTGGAGGATCTGGAAAGAGATCATCCGGAATACTATGATTCCCTGAGTCCTACACAGAGAGTCGGCGGTACGGTGCTCGAAGGCTTTAACAAGGTTGCTCATACAAGACCGATGCTGTCGATGGGTGATGTTTTCAGCTACGATGAACTGCGGGCATGGTGCACCGGTGTCGAGAGTGCGGTCGGTCAGGTCAGCTACAGTGTTGAATACAAGATCGACGGTCTGGCCATGGCGGTGCATTACCGTGACGGCAGATTCTCGCAGGCAGTGACCCGCGGTGACGGCGATGTCGGTGAAGATGTCACAGAGAATGTGAAGACGATTCGTTCGCTGCCGATGGAGATCGACTACATGGGTGATCTCGAAGTGCGCGGGGAAGTCTATATGCCGAAAGCGGCATTTGAGAAACTGAACCAGAAACAGGAAGCGGAAGGAAAGCAGTTATTTGCCAATCCCCGCAATGCGGCAGCCGGATCGGTGCGCCAGCTGGATACGAAGACAGCGGCTTCCCGCAGTCTTGACGCGATCTGGTACTATGTACCGGCAGCTCAGGAGCTGGGCTTTGCAAGTCATTCCGACAGTCTGGCATGGATCGCAGAACAGGGATTCCGCACCAATCCTGCCAACCGCCTCTGCAGCAATGTTGAAGAGATCATCAGGTTTATTGAAGAGACAGCAGCGGTACGCGACGATCTGCCCTATGCGATCGACGGCATGGTCATCAAGGTAGATGATATCGCTACCGAGGAAAGACTCGGCTATACGATCAAGACACCGAAGTGGGAGATCGCCTACAAGTTCCCGGCGGAACAGGCCATCACAAAGCTGAAGGATATCGTGCTGACGGTCGGCAGAACCGGCAAGGTCACACCCAATGCGGTACTGGAGCCGGTCAGACTGGCAGGCACTCAGGTACAGGCGGCGACCCTACACAACGAAGACATGATCCGGGACAAGGATATCCGCATCGGTGATGATGTTGTCATACACAAAGCCGGAGATATCATTCCGGAGGTTATCCGTCCGGTCATTGAGCACAGAGACGGCACCCAGATCCCGTATGTATGGCCGGCAGTATGTCCTGTCTGCGGCGGTACGCTGCACAGGTTTGAGGATGAAGCAGCCCACTACTGCATGAACGCGGACTGCCCGGCCAGAGTCGTCAGCTCGATCGCCCACTTTGCGTCCAGAAACGCAATGAATATCGACGGTCTCGGTGAACGGAAAGTCGAACAGTTCCACGAACAGGGCTGGCTGAATACCGTAGAGGATATATACAAACTGTATACACACCGGGAGGAGATCATCGCCCTGGATAAGTTTGGCGTGAAGAGCTATGAGAACCTGATCGGCGGTATCGAGGCATCCAAAGCCAATTCACTGGAAAGACTGCTGTTTGGTCTCGGTATCAGACAGGTTGGCGAGAAGGCTGCGGATATTCTGGCCAAGAGGTTCGAGACGATCGATAACCTGATCGCGGCAGACCAGCAGGAACTGACAGAGATCCCGGATATCGGCTTGATCACTGCCGAAGCGATCGTGTCATTCTTCCGTGATGAGAAGAATCTGGCCATGATCGAAGAACTGAAAAAAGACGGTGTAAACATGAATGTGATCAAGGGTGAGACCTTTGAGAGTCCGTTTACAGGCAAGACTTGCGTGCTGACCGGTACGCTTGCGCAGTATACACGGAAACAGGCGCAGGAAGTTCTGGAGAGCCTTGGCGCCAAGGTGTCCGGAAGTGTATCTGCGAAAACCGATTACGTGATCTACGGTACCGAGGCAGGCTCGAAACTGACAAAGGCACAGCAGCTCGGTGTAACGACGATGACAGAAGAAGAGTTTGTACGTATCGTAGAATCGGTAATGAGGTAGTATGGACGGAGACAATTTCAGAATACTTGCACAGAAAGCAGGATTTGAATTGAATGAAGAAGAAGTCAGAGCCATGGAAGAATGGTATGTCTCTTTTTCAGAACAGCTCGCCCTGCTTGACCGTATCGATACAGAAGATGCTGAGGAAATGATCCTGCCGGAGACAGGGTCTTTTCACGATACGAAGACAGCTGTACATGATCCGTCTCTGATCAGCACGCAGACAGCGGCCGAAGCACTGGACAGGGCATACAGAGCACAGGAAGAACTGGGTGCGGTGATCACGTTTATTCCCGGAACAGAGGGGATGCCGGCAGCGGTCAAGGATAACTTCGACACAGCCGGCATACGCACAACAGGAGGATCACGTATACTGGCGGAAAACATCCCGGAAGAGGATGCGGAAGCAGTACGCAGACTGAAGAAGGCAGGTATAGCAATCATTGCCAAAACAGCGATGGATGAGCTGAGCATGGGTGCCTACGGTACGACATGTTTTACCGGTCCTGTACATAATCCGTGGGACAGGGAACGGACGGCAGGAGGATCCTCTGCAGGATCTGCTGTGCTGACAGCAGCCGGTATCGTTCCTTTAGCCCTTGGTACGGATACCGGTGACAGTATACGCAGACCGGCATCCTACTGCGGTATCGTCGGGGTGAAGCCAAGCTATGGCAGGATCTCGCGCCGGGGAGTGATTCCCTATGCCGCAAGTCTTGACCATGTCGGATACTTCACCCGCAATATACAGGATGCCCGCACAGCTCTGCAGATCCTGGCCGGAAAAGATGAAGGCGATCCGACATCCTCTGCCTGTCCGGTTCCGGATTATCTTATAAAGAATCTTTCCCTGAAAGGAAAAAGGATTGCGGTATTCGATAATGCGTATGCGGCAGAGCGGACACCGGCGATCCGTGAGGCGTTCTCGCAGATCCTGAGATTTCTCTGGAAACAGGGTGCGGAAGTATTCATGTTTACATTGGAAGACGAACTGATGGAAGCCATCCGTCCGGTCTACAGCCTGATTGCCAACAGCGAGGGCGTACAGGCCCATCTCCGGCTTGGCAAAGGTGATCTGCATACACGTACGGAAGGCTTTGGGACAGCAGCCAAACAGCGCTTTACGGCAGGCATGTGGGCACTTGAACATGACAGTTATATCCACAAGGCCCGCAAAGTACGCCGCCTGATCAGTGAACACATGTATGCCTGTCTGGATACGTATGATGCATTGATCGCCCCGACCTGCAGCACGATCGCCCCGAAGCTCTCGGAAGCCGGTGTACACGCAGAGTCCAAGGCGGATCCGGCCGAAGATCATCTGATCCTGACCAACTTCAGCGGTCAGCCCTCCATGAGTATTCCTCTTGGTTTCAGCGAAGGATGTCCGTTTGGTCTCTGCATCACCTGCGGAATGTTCAGGGAAAAAGAGATGTTTGACATCGCCGAAGCCCTGGAAATGTACACAGGCCTGAAGGATCTGTCGGTGAACAGAGAGAATTAAAGAAGGCTTAATAAAGAATATGGAAAAACCTGCAGGAAAAGAGTAAAATAAGCATACATATGACAAACACGAGACCTAAAAAGAAAAAACGTTCCAGTCTGAGGAAGAAAGAGATCCGTACAAGGATCGTCTTTATCATCCTGCTGCTGATGATCCTGATTCCTGCAGGTATCTTCGGCTGGATGTTACTGTCGGCA
The DNA here is from genome assembly GCA_002372175.1 of Solobacterium sp. UBA3691. Lineage (GTDB taxonomy): Bacteria > Bacillota_I > Bacilli_A > Erysipelotrichales > Erysipelotrichaceae > Bulleidia. Next base: position 32,673 of record DFIS01000001.1, read on the forward strand.
TGGCTGGATACAGGTTCACCGATCCTTGGTGACAGATACAAGGATGATCTGGATCCGGCGATCACCAAGGCAAATCTGGATGATATCGAAAGCGGAACCAAGGCTCTGTCCGGTGTCGACAAGGCAGAAGTACATCTGGCAACTGCTACACTGCGTGTATATGCCGATATCGATGACTATGCAACGATCGATTCCGCAAAGAATACGGCTGACAGTATCTACCGCAATGTCACAAGTATTCTGGATCCCTATACATACTTCTCACAGTCCGGAAACAAGAAGATGTATGATCTGGAGATCCATGTATATAACAGCCTGGATAAGGCAGGAACCGATGAGTATATCTATGTGATCGAGACCAAGACGTCTTCGATGACAGACCCGATCGTACAGGTCGTCAGTGATCCTGTGGATGCAGAGCTTGCACAGCAGTTAAGAGATGCGGTCGAGCAGAGAAATAATCCTACACCTACACCGGAAACGGAGACACAGACGGAGACTTCGGGGGAAGGAACGGAAACACAGAACGGATAAAGGCACATATAATGTGCCTTCTTGTTTATATGAAGAAGAACGATACATTTATTGCACAGGGAACAGATTATACATACGAAGGGGCAGGCGTCGTCCACACGGACGGGTTTGTCTATTTCGTGCCGGGACTGATCTCCGGAGAGACAGCCGAGCTTGGTGTGACCGCACTGAAAAAGAACTACGGCTATGCCAGGATCGTCAAACTGAAAGAACCATCTGTACACAGAGTGACACCGCCATGCTCGGTATACCGGAAGTGCGGAGGATGTCAGCTGATGCATATGGATGCCCAAGAACAGAAGGCATTCAAGGAGAACAAGGTACGGGGATGTTTCCGGATGAATGCGGACATGGAGGCAGATGTACTGCCGATCCTGACCACGGAACATACGGATGGCTACCGCAATAAGGTACAGGTACCTGTACAGCTGAAGAACGGTAAGACGATCATGGGCTTTTACCGTACACATACCAATGAGATCGCTGAGTTTGACTACTGCCATGTACAGACAGCAGTATCCAACGAGATCATCGCCAGGATGCGCATATGGCTTGAGAAATACCGCTGTACGGAGGAATTCAGGCATATCCTGATCAAGCACGCACACCGTACGGATCAGGTCATGGTATGCATGATCGTCAGACATTATCCGTTCCGCAATGCAGAAAAGATCAAAGATGAACTGATCACAGCCTTCCCGCAGATCCGCAGTATCAGTGTGATCGAAAACCGGAGAGAGGATAATGTGATCCTCAGCGGTAAGGAGACTGTGATCTACGGTGATAAGTATATCGAGGAGGAACTGCTGGGCATGCGCTTCCGGATCAGTGCCAGATCCTTCTTCCAGATCAATCCCTATGCGACGGAGATCCTCTACAGCAAGGCACTGGAACTTGCGGATATCCATCCGGAGGATACTGTGGTGGATCTTTACTGCGGAACCGGAACGATCGGACTGCTGGCATCCCGGAATGCGAAGTATGTCTACGGAATAGAGATCGTTGATGATGCCGTAAAAGATGCCGGTGTCAATGCGAAGATCAACGGAAGAGAGAATATCGAATTCATGACTGCAGATGCCCAGGCAGGTGCCAACAAACTGCTGCAGAGAATTGTCAGACCGGATGTGGTCATCGTAGACCCGCCCCGGAAGGGATGCTCCAAAGAGACGCTGAACGCCGTGCTGAAGATGTCTCCGAAGCGTTTTGTGTATGTCTCCTGTGATCCTGCAACACTGGCAAGAGATGTGAAATATATGCGTGAGAACGGCTACGAAGTACAGGTGATCCAGCCTGTAGATCTCTTTCCGGGAACGTATCACATCGAGACTATAGTGTTGCTACAAAAGTTGAACTCGTAGAAATCCTTTATTTTAAGCACTTTTACGAGCATTTCACCTTTGGCGAGACCGACTGGTCGAAGCGCG
>DFIS01000081.1 GCA_002372175.1 Solobacterium sp. UBA3691
CGGCTTGGCCGGTGGATACTTATTACCGGAGATTTCTTTCCGCAGTTATTTACATGTGCAGTGTACAGGAAGTTTTGTTTGACAGAGATATATACGCATGATAAATTATGCAGGAAGTCAGGCGAATCTTTAAAACGATACAGAGATATCGGCAAGAGGCGTAGATCATTTTTGGTGTGAGAGCCCTGCCGTATCGGCATGGCTTTTTGGGAGGTTTTATGATCATACAGGCGGAAGTGTTCAAACTCGATGATTATCCTTCTTTCACAGATCAGGATACGATCTCTGTTGATATTCCCGATGCTGATCCCAGTGATCAATATGTTGCTTTTCCCGGTTTTACAGATGTTCATGTACATCTGAGAGAACCGGGTTTTTCTTATAAGGAAACGATTGCTTCGGGGACACTGGCATCTGCTCACGGCGGCTATACGACCGTCTGTGCAATGCCGAATCTGAAACCGGTGCCGGACAGTCCGGAACATCTGCAGGAAGAGCTGGATATCATTGCGAGAGACGCGGTGATCCGGGTGCTTCCGTACGGGGCTCTGACCGTGGCTGAACAGGGCAGAGAGGCAGCGGATATCCGCGGTATGGCGGAACATGTCTTTGCCTACTCGGATGACGGCAAGGGTGTGCAGGATGATGAGATGATGCGTCAGGTAATGCTTGAGGTAAAAGAGACCGGCAAGGTCCTGGCTGCACACTGCGAGGTGGAATCACTGCTGCACGGCGGCTATATCCACGATGGTGAATATGCAAAGAAACATGGACATAAAGGTATCTGTTCCGAGAGTGAATGGAAAGAGATCGAAAGAGATATACAGCTTTCCAGAGAGACAGGATGTCCGTTCCATGTATGTCATATATCGACAAAGGAAAGCGTTGAACTGATCAGACAGGCTAAGAAGCAGGGACTGGATGTGACCTGCGAGACGGCGCCGCACTACCTGATCCTGGATGAGAATGATCTGCAGGAAGAGGGGAGATTCCGGATGAATCCGCCGTTACGTTCGGCTGCCGACAGACAGGCACTGATCGAAGGTCTGCAGGACGGGACGATCGATATGATCGCGACCGATCATGCGCCGCACAGTGCTGAAGAGAAGAGCCGCGGTCTCTCCGGCAGTGCCTTCGGGATCGTCGGTATAGAAACAGCTTTCCCGCTGTGCTACAGCTATCTGGTCAAAACCGGTGTGATCACACTGGAGAGGCTGATCGAACTGCTGACCGCAGAGCCTGTAAGACGCTTCAATATACCTGTCATACCGTCGTATTCGGTATGGAATCTGTCAAAGAAAACGACCGTGGATCCTGATACATTCCTGTCCATGGGCAAGGCTACACCGTTTGCGGGAATGCCGGTCTATGGAGAATGTGTATTAACTGTCATCGGTGACAGGATCGTATACCGCAAAGATGAAAGAATACATCCGGAGGAGAAGTAATTATGCCGAAGAGAACTGACATTAAGAAAGTACTGATCATCGGGTCAGGTCCGATCGTGATCGGACAGGCAGCCGAGTTTGACTATGCCGGCACACAGGCGTGTCTGGCCCTGAAAGAGGAAGGATACGAAGTGATCCTGTGCAACTGTAATCCGGCGACGATCATGACGGATACATCACTGGCGGACAAGGTATACATGGAACCTCTGACGCTGGAGTATATTGCCAAGATCCTGCGTTATGAGCGTCCTGATGCGATCGTTCCCGGCATCGGCGGACAGACCGGTCTGAATCTGGCTGTACAGCTGGATAAGAAGGGTGTTCTGAAGGAATGCGGAACCCAGCTTCTCGGTACTTCCAGAGAGAGTATTGAACGGGCAGAAGACAGACAGATGTTCAAGGAGATGTGTGAAGCTATCGGTGAACCTGTCATTCCTTCCGAGATCACTTACGATCTTGAACAGGCAGTCAAGGCAGCAGAGGAGATCGGCTATCCGGTCGTTCTGCGTCCTGCCTTTACCCTGGGCGGCACCGGCGGCGGTTTTGCGAACAACGAAGAAGAACTGCGTGAACTGGGGGTCAATGCCTTCCTGCTTTCACCGGTGCATGAAGTGCTGGTGGAAAAGAGCGTCAAGGGATACAAGGAGATCGAATTTGAGGTCATGCGTGATGCGGATGATACAGCGATCACGATCTGCGGTATGGAGAATATCGATCCTGTCGGTGTACATACCGGTGACTCTGCTGTCGTGGCGCCGATCCTGTCACTGAATGATCATGATCTGAAGATGCTGAATGACAGTGCGATCAAGATCATCCGTGAGCTGAAGATCGAAGGCGGATGCAACGTCCAGTTTGCTCTGCACCCCGAGACAAGTGAGTATTACCTGATCGAGGTCAATCCCAGAGTATCCCGTTCCAGTGCTCTGGCATCCAAGGCCAGCGGCTATCCGATCGCAAGAGTAACAGCCAAGATCGCCATGGGCATGCGTCTGCACGAGATCGAAGTAGCCGGCGGTACAGCGGATATTGAGCCTTCGCTGAACTATATCGTAGGCAAGTTCCCGCGCTTCCCGTTTGACAAGTTTACGACTGTGTCCAATGTTCTTGGCACACAGATGAAGGCAACCGGTGAAGTCATGGGCATCGGTGCCAACCTCGAAGAGTGTCTGCTGAAATCCGTACGTTCTCTGGAGATCGGTGCGATTCACTTTGAACTGCCGAAGTTCACGGTCATGAAGACAGATGAGATCTACGCATATCTGCAGGAATTCCGCGCTGACGGTATCTTTGCGGTGACTGAGCTGATCCGCCGCGGCGAGGATCTTGCGAAGATCCATGAAGTAACGATGATCACGGGTCTCTTCCTCGAGAGTCTGAAGAAGATCACCGACATGGAAGTAACCCTCAGAAACAACCCGGGAAATGCGGAAGTGCTGAAAGAAGCCAAGGTCATGGGTTTCTCGGATCCGTATATTGCGAAGCTCTGGGGCATGCAGGAGATCGAAGTTTACCGCATGCGTGAGAAACATGATCTCTTCCCGGTATACCGGATGGTGGATACACTGCATACCGGCAAGTATATAGCCTATCTGTATTCTTCCTATACGGGTGAAAACCAGTCCCGGATCTCCGACAGGAAGAAGATCATCGTCCTCGGTGCCGGGCCGATCAGGATCGGACAGGGTGTCGAGTTTGACTACTCCACCGTACATGCGGTGCAGACGATACAGAGTGCCGGATACGAGGCGATCATCGTCAACAACAACCCGGAGACAGTATCCACCGACTATACATGTTCGGATAAGCTGTACTTTGAACCGCTGACCCCGGAAGATATCATGAATATCATTCATCTGGAGAATCCGGAGGGTGTCATCGCTACGCTTGGCGGACAGACGGCGATCAACCTTGCGCAGCCGCTGGAAGACCGCGGTGTCAGGCTCATCGGCACCGACTGTGCAGCCATTGCCCGGGCAGAGAACCGTGACAGCTTTGAGAAAGTCCTTGAGCAGCTGGCCATTCCGCAGCCCCCGGGAAAAGCCGTCACGAATATCGAAGACGGCATCAGGGCCGCAGAGGAAGTCGGCTATCCGGTGCTGGTGAGACCGAGCTTCGTGCTGGGCGGACGTGCCATGCGCATCGTCAGTAACAACGATCAGCTGAAGCAGTATCTGAAGTCTGCCGTAGAGATCAACGAAGATCAGCCGGTTCTGGTAGATAAGTATATCCAGGGCAAGGAAGTCGAAGTAGATGCGGTCTGTGACGGTCAGGATGTCTTTGTGGCAGGTATTATGGAACTGGTAGAGAGAACCGGTATCCATTCCGGCGACTCGATCAGTGTCTATCCTGCTTTCTCGATCTCCGATAAGGTCAAGGGTACGATCCTGCAGTATACAAAGAAACTGGGTCTTGGCATCGGTATCATCGGTATCTTCAACATCCAGTTCATCGTCGATAAAGATGAGAATGTATACGTGATCGAAGTGAACCCGCGCTCTTCCAGAACGGTACCGTTTCTGTCCAAGTCTACAGGCTATTCCCTGGCAGATATTGCGACGGAGGTGATCCTCGGCAAGTCACTGAAGGAACAGGGTATCTTCGGTATCTATCCTGATGAGAAGAAGAGATTCTATGTTAAAGTACCTGTCTTCTCCTTCAATAAGCTGAAGGGTATCGATGCTTATCTGACTCCGGAGATGAAGTCCACGGGTGAAGCAATAGGCTATGATGATCACCTGAACAGAGCGCTGTATAAAGCTCTGCAGGCATCCGGTATGGCACTGCGCAACTACGGTACTGTATTTGCGACGATCGCCAATGCCGACAAAGCCGAAGCACTGCCGCTGATCCGCAGGTTCTACGATCTTGGCTTCAACATTGAAGCGACACCGGGTACTGCCCGCTTCCTGAAGGAGAACGGCATACGTACACATGTACGTCAGAAGATCAGTGTTGACAGTAACGATATCAAGGATGCGATCCGTCAGGGTCATATCGCCTATGTTATCAACACACAGGATAAAGCATCCGATTCCGAGACAACGGACGGTGCCGAGATCCGCAAGTGTGCAACCGAGAATAATACAACGATGTTTACTTCACTGGATACAGTGAAGGTACTGCTGGATGTTCTGGAGGAGATCACTCTGAGAATATCCACGATCGATGCCTGAGGAGGTAGAAAATGCGTAGTCTGATCGATATTCTGGATCTGTCCGCTGAAGAGATCGATGAACTGATCCAAACCGCGGATGACATTATTGCCCATCCCGATAAGTACAGCGAGGCCTGCAAAGGCAAGAAGATTGCAACCCTGTTCTTTGAACCCTCGACCCGCACAAGGCTGAGCTTTGAGGCTGCCATGCTGGAACTGGGCGGCAGTGTGATCGGTTTTTCCGGAGCTCAGAACAGTTCTGCGGCCAAGGGTGAAAGCGTAGCAGATACGGCCAAGGTCATCAGCTGTTACGCAGATATCATTGCCATGAGACACCCCAAGGAAGGAGCTCCGTACGTGGCTTCGATCAACGCCTCGATCCCGGTCATCAATGCCGGAGACGGCGGACACAACCACCCGACACAGACACTGGCAGATCTCTTTACGATCTACCGTGAGAAGGGATCCCTGAGCAATCTGACCGTGGGTATCTGCGGTGATCTGAAATTCGGCCGTACCGTACACTCTCTGATCAATGCTTTAGCCCGTTACGAAGGTATCCGCTTTGTGCTGATCTCTCCCGAAGAGCTGGCCCTTCCCGAGTATGTCAAGAGCGACGTGCTGGAAGAGAGAAATATCCCGTATACCGAGACGACAGACCTCGAGGGTGTCATGGGTGATCTCGATATCCTGTATATGACCAGAGTGCAGAAGGAACGTTTCTTCAACGAAGAGGATTATCTGCGTCTGAAGGACAGCTATATCCTGGAACCGAAGAAGCTGAAGAACGCGAAACCGGATATGATCATCATGCATCCGCTGCCGAGAGTCAACGAGATCAGCGTAGCTGTAGATGATGATCCCCGGGCATGTTACTTCAAACAGGTGCTGAACGGTAAGTATATCCGTATGGCTCTGATCATGAAACTGCTGAAGGAGGCTTCCAAATGAATATAGATTCCATACAGAACGGTATTGTCATTGACCATATTACAGCCGGCAATGCCATGCGTCTCTATGAGCTTCTGGGTCTGGATGAGCTGGACTGCTCGGTGGCGATCATCAAGAATGCCAGCAGCACCAAGACGGGTAAGAAGGATATCATCAAGATCGATGCACAGATCCCGGTCAATCTGGATGTGATCGGTTATGTCGATCCCGGAGCTACCGTGAATATTATTGAAAACGGTGTGCTGAAGGAAAAGAAAACACTGGTTCTGCCGGAGATCCTGACGAATGTCATCCATTGCCGCAATCCCCGCTGCATCGTGACGACGGAGCAGGAACTGCCGCATGTTTTCCGCCTGACCAGCCGGAAGGACAGAGTCTACCGGTGCATCTACTGCGAGACTAAAGCCGAAGAACAGTAAACAGGAGTCTCCGGGCATATGATATGATCCCGCTAAAGTAGACAGTGCAAATATAAAAAGCACTGCCCACGATGGCGGGATTTTATCATGGGAAGAAAAGCGAAATACAGT
>DFIS01000071.1:0-28140 GCA_002372175.1 Solobacterium sp. UBA3691
AGACCGATGTTCGGACCTTCAGGTGTCTCGATCGGACAGATACGTCCGTAGTGACTGTTATGAATATCACGAACTTCAAAGCCTGCACGCTCTCTTGTCAGACCTCCCGGACCCAGAGCAGAGATACGTCTCTTGTTGGAGAGCTCTGCCAGAGGATTCTGCTGGTCCATGAACTGTGACAGCTGGGAACTGGAGAAGAACTCCTTGATCGCTGCTGTCAGCGGACGGATGTTGGTCAGCTGCTTCGGTGTCAGGTTGGTTGCATCAGCAATCGACATTCTCTCCTTGACAACTCTCTCCATACGGGAAAGACCGATCCTGAACTGGTTCTGGATCAGCTCACCAACTGTACGGATACGTCTGTTGCCGAGCATATCGATATCATCTGCCGTACCGATACCGTCAAGCATCGTCAGCTCATAGTTATATAACGCATACATGTCGGACATCGTGATCGTATGCTTGTTTTCCAGCGGATCGCCGCCGATCAGCTTCACGGGATGTCCGTCTTCAGCCTGGATCATGACTTCCTGTACGCAGGCACCTACGAGCCATACGGAGATCTGTTCCTGCCTTGTGGCACGGGCGATGATCTCATCTCTCTGGGAAGCTGTCAGGTTGATCACTTCCTGATCCGGCAGATAACCGTCGATCATCTTTGACTCGGAAGCATCATAGACATCCTTATCATCGGATGTGATCCTGCCGATCTCATACAGACGGTGTCCGTAGTTCAGTACTGCCGAAGCATTGTCATTGGTCAGTTTGACTTCCTGAGCAATAATACCGGCAAAGATCTTGACAGTGCTGCAGGAAGCCTTCAGGGCCTTCGCATCACTCTCTGTAAGAACTGTACCGTAGGGCAGTGTAATCTGATCATTCTCAACAAACTGAGCCAACACACGGCCTGTCAGCGCACAGTCTGTGGATACCTCCACGATCTCCGGATGGGAGAATCTGTGCATGAAGGGCAGTGCTCTTGTCTTGATACCCTTGTTGATCTCAGGTCTCAGGGCATTGCGCTCATTCTTGCCGATGATCACTCCTGCAGGCATGATCACCTTGCCGTCAGCACTGATCAGGTCTTCTGTCAGGGCATGACCTTCCATACGGTCAAGCACATTCAGTTTCTTCAGGACCTTGTAGCGTCCGGCTTTGGTCAGATCATATCTGCGGTAGTCAAAGAACTTCGCATCGATCAGGTTCATGGAACCTTCGATCGTCGCGATCTCGTCAGCACGCTGGTTCTCATAGACTTCCAGCAGAGCCTCGTGTGTATCCTTGACCTTATCATTAGCCAGTGTATTCTTTACTTCTTCATAGTTGCCGAAAACACTGGTATACAGCAGCATGTAAATATTCTGGAACTCTCTCTGTTCTTCGGGAACGATCACGTCCGGATACAGTTCAAAACGAAGAGCCTTCAGGAACTTCTGGATTCCTGTCGTATCAAACGGATCTTCTGTCTTCTCTCTGTCCAGCGACATGCCGATTGCCTTGAACAGGATCGTGCTGGCAATCTTTCTGCGGCGGTCAATTGAAACGTTCATGATCCTGCCGAGAGCCTGTTTCTTGTCATCAGACATGAATTCAAGCCAGGTTCCTCTGCTCGGGATCAGTTCGCATGTATATGTATCACGGCCTGTACGGTCTTCCGAGATCACATCAAAGTATGCGCCGGGAGAACGTACGATCTGAGAAACGATAACACGTTCGGCACCGTTGATAATAAATGTACCCGTAGGCGTCATCAAAGGGAAATCCCCGAGGAATACCTCTTCCTGTTTGGACATGAATTCGCCGACTTCATCGTCGTAGATCTCCAGTTCCATCTTGGCTTTCAGAGGTGCACTGTAGTTGACCTCCCGGTATTTACACTCACTGATGTCGTACTTGGGTTCCCCGAACTCATAGTCGATAAACTTTAACTTGATGTTACCGCCATAGTTATTGATCGGGTAAATGTCCTCAAAGACTTCGCGGATGCCCTGTGCAATGAACCACTCAAAGGAAGCTGTCTGGATCTCAACGAGATCAGGCAGATCCAGCCCCGCACTGACCTTGGAATAGTCACGGCGGGTAGCTTTTTTGCCATAATGCACAACGTGGTATGTCTCTTTATTTTCCATGAAATCGCCATCCTTTCGTCTGCATCGGTGAAACGTCGAAAAGGGTACAGTAACCCTTAACTAAATTCCGACTTGTTTGCAATTTATAATAATATCATTTATCAGTCAATTCGTCAAAGTACACGAATTCCCTTTAATACCCAGTATCCCCGGCTTCTGAGGATCACTTCACAGTTTCCGAATACTTCCGTAAACTTCTTCACGGCACTTTCCGCCCCCTGCTTCCTGCGTATTACCGCATACAGAGAACCGCCGTCATGCAGATGCATATGAGCATCTTCAAACATCTTGTAGATCACGCTCTTGCCGGCTCTGATCGGAGGATTGGTCAGGACATGATCAAACATGCCCGTGATCCCCGCAAAGCCGTCCGAGACGAAGCACTCCGCCTCAACACCGTTGGCAGCACAGTTGCGCACCGCAAGACCGACTGCTCTGGGATTGATATCCGTCATTGTCAGATGACAGGAGGGAAACAATGTGCCCGTAATGATCCCGATAGGCCCGTAGCCGCACCCAAGATCAAGTACTTCCCCATGGATATCCTCAGCACTTACCGCCTCCAGAAGGATCCTGGATCCCTCATCTATGGAAGACTTGCTGAAAACACCGTCATCCGTGACGAATTCATACATGTGCCCCATGAAAGAATACCGACAGGTTTTCTCGTTGGAGTGTAGACTGCTATTATCCGTAAAGTAATGTGTCTGCATTCTGCCGTATCCTTTCATAGGGTCTAAAAGCCGAAGGGCCTTCGGCTTTTTAATTTAAGTTGTAAATCAGCTTACTTGATCTCAACAGTAGCACCTGCGTCTGTGAGCTTCTTCTTGATCTCTTCAGCCTCTTCAGGAGTGATCTCCTTCTTGATCTCTGCAGGAACACCGTCAACCAGTTTCTTTGCATCAACCAGACCAAGGCCTGTGATCTCACGAACAACCTTAATAACAGCAACCTTGGAATCACCAAAGGATGTCATTACTACGTTGACGCTTGTCGGACCCTGCTCTTCTTCAACAACGGGACCTGCAGCTACAGCTACCGGAGCAGCAGCAGAAACGCCGTATTTTTCTTCAATTGCCTTAACGAGTGCATTGAGTTCAAGGATCGTTGCTTCATCGAGATATGCTAAGATCTCTTCCTGTGTTAATTTTGCCATGATTTTTCTCCTCCCTATCAGGCGGCTGCCTCCGCAGCCTCATTATTTTCTCCACCAGCTTCAGCCGGAGCTCCTCCGTTAGCCTGTGCATCGGCAACAGCCTGGATAGCACGTGCAAATGAGGATACAGGTGCCTGTAATACAGACAACAGCATAGACAGCATACCTTCTCTGTTCGGCAGTGAAGCAAGCTCATTGACCGTAGCAGCGTCAATTACACGGCCTTCTACAATACCGCCCTTGAGAATCAATGCCTTATGCTTCTTCGCATAGTCCGCAAGAATGCGGCTAGCAGCAGTTTCATCCGATCCGAATACTAACGCATTAGGACCTGTCAGAACGTCTTTGAGACCTTCGAAACCGGCAGCCTCAGCAGCTCTTGTAGCAAGGGTGTTCTTGTAGACTTTCATCTCAGCACCCTCAGCGCGTAAGAGTCTGCGCAGCTCGGTGACTTCGGCAACGCTCAGACCACGGTACTCCGCGACAACACTCGACCCGGAATTCGCCATTTTTTCTTGGATTTCCTGAACTACGTTCTTTTTACTTTCCAAAACAGCCTGATTCATCGTTTTCCTTCCTTTCTGTTATCGCATACCGGTAAGATATAAAAGCCCCTGCAGACAGCAAGGGCATAAAAGTACTGTATTACTTTCTACCTCGGTAACATCATTAAGCCTTCGCCGTTACTGTCTCTGGTAATGGATAACGCTAATATGTTACTTCACGATCAGGTATTATGTCAATCATTTATTCAACTTAAAGGATATGTTCTCAACGACCCTGTCAAAATCTTCTTCGCTCTCGATGGAAGTCAGACCCACGCCGGTACCTTTGCCCATATCAAGCCAGACCAGGTAATAGTACCCGCTGCCGTTAGCCGTCTTCAGGTTGAACCGGCAGTAGTTCTCATCCTCCGCAAGGATCGTCACATTCGGTGCTTTCGAGGAAGCTAAGAGACCATCATACATTTCCCGGGTAAGGAAATTGCCGTAGGCTACTATGACGCCCTTCTCCTCGACGGTAAAGCCGTTATCACTCTTGGCTATGGAATACCCGCTCTCCTTTGTGCATTCCACCCTGACGGAATCTCCCGTATTGACCTGGAAGCTCATCGCTCTGCTGTATCCGGCCAGGGCATTACAGCCTGTTAACAGCAGCACCGCAAAGATGCTGATAAAGATTTTTCTAAATGATCGCATTTTTATCACCTCACAGGCATTATACAGGAATCAAAGGATAATGAAAACACCGGTTTTACCGATGCTTTCATAAAGGGAGCTGAGAATACTGCTTGATATTCCTGTATTCTTCCAAAACAGTATCACGCTTTCGGTCATACATGCCCAGGATCATTACTTTAATCCCTGATAGTACCAGACCTCATCATCATGTGCGAATACCCAGCCCATGGTTCCCCGCTGATCCCTGTCGATCTTATACCACGTACCATCTGACACTTTAACAACCGCATATACCATGTTCAGAGTACCGCCTCTGGTGAGAGTCCATTCCGTCGGTGTATTTCGGTCTTCCTCGTAGATCGTCAATCCCGGGGCAATGGCAGTCACCTGCCCGATCGCACCTGTCGCATAAGCATGATTCTGCTTCCCCTCAGGCACGCCGTTTGGATAACAGGTCTTCTCCGTTACAGGTATCCCTTCTTCCAGTGTGGCAGACAGATCAATAATTCCATAGACTCCGTTCACACTGACAAAGGCCTTTCCCTGATACAGTACAGACGCATCATCAAAGATAAAATCTGTTACTTCGTTACCCTCTTCATCAATATATCCCCACTTACCGTCTCTCAGTACAGGACAGTATCCATCCTCAAAGAATTTGATTCGGGAATAGATCATCTCTGTGATCTGCTCACCGGTTTCCGCATTCACAAGTGCATAAGTATCACCGATATCTCCTGCCGATCCGGGACGGAGGATCCTGTCATTTTTGTGATCACCATATGTCCATTCCTTATCGTATACACTTCCCGAAACAGTCATCATCGCCCGCTTGTATGCATTCTCTCCGCAGATGACGAAATAGTTATTGATAAAACTATCTGCCAGGATCTGTCTGTCGGTAGTGAACAGGACCTGCGCATCTTCGGAAAGTACAGCAATGCCGGCACTCTGACCGTCAGCCGTATATGCGTAAGAAAGGGCTTTTGAGGGCATGTGTACTGTATCCGGGATCTGCGTCCGAGTGGTGTTTCCGGAGAGATACTCTTCTGTTGCAGGCTTTCCGTCTACCATAACAAAACGGGTATAAGAAGGTGTATCGAGACCGATAACAAAACCGCCCTGATCACCTGCCGGAGGATTTTCCTGATAGCTTGTGAAATCTTCGCTCAGAGTATACGAAGGTTTTGTCAGATTGTATCCGATACCTGTACTCGCATCAACGCCGAAATCCTGCCGAAAATACCAGTGTTCTGCATCGTTGGAGAATGGCTGTTCACTTTCAAAGGGAATTGGATCAGCACTTATCGCCGGCGCAAGCAATTCCTCGCCATCATAGGAGTATATTCCGTATTTACCGTCAACGCGGACAGAGATCACATCGTTTCTGCATTTATCCGCCAGACCGTTCCACTGCATCGGATAACCTTCCCTCATGTGCATGTCTGTAACATACGGTGAATCCGGATACCCGAAATGAGGAATCAGCTCATCCACACGTTCAAAATGAAGCGAAGGCTCTACCGCCCAGATCACCTGCTGATCAGGAGCAGTATCACTGCCACCGGATCCGAATAAACTGAAGCCGGACTCCTTCTCCTTGTCAGACGCATTCCCGTTACTGCTTTCTCCGGAGGCTGCTGTGGGCTTGTTTCCGTTATTTCCGCGTGCCGCATTGATCATGGCTGATCCCCCAAAAACAGCACCAATCGCCACGGCAGCACCCAGGCCGATCTTTACAGCTAAAGGTACACCGGCTTTCGCTCCGACTGCCGCAGCCGTTTTCACCGCTGCCTTCGCTCCTGCAGCTTTCATTCCTTCTGCAGCTGTCTCTGCGCTCTTTGTCACAGCTGTTCTGATACTTGTCTCTGCTGCTTTTGGATACACAAAAGTGGGCGGAACAGAGATATTCCCTGTTCCTTTCCACCATCCCAGTAAGTACAGGAAGAACGTCAGTGGTGTGAGACCGTAGAGCTTTATACCGTCTCTTCTCTGGATCTCAGTCACAGAAGCTTTCACTTTTGTCTTCGCCTTCTGCAGTCTGCCGGTCACTGTCGACATCGGTACACCCAGTTCGTCAGCGATCTCCTGCAGCTTCATTCCATCATAGAAGTACATCTGAAGCACAGTACGCTGATCCACAGGCAGTGTGTTCAGCACTTCCAGGATGATCTCCTGTCTGGTCTTTTCATCCAGAGTTAATTCCGGCTGATAGTCGATCCTTTCATCCGCAGGATCATATGCCAGTTCTCCTTCGTCTGTCGCCGAAGACATATCTGTCCACATCACATTATGGCTCTTATACGCCGTCTTCATGTAATCCAGCGCTTCATTGCGTACTATACGCTTTACCCAAGGTTCGAAAGAATTGACGTTATCCAGCTGTTTGATATTCCGGATCAGCTTGATACTGGCATCCTGGACGACATCCTGGGCATCGCTGCTGTTGCCAAGGATACCCAGGGCGGTCTTGTACATCATCGGGTAATATCCCGTGATCAGTTCTGTTACGGCATCAGGATCTCCCTGATACACTCTGTTTAGAAGTGATACTAGTGAGTTGTTGCTCATTTTATTCTCCGTTTTATTCTATTGTTGTTGTCAGATCGTATACCTCTGCTTTTGGTGCGATCACCTGGTACTGCAGCTGTCTCAATGTCTCAAAGCCATAGTAATAGTAACGGTATAAGCTGTACATTGAACCCGTATAAACTCTTTCTCTGCTTCTCTTAAATGTACTCTTATCAACAGTCACATTACCGTTCTCGTCTATACCGACATTTTCATAGCTTGCATAGCAGTACATCTCAATGACCTGATCAGAGTTGGGATTTGTCGTTGTGTAATAGTAGATCAGATACAGATAGTTCCTTGGTGTATTATGATCATCTTCTTTGCTTGTCAGAAGGTAATAACCTACATAATCAAAGTTTCTCAGGTTTCCCGGGGCAGCCCATTTCGTGTCTACGTGATTTCTGAAATCGGCTGTGTTTTCCGCAATCAGTTCATTCAGCAGCTCGTCAGGAATTGTATCCCCTTCTTTTGCATATCTTGGCAGTCCGCTGACCGTAAATGATCTGCTTTTGGTATCGATCAGAAACCCGTAACTATCCACAAATTCATCGGGTGATTTGGTTATATAGGCATATACCTCAACAGTATCTCCGTTTTTTAAATTGCCCCACTGAGTTGTAGTGAAGTCAATGTCATTCAGCTCAGGATGAGAAGTATCTTTATCGATTACCAGTTTTCCCTCGGGATCACGTCCTTCAAACGAGACATTCACATACTGGAAAGGATCGATAATATCAACTTGTTCAAGGTCATCTACCTTGTACTCAGTTATAGAGAATTTGATATCTATATCAAATGCATCTTCAATAACTGCAGAATCACAAAGCCAGACCATCTGCACCGTATCACCGTTGGACAAACGATCGGTTTTGCTCGGTATAAGCTGTACATAATCTGTGACCAGCAGTTCTGCCGGTGTCAGTTTATCCTTTTCAAGACGGTCTTTCAGTTCTTCATATTCTGCAGACTTCTCATTCAGCTTGATCTTTTTTCCGTAATCCTCTTCAAATCTTTCGGTATCAAAAGAGTATTCAAGTTCTCCATAGGTGTTATATCCATCTGCAGACACCATAATGTATTTATCCAGGTTCACTTTCGGTTTCTGCATCAGCTGTGTCCCGCCAAAGACTGCACCGGCAGCCACTGCTGCACCAAGGCCGATCTTTACAGCTAAAGGTACGCTGGCTTTCGCTCCGACTGCCGCAGCCGTTTTCACCGCTGCCTTCGCTCCTGCAGCCTTAATTCCTTCGGCAGCTGTCTGCACAGGCCTGACTGCTTCTGCGCTCTTCGTCACAGCTGTTCTGATACTCGTTTGTGCTGCTTCAGGAAATACAAAAGTGGGCGGAACAGAGATATTCCCTGTTCCTTTCCACCATCCCAGTAAGTACAGGAAGAACGTCAGTGGTGTGAGACCGTAGAGCTTTATACCGTCTCTTCTCTGGATCTCAGTAACTGATGCCTTGACCTTTGTCTTTGCCTTCTGCAGTCTGCCGGTCACCGTTGACATCGGTACACCCAGCTCGTCAGCGATCTCCTGCAGCTTCATTCCATCATAGAAGTACATCTGAAGCACAGTACGCTGATCCACAGGCAGTGTGTTCAGTACTTCCAGGATGATCTCCTGTCTGGTCTTTTCATCCAGTGTTAATTCCGGCTGATAGTCGATCCTTTCATCCGCAGGATCATATGCCAGTTCTCCTTCGTCGGTAGATGAAGACATATCTGTCCACATCACATTATGGCTCTTATACGCCGTCTTCATGTAATCCAGCGCTTCATTGCGTACTATACGCTTTACCCAAGGTTCGAAAGAATTGACGTTGTCCAGCTGTTTGATATTCCGGATCAGCTTGATACTGGCATCCTGGACGACATCCTGGGCATCGCTGCTGTTGCCAAGGATACCGAGGGCGGTCTTGTACATCATCGGGTAATATCCCGTGATCAGTTCTGTTACGGCATCAGGATCTCCCTGATACACTCTGTTTAGTAAAGAAACCAGTGAAACACTCATCGGATACCTCCTGCAGTTTTGTTTTATTCGTTCCACGAACTGATGTCGATCTCAGTAATATTATACTTATCATCTTCTTCAAAGAGTTTCTGACGCATTGCCTCATACATCTCTTCTTCAGACATGTATACATCACTGCTGTATGAGTAGATATGCTTGAATTCCTTTCCTTTAAGCTGGATCTCTCCTTCACCGTTTACATAGGCATCTTCCAGGTAGACCAGATTGCAGACATCTTCATAGTTTCTGGGCTCATCAAGCGATCCGAAACGAGCTCCGTTTATATCATACGAATATGTCATAAAGATCAGGTTCCTGTACAATCCGTACATATCTTTTGATACGCCGTTCTTCAGTGTCACGAGATAGATCTTATCCCAGGTGAAGTTGGAAACATTTTCTGTTCTGTAATAGTATGTCCAGTCATCCCAGATCGTTTTTCTTCCTGTCATCAATGCTTCATATGCTTTTGCTGCGCCTTCTTTCATCGCTGCCTGATTCTCTTCCGTGAGCTGATCAGCCCGGTTGATATACTCGTCATATCCGTTTAATTCAAGCGTACCGACTTCTTCCTTCAGCGCATACAGGTCCTTGTCCAGTCCGTAGGATGTTACATTGATCTTTACCGTATCACCGTTGGCATACCCGTTAACAAACTCTGCTTCATACCGCAGGCTGCTCCTGACATCCTCCCGTGAAATATCGTTAGTGATCGTAACACTGAGGTTGGGAGAAATGCCGTCTACGGAGATATGCACACCCTTGTGGTCAAGATCTACGTTGAAGATCTCAGGGTCAAACGCATCCAGTTCGATTACCTCAGGCAGATCTTCAACAGTGACTGACACTGTATTCTCTCCGGCAAATTTCAGCTTGTAGTCTTTCTTGATCGGTGTATCATCCCAGTCAAGCGTTACGGTGATCGTATCACCATTGCTGAGCTCAGTTTCTTTATTGGTCTCATACGTGACAAGATCATCCAGTTTCATCGTCATCAGTTCCTGCGTCAGAGCATCCTGTTTCTTTTCCGGTGCATTGGCAACAAGATCATCTGAGAATCTGAGTACATCGAAAGTGACATTTGCCTTGCCCTTTCCGTTTACTCCGGTATAGGTAATATTTACGTAATCAGCCGGGTTGATTTCTTTTTCGCCGCATCCCGTCATCGTTGTAAGTGATACAAGCATTACTGCGGTCAAGATACTGTTGATTAGCTTTTTCATTGTCTTTACGTCCTTTGATTATTGTCTGCTTACTTCCTCAGAAGTTCCTGCATCTGCTGACTGAACAGCTGCCGGCTCAGGACGGCGGCTGAAGCTGTTCAGAAAATCCTGGGATACTTCTGTTGTCTGCGCCTGTGCAGAAGCTTTACTTGCCTTATTGTTTTTCAGCCAATTGCACAGAGCAGTAATTGCGTAAGCTGCCCCTTTAACTAACACCGTGATAAATCTTAAGAATGCATACAGAAACATTGCTGCGATATCCATCTTATTTTCCTCTCCCTCTTATTTCTTCTTCATTGTTGTTCTGACGCCTAGTCCGGAGACTGTATATGTCTTTGCGTCGACCTTCTCTGCATCAAATACAAGCTGTCCAAGCAATGTATTGATCGTGATCGTATATTCGCCTTTTCCCTCTTTTTTCCATGTACAGGCCTGCCTGAGTCCGTTGATGTCATCCACACATGTACCGTCAGACTTGATCGTCAGCGTCTCAGCGCTGTTTTCAAACTGGTATGTTCCTGCAAACGAATCTCCGCATCCTGCCAGCATTACAGCCATCATGACTGCGGCTCCGATTCTCTTAAAGTGATTTGTTCTCATCTTTTTATCTCCCTTCACTATACAGACGAGACTGCTGGACTTTTTTGAACTGCATTTTTAAACTTTTTATTATTTTTTGAAAAACAGTGTTGTGATGATCGACGAAATTTCACCGAGATATTCTCTATGAGTCTCACAAGTTGTCTTCATGATAAATCCGGCAATGAGGATGATCCCTATACAGAGAACCAATCCGGAGAAGCTGAAATCCTGGCCACCGAAGAAAAGCGTACCCACAAAAAATACAGCAAGCCCCGCACAGAGTACGATCGCAAATACACAGACTTTTATAGTTAGGTACAGAAACAGAGCATTAACTCCTCTGGGACTGTTATCACGGTATATCGTCTCGGGTCTTCTCTGATTGAATTCCACATAACTGTCAAACATGTTTGGGATATCTCTCAGGACAGCTTCCGCATACTGAGGATACAGTGTCTTATTATTTGCACGAAGAAGAGACAGTGAGTGTCTTAAAAGTTCAATAGACCGTTCGTTATAGATCTTATGATTCGCTATGTAATTCAGTTTATCTTCATTGCTGACGGCTGTTTCAAAATTATATCCGTATAACGCAAGATCGAACAGGGATTCAACCATCTGCCTGAAATTCGGTCCCAGACCTGCCTGCGATGCGGACTGCAGAGCCGCCAGCGTTCCTTCGCAGTATTCTCTGAGATATTCGAGCCCTTCATTGTACAGTCTGTCATCCAGTTCAATATCCACCTTATTATTCCTGATCTGCGGAATATCTCTCTCGTTGAGTGATCCGGCGATCTGCAGACTGGCATCCAGATAATACCTGAGCTCTTCTGCAGAAGCAGATGCACTTCCTTCATGGATGGAAATGTTTCCGGCTTTTCTGATCCGGTGCAGTATCTCTGCCTCTTCTTCACTGAAGACACCGTTATTTCTGAGGATATTGATCCTGTCGATCAGCTGTACATCACCCTGAAACCCTGCCAGATCAACCAGAATATATCTTGTCAGACAGTCAGCAGCGATACGCAGCATCTGGGCTGCCTCGGTACATTCATTCGCATTCAGCTTTTCTCCGGCTTTCCGCAGATAGTCAGCTGCTGCCAGGTAATCATTCTGTTTTTCTGTTGTCTGCTTCGCTCCGCAATATGAACAGTACATACTGCCGTCAGCTATTTCTTTTCCGCAATTCCTGCAATACATATCTTTTTTTGGTAAAACCTGTGATTTGTTTTCCGGAATCATCTTTGTTTTACCTCTCTCCCTTCACTATACAGACGAGATGACCCGATGATTTTGAACCGATGTTTTAAATTATTATCAAAAAAAGCGCAGAGGTACTATCAAATATACTAGTGCCTGTCTGGATTTTTTTCAATCCGTACAGTCTTTTATCAATGATCACGTGAAAAGAAAAAAAGACCACGTTTCCGGGATCTTCTCTGGTTCGTCTGATTTACGAATCTCTTTTCTTGTCTTCGAGTACCCAGGTATGCCACTTCGGTGCTTTCGGCATCTCCTCACCCTTGATCAGTGCACGGATGACACGGCGGTGTACGATTGCACAGCAAGCCAGCAGCACTGCGATAACGATTAATACTTTTTTCATGTTCGCTCCCCATATCTATTATGGCATTACATTTGAACAAATATATTCTTTTTCTACATCTTGCAAAAAGAAAATACCGGTTTATCACCGGTATTCGTGTTCAGTTTACTCTACAACAACTTTTACACCGGGGCCCATGGTTGTGGCTACGGTGATGCTCTTCATGTAGGTACCCTTAACTGCTGCAGGCTTAACTCTGTTGAGCTGATCATAGACAGCCTTGAAGTTTTCAGCCAGTGCTTCATCAGTGAAGGAGACTTTGCCGATCGGAACGTTCAGGTTTCCGTCTCTGTCAACACGGTATTCGATCTGACCTTTCTTGATCTCCTGAACAGCGTGTGTAACATCCATTGTGACAGTACCTGTCTTAGGGTTAGGCATCAGGCCTCTGGGACCTAACAGACGGCCCAGCTTACCAAGCTGACCCATCATATCAGGAGTAGCAACGATGATGTCGAACTCCATCCAGCCGTGCTGGATCTCTTCGATCTTGTCAGCACCGCCGACCCAGTCAGCACCGGCTGCCTTAGCTTCTTCAACCTTGGCACCCTGTGTAATAACCAGGACCCTCTTTGTCTTACCTGTACCGTTGGGCAGTGTCATCGCACCACGGATGTTCTGATCTGCCTGACGGGGATCAACGTTCAGGAAGAAGCAGGCTTCTACCGTTGCGTCAAACTTGGCAACATTTGTCTTCTTAGCGAGCTGAATACCCTCTGCATAAGGATACTGATGAAGACGGTCGATCTGGGCAGCAGCCTCTCTGTATTTCTTACCAGCCATCTGCTTAGTCCTCCCATCCTTCAATCGTAATACCCATGTTGCGGGCAGTACCTGCGACGATGCGCATAGCACCTTCAACGTCATTGGCGTTGAGGTCAGGCATCTTGTATTCAGCAATCTCACGCAGCTGAGCTTCTGTGATCTTACCGGCCTTCGTTGTGTTCGGTGTACCGGAAGCCTTGTCAATACCGGCAGCCTTCTTCAGTAAGAATGCAGCAGGTGTTGTCTTGATCACGAATTCAAAGGACTTGTCTTCATACGCTGTAATAACTACAGGTACGATGTCACCGCGGCGGTCTGCAGTCTTCGCATTGAAGTCAGTGCAGAACTGCGGCATGTTGATGCCTGCGGAAGCTAAAGCAGGTCCGGGTTTTGCCTGTCCGGCCATAAACTGAAGCTTGCAGATCTTTGCAACTTTCTTTCTGCTCATGTGGTTTTCCTCCTATTTATTCAGAAAGTCACATGCAGTGGTCAAACGGATGAGTTGCCATCCTCCCACGCATGAAACGCACAAAAACATGTGCTTTAATAGTTTACTCTGTTACAGGCTGTTCGTCAACCGCGAGATTCTTCAGCCACCGTTCGCGTTTCAGCCTGATCAGTAACAGGATACCGCGTACATTCAGTTCAAGAGCCATGGCGATCCAGGCACCGTGCAGACCCATGGTGCGGGTCAGAAGCCATGCCAGCGTAATGCGTACGCCCCAGATGCTGATGAGGTTCAGCACAGCCGGCACAAGTGTATCACCGGCCCCGCGCAGAGCACCGGTTGCGACGATACTGGCCCCGTATAATGTCTCCGCAAACATCTCGATACGCAGCACACTGACGCCAAGATCCTGTACTTCCTTGACAGGAGTCAGGAAGCGGAAGACCAGCGGGCAGGCAAAGTACATGATCACCGCCATAGCCGTCATGATTGCCATGCCGAAGTATGTCGTCAGCCAGGCAAAGCTTCTGGCCAGATCTTTTCTTTCGGCACCGATACTCTGGCCAACCAGTGTCGTAGCGGCAGAGCCTGTACCGTAACCCGGCATGTAGCAGATCGATTCCGCCGTGACCGCAAACGAGTTGGCAGCGATCGCCACCGTGCCAAGAGGTGCGATGATGCGTGTCTGGACGATCTGGGCAAGACTGACCGCACTCTGTTCCAGTAACATCGGCAGGCCGATCCGCACCGCTTCACTGACAACTTCGATCTGCGGCAGGAAACTGCCCTTCTCCTTGTTTATGGCCAGTACCGGTGAACGGAACAGGCAGCTGATGACCGCAAATACCGCAGCTACGGCAATTGACAGCGATGTGCCAAGCTGAGCCCCGATCACGCCAAGACCGGCACCGTAGCACGTAAATGATGCACCGAATACCGTAACGGTCCTGGTCGGATAGATCAGGATGAAATTGAAGATCACGTCAAGAATACACTGCATGGCTGCCAGGATACTCGGTGTCTTCATATTGCCCGAGCACTGCAGCATGCTCTGCATCAGCGAGTTCAGTTCCCTGACCGGCAGAAACATGCAGAAGATCATGAAGTACATGCCGGCATCATGCCACAGTGACTGTTCAGCCCCAAGCCAGCGCGGAAGACTCCTGCCTGCCAGGGTGCCGAGAACAGCGATCACCAGCGAGAAACACAGCGCAATAAACAGTGCCTGCCGCAGGACAGATCTTGCCTTCTCATACTTTCTGGCCCCGATCGCATGGGCTACCTGTACGGAAAAGCCCGCTGAACTGGACCAGATGAAACTGCCCATGAACCACGTGCTTGATGCCACAAGACCGATCGCAGCCGAAGCCTTGGCACCAAGTGAACCGACCATGGCCGCATCGATATACTGCATCATGATCTCGGTGATCTGTGCCAGCATACCCGGAAGAGACAGCCGGAAAATGACCCCCAGACGTTCTCTGTTGGTCGAATGCGGTTTCTCCAGGATCCTGCTTAATGCTGTACTTTCACTCATACTTCCCACTAATTGAAAGGCTGCCTTGGCAGCCTGTCGTTAATCTGTTACTTTCTGCAGATCGTTGTAGTTGATATCTGTCGGTGTTTCACGTCCGAACAGTAAGGTCATAACACTGGCGATCTGTGTCTGATCATTCATCGAACTGATGCGTCCTTCCATACCGCTGAACGGTCCGTTCAGGATACGTACGGTATCGCCCACAGCGAAGTCCACAACGACCTTCTTGTCGCTCTGACCCATTCTCCGCAGGATCGATTCCATCTCATCCGGAGATACCGGGAAAGGCTTGGCACCGCCGCCGGAAGAACCGATAAATCCGGTAACACCCGGTGTATTACGCACAACATACCATGCCTCATCGGTCATCCGCATCTCTACGAATACATAACCCGGAAACATGTTCTTCATCTTTTCGACCTGTTTGCCGTTCTTGATCTCGATCTCAGGTTCTTCCGCAACCAGAACTCTGAACAGATAATCCTGGATACCCATGGATTCAACACGGCGTTCCAGATTCTCTTTTACTCTGTTCTCATGACCGGCATATGTATTGACGACATACCATCTCTTCTGATGTTCATCATCAAGAATATCATTTACTGCCTGTTCTCTGTTTTCACTCATGTACTTATACTCCTATGCCGATAAATCTGAGCAGATATGCGACAGCGAAATCGCACAGCACAAAGAATAAAGCAAAGAAAGCTGTAAAGATCAGCACTTCTGCAGTATTTGTCGAAATATCTCTCCACTTCGGCCAGCGAACACGCTTTGCTTCCTTCTGGATGCCGCTCCAGCTAAATGTCTTATCCATGAAAGACCTCCTATTTCGTTTCTTTGTGAAGTGTCTTCTTATTGCACTTCGGACAGAACTTATTCAATTCCAGGCGCTTTGTACTTGTTTTTCTGCGGGTCGTGGTATAGTTCCTTGACAGACATTCCGTACAGGCCAAGATCACTTTATCATCCTTCGCCATAACAAAAAACTCCTTAATTGCTTTCTTACTTTATCATAGACTTTATGACTGCGTCAATGAAGCAGTTTCTCTGATATGAAGAGAGATATACTATTTTATCTTCTCGGGATTATAGGACACCCAGGCATCTCCGTAGTGCTGTCTGGCCAGGATATGACCATGCAGATTGAAGGTCTCAGCATCTGCTCCCAGAGAATTATCCATGATCCTGTGCAGTACTTTCGGCAGATCCAGTGCTCTTTCCGCCTTACTGTCGGTATAGCCATGACCGCAGAAATACCAGTCATACTCGCCGACTCTGGCCGTGATCTCCTCGACTTTCTTTGTAAAGTAACGAATGTCCAGGACTTCCGGATGTTTCGTGCCGGGACGGGCACCGGTCAGTACCGTACCGACACCGCATTCTCTTCCTTCATAGATCGAATCACCGGTAAACAGATATCTGTTCTTCTTATCGAGGAAACAGCACAGACCCTGCGCATGACCGCCGACATGCAGGACTTCCAGTTCATGATCACCGCCGAGCGAGATCGTCTCATGATCTTTCAGACCAATTGCTCTGAAACGGTGAAACGGCATGACATCTTCATCCTGCCAGTACTTCCTCGTGCCTTCCTTGCCCTCCATGAAGTTATGCAGGCCGCTTTCCATCTCTTCATCCGACATGCTGTTCAGAGCTTCTGCACAGTATTCATGGCAGTAGATCTCATCCCACTGCACACTGCCGCCGTAGTGGTCACCATGCTCATGCGTAACCGCCGTGATCACCGGCTTGCCCGTTAACATTTCGCCAAGTCCGCGCAGATCACCGATGCCAAAACCGTTATCGATAAAGACTGCTTTCTCCGGACCTTCAAGCAGATAAGCCCAGTTATCTGCCATCACATGTGTACACGGCACAAACATCGCCCAGAGATTCTCTCTCAGCTGAAATACCCCGACATAGGGATCAATATCATATACCTGCATACCGTACACACCCCTGAGTTTCTCAAGGTGTTTTAACAGTACATCATCACACGGTTCAAGCTGTTTCGGCCAATTGTGTAAACCCTTCTGCATAGCTGCCTCCTCTGTTGCAATATACAACTATTATAATAAATGAAAAGGATGCAGAACGCAATGTCTGCACCCTCACTTATTGGATCATTATACCTGCATCTTCTTCCATTTGCCCTGGTTGTAGATGGCAATGACCAGCGCAGATCTTGCGACCTGGTCAAAGGCAACCGCTGTCCAGGCACCGAGCAGTCCCCACTTCAGGACGTTGATCGCAATATGACCGACGACCGGACGCATGATCAGGACACCGACCAGCGTGATCACAGCCGTAGCTCTTGTTGCACCGGCACCGCGCAGGGAACCGGACAGGATGAACTGCGGGATCTGTGCAGGCTGCAGGATACCGACGATCCACATGACCGGGATCGAAGCCGCAATAACAGCCGGTGTATCACTGTAGAGACCGACGATATATTTACCCCAGAAGGCAAAGAACAGACCGAGAACGACCGACATCGCAAGACCGATGCGCATACACCTTGTGGAATAATGCTCGGCCATATCCGGACGTTTCTTGCCAAGACTCTGACCGACCAGTGTTGTCGAGGATACCGCAAGACCCATACCCAGCATGAAGGACAGAGACTGTACATTCATGCAGATCTGATGTGTAGCGTAGTATGGCTGACCCAGGGAAGCGACCTGTCTTGAGAACAGGATGATACCGACACGCATGATCGCCTGTTCGATCAGCGAAGGAATACCAACCTTGACAATACGGCTGATCGCATGCATATCCGGTGTAAAGCCTCTGAAGAAGTCCAGAACACTGAACTTGAAATAATGCTTACCGGTACTGATGACCCGCAGAGCGATGATCAAAGCCACGATCTGACCGATAACGGTAGCGATCGAAGCACCGGCTACACCCAGGGCCGGGAAGCCGAAGTGGCCGTTGATCAGCAGGTAGTTGCCGACGATATTGACCAGATTGGCAGTGATATTGTAGATCATCGGTGAACGGGAGTTGCCGACACCGCGCAGGGCTGCTGTGATCGTACCCGCAAGACCCATCGTAATAAAGCCTATCATCTGGATCTGCATGTATGTCGTACCCATATCCACGATATCTTCGCTCAGAGCACCAGTCGCCATGAAACGGATCAGCGGACGGGCAAAGATATAGCCGACAAATGACGCAAACACACATACCCAGAAGCCCATGAACAGACCCTGCATCATCGTCTTGTTGGCTGTCTCGTGCTGCTGGGCTCCTCTGTCACGTGCTACGGCTGCCGTCACACCGACGTTCAGAGCGATCATCAGAGAAATAAAGATAAACTTCGGCTGGTTGGCCAGACTGACTGCAGAGATCGCATCATCACCGTTGACCATGGCGCCAACCATGATCATGTCTGCCATACCGACCAGACTGGTAAGAAGCTGTTCAAGCAGAGAGGGCCAGGCGATCCTCATAATATCCTTGTACAGTACTGTACTCTCACAGCCCTCGGGAAGCTGCCGTCTTTCCTTCCGGCTCTTCTTCTCTTCTTCTGCGAGGAATTCTTCCGTACCCCACGGAACTTCATCGAGGTACGTTCTGATCATTTTTCTCTCTTCTGCCATCCCTGTCTCCTCTCTTCAGTCAAACAGATGATGCCGTTTCCGGCATCATCCAACTGTTGCATTTGTATACTGAAATACCGCAGGTATTTTAGCATAGGCTTTTATTTATTGAAAGATACTTATGGAATAATGTGTTCTTCACCATCTTCCCACATCTTCGGCGGAACATTCGGGGTAACGATCGGATCCTTGCTGAGTCTGCTGTTGGAGGGCTCCGTACCATAGATGATCATCGTTACACTGCGGGAAGGGTCGATATGCGAAGGCTTGGTCTCGATCACAGCTTCACCGCGCAGATATGTCCTGTATGCCTCGATCAGGTTGCGGACAACAGCGATCGGTTCACTCATCGAGCTGAACGTACCGCCGTAGGCCGTATGTCCGTTAAAGATACGGTCATAGGTCTTGCCGTAACCCTCCAGGAAATGCTGGATATAGCGGATATGCGTGCTTGCCGCATGGAATCTGGAACCGTTATTGTGGTTGACCGCATCACCGGTAAAGGCTATCCGTGTCATATCATCAATAAAGATCAGATGTCCCTTTGTATGACCGGGCAGGAAGACCGTACTGACCTTTCTGTCCCCGAGATCAAAGACATATCCCTCATCGATAAAGACAAGCTCCGTATCCTTGTCCCCCTGTACGATATCCTTGTCCAGGATCTCCCAGGCATCCCAGTAGCCGACATGCTGACGGGCGATCTTGAACTTGTAGTTATCCGACGTAACAGGTCCCACACAGCGGGCAAAGTTTGCCCCTACCTGATTGTCTCTCAGCAGTTCGCTGTATTTCTTTCTGTCCTCGGTGGGAATCGTTTCACCGTCGCACCATCATCCTTGTAGTAGCCCTCGACAAAGTCACTGACAAACCCCGGCACATCTCCGGCGATCATCATCGTCTCTCCGGCTTCATCCTTCTTCAGATAGCAGGCAGTACCGTGCATGCCATAGTTCATCAGTACAGCAATGACCTTGCCCTCAAGATCGGTGAACTTCAGGATCGCCAGCGTCTTGTCACTGGGTTCCTCAAAGTCACGGCCCTGGAACCAGACACCGTCAATGCCCTGCTGATCACGGCAGACATTGATATAGCTCTTACCGGAAGTATATGCCCACTTTGCTTCACGCTTATTCGCCATAGCTTCATCAATGGATGCCATCGCCTGCTCATAGATGAACTCATCGTAAGCATCTGTCTTCTCGGTAGCCGGCATTCCCGGCATCATCATACTTGTGGAGAAAGCCGCCTCGTGCGTATGTGTTGCCCCGAAGCAGACATACTCAGGATCGATCCCGTACTTCTCTTTTACGGCTGCGCGGATCCGTTTCGTACTGACGGCACTGGGCAGTTCAAAGGTCGTGAAAAGAACCTGCTTACCCTGGCTTTCAACTGCGATCGTCCTGACAAATACATCTCTGTAGATCTTTCCGTACTCATCATGAAAACCCATCGGCAAAAGATGCGCCGGGGCTATCGTTCTCTTAGAAGCACCAACTTTCATCGAATTATTTCTCCTTTTTGCTTTAATCCCACTATAGCACAGGGCCCGCGTAACGATTCTTCACGGGTTTATCACAATTCCTGACTCAGTTCTGCAGAATCTGCATAAATAAACTATTTAATTCTAAAGTATAATGAATTCAGAATAAGGAGAATTCACATGACACGATATGCCATTATCGGTTTTGGCTGTGCCGGCTACTGTGCGGCCAGAACGATCAGGGAGAATGATCCCGACGGGGTGATCAGTGTATACAGCGAACATGGATATGCACCGTATAATCCGATGCTTACGACATATTACACCGCCGGAAAGATTCCCTTTGAAGGTCTTTTCCCCTTTGGTGATCTGCAAAAGATCACAGAGGATCTGAAACTGGATATGCATGCCAGCCGTACAGTCTCAAGGATATCCGCAAAGGATAAGGAGATCATCCTCACAGACGGTGAGCATGTACCATTTGACAAGCTGCTGATTGCGTCCGGAGCCCGTGCTTTTGCGCCGAGGTTTGAAGGTCTTGACCCTGCTGAAGCCTTTTATATGCGTACGGCAGATGATGCCATCAAACTGAAGGAAGCTCTGGACCATCACACATACCGCAGTGCCCTTGTCGTCGGCGCCTCCATGGTCGGCATCAAGGTTGTGGAGCTGCTGAACAACCGCGGCATACATACCGTGCTGGCAGACATGGCACCCCGTATCTTCCCGCTTGCTGCATACCCTGATGTCTCAAAGGAGATCGAAGACAGGATCACCCGCAAAGGTATTGAACTGGCACTGGGCAGTGCAATGCAGAAAGCGGAGAAGACTTCTGAGGGCTGGGCATGTCACATGTCCGACGGGAAGGTACTGAACTGCGATCTGATCGTTCTCTGTATCGGCACAAGAGCCAATACACAGTTTGTCGATCCCGAAGAGATCAAGGTGAACAGAGCGATCGTCGTTGACGAAAACATGTGCACTTCCTGCCCGGATATCTTTGCGGCCGGTGACTGCTGCGAAGGAACGGAGCTGCAGAGTCAGAACACGATGATCATCGGTCTCTGGGCCAATGCGGCACACCAGGGAACGACCGCCGGGGCCAACATGTCCGGCAAACCTGCATCCTTTAACGGCAACTTCCTGCATAACATTACACACTTCATGGATATGGACTTCATCGGTTTCGGTGACAACCGCATTACCGGTGAGGTGCTGACTTCCGGCAATATCCATGATGGTCTGTATGTTGAAGCAGTCATGAAGGACGGACACCTGGCGGGTGTAAACATTCTGGACAACTACCGCATCAGCGGGGCGATCAAGAACTATCTGTACCGGATCATGGAAAACAAAACCGCAGACATCTCACCGATGCAGAGAGGCATCCTGATCAAGGAAGGACTGCGGCCGTCATTTATCGAGAAACTGGAGGGCATTGTCAGATGACACAGATCAATTACGAAAAAGGCAGGATCCCCGGACAGGAAAGCGGTATAGAGATCCGTCATTCGCTGTGTGATATCTGTTCCCCGGGTATGCACTGCGGACTGGATGTCTTTGTCAAAGACGGGAAGATCCTGAAGGTGGAAGGCACCGAAGGATTCCCGATCAATAACGGCAAGCTGTGCACAAAGGGTGCCGGCAACCGTCAGTATGTATACCGTGAAGACCGTATCCTGACACCGTTAAAGAGAGTCGGGGAACGCGGAGAAGGCAAGTTTGAACCGATCAGCTGGGATGAAGCGCTGAAGCTGATCAGTGAGAAGTTCCTGCAGATCCGCAGAGACTATGGTGCCGACAAGGTGGCATTCTACTCCGGCTACTCCAAACACTACAGGTTCATGTTAAGAAGACTGGCAAGTGTCTTTGGTTCGCAGAACTACGGCACTGAATCCAGCAGCTGTATGACATCGGGGCTGATGGCCTGGCTGATCGCTTCCGGGATGCCGATGGGAATGAACATGCCGAATGCGGAGCTGGTGCTTGGCTGGGGTGCCAATGGTTTCCACTCCCGCTATCCGATGATCAGAAACATGTATAAAAACATGGAGCACGGTCTGAAGGTGATCACCGTCGACCCGCGTATTACACCGGCTTCCCAGCGTCTTGCCAGTCTGCATCTGCGGCCGCATCTCGGCACTGACGGTGCTCTGGCTCTCGGCATTGCCCATGTACTGATCGAGAAAGACTGGGTCTCGCACGAGTATATTCAGAAGTATGTTCACGGCTTTGAAGAATACAGGGAATATGTAAAGGCATTTACACCGGAGAGAACATATGAACTGACCGGTGTGCCGGCGGAAGATATATACAAGGCAGCCGAGATGATCCATGAGGCTCACGGCATCTGTGTTCCCGAAAGCAGTACACTGGGGCATCACCGCAACGGTATGCAGAATTACCGGGCGATCATGTCACTGCTGATCATTACCGGCAATGTGGATGTGAAGGGCGGACAGGTTCCCGCACCGCACAGCTTCATGGAAAGAAACTGTGGCTTTGAGACATACGAAGAAGAGTTCATGGAAGAAAGATGGCCGAAGGATGCCCCGAAGGCGATCGGTGCCGACAGATTCCCGCTGTGGTATGAACTGCGCAAGGACATGCAGGCAAATGCACTGGCAGACAATATCCTGAAGCAGGATGAGAACTCTGTCAGAGCGATCCTGGCTCTCGGCATGAACTACCGGATGTTTACCGAAGACGCAAAGTATATCGAAGCGATAAAGAAACTGGATATGTTCGTTGATGTCGATCTGTTCCTGACCGATACTGCCAAGTATGCGGATATCGTGCTGCCGGCATGTACATCACTGGAAAGAGAGACATTCATGCCCTACGCCGGCGGACAGGTATGGATGACAAAGAAAGCCATAGAGCCTCTTGGTGAAGCAAAACCGGATACGGAGATCATCTCCCTGCTGGCTCAGTACATGGATCTCGATGATGATCTGCTCAAGGGCGGCTATGATGCCTGCCTGAAACATATCCTCAGAGATCTGCCGGTCACTCTTGAAGAGATGAAGGCATCTGAGAAGCCGCTGAAGCTGCCGGATATTAAGCCGTATGTCTTCGGTACGATGAACGAAAAGGGATGGCCTACCCCTACCGGCAAGCTGGAACTGTATTCCGAACTGATTGCTGCCCATCCCGAGTGGGGACTCGATCCGCTGCCGACATATACGGAACCGTATAATCCCGATCCCGAAAAGTATCCGTTCAGACTCTGTGCCGGTGCCAGAATACCGAATGCGCTGCACTCCCGTCTCCATGATGTACCGTGGGAGAGAAGTCTTCTGCCGGAGCCTTCCGTGGAGATGAGCATGGAGGATGCCGAAAGACTTGGCATTGAGCTTGGTGATGACGTCGAGATCTTTACCAATATCGGTTCTCTGACCTTCAAGGCGATTCCCACTGCTACCGTAATGCCGGGTGATGTCTTCATCTACCATGGCTACAGAGAAAAGGATATCAACAGTATCCTTGACGGTACGAATCTTGATCCGTATTCCGGATTTCCGGCTTACCGCAGTGCCTACTGCGGACTCAGGAGGTGCGCATGACATACAAACTGGAACTGGACCTGTCCAAATGCTGTGCCTGCGGTGCCTGCGCCATAGCGTGCATGGACCAGAATGATATTGATCTTTCCACCGGTGTGCGTCCTTTCCGTACGGTCTTCCGTCAGGAGGACAGACGTACCGGTTCAATCGAATACTACTCGATCGCCTGTATGCACTGCGACAATGCGCCGTGTGTTACCGCATGTCCTTCGGGCTGTCTGTACAAGGATCCCGAGACCGGTCTGACGCTGTATGACAACACGATGTGCATCGGCTGCCACAGCTGTGCAATGGCCTGCCCGTTCGGGGCCCCGACCTTCGGACCCGACAACAAGATGCGCAAGTGTGACGGCTGTATCGACCGCATCCGTGCCGGCTTACTGCCTGCCTGTGTCAAGGGCTGTACATATGATGCTCTGAAGCTTGTCACGACAGATGACGATCCGGTACCGGCAGAGTATTCACTCGTTGCCCGCTGTGCCGTATTGTCTGACAGCCAGAAATAACAACTGAATATTGTATTTCGAGCCTGTATTCCTAAAGGAGACCATGGACTGCAGGCCTGAGCTTTGGCTCACAGGGTATGCGGGGAAACCTTCGTGCCTTCCGTGTTTGAAAAGAAATACCGTAAGTATCTGTAAGAGATCAGGTAATTCTTTTCATTGTTACCTGATCTTTATTTGTATGAAAATGACGCTGAAACAACTGATTCTGTGTGCGTATCTGGCGGTACTGGGAATGCTGGTAAAGCCGTTCCTGTCCCCTGTTTTCAACATGCTTACGGACTTCATCCGTATACCCGGAGGCAGTGTTACCGCAGGTATCAGTATCCTGTTTCTTGTCTTCGGCAGGGCTTTGATCAACCGACCGTATACAGGTCTTCTGATCGGCTTCCTGCAGGGTGTAATCTCACTGACTTCGGGCATCTCCGCCACCGTCGGTGCCCTGGTGCTGATCACCTACTCACTGCCGGGGATCGCTGTCGATCTTGTGCTTGGCAGAACCCATCTTCCGTTACGTACACGGATGGTCCTTGCCGGGGCCTGCGGTGTGCTTGCCGGTGCTGTATCCACCAACATGCTGTATTTCCGGATGTCCCTGCTTCCGTTCATTCTGTTTTATACCTTCGGTATCCTTTCAGGAGGACTTGGAGGTTACCTGGCGTATCAGGCTTTAATACGTATGCCCGAACGTTTTAGAAAGGAATTTCAATGACTAAACACACAAAAACTCTTTTACTTTTATTGGCGGCAGGATTGATCGCTGTACTTGTCTTCGTCAACCGTCGGCTTTCTGCCGGAGATGATGCCAAAGCTGCGGCTCTGCAGTTAACTGCGGAAATCGGCGGCAGTGAGAAGACCTATGACTACCGTGAGGATCATCCGTCGTTCCAGGCTTTTGACACCGAGATGCGCCGGAAGAACGGGGATGTCTTTCCGAAGAACTACAGCGGTATTGAACTGTCGGTGATCCTGAAAGAACTGGGAACAGAAGTTACTGATTCAACCGAGGTGACTGCGGTATGCGCGGATAATTACGAGATCACGCTGAGCGGGGAAGAGATCCTGCACGATGGTAATATCTGGCTTGTGACACAGGAAGACGGACAGAAACTGGATGAGGAAAGCGGGCCGTTCATGCTGGTGGTCAACGAGGATGAATTCTCCACACGCTGGGCAAAGAATGTTGTCAGGATCAAAGTAAAGTGAATAACCGGATAGAGATCAATGAAACTTATATAACCAAGCAGTTCCGCGACCGGATCTCCTTTGATCATGAAGTATTCGCTCTGGAAGTGCTGAAAGATACCGGGCTGGTGCCGAAGATCCTGCAGAAAGAAGAAATGACTTTGCACATGGAGCGTATGCCGGGCATGACGCTGCGGGAAGTGCTGAAAGAAGAACAAAGTATTCACACCCTGCTCCGGCGGATCATGACAGGCTATGAAACACTTCTGGAAACATTTAACCGGAAGACTGGAAAATACCCGGTATTGGAAGATCTTAACCCGGGGAATATTCTGCTTGCGGATGAACAGGTATACTGGATCGACTTTGAGCAGTATCACTTCGGCACAAAACAGGAGGCCGTGACTGCGCTTTGGGCTATGTTCATGTGTCTGGATCTCTCTGCAGATGATCTGGACGCAGTGAATATGTTTATACCGGGAGAACTGTGCACTGCTGCTGTGCAGTCTGTCTCCTTAACAAAAGAACGGCGCAAAGCAATGAAGTCCGTACGCAGTTCTTCCTGTGTGATCCTGGCCGGCGGTGCTTCTTCCCGCATGCAGGGATATCCGAAAGGACTGCTGCATTTGGGTGAGTATACATTTACCGAACAGATCCTTTATCGCACGCAGATCTTTGACCGCATCTTCATCAGTGCCAATACAGAAGAATATGCCCGTTTTGGCTATCCGCTGATTCCGGACATTGATCAAAGTATCGGTCCCCTGGGTGCCCTGCATGCCTGCCTCTGCGCAGTCACTGATCCGTTAGTATTTGTGCTGCCCTGCGACATGCCTCTGTTACGTACAGAGACGGTACTGCATATGTTTGCGGAAAGAACAGACGAAGATGCAGTGATTCTTGCCTGTCATGACAGGATCTATCCTACTGTCGGTATCTACAGAAAAGAAGTCCTCCCTGTTGTTGAGGAACAGATCCGGAAGAAGGACTTCCGCATGCGTTCCTTACTGGAAAGACTTCATGTACATTACTGTTATATCGATGATCCGCAGGAAGTGATAAATATCAATACTCCCGAAGATCTTTCCGATATACGTGCACACTTTGATCCATCGGTAATTATCAGGAAAAAAGCATGACGGTAGCCAGAGCAACCAGTCCCTGA
This sequence comes from Solobacterium sp. UBA3691, assembly GCA_002372175.1. GTDB lineage: Bacteria > Bacillota_I > Bacilli_A > Erysipelotrichales > Erysipelotrichaceae > Bulleidia. Next base: position 26,726 of record DFIS01000071.1, read on the forward strand.
CAGATCACATTGGATATTTCAATTAGCCAATGGACCCTTGGATCTTTTAAATTTGCTTTAATGCCAATTCCACACAGCATAACAAACAGTATTATGGCCACTCCGTACATGACGACCGGCAGAAGGACACCTTTCTGTACAGAAAGACTGATCAGGGATGTATAGATAAGAATATAACCAAGCGCCCCTGTCAGGACTGCCGCTGTATTAAACTTTCTGCGTCGGGAATATACAAAAACAAGAAATATGCCTATCAGGAGTATCAAGATCACCCATATGATCAGGTTCATATTCATCACATACTTGATCAGCATCAGTCCGGACAGCAGGATACCGGCATTTACGCAGAAGACCAGAATGACAGGCATAACAAACTCGATCAGACCTAAGCCAACGATAACTTTACCGGTCGGGATAACAAAACCAAAAAGGATGGAAATAACAGCCCCGATCTTCAGTAATGTGTTGTAAGGACCTGTCATTGTATCAAACAGATTCCTGAGTACTGTTACCATTGTCACGGTATAGAAGATCGGGTTGATATAGTCCAGCAGCCCCAAAGGTACAGAAAATTTGCTGAATGCTTTCTTTTCCATAATCTTTTACACTGCTGCAGATACAGCTTCCCTGAAGGCCTGTTCTGCAGTCTTTTTAATTTGTTCGATATTTCCTTCGATCATGCCCTGCTGCATCTGGGCATTGCCTCCGCCCTTGATCGTCATCGAAGCACGCAGTGTATTGGTGATCTTCTTCAGATCGTATTCCCTGCTCAGCCAGACAAACCGGCATACACCCGGGGATACTTCTGTAAATACTGCTGAGATCTTTGCCTTGTTCTTCTCGAGCAGCAGATCTCCCAGCATCCTGCAGGCATCCGCATCCAGATCATTCTCGACCATCACACAGACATCGGTCTCCGGCAGTGCTTCCGCCTTCATCTCGATATACGAACGTTTAATACCGGCAAGTTTACGGTTGATCTCACGGTTCTGTTCGATGTACTTTCTGACCGCATCTGCCGTCTCCAGGGGCTTTGCGGAAAACAGGTGTGAGATCTGTATGTTCTGATCCGCGGTATCTCTGAGCCACTGCCATGCCCTCTGTCCTGCCAGCATTTCAATCCGGCAACCGCTCTTATGCTTCTCCACAGATAACAGGTGGATAACACCGACTTCCCCGGTATACCTGACATGGGTGCCGCAGCAGGCACAGATATCCGTATCTTCGATCGTGACGATACGTACGGTGCCTTCCAGTTCCTTTTTTGAACGATAGGGAATATCTTTCAGCTCTTCTTCGGAAGGATAGGTGATCTCTACCGGGATATTCTTCCAGATCCTTTCATTAGTTTCTCTTTCGATCCTGTGGATATCTTCGTCATTCAATTCACCGTCAAAGTCGATCTGGATCACTTC
>DFIS01000071.1:28268-113559 GCA_002372175.1 Solobacterium sp. UBA3691
CCGCTGTGATTCTGCATATGATCAAAGCGTCTCTGCCAGTCGATCACACCATGCACAGTACTGTTTACAGGCAGTTCGCCGTCACAGCAGTGGATGATCTTTCCTTCACGGCGGTGTACATCCAGTACCCGTACGTTATCCAGAGTACCGTGATCTGCTGCCTGACCGCCTCCCTCCGGATAAAACGCGGTATCTTCAAGCACGATCTCCCAGTACTTCTTTCCCTTTTCACAGGAGACTACCTGCGCGTCAAACTCCCGGCAGTATACATCCCTGTAAAACAGTTCATTCATCTCTTCGCTCATATCGAAACCTCGTCAACACAGGCATTATAGCACGCTGTCTGCGCATGCAAAAAGCTGGTATTGTGAATAAACGCAGGGTGTACCCCCCTGCCCTACGTTCATTTACAATACCAAGAACAGATACGGCAGAAGAACTACCGTATGCGTTCATTCCCGGAAAGACTTCATGTCAGGTTTTACACTACTGAAGACGCGGAAGAAGTGCTCAATATCCATACTCCTGAAGATCTTCAGAGCCTCTCACCGTCTTCGTCAAACAGCTGAAGCGTGCCAAGATCCGGAATGATGCCGATCTCTTCACCGTGCAGATAAGGCATGGCAGAATCCCCGACATGTTCGATGACCGAGATCTCTCTGTCTTCGATGCGGACATGCACGATCCGCTTGTCTTCGATCATCTCACAGTATTCCACCGGTGCGGGTATACCGCCCTTTTGTATGCGTATATCACTGCTGCGGATACCTGCGCATACTTTCTTCAGCTTCTGCAGTTTCTTCTTCTGTGCACCCTGCGGCTCATAGCGCATGCCAAAGATCTGCAGGCTTCCGTCTGACTGTACCGGGATATCCTCCAGGATATTCATGGAAGAAGCCTGTACGAACTCCGCGCAGAAGCGGTTGGCAGGCATTCTGTATACTGTTTCAGGAGTATCGGACATCTGTACGATACCGTCTTTCAGGATGATGATCCTGTCGGCCAGTGCCATGGCATCTTCCTGATCATGTGTAACATAGACAAAGGTTGTACGGTACTGCTGGTGCACGCGTTTCAGTTCTGCCTTGAGGCTGTCCTTCATCTGTACATCCAGATTGGATAACGGCTCATCCAGCAGTAATACCGCAGGTTTTCTGACCATTGCCCGGGCGATGCATACACGCTGTCTTTCTCCACCCGAGAGATCCTGCGGCAGTCTGTCCAGCTTGTCCGAGAGTCCCATCAGTGAACAGATCTTATTCACTTCCTGTTCGACTTCCTCTCTCGGCATATGTTTCACTTCCAGGGGAAAGGCGACATTCTGGTATACCGTCTGGTTGGGATAGAGAGCGTATTCCTGGAAGACCATGGCGGTATCCCTGTCTTCCGGTTTGACATCATACATGTCAACTCCGTCAAATGTCAGCGTGCCGACACTGGGTTTCTCCAGTCCCGCGATCAGCCGCAGTAACGTACTCTTGCCGGAGCCCGAAGGTCCAAGGATCACTGCGAAGGAAGCGTCGGGAATCGTGACCGAGCAGTGCTGCAGAGCGATCACGCCTTCGTTGGTCAGATACGGCATCTGCATCTGCGCTTTCCGTATCTTCTCCTTCTCCCGTCTGCCGATAATACCGGTGATCTTCTGAAACGGATAGATCTTCGTCACATCATCAAATACGATCTCCGGCATCCTAATCTTCCCTCTCTTCCAGTCCGTTTTCCTTTACGAACATATCCATATCCCTTTCCAGTGCCTGTCTTGTCAGATCGGTATACAGTCCCGGAAGGATCAGTAATGCCAACGGGAAGAAGCCGATCATCCACACCGAAACAGCCAGAAAGACAGCGGAGAACAGGGTGCGCAGGGGATGCTTAAGACCGATATACAGAGCTATGCGCAGTAATGAAGATACCGGAGCGTCAAAGCGTGATAGGACTGCCGGGATATTCACAAAAGTCAGCACTGCCGCAAGTGTCAGCACCACCCCCAGGATCATATATAACATACCCCAGATACTGATCTTATAGATCTGCCAGCCGGTCCAGAGACCTTCCAGCAGGACAAGCACACACAGGATCAGGATCACCGACAGGATGAGACCGCTCTTCAGGTTGACTTTGAATGCCTGCAGGTAATCCCGGAATACACCGTTTCCCCTGCCCGGTCCGAAGACGATCTTTGACATCGTATGGAACAGGGCTGCGGAAGCCGGTACGACAGTGATCACAGGCAGTGAAAAGACCAGCCAGAAAAAGCTTACGATAAGCATATTGGCTACGGTCTCAAGCATTTTGATAAAGGGACTGTTATAGTTCATACTTACAATACTGTATCACGAATCTTTGTCAGTGCACCTGCCGGAAGATATTCCGTATTCTCAAAGGAGGTGCGGATCCACACATCACAGGACGAGGGATTGCGTATCATTGTGCCGTCAGCACTGTACTCCAGACGCTGGTATGCCTGCAGATAGTCGAGGATCTCCCCGTTTGCCGCATACCAGACCGTGTCATTGCCGGAGACTTTCTGCAGGAGCTCTTCGATCCGCTGCCAGTTATCCTCTCCGTCAAACTCATACGCATGGCCCCAGACATAGAACAGGGCAGGACGGAACGCGGGTGTATGCAGGAACTGTTCAGCCAGTTCGAAGAGTTTCTCATCGTTATGATGACAGGTAGGATCCCAGGCCAGGGGATCTTCGGGAAGCGCGAAGCTGTGCGTGCTTTTCACCGTACGGGCACCTCTGTATCCAGCTGTCTTCAGCAGTTCCTTCACCTGTTCGTTATATACACCGAAGGGATAGGCAAACATACGCAGGGTATCACCGCGCAGCTCTTCCAGCTGTCTCTTATCTTCCAGGATCTCATACATGGCATACGGTGTGCCCGGCGCTGTCAGGTCGGAATGATAGAGCCCATGCCCGCCGATCTCGTGGCTGCGGTAGAGTTCGCGGGCTTCGTCACGATCAACCTTGGAGATATCGATCTCCCGCTTTCCCGGTGCTTTTGCCTGTGCTTTATATCCCAGAACAGCACTGTTGAGGTTGAATGTACACTTTACACCGTACTGTTCACATAACCGTACCAGACGTCTGTCCTGTACGACACCGTCATCATAGCTCAGTGTGAATGCCCTGCACTTTCCTTCCGGAAACAGCAGACTGTCAAATCGTTTTCCCATGTTTGCCTCCCTGTACAGAAAGATCCGCATCTGCGGATCTTTGTGTTTATCCGATCATTTCCGCGGTGATGGGTTCCTTCTCCCGGAACTTCCATGCCGAGTTATTATCGGCATCCACCTGCACATGATCCCCTTCGAATGTCATTGTGTAGGTATCCTGTATGCAGGTCTCTACCCATCTTCCGTGCATGACAAGCACGTTGTCTTCCTTCCAGAAGGCATCACCGAGATACATCTGGGTGAGATCTTCCGGCTTGCCGAGCAGGTTGGTAAATCTTGTGCCGGCGGTGGAGAAGCGGATCTTTTCGTTTCTTCCGGACTTTGTGGTGATATCGAAGACAAAGCCGTAGTTATCGAAGTCAAGACGGAACCGGGCAATACCGTCGGCCTGCAGACCAGTCATGAAGTTGCCCGCAAACGGTGTGAAGGTACCGTTTGTGACTTCCCATGTCTTTCCGCTGATCTTCTCTGTTAATGAGCTGAAGGGCTGACATGCCGGGTTGCCTATGTTGAGTCTCTGCAGCTTGCGGCAGAGCTTCGCGTAGTTCTCTTCATCTTCAGGGAGCGGATCACTGCCGGTGATCTTCTCGATGAATCTCCAGGTGATATCCAGTGTGCTCTGGGCCCAGTGCGCGCCTACAGCTGTCTCGGTGATAGCAATCTCCATATCCTGGTCAGGCAGAACGATCGTGAACTGTCCCATGGCACCGTCTGCACGGTAGGCATGTTCAGGCTTGCACATCCAGATCTGAAAACCGTAGCCGAGGAAGTTGTCGGAAGCTTCCGGGTTGTTTATCGATTCAGTAGCAGAATCGTTCTGGTTCGTCGTCGCAAGACGTACATAATCTTCCGCCAGGATCCTCTCGCCTTCCCAGACACCGCCGTCTGCGTAGAGCTTCATCAGACGGAAGTTATCCTCCGTTGTTGCAAAGAGTCCGCCGCCGCCTACTTCCATGCCGTCTGCCATGCACATCCAGCGCAGGTTGTCCGGATCGATACCAATCTTGTTGAAGAGTCTCGGAGTCAGGTACTCATGGAGCCCGAGGCCTGTCTTCTTCCGTACGATGGCACCGAGCATTGTAGAACCGGTGGAGTTGTACATGTATGTCGTACCGGGTTTGTGGTTGACCGGTGTATGCATGAAGTCTCTGATCCAGTGTTCGGAGTTGAACGGCATGGTGTCCATACCGCAGCCCATGCACAGGACATCGCGTACGGTCAGAAGCTTCAGATTCTCACTGGGATCTTCAGGTGATTCTTCCGGGAAGATATCGATCAGACGTTCATCCAGCTTCAGCAGTCCTTCGGTATAGGCAATACCGACTGCGGTTGCGGCATATGTCTTGGTGTGGCTCTGCAGACCGTGTCTGAGGTTAGGTCCGTAGGGTGTCCACCACCCTTCTGTGATCATTCTGTTATGACGCATGATCATCAGACCGTGCATCTCTGTCTGGCTCTTTTCAAGCTCTTCGATATACTCAAGGATATGCTTACTGCTTACACCTGTTTCTTCAGGTTTTGCATGTTCAAACGGTTTGCGTGTATTCATCTCTTATCCTTTCACACCGCCGATAACCATACCCTTGATCAGTTCTTTCTGTACAAACGGATATACAGCCAGGATCGGGATCAGGGCAATGATGGCAACCGCCATACGTGCGGACTCTGTAGGCAGTGAACGCTGTGCCAGCAGGACTGCTTCGTTGGAAAGATCTGTTGTCTTCAGGAACTGGATACTGTCCATCAGTTTCTTCAGGTATACCTGAATGGTATAGAGCTTGGGGTCTCCGATATAGTACAGACCTGTAGTCCAGTTGTTCCAGTAGCCGAGGGCGGAGAACAGTCCGATCGTGGTCATGATCGGCTTGGACAGCGGTACCATGATCTTGGAATAGATCGTCCAGTCCTTGGCTCCGTCAAGACGTGCAGCCTCAACGATGGAATACGGGATATTCGCGTTGAAGTAGTTTCTGACTAACAGAACGTTCATACCGTTCATTAACATACCCGGAATCAGGTATGCCCACAGGGTATCCTTGATGTGGAACAGTCTTGTCCAGACGATATAGGAAGCGGTAATACCGCCGTTGAACAGCATCGTGAAGAACAGGATGAAGGCGAATACGTTTCTGGGCTTGAAGTCCTTACGGGAGAGCGGATAAGCAAACATGGAGGTCATGACCAGGCTTGCGGCAGTACCGATGACCGTAACCAGGATCGTAAGACCATAGGCACGGGCAATCGTTGCTCTCTTCGCCCACAGGAAGTAGTAGGCATCCAGTGACCAGGATTCCGGGATAAACCGGTATCCGTAAACGAGTGACTGTTCGGAAGACAGAGATACGGTAAGCATCAGGATCAGAGGCACGATACAGAAGATCATCATCAGGATCATGACGACCAGTGCCATATAGTGGAATTCCTGTTCACCCTTCATCAGGATGATCTTATTCTTATTCTTAGCCATGGGTAACTCCTTATCAGAACAGTGAGTTCTCCGGATTGATCTTACGGACGAGCATATTGGAGATCATGACCAGAGCGAAGCCGATCACAGCCTGGAATACGCTGGCAGCCGAAGACTGACCGACGTTGTTGCTGATCATCAGGGCACGGTAGACGAAGGTATCGATCGTCTGTGTTGTCTCATATAGCATACCGTTGCCCAGAGGTACCTGGTAGAAGAGACCGAAGTCGGAGTTGAAGATACGGCCGATCGACAGCAGCATCATCATTGTGATCATCGGTTTCAACAGAGGCAGTGTGATGTACTTGATCTGTTCAAACTTGGTCGCTCCGTCGATCCTTGCGGACTCATAGAGACTCTTGTCAATACCGCCGATACTTGCCATATAGATGACAGAACTCTGACCTGCGCCCTGCCAGATATGTACGATGGTCAGGATGAACGGCCAGTAGGAAGCTGTCGTATACCACGCTACCGGGTTATCTTTGAATACAGTCGTATTCAGGTAGCCGTAGCTCTGGCTGAGGAAGGCATAGACAAGGAATGACAGGATAACTGCCGAGACCATGGACGGGAAGCAGATGATCGGCTGGATGACCTTGGCAATCTTACGCTGGGCGATCTCGTTCATGCACAGAGCGATGAAGACGGCGATCACCAGGTCCATGATGATCCATACAGCGTTATATGCCAGGGTATTCCGGATCATGATAAAAGCGTCCTTGGTCTTGAACAGGTATTCAAAGTTCTGGAACTTGACCCAGGGACTCTTCAGGATACCGACAGAGTAATTGATCCTCTTAAAGGCAAGCAGAATACCGAACATCGGCAGATAGTTGTTGCAAATAAGATAGATAATTCCCGGCAGCATCATCAAATAAAGGGGCAAATCGGCTTTCAGCCTTTCCCGGCGCTGGAGTTTTTCCTGATTCTTCAGGACATCATCAAACTCCGAACGTCCGGTCTTCTGACGATCAGACATATATACTCTCCTTCACTGTATAACTATCCGTATTTTCATAGTATCGGACAGGAATGGTTCAATCATTAAAAAATGTACACTGTAGTTGTCAATTTCTATCCCTGACAAGAGCCTGAATCAGAGCCGCGCCGGCTTCGTAATTCTGCGCGTGTACAGCCATGCCGAGGATCACTTCTTCGTGGTAATATCCGGCCTGATGCAGAGGTGAATCCGTCCCCAGAATGAGTCCCACAGGATGGGTGTTACCCTCTTCATCCGTATAAAAGTAAAAGTCCTCGGAGTGCTCCTGCAGGGTCTTTCCCGGAATAAGCATACTGAGATCCGCAAAGCCTCCTGCCCGGGCAAACTGATCAAAGTACATCTCCGGCATACTGCAGACATCGAGGTCACTGATCATGAACAGGGCATTGAGCACCTGCATGGTCTCGGCATCGGCTGTCTCATTGTGCGCTTCTCCCAATGTATAGTCGGTATTGACGCTGATCTTCTTTCCCCGGATATCCATACCGGAAGTCTCCAAAAGTTCCGCAAAGACGGTCTCATCGGCGTCAAGAGCTCTGGCATCACTGTTGACCAGCACAGCGTACAGGGCAGCACTGCCGCCGGTCATCCCGTGCAGGATCAGTCCGCATACTGCCAGAAGACACAGAAAAGCGATGATCGGTATCCGGTAGTAATCCCAGATGAAGTTGATCTTCGAAGATTGGTCGGGGAGTGTGCGGAAGACTTCACGATCTTTTTTTATCTGTTCCTGCCAGCGCATGGTTATTCTCCCCCGCGGCTGCGCCAGTCGTAGGGGCTGACACCGACAAGTTTATGGAAGACGGTAGAGAAGTAGGAGATGTTGTAATAGCCTACCTGAGAAGCAATCTCACTGACCGGCAGCGCTGTCGACAGTAACAAACGCTTGGCCTCCTCGATCCGCAGTTTATTGATATACTCACGAAGATTCATATTCATGTTGTTTTTGAAGAGCTTGGACAAGTAGTTCGGCGTGACATAGGTCATGGCCGCGATATCACTGCGGCTGATGTCTTCCCGGAAGTTTTCATCGATATACTTCTTTGCCCGGGCGATCACGTCTTCTTCCTCCGCGCTTTCCTTCATCCGGTTCTGCTGCAGCTGCCAGAGACGTTCCGCCAGTTCCGTCAGGATCCTGTCGGTGACCGGTGAGGCCTGCTGCAGACGCAGGATCTCCTGGTCCCGGAAGATATCATTCGTGCTCATGCGGTTGTCCCGGAAGTGCTGGGCATACAGGTGGATCAGATCACTGCGGAAACGTTCCATCCTGTCCCTGTCACTGCGCAGATCTTCGGCGGTAAGGCGTATATACTCACGGTATCCCGCTTCATCTCTGTTTTTCATATACCAGAGGATCAGATCACGGCTGAAGATCACAGTCTCACGGGCATGATCATCGGTGATCTCCGATGTGAAGAAGACCTGTCCCGTACGGTGACGGACCTGCCTCAGCTGCTCATACATCGTATAGGTCATATCACAGGCATCGTAAAAGCAGAACGGATCGCTGATGACCGCTGCCGGATGCAGTGATGTATACCGCTGTACAAACGTGATCAGTTCCTGTGCTTTCTGCCGCAGTTCTTCAGGTTCGCGGTCATCCTGCACAAAGCAGAATGCCCAGAGATAACGCTCATCCAGGTTCACCACGGTATGGGCTGTACCGATATAGCTGAGGATCACTTCATCATGGAGCTGTGCCATCATGAACCTCAGCATCTCGGTATTCCATCCCTTGGCGGCCGCCTCACTCATATCCGTACAGGTTCCGCAGATACGCCATCTGCTGTCGGCGGAGAACTCTACCCCGTTGATCTTCAGTGCTGCTTCCACGATATCCCTGTCGGTCCCCAGATACCCCTCACAGGCCTGGCGGAAGATGGATGACATGAGCGTATCGTACTGTTTCTGCGATGCCGGTTCTTCCTTCTCTTTCTTCTTCCGCGCATTGGCGATCATCTTCTGTATGCATACACGCACTTCTTCCGGGTCAAACGGTTTGGTCAGGTATCCTGTAACTCCGTACTGGATGGCAATACGGGCATACTCAAACTCTTCGTAGCACGTCAGGAATGAGAACTCTCTCTTCTTCCCGTCCCCGCAGGCATACTTCAATACTTCAATACCGTTACAGATCGGCATATCGATATCACACAGGATCAGTTCGGGATCTTCTCTGCCAATGATCTCCTTAGCCATCTGCCCGTTATATGCCCGGTATACCTGTGATATACCGAGTTCCTGCGTATTCAGCTGACTTTCGATCACATCGATCGTAGAGATATCATCATCACAAACCAACAGTTTCATCCTCTTCCTCCTGTTCGGGTATGAGCAGTTCTATATGTGCACCGCCTTCACTGCGGTTATCCAGCCTAAGCAGATCATCTCTGCCGTAGATCAGATTCAGACTGTACCGTACATTGGTAAGACCCAGATGTTCCTTGGTGTAGGGATCATCTTTTCCCGCTGCCACAAGCTTTTCCAGCACTTCCGTGCCGAAGCCGGGACCGTTGTCCTCTTCCGTCAGCCGTATTCCCCTGAATCCGTTTTCTTCGTATGTTTCGGCAGTGATGCGCACATACATCGTATCGACGAGGGTCATCGCGTGCTTGAACGAGTTCTCGACAAGAGAGAACAGGATCAGGTACGGGATCTTCACTTTCCTGATTTCTTCCGGACATACGCATTCCATCTCGATACTGTTGGGAAAGCGTATCTTCTGCATACTGACATAGTTATCGATATGTTTCAGCTCATCACCGACAGTCGTCCAGTCTCCCGATGTATGAAGCATATACCGCGTAAATGACGCAAAGGCCAGGATATATCGGCGGATATCTTCGGTCTTGGCCGTGTAGGTCATATTACTGATCGTGGTGATGCCGTTGAGGAAGGTATGCGGACGCATCTGTGCTCTCAGCATCTTCAGTCTGTTCTGTTCACGCTTGATCTTCAGGTCATAGGACTCTATGGTAAGGTGCTCGATCCTTGAACACATATCGTTATAACTGCGGAAGAGATCCTCAAACTCCGCACTGCCGGCTTCACTGATATCAAGCTGATAGTTGAAGTTTCCGGCTGATACCTGTTTGTTGGCTTCGATCAGCTTACCGATCGGTATTCTGACATTCCGGTTGGTATAGTTGATCAGGATCATAACCAGGATCACACAGAGCGCGCTGTCCAGCACCATGAATACTGCCGTCAGCTTCCACGGCATACGGGCAATGGCAGGACGGGTGATGTATACCGTGACCGCATCCGCGTACTCCTGCTGTTCACAGGATACCGCGTACCCTCCTGTATATCTGCTTTTATAGTCCTTCCGGCTCAACAGATCGATTAACAAGGGATCACCCTGACAGGTGAAGACCTGACTGTCGCTGCAGATGAATACTGCCGCCGGGATGGTTTCCGCACGGTTTTCCGCGATCCGGTAATTGGTGCAGTCACTGACAGCACCGACGACGTACTTTCCCATCCGCAGGGATTTGATGTAGTAACCGTTTCCCAGTACGCTGACCAGTGACCATGTGCGGTTATTCAAAGAACTGGGATTCTCCGTACAGTAATCATGGATGAACAGCTTCAGGCTGTAGTTGACCGGCTGTGTCAGCACTCCGCTTCCGGTATATAGATACAGGTCACTCTCGGTATCGATCACAAACAGAGAGGTAATATCCGCTACGGACAGTACTTTGGAGTTGATGGTATTCTGCAGGGAAGTGATCTCCGTATAGCTCATCTTCGGGGATCCCGAACGTACCTGGGTCTTGTCGTACAGTGTCGCTGTCAGGTCATAGACATGTTCGTAGATGTTGTTCAGACGGGCATCGATATCTGCCGTCCAGCGCGAAGAGATATTCTCATTCGTACTCAGTACGCTCTGGATATAAAAGTTATTGTAGGTAATACTGATGACCGCAAAAAAAGACAGTGATGTAATCAGTACACTTGCCAGTAATATGATTGCCTTTTTGATCAGTGAATTACCCATGTTTCCTCTTTTTTATGAGGGTGATGCAGATAAAACCAACTAACATTATTATAATGCAAGAAAACGGATATCAGATATCCGTTTTCTGCATGTCATTTGTAGAGAAGTTTAGCTGTTTTCCTTTACCCATTCATCAGCCTGTGCCTGGAAGTCTTCAATGATCTTGTCAATGCCGGCATCCTTCAGGGCCTGGATGAACTTCGGATATTCTGTCGCAGGATCGACATCACCGTAGCTGAGTACATCATTGTACTGTTCAACAACGTTGGATACGGCTGTGATCTCGTTCATGACATTGATGGTTGTCGGTGTGAAACCGTACAGAGGCGGGCACCAGGCCTTTTCCATCAGTTCCTTACCGTAGACACGGTCAGAACCGCTCTCATCATCTGTCTCATACTCAAGACCCTGGAAGCCGTTACCGATCATACCGCAGGAGTAAATGCAGTTATACGGTACGGAGTTGAAGTCCAGTCCTTCCGGATATCTGACTTTAGTGTGGTCTTCATTCCATACGTAGTCCTGTCCTTCAGCACCGTAGATCAGTGTATCCCAGACATACTCATCGGTGTACAGCAGGTTGATGAAACGTGCTGCGGCAGCCGGATCCTTGCAGGAATGGGAGATACCGATACCCAATGTATCAGTAGCCAGGTCATCGATGCCGATGGTGACAGCACCGAACTCTGCACCGTAGGTATTTGTCTTTGTGAACATGGAGGCGATGGTGTCAGGTCCTGCGGAGTGACCCATGATAACGCCCTTGCTGGAGCCGCCCATGACAACTGCGTCATGGCTCAGAGTGTTTGCGGAACCTTCGGGATCGCAGTAACCCTTCTGACGGAACTCATATGCCTTCTCGATCGCATTTTTGTATGCGTCGGTCTCATAGTAGTTGTACAGCTTGGTGTCTGTTCCTACGGTTGCCGCATATGTGCCGACCTGGGATGTATGTGTCTTCAGGTTGTACAGTCTGTTGAACTGATCGCAGTAGACCAGGAAGTGCTCATTCGGATAAGCTTCCTTCAGCTCAGCGAGAACACCTTCCAGGCTGTCGAGATCTGTAGCCTTTGTGACATCAACACCGGCATCTTCTACCAGAGCCTTGTTGTAGATGAACTTCCAGTCAAGAACAGTGCCGAAGTAGCGGGGCATCATATATGTATGTCCGGCCATCTTGCCGCTGCCGATGATGTTTCCAATCAGATCAACTGTCGGCTTGAGTTCGTTATCCAGATAGTCATCCAGCGGAATGATATATCCCTGGTTGACCCAGTCAGCCATGGAGAATACCTGTACCAGATCCGGTGCTTCATCGCCGCCGCTGGCCAGTTCCATGGGGATCTTCTGGAAGTAGTCACCGATCGCTGTGATCTTCAGACGGATGACATATCCCTCTTCGTGAAGTTCGTTCTTCAGATAATCATTGATGGCGTCTTCAACTGTCTTGGTTGCTTCAAGAGAAGGAACGATAAACAGTGTGGACATGTCCAGGGTGATTTCCGAAGGCTGGTTCTTTGTCTCTGCGGGTTTGCTTGAGCATCCTGCAGGAGCGGACAGAACCAGGAATGCGGAACATAAGAGAACTAACAGTTTTTTCATTATTTCCTCCCTATTGGTGTCATTTGTCTAAACTCATTTAACCAAATGCCTGCAGTGAATACTTTCAAAAATGTCACATGTATTTGTAAATTAAAATCCTGCTTGTCTGTGCAGAATATTCTCGAAAGCAGATGACACTTTTTTGATATTTTTCAAGTCTCCGGTTTCCTAGAATGTAGACAACAGGAGGTTTTTCCATGTCTGTACAATATGTTCGTTTTCGTTCCGAAGCTCTTTCCCGCAGCGGGGAATTCTATATTCTTTTACCGCCGAAGGAACCGCCTTTCTTCATGCCGGATAATCCGTACTATCAGCGTCCGGTCAAAACACTGATCCTGCTTCACGGCTACAGCGGTGACTGCACCGACTGGCTGTACAGCGCACCCGTATCCGACTACTCACTGCGTTACAATCTGGCTATTGTCATGCCTTCCGGAGGTGTCAGCTTCTACCTGGACAAGAAAGCTACCGGCCACCGGTACTGCACGTTTGTAGGTGAAGATCTGATTGCTTATCTGCGTGAGACATTCGGTCTTGCGATGAACAGGGAAGATACGATGATCGGCGGACTCTCCATGGGAGGTTTCGGCGCTCTGCATACAGGACTGATGTATCCGGAGACGTTCAGCGGGATTATTGCCCTCTCCTCGGCACTGATCGTTGAACAGCTGAAGGAGATGTCACCCAACATGAAAGACCCCGTCATGGCCAATTATGAGTACTATGTCGATACCTTCGGTGATCTGAAGAAAGCCGAACGCAGCACCCATAACCCGAAGGTCCTCTACCGCCGCAATGTACGTGAGGGAAAAGAGAATCCCAGAATATACATGGCCTGCGGGACGGAGGATTTCCTGCTGGCCCCCAACCGCAAAATGCGCGATTTCCTGAAGAAGCAGAAAGCAGACTACTACTATACCGAGGGACCGGGTGTCCATGACTGGGCATTCTGGATCCCGCACGCACAGGAAGGCATCGAGTATCTTCTGAATCATCAGTAATATCAGTGGAGGATAAGATAATATGACTGATTTTGAACAAGCAAAAGTATGTGTCAAACAGGGATGGCTTCAGGGCTATACCGAAGAAGGTGTAAAGATCTTCAAGGGTATCCCCTACGCTGCACCTCCGACAGGTGACAGACGTTTCCGTCACCCCGAAGATCCCGAACGCTGGAGAGGGGTAAGAAAAGCTACGCAGTACAGTGCGGCAGCCATCCAGCATGTCATGGAGATTGCCGATATGCCTGCCAATGTGCATGGTGTACCCCAGTTCATGGCGCCTTCCCAGTATGAGGAAGACTGCCTGTATCTGAATGTATGGACACCCGCAAAGACAGCGGAAGACAAACTGCCGGTATTCATCTGGATCCACGGCGGCGGAATGGTCGCGGGAAGCGGCTGTGAAGTCGTCTGTGACGGTATCGGCTTTGCGAAGAGAAAAGATATTGTTGTCGTAACGATCAACTACAGACTCGGTTTCTTCGGTTTCTTTGCCCATCCCGAACTGACCGAAGAGGCAGGCGGCACAAGCGGAAACTACGCCCTCTACGATATGCGCAAGGCCTGCCAGTGGGTGAAGGAGAATATCGCTGTCTTCGGCGGTGATCCCGACCGCATTACCGTGGCAGGACAGTCCGGCGGCGCTGCCGGCACAGGTGCTCTGCACGCTTCTCCGTTAATGAAGGGTATCATCCGGAGAGTATCTATCGAGAGCGGACCGATCTACTGGGGATTCATGCAGCCGGGACCGCGGAAGACGATGGAAGACCTCGGTGTTGAATACATGCAGTATGTCGGCTGTAAGAATATCGCCGAACTCAGGAAGATGGATGCCTGGGAGCTCTTTGATAAGTATGAGGCATGGATGAAGGAAAGAAATCTCGGCCACTTCGGTTTCTCCTTCTGTATCGACGGAGAATTCCTGCCGAAGCCGTATTCCGAGATCATGGATGCCGGTGAATTCAATGACTTTGATGTCCTGATGGGTTCCTGCGCGCAGGAATTCCCGGCCGTAAACCCTGCAGACTATTCCGTCGAGAAGTTCCATGCCTACCTCGAAGAGGCCTTCCCCGACAATGCCGAAAACATGAAGAAATGGTATCCTGCCGCGAACGCGATCGAAGCCGCGAAACAGGCCTCTACGATTGCTTCCGATATCATGTTAATGGGAAGTGCCAAGCTTGGTGAACTCTGCCATAAGTACGGCAGAAATGCCTATATCTGGCTGATGTCCAAGGAGAACGAGACGGAGCGCGGACATAATGACGGTTCCCCGCACTGTGCGGAAATGCCCTACGTCTTCGGCCGTGTTGACCACGGTGAAAGAAACCCGTTCTTCCCTTACCACTGGGTAGGTGCCGACTATGACTTCATGGAACTGATCCAGGGGTACTGGTATGACTTTGCCGCAACAGGTGATCCTAACGGCGGTAATAGACCGGCATGGAAGAACTACGCGGGTTCCTTTGACATCATGGAGCTGAACAACCACTCTGGTATGATCCCCGAAGATGTTCAGGCTAAGTATCACTACTTCTACGAGAAGCTGCAGACGAACAACTTCGTGGTATCACTGTTTGGCCCCGCGAAGTTCACTCCCAAAGATGAGTAAGCCTGCTTTCCTGGAGATCCTGATCGAGATCACGGAAGCTCCCTTCCGGATGGATACAGAGCTTGGTGAGGTATGTATGATCCCGTTTAAGGGTAAAGCACAGGGCCCCCTGTTCACAGGGATCTGCGAACCATGGGGTGTAGATACCCAGACCGTGGATACTGCCGGTGTACGTCATCTCTCCGCAAGATATGTTCTTACGGGTACGGATTACACCGGAGAGAAGTGCCATATCTTCATTGAGAATAACGGTTCCTGGGAGGATGCACATCCCTCCCGTGTATTCCGTACGGTTCCTGCTTTCCGTACCGACAGTAAGGTACTGGCATCCTTCCTGCATTCCGGGAGATTCTACGGAACAGGCACACCGGAGCCTGAAGGACTGTGGATACGGTTCTACGAGATAGGATAGAAAAAGAGAGGTTATACGGTTCTTACCGCATACCTCTCTTTTACTTACTGATTCACTTTACTGCGCAGGAAGTATGCCAGTTCCTTACCCATCCGTACATGTGTCTTGGCAGAAGGATGACCCATGGCACCGTAGCCCTCAAACATGACATTGATCGGGATGAACTCAAAGCAGCACAGCTTCTGATCCCCTGTCTCTGCGATTAGTTCATCCACCGCTTCCAGGATCCGGTGATACAGGTAGTAGTCCATGGACCCGAGGGCGCAGACGATCAGGGTATCTGCACCGTTTGCCTTCCGCACCTTGCGTATGAATTCCTTGTACCGGTCACGGAACCAGATCTCCATGCCGGGGATCTCCCCGAAGTCCTTGTAGAAGCGCAGGGGGTTGGAGTCATTGGTGCCGAGGTTGATCACAACGATATCGCTGGGGTGTTCCGCAAAGTTCCACTTCTGCGGTTCTCTTCCGTGTTTCTTCTCATACAGCTCATCGGTATACTCGTAGATATCATCCATCGTATGCATGGGAAAGAGCGGATGTTCCGGCGTAACTGCCATAATTCCAGACTCGCATACCATTCTGAATTCATAGCCAAGCTCTCTGGCCGCCCGCGGTCCGTAGGCTTCCCATCCGTTTTCTTCCGAAGTATGGAACTCCAGGCTGTTGTTGGAAGCTTCATTGCCGAAGCCGCAGGTGATCGAGTCACCGACGATCTCCAGTACAGGTTTACTGCTGTGTACGGGGAAGAACGAACCGTCTGTCTCTGCCTCCAGGATACCCAGTTTTCCTCTGGCATTCTCGGAGAGCTTGAGGATCCTGATCTCGGCTGTCTCCGTGCTCCCACTCTGCCATACCGTCAGCCATTCATCATCACTTCTGCACTCATGGCGGAAGATCAGTTCATCCTCTTTGGCGGCACCGACACAGGGCCAGTCTGCCGGCGGTACAGGCATACCTGGCATACCGGGAAGCTGGTCGGATTCTGCTGTTACCCTGATTTTCAGGTAAGTACCGGTAACTCCGGCGGTAAAGCCCGAACATGTCCAGTTGCAGTACAGGGCTTCTTTCTCTTCATCATAAATCGTTCTGCCGTGGATATTTAACATCGGCATCAGTCTGCTGATCTTCATCTTTCTGTCTCCTTACTCAGGTATGTATACATATCACCGCTGGGGATGTAGGTTACCGGTACTTCCGTGACCAGCTCACTCAGCCAGTCTTTCATATACCTCATACCCAGTTCTTCCCAGTTAAAGTGTCCGATATTGATGGCAGCCTTGTTTAAACCGAGCTCTGATGCGTCTCTGATATAGGAGAGTACGGTCCAGTCGATCACTTCTCCGGGAATGATCACATCGGCTTTCTGTTCCAGGGTCTCGATCACCTTGACCGAGTACTCCCCGGTTCTGCCGTCTCTTGTGTGATACTCCATCGGGTAGAGATGACCGACAAAGGCAGCTCTCGTGATCCGGCTTTCAGGGTTTCCGACGATCCTGGCACCGTGCAGGCCGATCTTTTCCATCAGGTATTCTGCCAGTTCTCTGACTGTCATCTCCGGCAGGGTGACGATCCAGTGTCCGAAGAGACCGGTATCCGTGTCTGTCTCTGCCTGATCTTCCCAGCCGAGGTATTTCAGCACGCCGGTGAAGATACTGTCCGGCTGATGGGCATGCATATGATCGTGATCTCTCCAGATACAGATGCCGTGATCTTCGATCAGTTTCAGTTTCTGTCTGTATACTTCATTGTCGAAGTCTTCTTCCCATCCGGCGGGATCTTTCGACGTATAGTATGTCGGTTCATGTACGACGATCAGATTGGCGTGGTGGGCAATGGCTTCCCGGATGACATGGATATTCGGGGTCAGCGCCGTGATCACACCCGTGCACTCTGCCTCGGGATCTCCGGCCTTGTAATCATCGCAGCCGTGATAGTCTTCCGGAAACTGCGGATGATACTTCAGGATCCTCTCAATGACTTCTCTGTTCTTCATCTGTCTTTCTCCTTCAGGTCTGCAAACGTAAACGCGTATGCCGGATCTCCCTCAGAGCCGTACAGGGGATCTTCGCAGTAATTGGTATCGCAGAATGTTACCGTAAGCTTTTCGTGTACATGGAAGTCACCGTGCAGCACGAGGGAGTCTTCATGGATCTCCGGGCGGTATGCCAGCTCTGTATCATTACTGTATACCTTCAGCTCTTTGGTTAGATCTCCGCTGACATACAGTCCTTTCCCTGTATTCCGGAAGTACACCGTGAGAATATCTCCGTCTCTTTCCGCCCTGTATGCCTGTGGGAAGGTTATCTGCACATCTTCCCTGCCGTAGACATAACGCAGGGCTGTACGGGCCAGCCGTTCTCCGACTTTCTGCTTTCTGCGGGGATGGATGTTGAACTCTTCACCGAGATCCAGGATACAGATATCATGGACATCCTTCACTGTCTCGGATACGCTGTGCTGTCTTCTGCGCATGCCCGGGTAATCCTTCGCCCCGGTCACGCCTACACCGCGGAAGGGTGCCAGTTCCACCTGCAGGAACGGAAGTTCTTCCTGCCAGAGTTTCCGCCAGCTGCCGATCATCGTTTCCATACTCTTATCGTAGAAAGCGCTCCAGCCTCTGGCATCGTCATCTTCTCCCTGGTACCAGATCACACCCTGCACGGCATACGGGGCGATCTTCTTTAACATCGTCTCATATAGACCGCCGGGTCTTGTGGCAGAACGCGGCGCAATTGGGTATGTACCCCAGTCACTGATATCCGGACGAGGCATATTCTCCATATTCCGGAAGAATTCCGTCATGTCTTCTCCCATCATGAAGCGGTCGGTAAAGGCCAGCTGTTCCGGTGTCGGTTCCGGGATCGGTCTTTCCGATGTCTCTATATATCTGCGCCAGTCGATTGCTTCACAGTTATGACGGTATTCTTCCAGCACCGGTGCCAGTTCCGGATGACTTTCAATATCCTGCATATCGGTCCATGCAGAGGCCGGTGTACCGCCCCAGTTACAGCCGATGATACCTACAGGCACATTCAGCTCTCTGCGCAGATACCGGCCCATATAGGCTCCTACGGCTGAAAACATGATCCGGTTCTTCTCCGTATCCCACTGTCTCCAGAAACCGTGGTCCGGGCATGTCTCCTTGTCTTCATAGCCCATGAACGGTACCTGCGGAGCACAGAAGAAGCGCAGATCCTTGTCCTCTTCCGTCTTCTTCATCGCTTCCGCATTCACGTCATACTTCATGATGAACTCCATGTTGGACTGTCCGCCGGCCAGCCATACTTCCCCTGCCGCGACGTCATGAAAGATGATCTGTTCACCGGTCAGTGCCGATGTTACGGTCATTGTCATGCCTATGCCTGCGGATACCGGCGGCAGTACTGCTTTCCAGGTTCCCCTGACGCTTTCCGTCTGTACTTCCGTATCATTCAGTTTTACGGTGATCACATCATCAGCGGCGCACCTGCCCCATACCGGTACCGGTTTCCCCTGCTGAATCACCATGTGTTCACCGAAGATCTGTGCTGTCTGTAACTTCATACTTCCTCCTACAGGATCCTTCCCTCGGTATCCTTAAAGAACCTGTCACAGTCCCTGGCGGCCAGTTCAGGCATCTCATCCGCCCCGCCGTGACCGAGGTGCTGATACATCAGATACTGAGCTCCGGGGATCGCCTGTGCAGTCTGCAGGGCATCTTCCGCACTGCAGATCTGATCTTTCCCGCCCATCCAGATCATGACCGGGAAATCGATCTCATGGAGTCTTTCCAGAAGTTCTTCCTGACTCTGCGCATGACAGCCTGTCATGTCTCCAAGCATAGGCAGGGCAAACTCCTCTTCCTTCCTGTGCATTAGGATATCCAGATGCTCCTCCATGTTTGCCTTTCTTCTGGTCAGACGTTCCGGGTTCTCCGTCGGCCATTCCTCCAGCCAGGCAGTCCTGCGCAGGAGTTCTTCATTGCCCACGTATTCCCGGGCATGATCTCTCATCTTTGCCAGAGGTGCCGGGAGATCTCTCTCTTCGTGATACTGGGTAATACCGTCACAGCACACATATCCCCGGAACCTCTCTGGCTGGTGGAATGCCGCATACCAGGCTGCCCAGTTGCCGTGGGAGATCCCGGTATAGTAGAACGTATCAATACCCATGACATCCGCAAACGCAAGCAGATCTTTCCCCCAGATCTCTGCGTAATCACGTTTCTCCTGATCATAGATATGATCGGATTCCCCATAGCCTCTCATATAGACCAGGAAACAGTGATAGTCATACGGAGGCTGCCCCAGCAGTGCCATATGACAGTCCTTAAAGAAGAAATTCTGTGTAGACAGCAGATACTTATCCCCGCTGCCGTATTCCCTGTACGCAAGTTTTACACCGTTTACCTGCACTGTTTTTATCTCATGCATGATCATTACTCCGTCTTCTGTTTTCTCAAGCATAACAATTCTCTGTCTGTAATAAATTCAAATAAGAAACATTAACTTCCAATTTTGTCTTCAGTTTATTTTTGTAAACACAGCATACTTATTTACAAGGAATCCGCGGAGAACTTTGAAATAATATGCTCAGAAATACTGCTCTCCACCATATTCAGGCGGTAAAGAAAAGGAGGAACCCGCTGCTCGCGGTCCGGCATAGTGGAGACATGCACGGAATATTTCATATCCTATGTGTCGGTATGAAATGAGGCAGAAAGGCGGAGGCCTGACTGTCAGAGCCAGAATCAATGTCCAGTATTACATTAAAGAACATCAAGAAGATCTACCCGATTTCCCCAGACGAAGTAAAGTCCAAAAAAAAGAAGAAACAGAAAGACACAGCTCCTGCCGAAGGTTTCGTACCGAATCTGCAGATCACCGATGAAGGTGTCGTGGCTGTTCAGGATTTCAACCTGGAGATCAAAGACAAGGAGTTTGTCGTTCTGGTCGGTCCTTCCGGATGCGGTAAGTCCACGACTCTGCGTATGATCGCAGGTCTGGAGGAGATCACTTCCGGTGAACTGTATATCGGTGATGTCTATTCCAACGTCATCGCACCGAGAGACAGAAACATCGCCATGGTCTTCCAGAACTATTCCCTGTATCCGCATATGACGGTATACGATAACATGGCGTTCTCCCTGAAGCTTGCCAAACTGCCCAAGGATGAGATCGAT
Source organism: Solobacterium sp. UBA3691 (assembly GCA_002372175.1). Classification (GTDB taxonomy): domain Bacteria; phylum Bacillota_I; class Bacilli_A; order Erysipelotrichales; family Erysipelotrichaceae; genus Bulleidia. Next base: position 48,708 of record DFIS01000071.1, read on the forward strand.
AAAAAGGTCAGAGAAGCCGCAAAGACCCTCGAGATCACGCAGATCCTCGACCGTCTGCCCAAGGCCCTCTCCGGCGGACAGAGACAGCGTGTCGCCATCGGCCGTGCCATCGTCCGTTCTCCTCAGGTCATCCTGATGGATGAACCTCTTTCCAACCTTGACGCCAAACTGCGCGGTCAGATGCGTTCCGAGATCATCAAGCTCCGTCAGAAGATCAACACAACGTTTGTCTACGTTACCCATGACCAGGTTGAAGCCATGACGTTAGGCGACCGGATCGTTGTCATGAAGGATGGCTTTATCCAGCAGGTAGGTACCCCTCAGGAAGTATTCAACCACCCTGTCAATACCTTCGTTGCAGGCTTTATCGGTACACCGCAGATCAACTTCTTCCACCATGTGCCGATGCATAAGAAAGACGGTGAGTACTACATCACGATCCAGGGCAGAGAGATCCGTCTGGATGACAGATACCAGAGTGTTCTGAAGGAAAAGAATACACCGGATAAGGAAGTCATCGTTGGTATCCGTCCTGTACATGTTGAGATGAGTGAGGAAGGCTTTACCGGTAAGATCGAAGTATCCGAGATGATGGGCAGTGAGGTTCATCTCCATGTCAACATGAGCGGTGATGACATCGTTGCGGTTATTCCTACAGCTAATCTGGATCTCGATCTTGTCCGTATCGGAAAGGACTTCACCTTCAGCTTCAATCCGAAGCTCCTGCATGTCTTTGACGCTGAGACCGAAGAAAATCTTATCTAGTATCAAGGGGACCTGGACAGGTCCCTTTCAGGAGAATATATGTACGAGGAAAACTACAGAAAACTGAAAAAAGCCGTTGAGGAAGATGCGGTCATCATCCCTGTCGCAAGACACCGCAAACCTGACGGCACAATGAATATCGAACAGAACCTGAAGGTCTGGAACAAGGCCATTGAAGACTTTGAAAAGATACCGCTGTGGGAAGAAGGAAAGACACCGGGATATGATGACAGAGATCCCCTGCAGCCGGAGCCTTCCCTGATCTTTGTGCCGGGGAATGGTGTGAAGGAAAAACGCGGTACGGTGATCGTCTGCCACGGCGGCGGCTTCGAGATCCGTACGGGCTGTGAAGGCTTCAATACCGCATACTACTTTGCGGAAAGAGGCTTCAATACTGCGATTCTGACTTACCGTATCAAGCCCTACGGCAGACAGGAAGCCCTGTGGGATATCCAGAGAGCGATCCGTGTCATCAGAGCCCGCAAAGATGATCTGCATGTCACAGACAAGGTCGTATGCATGGGATTCTCTGCCGGAGGTATGCTGTCGGGGAATGCCGCGACACACTTCGATTACGGTGATCCCGATGCCGAAGATCCGGTGGAAAGAGAATCCTGCAGACCTGACGGTGCCGTACTCGGCTACGGTGCCTTCGCCTTCTGCGGACTGCCGGGAGGATTCTTCGCCGATCCCTTCTCCAACACCATCCGTAACCCGTTCTTTGCGTCAAGAGACGAACTGTTCTACTACTCCCCGGAAGTCAATATCACCCGGGAAACCCCGCCGTTCTTCATCTGGCAGACCAACAGCGATGATCCCCGCCACTCCTTCACCACAGGTCAGGCTTTAACCGCTGCCGGTATACCGTTTGAGATGCACCTGTTTCCGGAAGGTGTACACGGCATGGCCATGGCAGACGGGCACAATGATCTCGGCATGAATGTTCCCCATGTACATAAGTGGGGAGATCTGTGTGCCGACTGGCTGGACATTATCCTGTAATACACTTAAAAAGCTCTCCGATGAACTGCCCCATTGAAAATGGAGAGTTCAGAAACCGCGGTAATTCCTCTTGTACACTTAAAGTACAGGAGGATTTTTAATATGGCAAAGAAAGGAACGAAGTTCAATCATTATTCACCGGAATTCAAAAAGGAAACAGTCGAAAAGTATCTTTCAGGGAAACTGGGTGGAATCGTCATCGCTGCCAGAAAACTTGGTCTGAGATCAAAGACGCAGCTAAGAGTTTAGGTTAAGCAGTATAGGGAAGATCCGGAGCTGTTGAAGGAAGATGGCAGGACTGTGGGAAAGAAGAATGGTGTCAGAAAAGGCAGACCCAAAAAGGTAATTCTTGATGAACTATCCAAAGACGAACAGATCGAATATCTGAAGATGGAGAATGCAATATTAAAAAAAGTGAAGGCTCTCCGCAAAGATTACGGAGAGCACTGAGATATATGATCATCTACGATCTGAAAGAAGAATATAAAATCAGCCATCTCTGCAGGTATCTGAACGTGTCATCCAATGGATATTACTGATGGCTGAAACTGGGGCGACCGATCCGATACGCATTTGATAACTGGCTCTCCGATCAGATCGAGGAAATCTTTCATAAAACGGAGAAAGGCTACAGATTCATCCGCGATGAGATTAATCGCAGGCATGGCGTGATGTATAACGACAAAACAGTATATAAATACATGAAAATACTGGGCCTGTCTTCAGCGATCAGGAAAAAGCGTTACCAAGGCTGTACAAAGGAAGACCCTAACGAAAAAGCGAGGACCGTCTGCGAAAACTTCCTCGCCCGCAACTTCACCGCTACACCCCTTGGAAAGACTGGTCACGGATGTCAGTTACATAAACAGTCAGGAAGGCCGTTTGTATCTCAGCGTGATCAAGGACCTTTATGACAATTCCATTATAGCTTATCAGATCTCACGGTTTAATGATCTGAAGCTGGTCATGGATACTGTTGCACAATTAATTGGTGAGAATTGGGACAGCACAAGATTCTGTATTCTTCACTCTGATCAAGGATCTCAATATACGAATTCAATGTATATCCGATTTCTTGATGAACACGGTGTGACTGTTTCTCATTCACGCAAAGCTAACTGTTATGACAATGCGTGTTGCGAGAACTTCTTTGGTCATCTGAAAAGCGAGTGTCTTGAATTGCATGACCTGCCAAAGACCAATGAGGATCTAATTCATAAAGTTACCGAATACATCACTTTCTACAATTCCGCCAGGTCTCAGAGAAAACTAAAAGGCATGACTCCCTATCAATTTAGGGAATCATACCTTCATAAGTAAATTACGGCTTTTTTAAGAGTGTCCCATTTTTGTGGGGCAGTTCACTGTTCAGCGGGCTTTACTGCATATCATCGTTTACCTGTTACAGCTCAAGTTTATCCAGTGTACATGTCTTGGCGATCGTCTTGCGGATCTCTGCACGCAGCGGCAGTACGCTTGCGGGAGATACCGACAGTTCATCGATACCGATTGCCATGAATGTTTCCAGCAGTTCAAGATCAGCACCCAGCTCACCGCAGATACCTACCCAGATACCGTTGGCATGCGCAGCGTCTGCTGTCATCTTCAGTGCTCTTAACACTGCCGGATGATGCGGATCGAAGAACTTGCCGAGGTCATTGGCCTGTCTGTCACATGCCAGTGTGTACTGTGTCAGGTCGTTTGTTCCTACGGAGAAGAAGTCTACTTCCTTTGCCAGATCATTTGCCATGAAGACAGAAGACGGTGTCTCGATCATGATACCGAGTTCAGTATCGGGATTGAACGGAATACCCTCTTTCGTCAGTTCTTTCATCACAGCGTCACAGGCACGCTTGCACTCACGTACTTCCCAGACCGAAGTGATCATCGGGAACATGATCGCTACCTTGCCGAATGCGGAAGCTCTGTACAGCGCTCTTAACTGTGTGCGGAAAACTTCCGGTCTGTTCAGACAGATACGGATCGCACGTACACCCAGAGCCGGATTCTCTTCCTTTGCCAGGTTGAAGTACGGTACCTGCTTATCGGCACCGATATCCAGTGTACGGATAATAACGCGCTTGCCGTTCATTGCGGCTGCTACAGTCTTGTATGCCTCAAACTGCTCATCCTCTGTCGGATAGTCTTCCGACTTCAGATACAGGAATTCGGAACGGAAGAGACCGATGCCCTGTCCGTCATTGTTCAGTACTGCTGTAACATCTTCGGGAGAACCAATATTGCAGTAGAGCTTGATATGACGTCCGTCAAGGGTAACATCCTCCTTACCCTTCATCGTCTCCATCAGTTCCTTCATCTTCTTCTGCTTTTCAAACTTGGTCTGGAAAGCTGCCAGCGTGATCTCATCCGGATCCAGAACGACCTGTCCTGTCTCACCGTCGATATATGCTGTTCTGCCCTCGTAAGCTTCATCAAGAGTTTCGCCGGCACCGCAGATCGCCGGAATACCCATGGTACGGGCAAGGATCGCTGTATGACCGTTGCCGGAGCCTTCTCTTAACGCAAAGCCAACGATCTTGGACTTGTCCAGCTGCAGTGTCTCGGACGGAGCCAGATCATCTGCCGCCAACAGTACCGGTACATCGGAATCGATACCGCCTGCCACAACACCCATCAGGTTATTCAGAATACGCTGTGTAACGTCGCGAATATCGGAGGCTCTGGCCTGCATATATGCATCATCCATCGCCGCAAACATTGCCGCAAACTGCTCACCGGCAGTCTTTACCGCATACTCGGCATTGCAGGATTCCTCTTCCATGCAGTCGTTGATCGTCTCTACATAGTCGTCATCTTCGACAAACATTGCATGTGTCTCAAACAGAATGGCACTTTCGTCACCGGCTTCCTCACGGGCTTTCTCCGCAAGAGCTTCCAGCTGTTCGATCGATCTCGCCTTAGCTTCCTCAAGACGTGCCTTTTCAGCTTCGAGATCCTCAACGACGGTCTTTACGATCTCTGTATCTGCTTTCTTGAAGAAGTACAGAGGTCCCTTGGCAATGCCTTTGGAGGCACCTTTACCCTGAATTAAGATCATAATTATCCTCCCATGATAGTAAAGAAGCTGCTGTTCATGACCAAAACAGCAGCTTCATATATTTTTTACAGATTCTCTTTGAAGAATGTTTCCAGTGCAGCCGCAGCAGCCTCTTCATCGCCGCCCTCAACTCTGATCGTAACTTCATCACCGGCCTTGACACCGAGATTCATCAGTTTCATCAGCTGAGAAGCCTTAACTGTTGTCTCACCCTTGGTCAGGAATACAGTTGCGCCTTCAAAGGACTTGGCCAGTTTGGCAAGAACGCCCGCGGGACGTGCATGGATACCGATCGGATCCGTAATTGTGTACTTGAATTCTTTCATGATATTTCTCCTTTCAAAAGAATTAGTTATCTGTATTTATTGTAACATCTTCATAGTCATCACTGTTAGTCAGCAATGTTACAACAATATCCGGATGACCAGCAGCCTTGATCTTCTGACGGTCAAACTTGATCAGCGGCTGACCGAGCTTGACTTCATCACCGTCTTTGACAAGAACTTCAAAGCCGTCACCGTTCATGTTTACCGTATCCACACCAACGTGGATCAGCATCTCCATATCCTCAGGACCGGTAATACCAACTGCATGTTTGGATTCCGCAACACTGGAGATCGTACCGTCATACGGTGCTCTGACCACTTCTTCCTCAGGCCAGATACCGACACCTTCACCCAGGATACCCTGTGCGAATGTTTCATCGGGGATCTCTGTATAGGAGACCACTTTGCCCTTGACCGGAGCCTTGACTTCACCTGCGGAGCAGGAGATGACTGTCTTTTCGGGAACCACGATCTCGGGTTCTGCCTTTACTTCCGGTGCAGGTGCAGCCTTGACAGGTTCAGCACCCTCTTCGGTCTCTTCCTTCCAGAAGAACCATGTGAGGGCAAAGGCAATACCGCCGGCAATTGCCAGAACGATCGTATACTGCAGCGAATTGGAAACCGTCAGATATCCGGGGATACCGGTGACACCATAAGCCGTTGCGCCAAAGCCGAGGATCGCTGCTACGAAGGAACCGACAGCACCGCCGATCATACCGGCAACGAAGGGCTTGAAGAAACGCATATTGACACCGAAGATCGCAGGCTCTGTAATACCGAGAGCTGCCGACAGAGAGGACGGGATCGCAACGGATTTCGTTTTCTGGTTTCTGACCTTAAGACCTACCGCAAGACATGCGCCGAACTGTGCGAAGTTCGCTGCCGAAGCAATCGGCATCCACGTATTCAGACCGCTCTCCGCAAGCATACCTGCTTCAATGACGTTATACATATGATGCAGACCCATGACAACTGTAGCCGGATAGAGGGCACCCATGGCACAGGCACCCAGAGGATTCCGTACGAGGATCTTTGCGCCGGCAAGTACCCAGGTCTCCAGTGTCGAGAAGATCGGACCGACGATCCACAGTGTCGCAAGTGCTGTGACAAGTACTGTTGTCAGCGGTGTAACAAACAGATCGATCATCTCCGGAACATGCTTGTGCAGCCACTTTTCAAGCTTGCACATGATGAAGACGGCGATGATGACAGGGATAACATGTCCCTGATAGCCTGACCGCTGTATCGTTACCAGATTGCCGATCAGATGCCACTTCGGAATAATACCGTCAGTAACACCGAAGAAGCTGTTGATCGCCTCTGTATTGGCAACATTCCATCCGTTCAGGAAGTTGGAGTGGATCATCAGAAGACCGATGACAGCACCCAGGAAGATATTTCCGCCGAAGACTCTTGCGGCAGAGACTGCCACGATCACAGGCAGATATGCAAACGCTGTATTGGCGACTGTATCCAGGAAGGCAAACCAGTCAGAACCGCCGAAGCCGAGTCCAGGAATCTTAGCCAGTGCCTCGACAAGGCCCATCATCAGACCGGAGGCTACGATTGCCGGCAGGATCGGAACGAAGACATCACCGATCGTTTTCAGTATCTGTTTCCAGACCGGCTGTTTCGCTGCCGCCGCAGCCTTGACATCATCTTTCGTACCAGCCTGTACACCTGTAACACTGATAAACTCATCAAAGACCTTGTTTACCGTACCGGTACCGATGATCAGCTGAAGCTGACCGTTTGATTCGAACATGCCCTTGACACCATCGACATTCTCCAATGCCTTCTTGTTAACCTTGGCGTTATCCGCGATAACAAGACGAAGTCTGGTTGCGCAGTGTGCTGCACTGATGACGTTTGCACCGCCGCCGATATTGGCTGCGATCTCCTCAGCGCATTTTCTGTAGTCCAATGCCATAATATTATCTCCTCTTTTTCCCCATTGAAACCGTTTTCAATGTTCTACCTAAAATATAAGTCCAATCAGTGATTTTGTAAATAAACGCTGTCGATTTTGTCTGCTTCCGCGGAATTCAGCACAGTCCGAGCATCTCGAATGCCCTGGCCAGACCATCTTCTTCTACCGGTGCGCATACGATATCACTGATCTTCTTCAGCTCTTCGGCACCATTGCCCATACATACGGAAGTCCCGACGGTCTGAATCATCTTAAGATCATTCATACTGTCTCCGAAGCCGATCGTATCGCCGATCTCTCTGCCCAGGTATTCACACACACAGATGATCGCCCTTCCCTTGTCAAAGGCCCGGTTTACCATCTCACCGTTGCAGATGCCGTTATCGTTACCCTGGATCACAAAGTCAAAGTCTTTCCCGAGAACTGCTCTGGCTGCTGCTGTCTGTTCAAGATCACCGCACACGAAGACGATCTTATACACCGGCTGTCCGTCATACTCCTTCATCGGGCGGATACCGAGACTCTCTTCGATTGCCTTGCGCCAGCGTTTTAACTCGGAGTTCCCGCCCGATGCCTTAGCCATGAAATCACCGATGCCTTCGTCTCCGAACGCACCGTCCCGGCCTTCCACCGTGCAGTAAACACCATGTTCATGCAGAAGCTGCAGTGCCTGTTCAAACTGCTCCGTACGCATCGGATGATCATAGATCACTTCTTCCCCGACCTTGACATAGCCGCCGTTGACAGCCACGAAACCGTCAAAATCATATGCCAGTACAGGCTTCAGCATGTTCGGATTGCGGCCGCTGCAGAGAAACACCTTGTGTCCGTTCTTCTTTGCCGCTTCGATTGCCCTGAGCGCACTGGCAGGAGGCGTATTTTCACCCGGCAGTGTCAGTGTTCCGTCAATGTCAAGAAATATCAGTTTACCCATCAGATCGAACCCCCTTCCTCAATCGTATATCCAAGTTTTACCGTCCGTTTCGGCTGTTCTCTGTCTTCGATCAGTTCCAGCAGTACTTCTGCGGCTATCCGTCCGCAGTCAAACTGACGGAATCTGGCGGACGTCAGTCTCGGTACGGAAGTTCGGTTTGCCCATTCGTTGCCTATGCCGGCAATGCTGACCTCTTCCGGCACTTTAATTCCGGCTTCCCGCAGTGCTGCCAGGGCGCCAAGTGCGATCATATCGGTTGCACAGAGCACCGCATCAAACGCATATCCTCCCTGCAGGATCTCCTGCATCCGGTGATATCCGCTTTCGGCTGTAAAATCCGTCCTGCGGAAGCACGTATCCTCTTCTCTGATACCGGCACCGGCAAGAGCTTTCAGAAAGCCGTTATACCGGTTGACGCCGACCGCATCATCACGCTTGTCGACACCGAGATATACGAAGTGTTTTCTGTCCCTGCCGAGCATGCGCTGCGTCAGATCATACATCGCCTGTTCATCCTCATGAGAGATCGAACTGACCGTGCGCATATTCTGCCCGGTGATGACGATCGGCAGGCTGTAGCTGCCGTACAGTTTCTCTTTGGCTTCGGAAGCACTGACAGCCATGACGATAACTCCTGCCAGCGGATAAGATGCCATCAGCCGCAGGTACTCTGCTTCTGTCTCATCACTGAATCCGGTCGACCCAAGTACGGTCATATACCCTTTCTCCAGGAGTACGGAATGAATGCCGTCAGCGATCTCCCCGGCTGCGTTGGAATACAGTCTGGGCACGATCAAACCGATCTGCTTCACGGTTCCCCGCCGCAGATCTCTGGCCAGTTTGTTCGGCTGAAAGCCGGTCTCTTCAATGACTCTGCGTATAACTTCACGTTTCTGCTCACTGAGAGGACCGCCGTTGAGATATCTGCTTACAGCTGCCGGCGATACATGCGCCAGTGCCGCGATCTCCTTAACCGTCATAAAACCTCTTGAATTAGTATTTCTTCAATAACCAGCGGAATCCGCATCCTTCCAGGTCTACGGACCTTGCCTGCAGATACTCTCCGCTCTGCAGATCCTGATATTCTTCTTCCTCATTCAGCCAGGCAGTCTCATGATCATGACTGAAGTTGAACAGTCCGATCAGTTTCTCACCCTGATCATATCTGCCGATTGCCAGAATATGATCATTGTATGGCTCCAGTGTCCATACATCCGCGGATGCGTTGAATACCGGATGTGCCCGGCGGATCTTTTCCAGTTCCTGTATTTTAGAGTAGATCCTGCCCTGCAGGGAATCGGGATCATGTCTTTTCTCACTGTCTTTCCATGAGAAATTGCCTCTGTGCAGGTAACGGCTGTCTGCCTCCTTCAGAGGATCCTGATGATATGTATTATCGTTGAACTGCCCGATCTCATCACCGCTGTACAATACCGGGATACCGCTCTGTACAAGCAGGAAGGCATGCAGGGTCTCGATCATGCGCAGGGCTTTTTCATATTCTTCGGTATTGCCTTCTTCAAGAGCACCTTCAGCGCCGCACAGGGAAGCCGTGGTGCCGCAGAGTCTGGCATCACCGAGTCTTGGATCATCATTATACAGTTCACCGCGGGCATAGCTGCCTTCATACCTGCCGCGGAAGTAATCATTCAGGAACTTCTTATGGCTTACTTCCTCAAAACCAAACTGCCTGAGGAAAGGATAGTCCAGACCCCAGCCGATATCATCATGACAGCGCAGGTAGTTCAGGAAGGTATAGACCTTCGGTAAGGCAAAGACAGCGTCCATCTGGTGGCGCAGAAGACGTACATCTTTCGTTGCCACGGTATGCCAGGTACTGGCCATTGTTGTCACATTGTAAAGCAGATGACATTCCGGCTTCTCCACCGTGCCGAAATACGGAACGACACGGGAAGGTTCCATGACCACCTCACCCAGAAGCAGAATACCCGGGCAGACGATCTCACCGGCAAGACGCATCATTCTGACAAGAGTATGGACCTGCGGCAGATTGCGGCAGCTGGTGCCAAGCTCCTTCCAGATATACGGTGTTGCGTCAAGGCGGATCACATCCACACCCTGATTGCACAGGTACAGCATATTCTCTGTCATGTCGTTGAATACAACAGGATTGGCATAGTTCAGATCCCACTGATACGGATAGAACGTTGTCATGACGACCTTGCCGGCCTCCTTGCACCAGGAGAAATTACCCGGTGCCGTGGTCGGGAATACCTGCGGAACCGTCTTCTCATACGCATTGGGAATATCCCAGTTATCGTAGAAGAAATACCTGCTCTGGTATGCAGGATCGCCGGCTCTGGCTTTCTTTGCCCATTCGTGATCCTCGCTGGTATGGTTCATCACAAAATCCAGACATACGGAAATATTGCGCTTGTGACATTCCTCGGACAGAGCCGAAAGATCTTTCATCGTCCCCAGTGCAGGATCTACTCTGCGGAAATCCGCGACCGCATAACCGCCGTCACTGCGTCCTGCCGGGCTCTGCAAAAGAGGCATCAGATGCAGGTAATTCACCCCTGTTTCCTCAATATAATCCAGATGCTCACGGACACCGTTGATCGTCCCGCCGAAGCACTGTGTGTACATCAACATGCCCAGTGTGGAACGGTCCTTGTACCAGTCGGGATCCTGTTCTCTTTGGGCATCCAGCCTGCGCAGGGAAGCCGACCTCTTCTCATACATCTTTGAAAGCATTGTTAAAAACCAGTCGAACGCCTGAGTGTCGTTATACAGCTCCATATAAAGCCATTTCAGCTCATCGATCCGATCGTTCAAGCGGCGGGCAAAAACATCCGCTTTTGTCATAGCCATAATGATCCTCCTGTATTATGATATCGATTTCATTTTGATTATATCACTTCCGTATGCAAACAGAAGAAAAAAGGAGCAGAACTCCTTAGATATCTTTTGTAAGATTCTCAAACAGATGTTTCTTATTACGTAAATACAGGTAGTACAGCGCCACCGCCAGACACGCACCGCCCCAGCCGACCGGGAAACCGATATAGACATTGGTGATCGTATGATTGATCGCCATCGATACAGCCAGGAAGATCTGCCGCAGCAGGATCATCCCGCACAGCGACAGTAACATGACCTGACGGGAATAACCGAAGCCTCTGAGAGAACCGGAGAGGACCTGGTTGCCGGCCTGCAGGAAGTAGAACGGGATGATCGTACGCATCATCATGGCACCGTAACCGATCACTTCAGGATCACTGTTAAATAAACCTGTCAGCGGATAAGCGAAGATGTACAGAGGAACCGCAAAAATCAAGATGGAGATACAGCTCATGAGCAAACACGTCCATATACCTCTTTTGATTCTTTCCACCTTTCCGGCTCCGGCATTCTGCGCTACAAACGTAGAAGCCCCGAGACCGATTGCTCTGCTGGAACGGCCAACAAAACGGTCCAGTTTGGTCGCAATACCAACACCGGCAGTCGCACTTGATCCAAAGCTGTTGATATACCGGTGCACGAACATGTTCGAGAAAGAGATCAGACAGGACTGAATACCGGCCGGGAAGCCAAGATCGAGCACTTCCTTCAGGATCTCCTTATCTACCGCAAGTTCACGGAAGCGGAACGCATAGCGTGTGTCCATGATCATCATCCGGCGGTAAATAATAATGACCGATACAAACTGGGAAACGATCGTCGCAAAGGCTACGCCGAGAACACCGAGTCGGAAATTGACGACAAGCACAAAATCCAAAACAATATTCAGCACACTGGAAAGCACCAGGGCATAGAAAGGACTGCGGGAATCTCCGACAGCCCGGAGAACACCGGCACCGATATTGTATATAGCCGTGAAGAGAATACCGATCGTATAAACACGCAGATACGTACCGGCACTGCCGAAAATATCTGTGGGACAGCCGACCAGCCGAAGCAGGCCGCCGCTGAAAACAATACCGACTGCAGCCAGGAAAAAGCCGATGATCAGCGCAAAGGCAACCGTCGTGTCGATCGAGTCCTTCAGTCTCTGATAATTGCCGGCGCCGAAATTACGGCCGAAGATCACACCCGTACCGGCGGACATACCGACAAAGAAGTTGACCAGCAGGTTGGTGATCGGCGAACAGGCATTGACGGCAGCCAGAGCTTCCTTGCCCACGAAGTTGCCGACGACAAGTGAGTCTACACTGTTGTACAGATTCTGAAACAGATCGCCGAGCAGGATCGGCACCGCAAAGATTAGTATCTGCAGCGCAATATTGCCTTCTGTCAGATTGACGTTTCTGTTTCTTCTGCTCATCCTGTATTACCCATGACCAACGGCTGACCTTTCGCGTCTATTATCATTTAAACGGTTTCATTATTCAACTGTTTTATCACACATGCGCACAAAATACCGGGCAAGCTCCTTGTGTTTCTCATCCTCTGTATGACGTTCGGGATGCCACTGCACAGCCAGTACACCCTCCTTCTCGATACCTTCGATGATACCGTCTTCACTGTATGCGGAGATCACAAAGCCCTCTGCCGGCCTGTCTATGCACTGGTGGTGAAAGCTGTTGACACCGTAACTGTCACCGAAGATACCGTGCAGGATCGTACCGCTGATGAAGTCAGCACGGTGGCAGAACTGATCACGCGGGATCGGCGGTACATACGTTCTCTGTACATGGTTCAGTTTTGTACTGTCCCAGGAAGGAATATCCTGGATCAGGGTTCCTCCCTCACAGACATTGATCACCTGTATACCCCGGCAGATACCCAGTACAGGCTTATGATGCTTTACAAAAGCTCTGTACAGACGGAAATCGGAGATGTCGATATCTTCCGCATCCATCGATGAAGCAGTATTCTCCTGCCCGTAGAAAGACGGATCAACATCCGCACCGCCGGTGATCATCAGGCCGTCAAGCTTCTCTGCCAGCACCTCCGCCTCTTCTTCACTGACTGTCCCCAGCAGTACAGGTATACCGCCTGCCTGTCTGATATATTCAAAGTAACTCTCGTTATCGTAGAATGTACGGTTATCGTTCTGTGTCTGTGAGCGTGCAGTCATGCCGATCAGTATCTGTTTCATATTCTTACCTCATTAACAGAAGTATTATACTATCCTTCCTGAATAACTGCATTTCTGATCTTTCTGCGTATTCTCTGCAGTCTCCCATCGTACTGCTTGTAACTCAAACCTATGCGGCTGCTGGCTTCGGCATAGCTCTCTTCATTCATCCAGGCTTCCATGACCATCCTGTCCGTCGTACTGAGACTGCCGATGATCCTGACCAGCTTTTCTCCTGCCAGTGCAAACCTGTACGCATACTCCGGCTCATTCATCCGGTTTCTGTCTCTGACGTTCTCATAGAAACTGCGGTTCTCCGCGATTTCGGGATCATACGGGATCACTTCGTGTGCAGAGACTCTGCCGCCTCCGCAGTACGAGCGCAGTACAGCCTGTATACGCCTTTCCGTGACCATGTGCACAAATGTACGCAGGCTGCACCGTTTATCCTCACGGTACGCATAGACAGCATTCCAGAAGGCGATCTGCATCTCCTGCATCAGGTCATCACGGTAGATCTGCAGCGGACGGTAGCGGCATATCACCGTATTGACATATGCCCTCAGTTCATTCTCATAGCACTTAAAAAGAGCTTTCTGGGCATATTCATCCCCGGTAAAGCTCATATACATCAATTCGTACGGATTGTTCATACGGCACCTCCCTATAACGGGAAACGCCTGTTAAAGATCTCATACATCAGGATACCGGCACTGACAGAAGCATTCAGTGACTCGATCTTTCCCTGCATCGGCAGTGAGATCATATAATCACACTCTTCCCGAAGCAGCCTGGAGATCCCCTTTCCTTCATTGCCTATCACAAGCACGGCATGGAAGTCATACGCCAGTGAACGGTAATCCTGTCCCTTCATATCTGTACCGATGATCCAGTAACCTTTCTTCTTCAGTTCCTGTACGGTACGCACAAGGTTGGTCACCTCACAGCACCTGACTGTATCGATCGCTCCTGCGGATACCTTCGCCACCGTCGGTGTCAGTCCCACCGATCTGTCTTTGCGGAAGATCACCCCGTCAGCCCCGACCGCGTCTGCCGTACGCAGGATCGCTCCGAGATTGTGGGGATCCATCAGTTCATCCGCAAGAATGATCAGTCCGTACTGATTCTTCCGTTCCAGCAAAGCTTCCAGCGGATATGTCTTATAGTCTTCGATCAGTACAGCCACACCCTGATGGTTATCGGAGCCGGTCAGCTTATGCATGGCTTTGCGGTCGATCTTCTCCGCCCGGATATTCCGGCTGTGCGCGAGTTTCTCGATCTGTTCATCAGCGGCAGACATGCAGAGACGCAGTACTTTCCGGTCTCCCTGAAGGATCTGCTTAACAACATTTTTCCCGTAAAACAATTGTGCCATCAATCCCCCTCCTTCAGCGTCCTGACCTTGTGCCAGATCGTCTCAATACGTTCCCTGTTCTGTCTCAGTTCAAGACTGCCGATCAATGCCTCAAACCCCGTACTGCAGCGGTATACCTGCACCGGTGTATTCTTCGGCACTGTTCCCGTATGATCATTACGTCCTCTGCGGTAGGCTTCCTCTTCCTCTTCCGTAAAGAAGCCCTCTTCATGCAGGATACGGTAAAACTCTGCCTGTGCCTTTGCGCTTTCATAGCGGACCGCGTGTTTCTGCAGATCACTGCCCCGGGTATGCATAGTCTCCACCAGATATCTGCGGACATAATACGACCAGGTCACATCCCCGAGAAACGCCAGTGTTCTGCCCGAAGGCTCTGCCGCCATTACAGCAGTCCCTTCTCGCTCAGCACTTTGCGGCAGGCATCTGCCGTCTCAAAGTCCTTGTTTGCCTTGGCTTCATTCCACTTGGCAAATAATGCTCTGTCTTCATCCGTTACTTCAGGCTTTTCCACCGTGATACCGAGAATATCCAGCATTTTCTCCACCGCATTGCGGTAGCTGCCAACCTGTGCATAATCGATCTCACGCTGGCGCAGAGCACCGTTGAGCTTCTTGACTGTGTCAAAGATCACCGCATAGGCATTCGGTGTATTCATATCGTCATCCATCTGATCAAGGAACTGACGGTAAGCACCCTCATCATACGTATCCGCAAAGGTCACACCATTCAGGGCTGCCTTTACATCCGCCTGACGCAGCGGCAGTAATACACGGTCAAGCTCCTTGCGGGCAGTTTCGATCGTCTCATCGCTGAAGTTCAGCTCTTTCCTGTAATGTACGGAAGATACCAGCCAGCGGGTCAGATTTGTCCCCAGTTTATCCACAACATCCTTTGCCCAGAGCACATTGCCCAGTGACTTGGACATCTTGTCTCCGTTGATGTTGACCATCGCGTTATGTACCCAGTAGTTCGCCAGGCTGTTATGATGCAGAGCTTCCTGCTGAGCTGCTTCGTTCTCATGGTGCGGGAAACGCAGATCCATACCGCCGCCGTGGATATCGATCTTCGGTCCCATGTTGTCGTTGATCATGACGACACATTCAGTATGCCAGCCCGGACGTCCTTCACCCCAGGGACTGTTCCACTTGATACCCTTATCGGTCTTTTTCCATAATGCGAAATCGTAGGGATTGCGCTTCTGATCATTCTCTTCAATACGGAAGCCGGCTTCCAGCATATCCATTCTCTGATGGGAGATCTCACCATAGGTAGGAACCGAATCCACCGAGAAGTATACATCGCCGTCCACTACGTAGGCATTGCCCTTCTTGACAAGTTCATCAACGAACTCGATGATCGCATCCATCGTCTCGGTGACCCGCGGTGTGATATCCGGCAGCTCCGTATTCAGCATCTTTCTGACATCCTGATAAGCATCGATATATCTCTCCGCAATGACCTGTTCCGTCGTCCCCTCTTCAATAGCCTTATTGATGATCTTGTCATCAACATCGGTAAAGTTGGAGACATACTTGACGGTATAGCCCTCTGCCTCAAACAGTCTCTTCAGCACATCAAAGACGATCATCGGTCTTGCATTGCCGATATGCGCATAGTTGTATACCGTAGGTCCGCATACATACATATCCACATGTCCCTCATGGATCGGTTTAAACTCTTCTACTGCCAGATTCTTCGAATTGTATAGTTTGATCATATTCTGTCCTTCCTTCCAAAAAGGCGTCTCTCCAAAAAGACGCCTGTGCGTGGTTCCACTTTCCTTACTTCTTAACAGTATAACGTACTGCCCGTTCTGTCCTACATATCGGACAGACCCTCCGGGAGGCACTTCCCTCTGCTTACTTCGCCGGGCTCTTTCACCTGACAGCCCTCTCTCCTGACCTTTCTGCAGAGATACTCTTTCCCATCATCGGTTTATCTAAGTATATCACTTAATTTTCCGGAATAAATATACAGTAAACGGAATCCCCAAGCCTGATCCACTCCTCCAGTGCCGGCATCCAGATCTTATCATCCGGAAGGATGATCTTCTGTTCTACCAGTCTTCTGAGCTCTTCATCCGTATACGGACCGAACTTATCTTCACCGTCTTTTGTATAGTACCATACTCTATCCATTGGTTACTTCTCCTTCCGGTGTCGGCGTCGGCTCCGTTGTCGGGGTCGGCTCCGGTGTCGGGGTCGGCTCCGGCGTCGGTGTCGGGGTCGGCTCCGGTGTTGGTGTCGGGGTCGGCTCCGGCGGCAGCTCCAGTGTGTATCCGGTATTCGCGCTGCTGCTCGTATATCTCTTTGTATCGGAAGAGACAGCTTCTACACGGATGTTATAGGTCTTGCCGTTTTCCAGGTTCGCATCGCTTGCCTTGATGCGCAGAGTTGCCTGATTCGTCGTAAAGTCTACGGAGTTGATCGTGACCTTGTATCCGGACGCGTGTTCCACCGGTGTCCAGGTGATGTTCAGATAAGCATCGGTATAGTCTATGTCATCCTGATTCACGGTGATGTCTGCAGGTACAGCCAGCGGTACTGCCGTGACCGGTTCCGCGTAGGTGAACTTGACGGATGCAGGATCGCCGGCATCAAAGTTACGGTCGTTGTTCGCATACGGTGTAACCTTTACGATATACTCCCTGCCATCCTCCAGCGAAGAGAGCGTCATCCGCAGTGAAGTCTCTGTTACCCTTTCTTCACTGCCATTAAAGGCAACGATATAGTAGTTGGCATTGTTTACAGGCTCCCAGCTGACGTTCAGTTCATCCTTATCCTGTACCTGTTCAGCCTTCAGATTGCGCGGTGTCTCCAGCTTGACCTTATTAGCCTGGTAAGTATAGCTGACCGTCGTTCCGTCACCGGCTGCGTATTCATTCGGATCATTGCTGAAGGGTGTGATCGTCACCTGATAGGAATGTCCGTCTGTCAGCTTGTCACTGCCGATATTGGCAGAATTACTGGCCGACTTGATCATTGTCTCGGGTTCCGTGGATACCCTGACTTCGTAGTAATCCGCATTGTCGACTTTATCCCAGCTGATCGCAAGACCGCCGGATGTCGCACGGAAGCTGATATTCTGCACCTGTGCAAGCTTCTTCTCCGGTGCGGAGGAAGACTGCGGGGATCCCGCATACTGGTGATAACTGTTATCACCGGCACCGATGATCTCACCGTTTCTGACCGCCATGACCGTCTTTCCGGAAGCTGTCAGGTAACGTACATTCGACCAGGAAGAGAGCTCCCTGACAAGTTCATCATTCGAAGAAGCAACGATGACCTTGCCGTTGTTGTTTACACCGACCGTGAAATCCGTGCCGGCGGTGATCTCCGCCATGTTTGTCCAGGAACCGGTATTGTTGCCAAGACCGCTGATACCGTAAGCTCTGACCGTGCCGTCCTGGAACAGGAAAGCGATCTCGGTATCACTGACAGCGATATCCTTGACCTTGGTCGAAGCGGCCGCATTGTTCTTGCCGTCAAAGCTGCCCGAGATCAGTACCGTGTTATTCTTTGTCTTTGCGACTGTCAGTTCATTGCCGGCATATACAGCTGTCACATCTGTCCACGAGGATACGTCACAGGCAAGCGAACTGCCCGAGCATACCACTGTACCGTCTTCACGCAGACCAGCCGTATGATCTCTGCCGGCAGCGATCATCGTGATCCCGCGCCACGCAGATACATCGCATCCCCGGTCACTGCCTGTGCATACAACTCTGCCGTTATTCTTCAGACCGGCCAGATGATCCTCATACGCACTGACCTGCACGATATTCGTAAATGCCGAAAGATCAGGCAGTACATCGCCTCTGCTCTCCAGCGTCTGTTCATCCTTTATATAGATACTGTATGTGTCACCGATCGCAATACGGTTGATGCCGCTCACAGATACCGCAATATCCCCTTCTTCAGGTTCTTCCTTCTGCGGTCTTGTGATCATATACAGCACAAGAGCCAGAAGCGCCAGAACGACAGCGATTCCCGCGATCAGTTTCTTATTTACACCGACAGGCTCCGGTTCCGGCACCGGCTGTGCTTTCGGCTCCGGTTTTCTTTCTTCCCTGTCCTTGTGATCCAGATCACTGATCTCAATCACCTGTGTTTTCTGTAACTGCTCAAGCCCGATCACCTTGGTCTCTCCGGCATCCGTCGTTACCTTGACGGTATCCCCGGACGGGATCTCTGCAGTCTCCGCAAATACATCATCTGTATATTCCGACTGCGGTATCTGCATCACGGAGGTGACCATGATATTATCCGCAACATCCTCGGTATGATTCGGCACCGCATGCAGGGTCATCAGATCAAGACTGTCCTCGATCGCATCAAGATTCGGCAGACGCACCACTCTGGTATTATCCGCAAGATCCTGCAGCTGCACATGATAAAGCCGTGCGATCTTCTCCAGCTGCAGAATATCACACAGTTTATTGCCGTTCTCCCAGTTCATGTATTCGGTGACGGGAACATCCAACCGGGATGCGATATCCGCCAGTGAATACTGGAAGTGTTTGCGCAGTGCGCTCAGTTTTTCGGGTAGTTTGTTTTTATACATATCTGCAAAAGTTATTGTAAATGTTTTGCCCAGATACTTCAACTTTGCCTGTCAAACTGTGAGAAGATTGGCAAAGTTGCAATACTTCCCGTATTGCGCGATAATAATGTGGTTATGAAAAGAAAGATACTGAAGATCCTTCTGGCTCTGACGGTCATGCTGGGGATAAACATCCGTACAGCTGTGCCTGTCCATGCCGAAGGAGAAGAACTACAGACAGCCGTCAATCCGTATACGGGTGGATGGTCCAACTGCACATGGGGTACCTGGCAGCTTGTCTATGAAGCCACAGGCATCGCCCTTCCCGGCTGGCATAATGCAGGGGGATGGCTCCTTGAAGCTTCGCAGGCAGGATATGCGATCGGTACCGAACCCCGCGCCAATTCAATAGCCGTATGGAGCTGGCATGTTGCATATGTCACTGACTTTGACGGCAATGACTCGATGTATATCAAGGAAGGCGGCTATCTCGGCGGGTATAACGAAGAGTGGTGCCCTGCCTACGGCGTACGCTGGAACCAGCAGCTGCTCGGCTTCATCTACCTGGACGCAGATGTCATCTCGAACGAGACACCGGAGACTGTATACGCGCAGTCATTAGGCACACATGTTGTCTTCGCCATCAACAGCGAAGCCAGAAGCCAGGCATCCCTGGAAGACTACATCGTCATGATCGATGATGCCGAAGCCGAAGAGATCCGCAAGACCGAAGAGCTGCAGATGATGGAGGCGATCCGTAAGGAAGATGCCAAGGCAGCCGAAAAAGTCAAAGCTGTCAGCCTCAGCGGAAACAAGTAATCCTCTGAACAGTAATATTCTCCTGAATACAGGAGGATATTTTTTTATACTACAGTGTATATTCCTTTTCCGCTTCCAGGGTCACCGTCTGTCCCTTCCAGTACAGTGTGCCGCCGGGTACTGTTGTCTTCACGGTGATCTTGCCGTCTTTGTATGTGACTTCTGCCTGTCCCTCACCGACCGGTACAACTGCCTGAAAGGACGTATATCTGCCGGGATCAGGTCTTACATCGAAGGTCTTCTCACCGACAGAAGTACCGTATACACCGGCACAGTATCTCTCCAGCAGATAGACCGGTCCGCTGCCCCAGGCATGACACAGTGAACAACCGTACCTGTCTCCGTACATCTCGTAGTGCTCTGTCCCCTGACGGCGCGGATCATACTCTTCCCAGGCACTGGTCGCACCGTTTTCCACCATGCCTCCCCAGTAACTGCCGATATACTCCTGTACAGCCGCAATATATCCTGTCTCGCCGAGCGCCATCAGCTCATACAGCTTGAAATACGGTGTTGTGATCTGCGGGACATCATCTTTCAGCAGGACATCCTCAGCGATCTGCTTTTTCTTCTCATCATCAACGATATCGAACATGATCGCAAAGATATTCGCATGTCTTGTCACATTGTTCTTTCCCGATGCATAAGTGTCGATAAACGCATGTTTCTCTTCACACCAGAAATCCCTGAGAATACGCTGTTTCAGCTTCTCTGCTCTTTCTGCCGCATCCTGAGGCACGGCTTTATCAGGCGCAGGCTCCTTCACTGAGGACGCATAGGAATGCAGGATCAGATCACCAAAGTCTTCCTGTGCATCATTCGTTATCTCAGTGATCACTTCCATTGCCTTATATACCTGATACAGCAGGATCTGTTCCGCACATACCGGACCCTCTTTATCCATCTCTGCCCAGTCTACGAAGATCCAGTCACCCTCTCTTTCCACCATATATCCAGTCTTTTCATCAAGACGCGATACGATGAAGTCATACAGTGCATACAGTTCGTCTTTGACCGAGATCACAAACTCCCGGTCTCCGCTTGCCTCGTAGTACTCCTTAACGGCTATGATCAGATACATCGAGTAATCATTGATCGTGTTGATATGCTGGAAATACGGCGGTTTGCCGAGCAGTGCACGGATCGTCCGCTTCGTGATCTCACGGTCACGGAACAGGTATCTGCCGATCTTATAGGACTGATAGGCATCCCCTGACCACACCCAGCGGTCACGCTTGATCCCGTCAAAATAGAATTCCCTGGAATTCAGATGGAACGCTCTTGTACAGATATCCCAGATCGCCTGAAGCTGATCATCCTCCGTACGGAAGGATCCGATATCTTCGATCGGCAGATATTCCTCTTCGGCTGAAAGTGCCGGAGTACCGTGATCTGCCTTCAGGTAAATATACCGGAAAGCTCTTGCCGGACAGTCAGCTGTATCATCACCGGCGGGGATGTGCTCACGGACCAGTGTATACTCCGTATCCAGAGCTTCCTCGCGGGATTCACCATAGTAGATATGGATATCTCCCATCTGTTTTGTACGCTGTATATGTACAGGGCCAAAGCTCTCTCTGCCAAAGTCATACAGGATACCATCACCAGCAGGTTCATACGACACCGGTTTCAGTTCTTTATACGAAAAAGGAAAGACTGCCGGATCATCCTCTGCCTTCGTAAATGCAGGATCCCATGCCGCATGTTTTCTTCCCGCTCCGTCAAAGTGTGCGGCCCAGGTCTCGTCTGTCTCGGCACCCGGTGTATCGATAAAGACCGCCGGAAAAGCTTCCGGACAGCTGATATCCACGGTCAGAGTAAACGTTCCTGCCGGCAGCTGTACCGCTTTGTTTACAGCACTGCACTTCTTTCCGTCAATACTGACATAGCCTCTTCCTTTGGCATAGATCTGTGCAGACGTCTCCGCTTCCAGCGTGATCTTCTTTGTGAACCGGCATGCGGATTCAGGACGTACGATATGCCACATCGCCGGAATAAACCAGTCATACTCTTCCCTGCGGTTATGCACGAGCTGATTGTGATAAAGCTCATAGTCTCCGGGATACCAGATCCATTTAGCACCAGTCATATACCCTCCTCTTTATGTCACTTTTACTTCCGTTATTTAAAGTATATATGAACAATCCTGCTAAAGGTACTCATGCAAAAAGAAACGGTTTCCCGTTTCTCTTTCATACTCTGATCATCTGGTAGCCGATACCGATATGTGTACGGATCAGGGCATCACTTCCCGAGAGTCCCAGTTTCTTCCGTAAAGAGTTCATGTATACCCGCAGGGAGATAATATCCGTTTCCAGGCTGTTTCCCCAGATCCTGTCAATGATAAATGTATGTGTCAGTACCTTCCCGGTATTCTTTGCCAGAAGACATAACAGTTTATACTCGTTAGGGGTCAGGTGCACTTCCTGTTCCCTGCAGTATACCGTGCCTGCCGCATAGTCGATCTTCAGGTCTCCATTGGTAAATACCGACTGCCCGTCCGTGCTGTCCTTATACTGCATGCGTCTTTGTACAGAGCGTATTCTCGCCAGCAGTTCATCCACGGAGAACGGCTTGGTCAGGTAGTCATCTGCACCGCTGTCCAGTGCCTCGATCTTATCATTGTCTTCCCACCTGGCACTGATCACGATGATCGGTACCTGTGACCACTGTCTGACCGTACGGATCACCTCCGTGCCATCCATGTCCGGAAGGCCAAGATCCAGCAGGATCAGATCAGGATGGTGGGAAGCACAGAGACTGATGGCTTCTCTGCCCGAGGCAGCTTCCAGATAGGTATATTCATGGATCTTCAGGGCTGTACAGATCAGGTTCATGATCGGTCTGTCATCCTCTGTCACCAGTATCTTCATCTCATTCATGTATGATGTCCTCCGCTTTCAGTGTAAAGCTGAATACAGCACCGTGAGGCAAATTGTCAGATACACTGATCGTCTGTCCGTGTGCCTGCAGGATCGTCCTGCAGAGATTCAGGCCTACGCCCATACTGCGTGTGCTGTCGGTCAGCGTATGTCTGCCGGTGTAGTACAGTTCAAAGATATGTGCTTTATCCTCGTCGGATATGCCGTTTCCATCGTCTGCCACGGATACCGTGATCAGGTCTTCCGTACGTCTGGCACTGATGCATATCCGGGATCCTGCAGGTGTATACTTGACCGCATTGTTGACCAGATTGACCAGTACCGTCACGATCAGTCCGGCTTCCATATGTGCAAACAGATTCTCTTCCGTATCTGTTTCAATGACATGTTCCTCAGCATGCGGATCCAGATGACGCAGTGCTTCCGTGATCACATCCTCCACGCTTTCGGCTGACAGATGCAGCACGGGATCGGATTCCAGCCTCGTTAACATCAGGATATTCTCCATCTGTTCCCGCAGCCAGAACGAATCACTCTTCAGATCCTCATAGATCTTCTGCTTGTCTTCTTCACTGAGCTGGTCTGATGATTCCGCGAGATTGTTCGCATTCCCGTAGATCGACGTCAGCGGTGTCCGCAGATCATGCGATATCGAGCGCAGCAGTCCGGCTTTGAAGTGTTCCTTCTCGGCATTGACCTCGGCTTCTTTCCGTTCTCCCTTGATACGCTCATTCTCAAGAGCCAGTGCAGTTTCATTCACGATCGAAAGCAGGATCATGTTTTCAAACTCATTGAATGCTCTTCCCTGCATCTCGATACCCAGACACCCGTAGGCATGTTCACCGGAGAGAATACGCAGAAAGCGGAAACGGCTCCGGGCCCTGGCTTTTGCGTATTCTGCATCATGGAAGCGGTTCTCTCTGACCTCCTGCAGCAGTTTTCTTTCTGTCTCGGTAAGATCTTCCGGAACCATATCATCGGGATAATAGTATACCGGGCGTTTCAGCAGCTGTGTCAGCTGACTGAGCGTCACTCTGATCATCTCCCGGGCTGTGCGCACTGTCTCCAGCTGATTGGACGTATCCAGCAGGATCCCTGCCTGATAGGCATTCTCTGCCGATCTTCTTGCTGTATTCTTCATGCGCGAAGCCAGAGAACCGGTGATCAGCGCTGCCGTGATCGACACCAGGTATGTCACAAGATATCCGGGGTCATAGACCAGAAATGTAAATCTTGGCTCAATAAACAGATAATTAAACAGCAGAATATACAGAATACTGGCACCGATACCGTAGTATCTGTGTGATGTCATGACCGAGACGATCAGGACAGCCAGAATATAGATCGTGACAATATTGGAGTTGCTGAAGGACGAACGGTCGATCAGCACCGAGACAAGCGTCGCAGCAGCCATGACCAGCACCAGCACCAGAAGATCACGCAGATGCCACGAAAACGAGGATATGCGTCCGTAGGTCTGCGGATAGGAAGAAGCACTGCGGTCGGGAATAATATGAATATCTGTCTCCGGCAGGTATGCGGCGATCTGCTCGGGAATACTGCGCGCATGCGGACGTACGGAAGCACTCTGCCCGATAAACAGGTCGGTGATCCCTGCCTGCCTGGCAAATTCTGCTATGCCTACCGCAATATCATCACTCTCCACGGTGTGGATCTTCGCCCCGTACTGCGACGCAAGCGAAAGATTCGCCTGCACACCGGGGTCATCCTGTGCACCTTCCCGGCTGATGACATACACTGCATACAGATCAGCTTCTGTATTCTGATATGAACGGACTGCTGTACGGATAACCCTTGCGCTGCTCGGGGAAGCCGAAATACATATCAGTATATTCTGTTTTCTCCGCTCCGTAACCGTCATATGTTTCTCTCTCTTCCTTGTTTGAAGAAGGCTGGATAATATCGATCAGGTAATTAATCATAATATAGCCCAGAATGCAGGAAATCACAAAGCCCAGGACCATGATCACTTCTGCTGACATCATATACTCCTCCTCACTACAGAAACCTTTTCTGTATATTCCTGGTCTCGCCGAGGATCAGGATCGTCTGCCCCTCGTTCAGGATCGTATCTCCGTTAATATCCATGGCCATCTTTCCGTTTCTTACACCGAGGATATTGACCCCGTATTTTCTGCGTACATCCAGGTCACGGATACTCTTGCCCGTCCAGGCAGCCGGCAGTTTGATTTCAAAGATCGAATAGCCGTCTCCCAGTTCAATGAAATTCGTAATACTGTCGGAACTGCAGCGGATCGCTGTCCAGTACCCAAGCTGTCTTTCCGGGAACACCACTTCATCCGCCCCGTTTCTGAGCAGGAATTTCTCCTGCGTGGAACTGGCAGCCCGGGCAATCACCTTGACAGCACCCAGCTCCTCAAGCAGTGATGTCGTCTCCAGAGAACCGAGGAAATCATCACCGATTGCAACGACGCAGGCATCGAAATCCGGGATGCCGAGTGACTGCAGGAACTCTCTGTCCGTACTGTTGCCGATGACGGCGTTGGTCACATATGCCAGTGATTTCTCTACACGCGTCTCATCTTTATCTACCAGCATGGTCTGATGCCCGGCTTCCTGCAGTTTCTGACAGACAAATCTGCCGAAACGTCCGGCACCGATCACAAGGAAATTCTTCATCTTCCTATCCTCCTAACCTGCGATCACTTTCTCCGCAGGATATCTGTGGTTTACTGTTCTCCCCGGTGAAGCTGCCGCATAGGCAAGCGTCAGACCGCCCACTCTGCCGAAGAACATGAATCCCGTCAACATGATCTTTGACAGCTCCGAGAGACCCGGGGTGATCCCTGTTGAGAGCCCCACCGTACCAAGCGCCGATGCACATTCGAAGAACGCATTCAGCAGATGTACATGTTCATTCATGGACAGAAACATACTTCCGCAAAGCAGCAGGATCGTCCAGATCATAATCAGGGTCAGGGCATCACGGATCGCTGAATCCTCGAGCCGGCGGCCGAAGCAGCTGACTTCCGGAGCTCTGCGCATGCGTGTATACGAAGCGGCGAACAGGATGAACACCGTCGTGACCTTCATGCCGCCCGCTGTCGATCCCGGAGCACCGCCCGTAAGCATCAGCAGGATCGTCACCAGCAGACCATTTTCCGTTAACAATGCCTGATCATAGGTGTTAAAGCCTGCCGTCCTCGGGGTAACCGTCTGGAAAAAGGAATACAGGATACGCTGTCTGCCCGTATATCCCTGAAACTCAAAGAAGTAGAAATACAGAAACGGTACCGTAAGCAGGAAAGCTGTTACGGTCAGAATGATCTTTGTCTGCAGTCTTGTCCGCTTCAGTCTGAACCTGTTATGAAACAGATCTTCCCAGGTCAGAAAGCCAAGACCGCCGAGAATGATCAGCAGGATCACTGTCATATTTACCGTGACATTCTCTGCATATGTCATTAATGATGAATACTGACCATGGATACCCATCAGATCAAAGCCGGCATTGCAGAAGGCAGAGATGGCATGGAATACCGCATAGCCCAGTCCCTGCAGAACGCCGTATCTTCCCGCAAAGACCGGAAACAGAACTGCTGCACCGATCAATTCCGCCAGCAGTGTGCCCTTGAGGATAAAGCCCGTAAACCGTACGATACCCCCGATCTGCATGGCACTGACCGCATTCTGCATTGTACTCCTCTGGAAGATACCGATCTGTTTCCCGGTCAGACTCTGGATACCGATCACTGCTGTGATCACACCGAGACCGCCGATCTGGATAAGGATCAGGATCACGATCCTGCCGAATAATGACCAGTACGTTGCTGTATCATGGACGACAAGACCGGTAACACATACCGCCGAAGCCGAAGTAAACAGGGCATCGATCAGCGGTGTACGCACACCCGAAGCCGAAGATACCGGCAGTGTCAAAAGACACATCCCAATCAGGATCACGGTCATAAAGCCGAGAATGATCAGTCTGAACGGTGTCATATGTTCTCTGATAAGATCGTGCAGCACCATCCTGTATCCCTTTCTTTGTATACATTGTAAAAAGGACGGTATTAAAACAGGATTAATCCGCAGATGTACGACATTAAGACGGTATTAAAATGAACCCGAAACAGGGTAGAATATAAAAAAAGGAGTATTGTATGCATAATATCGATTTATATTCTTATCAGCTCGGGGCAGCTGACTGCTTCTGCGAAATGGTCCGCGCAGGTGTAAAGAAGATCGCCCTCTCCCATCCCTGCAACTCCAGGGAACTGCGTGATGAATTCTTCGAAGACTTTGATAAGCTGGCGGAAGAATACGGTGTAAAGTACTACGCGGAGGATGAACCTCTGTTTACCGATCTCTTTCCGATCTCTCTGAACAAGAACAGATACGTCGTGATCTTCTATATTGAAGATAAGTATCTTGAGGAATATCTGCAGCTGAAGAAAGACAAAGCTAAGTATATTGCGGAAGGCACGTATGACACATACCGCAGAGATCTGGCTGTACGCTACGGCAAACTGCTGAGCTATTCCGATGAAGGTATCGAAAGACTCTTAGCCGGCAATACAGAGAAGGAATAAGCACTGATCCATACCGTTAACGATCGTCATGGCAAAGATAAAGCACCGCTGTGGCTCTTCTCATTTGTTTAACATGATTCGAACAGTCTGCTGTAGTTCTTTTCTGCCGCTGTACAGAGCTCTTCTGTACTGATACCCTTGATCTCTGCGATCTTCCGGTATATTGCGATAATATCTGCAGGTTCATGTCTTCTGCCCATGACCGGACTCTGGTATGGCGCATCAGTCTCCACAACAAGATGATCCAGCGGTACTGCCTGCACTGCTTCTATGGGTCTGCGGGCATTTTTAAACAGCACACTGGCACCGAAGGCGATCAGCCACCCTGCCCTGACATACTGTGCAGCCGTTTCCGCAGAACCGCTGAAGCTGTGCAGGATCCCTCTTACCGGATATTTCTTCAGGATCATCTGTGTATCCGGCACTGCCTTACGGGAATGGATATTCACCGGCAGATCCAGTTCACAGGCAAGTTTCAGCTGTTCCTCAAAGAATATCTTCTGCAATTCTTTCGTATGACGGTGTGACTCATAATCAAGGCCGATCTCGCCGATGACATCCGGCTTACATGCACTGACAGTATTCCGGAACTCCTCAAGACGCTGCTCGGTATCTGTCTCACGGATACTCTGCGGATGGATACCGCAGGCAAGCTTGAAGCCGGGATACTCCCTGCGCAGTGCTTCCCCTGCCGCAAGATCATGACTGCTGCAGCAGATCAGGATCGCCTTGTCAGCTCCCTCTGACATCATCCGTGCGATGACTTCATCCCTGTCTTCATCAAACTGCACCGAGCCTAAATGACAGTGTGTATCGATATAACTCATACATTTATTGTAATACAGAGAAATACATAAAAATGTCAGGAAATACAGTGAACCCGGCTGAATAGCGATTTGCTATATTCCGAAGACTTTTCCGGCAAATTCTCTCAGTTTACGGACATCACCGTCAAACAGATATGTACATATGCCAAGTCTTTCTGCCGTGTTAAGATTCTCTTCTCTGTCATCAATAAAAATACACTCTGAAGCATTCAGCCCATACCGTTCCAGCAGGATCTTATAGATCTTCTCATCCGGTTTCATCACACGCTCATCCGCAGAAACAACCGTACCGTCGAAGTACTTTGCACAGGGTATCATCGGCCAGTATACTTTCTGCATGACACTGGCATTGGACAGCAGGTATATCCCGTAACCTTTCGCTTTCAGCTCCCGGATCATCTCTTCCATACCTTCTATGGGAATGACCGGTTCAAACCATCCCCCGATCAGATACTCCGCATGGCTACGGAGATGTTCCGGAAGAAGCGGCTTAACGATTCGGATCATTTCCTGTTCACAGAGATCTCCCCGGTCCATGGCCGTCCACAGCGGAGAATCATAGATCTCTTTCCGGAGTATCTTCCTGTCGTTCCGATCCGCAATACCTGCTCTGTCCATAAACACTTCCGGATCAAAAACAATGAGTACTTTCCCCATATCAAAGATGATATTCCTGATCTTATCTTTCATGGCTCTTACTTCTCCGCTCTTCCTGTCTATCTATTATACTAACCGAATGACTTTCATACATAAAAATGCCAGGAAATGACCCGGCATCGTCTCACCTGTTTGTGTTCTCTCAGAAGAAGCGGATCACTTCATCCGGATCCTTGTGTGTGCGCGCATTTCCTTCTCCGGCAGCTTTCCCGATGGCAATGACCGACATGATCTCTTCGTTTTCCGGTATATTGAGCATTTCACGAATCTTCTCTCCGTTCCGGGCGCCCATGATCAGGGTATCATAGCCGGCATCTTTCGCCGCAAAGATCAGGTATGCATCATGCAGACCGAGATCGTAGCTGCCCCACTCTTCTCCCGGTTCATTGACCTGTACACCTCGGGAGAAACCGGCAAGACCCTTCACGAATGTCGTGACGATGAAGGCCGCATTCTCGGAATTCTTCTGATTAAACTCCGGCAGTACAGCTTTGCGGAAGTCTTCCCGCATTTCCGGACTGTCTACGACGTAGCAGCGTGCATTCTGTGTATGTGCCCAGGAGGGTGCCTGCTGAGCCTGGATGAGAATCTCTCTGATCACTTCCCGCGGTGCCGATTCCGTATAATTCCGCACACTGCGTCTTTTCTGTATCAATTCCCTGAATTCCATGATGATCACTCCTTTGTTTAACTTCAGTATATATAAAAATGCCGGGAAATGACCCGGCATTCTTACAATCAAATGATTAATGGATTACTTCAGACTTGCGAAGTACTTGATCGTACGAACCATCTGAGAAGTATAGGAGTTCTCATTGTCATACCATGCTACAACCTGTACCTGGTATGTGTGGTCGTCGATCTTAGCTACCATTGTCTGTGTAGCATCGAAGATGGAACCGTGTGTCTCACCGATGATGTCGGAGGAAACGATCGGATCTTCATTGTATGCATAGCTGTCATTAGCAGCAGCCTTCATAGCAGCGTTGATGCCTTCAACAGTAACATCTGTGCCTTCAACTACAGCAACGAGGATCGTTGTGGAACCTGTAGGCGTAGGAACACGCTGTGCGGAACCGATCAGCTTGCCGTTCAGCTCAGGGATAACAAGACCGATAGCCTTGGCAGCACCTGTGGAGTTCGGAACGATGTTGATCGCACCGGCTCTGGCTCTTCTCATATCGCCTTTTCTGTGCGGTCCGTCGAGGATCATCTGGTCACCTGTGTAAGCATGAACAGTTGTCATGATACCGGACTTGATCGGTGCATACTTGTTCAGTGTGTTAGCCATCGGAGCAAGGCAGTTTGTTGTGCAGCTTGCTGCGGAGATGATCGTGTCATCAGCCTTCAGTGTGCCTTCGTTAACACCGAAAACGATCGTAGGCAGGTCGTTTCCTGCAGGAGCAGAGATAACGACTTTCTTGGCACCTGCATCGATATGAGCCTGTGCTTTAGCCTTCTTTGTATAGAAACCTGTGCACTCCAGAACTACGTCAACGCCTAATTCACCCCAAGGTAATTTAGCAGCATCAGGTTCTTTGTAGATCTTGATCTCTTCACCGTCAACAGTGATGGAATCTTCACCAGCAGTAACTGTGTGACCTGCCCATCTGCCCTGTGCGGAGTCATACTTTAACAGATTTGCCAGCATCTTGGGATCTGTTAAATCGTTGATTGCGACAACATCGTAACCTTCAGCCTTGAACATCTGTCTGAAAGCCAGTCTGCCGATTCTGCCGAAACCGTTAATTGCAACTTTTACATCTGCCATAATTGTACTAGACCTCCTCTAAGTTACATGAAAAATTATAGCATACTTTACTCCTTTGTGAATTAATTCGTAACCTCCGATAAGGGAATTATTATGATATAAAGGCTTTCTTTTATGTAAAGAAAATGCAAGTTTCCCTGCATCTTTCAGAATCTGTCATTAAAGTACAGCGGTTTCCTGCTGATCGCATACGCTTCGGCAGCTGAGCTCACTTCTGTATTGAACAGTCTCGAGAACAGTGAGGCATCATTCAGCCTAACAAGCTTGGACCATTCCTTCTTCTTTACCGCCCCGGGCAGAAGCACGGACAGGTTCTCCGCCTCACTGACCACGAGATCCACGTTTCTGCGTTCCTGGAAAGCCGCATTGACCATCTTCATCAGTCCCTTGGCATCCACATAGATACACTCTTCGATCTCTGCCAGATCATCCCTGATCGCAATACAGGCATATGCACGTATCCGGTTCTTCTCATCATAGAAGGCAACCGTCTTCCCGCCGCGCCGTGATACTTCCTTCTTCATTGCCGCAAAGTCTTCGACAGTCCTGGCACTGAAGCCGTTGAATCTGCGGGCAAATGCGGAGTATACCTTTAACATATCGATCGGTGAAGGTTCATACGCACAGCCGAAGTTCGTGATCGCACTGAAGTTCTTCCGCTCCAGACTGTACCGTGTCTTCTTGTATATACGCTCAAAGCCGGCATTGCTGAAGTATCTTTCGTCACTGACATCTGCCAGTGTGATCAGTTCACTGTGTTCACAGGCATCCAGCACCACCGGAAGCAGTTCTCCACTGATCATGCCTTCCTCCTGCTCAGCCGCCCCGGTCAGTAAGGAAGCTGCCAGGATCCTGTCATTGAACATGACTGCCTGCGGTATCCGCAGGATCACTGCCTTCACCTGTTCATCTTCCACAAGACAGTAGGAATACTCAGGCTTATAGATACTCTTAAAGAAGAAGTCTATATACCTTCCTGTAGGATCTATGTAATTTGCCCGCCAGAGCTCTCTGATCTGTTTGGTCAGAGACGCATCACCAATCACGATCATAACTCACCTCTATGCCTGTCCGGCACTCTCCGTAAAGAGTGAACGTATCCACTCATCATTGACGACCGGGATCTCATCATCCCTGATCGCATACAGTTCCGGATCCTGTTCCATTTCTTCTTCCACGATCGATACCGGGATCAGGAAGCTCATACCCTGATCATCCGTACGTACATTGATCTTCAGAAGACCGTTCTCATACCTCTGGTATTCGATTGAAGTAATATCCTCGGGTTTGCCCTTCTTGTTGTCGACAAACTCGATAAAACAGTCATACTTTGCCAGTTCCACCAGCACATCATCAGCACCGTCTTCGAAGATACTGATCTTCTCGGTAAATTCCCGGATCGTCAGACACCTTCTGAGTCTGTATCCGTTCTGTACCAGGGGTTTCGTGATCTTGCCGATCTCGCCGTGTTCACTGGTGCTCAGCCATAGTACAAACTTATTTGCCTGATCAATATAGACCAGCGGATACTGCACCATGAAGTCCTGCTTGCAGTGCGGACAGGAAGTCTTAAACAGATCTCCCGATGCACACCTTTCCTTCAGATCCGGCTCCTGTACGGCATTGACCGTATCATAGATCTCCATTTCAAATTCTCTGCCGCAGTACGGGCAGGTATATTTCACGATCCTGCTGTCACTCATATATCAGTTACGTACCGTCAGGGCTGCCAGTCCCAGTCCCGTAACGGTTCCTTTCTCCTTGATCTCATTCAGAGCTGCCTGCTGTTCATCAGTAAGCTCATTGCCTGCCAGCACCATCAGCAGCCTGTACTGTTCACCCACAAAGAAGGGCATCGTCCACACCCTGTCACCGGCATGGATACCGATCTCTGTTTCCGGCTCTATCGCCAGTGTCCCGGTGATCAGAAGACCCTCATAGCCGGAGATATTCATCCTGCTGACAAGAATACCGCTGTTGGTCAGGATCCCGAAACGCAGAAGATCCGGATAACCGTCTGTACGTATATCGTCAAGTCTGACATCATAGCGGGTCAGTTTCAGGTCTTCGGAAAGATCACACTCTGCCTCTGCCAGGAACGCTTCACCCTTCGCTCTGATCCGCAGATCAGGCATGATGATCCGGCAGGGAAGCTCCGCCACTTCATCGTATGTATACTCTCCAAGAACAGCCCTTCTGCGCAGTCCCTTTGTACAGTGATCATACGCATGGCCGAGTGAAAGAACCGGAAAACGCAGCTCGCCGGAGACATGGACGTACGACGTCACCAGTACGAAGCAGTCATCCTCCTTCACACTGACCGCATCCTTCAGCTTCTCCGTAAGCATATCCGCTTCCAGGATCAGGTATTTATGATAATACTCATGAAATGCCAGTTCTTTTACTCTCATAGAAAAATATTACCAGTACAGACTCTTTTCAGAAAGATATCTCTGTATCTTTTTCCTTCTTTTTTTCCTCGATGTGCTGCTGCAGGGAGCGGGCAAACGCCGGCGGTATATAGAAGTCTGCAGGACCGAACGGATTGATCACAACACTGCTGATCGGCGCATGCAGATGGTGCAGCACCTCCTCAAACTTCAGCAGTACTGCCATACTGTGCTCCTCATCCCCGTGAGCCCCGCGCCTGTATGACATCCAGTCCGTATATACCGGCAAAGCATCTGCCTGCAGTTTCTCACCGCTGACAACAGGCATCCTGATCTGCCCGCGGTAGCCGAAGAAATACTCTACCACTCTCTTATACCAGGGTCTGTTCTCTTCCGCCGGGATCACTCTGACCATAAACGAAGAACGTACGATCAGTGCCGCCAGATAGTTGATATATCCCTCTTTATCCTTCTGCTCACGGTATCCGTTAAGCAGCGAAGTTAATCTTGGATTGGAGATGACCCTCTCTACACTGTCATTGCCGTAAGGCAGAAGACTTGTACAGATCATAAACGGCTGATACTGCATCTTTCCCTTTGTGTTGATCTCCAGCACACAGGGACTGTCCGTGACCGTATCCGCAGAGATCCCGTCAGCCAGGATCGAAGTGACCTGTCCCTTGAATACCGACCCGTCACTGAAGTAGAAGAAGACCTTGTCGGATGCCTTCACGGTACCATGCAGAAAGCCATGCAGAAAAGACGAATCTCCCTCGTTGATCAGTTCATCCACGACCATTGAGAAATACCGGTCATTGATATAGATCGGCAGATCCGCAAAGCTCTCATCCTGTATACGTGATGCTTTCCTGGTCTTATACAGACTGATCAGCTCCATGACATACGCAGCCAGCACAGCACAGCCCAGGATCACCTCAATGATCAGTACTCTGCCCATATCCCTGCCCCTGGCAGATAGCCGGATGTTGACCAGCACCGCCACCGAGATAAACACAAGCACCAGACTCAGAAACAGAAAAATACGTCTTGTGACATACTTATTTGCTCTCATATGAGTGCGCCTGTAGTCCTTCTCCGTCATTTTCAGCGTTCCCTGCAGACTCAGAATGCCAAGCACAGCCCACAGTACAGCCATGACCGAAAGACCGATACGATGCTCTGTCAGATACCCCATGATCATGCCTGCTCCTACCAGAAGAGCCAGGATGATCATGAATACAGACGCAAGTATATTGAGAAATTTATTCAATTTAAACATAACTTCATTCTATCACACAGGCTGTTTATCTGTAGTAAGAATATACAAACTCATACCGTATAAAAAAAGACTGCCACCCTTCCGGATGACAGCCTGTCTGTACAGATCAGTTTCTTCTGCGGCTTCCGAGGATCCTCAGAACCTTCAGGAAGATATTGATAAAGTCAAGATACAGCTGGAAAGCACCGTATACAGCCAGATTCTCACCAAGCTGTGCATCTGCCGCCGATACTCTGTAGAACTCCTTGATCCTCTGCATGTCAAACGCTGTCAGCAGCAGGAAGATAAAGATACCCGCATACGAGATGATCAGCGTAAAGCTGTCTGTACGCAGAGCCGGGATCAGAAGCTGCAGGACAGAACAGACGACCAGAGAGACAAGCGCACCCAGCAGAAGACCGCCGAAACGGCTCATATCCACATTAGTCGTATGTCCGATCACAACACAGCTGCCGAACATGACAGCCGCATACAGGAAAGCCTGGAAGACAGTCAGCACACCGAAGTAGATCGGCAGTGTCGCAAACGTAATGCCCGTAAGAACGGCATAGATAAAGAACAGCACATTCGCTGTAGAAGATTGCATCCGGGTAAGTCTGACCGACAGATACATACATACACCAAGCTGTGCCACCAGCATACCTATGGTACTGACAGGATACATATCGATCATAAAGGTATACATGATACCGTAGGAGATCAGACTATAATAGCAGGCATAGGCGATGGCCGCAGTAACCGCAAGCCCCAATCCCATCTTCGTTAATACTTTAAGGATATAAGACTGCAGACTCTCCGTATTCTCATAATACTCTGAACGGTTGAATTCACTCATCTTCATCACCATTCCTTTCTTTCATACTATATTATGTACTTAATTTGACCGCCAGTCAATTAAGCCCCCGATGTCAGCAGATACATCACTGCCGCCGCAAGAACAAACAAAGCTGCTGCGATCACTGCTGTCTTTCTGGAATGATCATGGTAAGGCTCCGGATTCGCCCGGAACGGTGCCGTATTCAGCGACTGTGTGGGAAACGGATCGACCGGCTGTTCACGGATCAGCTTCATGCCGCAGTTGCCGCAGAATTCATCTGCAGAGGATACTTCCGCATGGCAGAACGGACAGTGCAGGATCACCGGCACCTCTGTCCTGTCTTTACCAAGCCAGGCATTGACCGCCTCTGCCGCAGTTTCACTCGGACAGTGCACCGTCAGCATCACCGGTTCCTCACGGTCGGTCAGGACCAGCTGAAACATGGATTTCTTTCTGCCCTCTTGATAGGTACCGTAGCTTCTGGCTTCTGCGATATGGGCCTTCCGGTACGGTGTAAACTGATATCCGCTGCGGTACAGCAGCCATCTTCTGCCTGTATATACGGTGACCGTATCACCCAGGACAGAGATATCATCCCGATCAAAATCATCAGTGTCTCCCTCTCTGTGCACAGCCCGCCGGAACGAAGCTGTCTTCCGCATGGCTGAGATCAGGGCAATGATCATGCCAAGCACAAAGATTGCGACGATAACAGGGATCGACATTGACGGCGGCAGAACGCCTCTTGTCGAAGCGATTACGATCAGTTCCTCGGCAATTGCGATTACAGCGCATACGATCACTGCCCGCAGCAGTGATATACTCCGAAGATAGCGGGATATTCTCTTAATGTTTCCCATGGATATTTTCTCCCAATATTACTCTGACTGCCGTGCTGGCGGCCAGCAGTCCTGCCGCAGCCGGTACGAAGATCGTACTTGCCGGCGGTATTCTGTCCTTCCGTGTCTCCCCGTCGGGATCAACGACCGTACGCTGTGCCCGCGGCATTTCATCACTGATCATCACCGGCACCGGGTAGTCAATACCGCGCTTTCTGGCCATACTGCGGACACTGCGGGCCAGCGGATCACCCTGTGTCTTCCAGAGATCGCTGAGATGCACGCAGGAAGGATCCAGGCGGTTGCCCATCCCCAGCGAGCAGACAAACGGAACATTGTATTTATGACAGGCCTCGATAAATGCCAGTTTGGAGGTAACGGTATCGATCGCATCCACCGCAAAGTCCGCATCCTTCACCATATCGGCATTGCTTTCATCAAAGAAGGCATTGATACAGTCTACCTGACAGTCATACCGGTAGCTTTCGATCCTCTGCTTCATGACATCGCACTTGTTCAGACCTACGGTATCTCTGACCGCCATGATCTGTCTGTTCATGTTGGACTCTGCCACGGTATCCTTATCGATCAGGATCAGATGTCCGATACCGGTCCTGGCGAGTGCTTCTGCCGCATAGGAACCGACACCGCCGACGCCGGCGACCAGCACCGTGCTCTGCCGCAGCTTCTCTACAGCATCCGCACCCAGCAGCAGTTCTACTCTCTGCAGTCCCTGATCCATTTTCCGATCTCCTTTCGCATGCGTTCCGCATCCTGCGGATCCGTTGAATCAAACCAGTGTACAGGCATCTGGTGATTGAGCCAGGTATACTGCCTTCTTGCGTACTGGCGTGAGTGGATGATGATCTTCCCAATCACTTCCTCACGGCTGATCTTTCCCGCAAAATACGCTTCCCACTCTTTATATCCGATCCCCTGCATGCCGGGAGCCCGGAATCCGTATCTCTGTGCCAGACTGCGCACTTCTTCCTCAAGACCCTCTGCAGCCATCTGTCTGACCCGCAGAGCGATCCGTTCATGGAGCTTCTGACGTTCCATCGTACAGCCGACGATCATCGCATCATAGATCATCTCATGCCGCTGTGAGGCAACCATCTCCCCCTGGGGAATACCGGTATGCCTGAGGATCGTCAGACTTCTGAGCAGACGTCTGCGGTTATTGACGTGGATCTTCTCCGCCTGTGCAGGATCACTCTCCCTGAGCATCCCGTACAGCTCTTCATTGGTATATGTATCCAGCTCAGGATCGGTATGTACCTCCCCTGCCTCCTGTACAAAGTCATAGTCATACAGACACGCCTTCAGATACAGTCCGGTCCCACCTACGATGATCGGCAGCTCTTCGGAAGCGTCGATCATCGCCCTGGCATTCTTCTGAAAGTCGGACACACTGTACTGTTCATCGGGATCCAGGATATCGATCAGTTCGTGTCTGATGCCCTGCATTTCTTCCGGTCTGACCTTGCCGCTGCCGATGTCCAGGCCTCTGTATACCTGTACGGAATCCCCGCTGATCACATAACCGCCGTAGGCCTTCGCCACTGAGACAGAGAACGAGGTCTTGCCGGAAGCGGTCGGTCCCGCGATCACCAGTACCTTCTTCATCGCAGGAACTCCTTTTCGAATTCCTTCTCGTTCAGAATGATAAACGTTGGTCTGCCGTGCGGACAGTGATACGGATTCTCACAGGTGCCGAGCTGGCGCACCACTTCCTGCATCTCTGCCATGGTCAGACTGCGGTTAAAACGTATGGAACGGTGGCAGGCCATCGTTGCGATCTTCTTCTTTTCCATCCTGCCGTAACGTGATTCTGTATCATTGCGGAAGTTATCCAGCACATCCTGCAGGAAGCTTTCTTCTTCGACATCCTTCATCCAGAGCGGTATCTCACGCAGGATCAGTGTATCCCTGCCAAAGGCCTCAAAGACAAGATGCAGATCTGCACATGCCTGGTTCAGTTCATCTATACGCTGTACGATATCCGCACCGGCTGTCACCGTAACAGGCAGCAGGGGTTCGGTCATATGCGGTTCTTTGTTCAGTCCTGCAAGGATCTCCTCGTAGTGCACACGTTCCTGACAGGCATGCTGGTCCAGAATGGCGAGTCCTTCATCACAGGCACAGATAATATATTTGCCATGGAGCTGCCCGATGACAGTCATCTGCGGGAGTGTCTGCCTCTCTGGTCTGACTTCCGGAACATGGACAGGCTCCGGTTCTTTCACCGTCTGTACAGGTTTTGGCTCCGGTTTCTTCTCCGGCATCTCTTTGGCAGTACCGACAAAGGCAGGTGTATGCTCAAGACTGCCGGTATCGATCGTGATCGGTTCATACACGGTGCGTACTTCTCTGACTTCGGTATGCGGCACCAGTACATTGCCTTTCAGGGCATTGCGGACATTGTCACGGATCAGACACTCGAGCTGTGTCTCCTTGGATATTCTGACTTCCCATTTGGAGGGATGTACGTTGACATCCAGCAGCTGCGGGTCCATCGTCACATGCAGAACTGCCACGGGATTTCTGCCCTTGACGATAAAATCTTCATAGCCATCCTGGATCGCCTTATACAGCCTGTATGTGCGCACCATGCGCCCGTTGAGGAATACATGCATGAAACTGCGGGAGGCTCTGGTGACTAACGGCTTGACCAGATATCCGGTGACTTTATAATCGTAGTCTTCAAAGGAGACAGGGATCGCGTTCTCTGCAGCTTCCCGGCCCCATGCCTGCCAGATCACTTCCAGCAGATCACCCTGTCCGCTCGTGCGGAAAGATTCCCTGCCGGAGGAAATAAACGTAAACGAGATGTCTGGTCTGGCCATTGCAAAGCGTACGATCACATCCTGGATCAGAGAGTTCTCGTAGGCACCGCTCTTCATGTGCTTAAGACGTGCCGGTGTGCGGTAGAAGAGTCCTTCGACACTGATCTCCGTACCTCTGTTGCAGGGATAATTGCTTACGGAAACGATATCACCGTAGCTGATCTTTACTTCTGTGGCATCATTGCCGTCACTGGTGCGCAGGATCACCTTGGCTACCGATGCGATCGAGGGCAGTGCCTCACCGCGGAAGCCCAGTGTATGTATGTTAAAGAGATCACGCTGTGTGCGGATCTTGCTTGTCGCATGTCTTTTCATGCACAGTACCGCGTCCTCGCTGTCCATGCCGCAGCCGTCATCACTGACCGTGATCTTCTCGAGACCGCCGTCTTCGACACTGACCGTGATCCGCGAAGCTCCGGCATCAATGGCATTCTCCACCAGTTCCTTGACGACACCCTGCGGTCTTTCAACGACTTCTCCGGCTGCGATCATATTCGCTGTCTGTGCATCCAATTGTCTGATTCTTCCCATAGATTTTACCTGTGTCTAATTATACCACGGTGCCGATCAGATATATCGGTGTATGAAAAAAGACGGTATTGCCGTCTTCAGTTCTCAGTTCAGCCAAGCATCGCCGCAAGCTTTGCCAGTGTATCCGGTATCGCGATCTGCTGCGGGCATACTGCCTCACAGCTGTGACAGCCGATACAGGCGGAAGGTTTCTCCTCCTCCGGCATTGCCGATAAGCGCATCGGCACGATAAAGCCTCCGCCCGTGAACTTGTGCTCGTTGTACATGGCCAGAAGCTCAGGGATATTCAAATGCATCGGGCAGTGTGTCGTACAGTAGCGGCAGGCAGTACAGGGCACCGTATCCAGTTTGAGCATCTCGTCGGCGATCTCCGAAAGTGCCTGCAGTTCTTCCTCATTCAGTGTTTTTCTCTCTTCAAACGTACGCAGATTCTCTTCGAGCTGTGCCATCGTACTCATACCGGAGAGCACCATTGTCACATTCGGTATCGTCTGCAGAAAGCGGAAGCTCCACTCCGGGATCGTCATCTCCGGATGCAGACTCTTCAGTTTCTTTTCAGCATCTTCCGAAAGGGACGCAAGCTTGCCTCCGCGCAGGGGCTCCATGACCCATACCGGGATATCATATTCCGCACAGATCTCCACCTTTGTCCTGGCATCCTGCAGTTTCCAGTCCAGCCAGTTCAGCTGCAGCTGACAGAACTCCATGTGCTCCCCATACGCTTCCAGGAAACGCTTCAGTACAGGCACAGCGCCATGACAGGAGAAGCCAAGATGACGGATCCTGCCGTTCTTCTTCTGCTCGAGAAGATAGTCCAGAATACCGTATTTGGGGTCAAGATAATGATCGATATTCATCTCACAGACATTATGGAACAGATAGAAGTCAAAGTACTCTGTCTGACACTTCTGCAGCTGTTTCTCAAAGATCTCCTTTACCTTCCCCATGTTGGAGAGATCATATCCGGGAAACTTCGTTGCCAGGTAATAGCTGTCCCGCGGATATCTGCGCATGACTTCGCCGACTGCTGTTTCCGAGTTTCCAGCATGATAGCCCCAGGCTGTATCGTAGTAATTGATCCCGGCTTTCATACAGAGATCGATCATCTGCGCATATGTCTCCATGTCGATCTGTTCATCCTTACCGCCGATCACCGGCAGACGCATGTTGCCCATGCCGAGTGCTGAAAGCTTTACTCCTCTGAAATCATTTGTATACATGTTCATTCCTCCAATGCATTATATTCTTCATCACTGACCGGTCCGAACCACACCGAGCCGGTATCTTCTCCCGGTACAGCTACAGCCAGATGCTGGAAGAAGCTGTCCTTTGCGGCCCCATGCCAGTGTCTTACACCGGCAGGGATATTCACGATATCTCCGGCCTGCAGCTTCCTTGCCGGTTTACCCCACTCCTGGTACCATCCGGTACCGCTGACACAGATCAGGGTCTGTCCTCCCCCTGATGAAGCTGTATGTGAATGCCAGTGATTCCGCACTCCCGGTTCAAAGGTAATACAGCCTATATTCAGAGGTTCATCCAGAAGCCTGTTCACATAGGTAATACCGGTAAAGTATTCATCAAACTCAGGATAGTATTTACCCTTATCCCACACAAACTGATTATCCACGCACTGTGTTCCTCCTAAGTTAAGGATAACCTGTAGAGTATACTCCATGTCAACTGTCTGTCTTTTCCTGCTGTTTCCTTTTATAATATGGACATGCGTATCAAAGAAGAATTCAGAGAAACAACCGTGATCCAGAAGTCGGAGTTTATTGCCTGTGCAGCCCCATGCCGCAGCGAAGAAGAAGCCCGGGAGTATATCAGCCTGATCCGGGCAGAGTTCCGTGATGCCAGTCATGTCTGTACGGCCTATGTCTGCGGTACCTCGGGTGAGATCAGACGCTCCAGTGATAACGGTGAGCCCTCCGGAACAGCCGGCATACCGATGCTGGAAGCGGTCATGCACAGCGGTCTGCAGGATATCTGCGTCTGTGTTGTGCGCTATTTCGGCGGGATCAAGCTTGGCGCAGGAGGATTGATCAGAGCCTACGGCGGAGCTGTGACATCATGTCTTGCGCATGCCCCGAAGACCAGGGATGTATACTTTGACCGCTACCGTCTGACCTACCCGTATGAGATGACCGGAAGTATTGACCGCTGGATCAGAAAAAAAGCGTATCTCGTGGATACGCAGTACGGTGAACAGGTCACCGTGATCTTTGAATGTGCCAAGGATACGGATGCCGCAAAAGAGATACAGGATATCTCCTCGGGATCCCTGATGCCTGAGTATGTTGAAGAAACCGTCAGAGAAGTAGACCTCTAGTTCTTCTTCATATAGATATTCAGATCAACATCCACACTGATGCCGGGCACCCTGCCCTTATTGGAATACTGCCAGATCTCATACTGATGCATCATCGGCAGTTTTTTCTTTGTATAGCTGGCTACCCAGAAACCGCAGGTATCCTGTATATCCTCCATGGATATCTCGTTCTCCAGCCAGGAGGAGCTGCCGTAGACGATCGGTGTATACCCGGCTTCCTTGATGGTTTTCGCAAAGGCCAGGGCTGCCTGTGTGCGCTCTTCTTTTGTCAGATCCTTGATCCGGTCATGGTCGGATGCCTGTTCCATATCATACGCTATGGGCATGGATATCCTGTAGTCTTTGATCATCGACAGGACATACTCTGCCTCTTCCGCTGCTTCTTCGGTATTTACCGCCTGTGAGAAGAAGTAAACACCGACATTGAAGCCGTAGTTCTCTGCCGCCTGAATATACTCCCGGAAACGCTGATCCTCATTGATCAGTCCTGTCTCATAACCGCGGTAGCCGACCCGGATGACCACAAAGTCAATACCGGTATCCTTGACCTTCTGCCAGTTGATCTCCCCCTGATGACTGCTGAGATCAAGACCTGTCTGTGACGTATACGTGTCACTGCGGTACCTCAGGTACTGATCGATCACTTCATATGTATCAAAGCTGTAGTCATGCGTATATACCGGATCCACGTATACAGGTTCTTCGCTGACCACCGGCTCCGGAGTCGGTCTGTAAAACAGGGAATCGATCACCCCAAGCGCAAGACGCAGGACGGCACTGAACGCAACGATGACCATGCAGAAGAAAAAGAATACACCCAAAAGGCGTACCGGACGTATCTTTCTTCTGACTTTTCGGGATCGGCTGTTCACGTAGTGATTATATCATTTACAATATTATCAATCATTAAGGAGTCATTAACATGGCAGTAAAAGGTATACTATTTGATCTCGGATGGACACTGGAGATACCGGAAACCGGAGACTGGATGGCCACCTCCCTGTTCCGCAGGTATTACCCGAAGGAGATCACGGACAGCATAGACAGAGAGATCTGGTACGGAGCGCTGCGCAAGGCATCCCAGCCCCTGATCGATCATCACCGCATGGATACATGCGAACAGGAATACAGGCAGTTTGCGGATTTCTACTACACATGGATCTCGGAAGTGCCGGGTCTTACGATTACCCGGGAAAGAGCCGAAGAGATCTCGTATGACCGGACATATAACATTGATAATGTACTCCCGCTGCCGCAGGTAAAGGAGACCCTGCAGACACTGCGGGAAAGAGGATATAAGCTCGGTATCCTCAGCGACAACTGGCCAAGCACCTATTACCGCATAGAGAAACAGGGACTCTTACCGTACTTTGACAGTGTCATGATCAGCTACATGATCGGTGTATACAAGCCCGATGAAAGGATCTACCGCGAAGCCCTGCAGAGACTTGGCACGAAGGCCGAAGAGACTCTCTTTATCGACGATACGCCGAAGTATCTGGACGCAGCCGGAAGGCTCGGTATCCGCGGTATTCTATCCCTGGCCAGACATCCCGAACATGACGGACGCTATCCTGTCATCCATGAACCCAAAGAGATCCCGGAGATCATCCGCATCTATGAATAGATATCTTGAGCACTCCCTGCAGAGACTCTCGGACTGGCTGCCGGAGAATGCCCTGGATCTTTCGGCGTATAACCGGCTGCCGGGGTATGCCTGTACGCTGGAAAGGGATGACCGTGGCTATGTCTATACACTGTTCAGCTATCCCGTACTGACCGATCTGTTTCTGAATATCATGCTGGTCTATGACAGTAAGATGAATATCATTGCCGATACAGCCGGATACTCCTGTTCCGCAAGGACCATGTTAACGAGCCGTGAGTGCTATGAATATCTCAGTGAAGACTCCGACTGGACATATCTTGAGTACTATATCCTGGCAGAGATGTACTTTGCGGAGGATGCCTGGCTCCTGCGTGATGAAGAAGAGCGCCTGGTAAAGGATCACATCGGACAGGTGCTGTTCTTTACCAATGCTTACGTTACCGAAGTCTTCCGCAGGCAGGGTATCTTCAAAAGAATGATGCGGATGATGCGTGATCATGTACAGCGTGATATCTCCGGCAGAACAGATTACTACGCTGTCATCTCGCTTGACCCGGACATTGCATGTTACGGGCCGGATGCCAGAGATGAACCGTACTACTACAGTTACGAACAGGATGAACCGGTCAGGGCATTGAACAGAGAGATCGCTGAACACACAGGGTTTACCCCGGTGATCCTGGAGCCGGATGACCCTGACAGAGAGACGGACGGCACCAAGCTCCAATTCGCTGTCTTCGCCGAAAAAGACATGATCATTGACACGGACAGCGAAAAAGTATGACTGTTATAAGCCATACTTTTTATGCCTGTACTACTTTTTCTTCTGTGCCGAGAGATCTTTCCTCAAGGCATCATTCAGCTCCTTGAAGACACCCTTGGGACTGACCTCATCCAGCAGTTCGGCGATCCTCTGTACCTCGGCATTGCTCAGGTCATGGTTCTCCGCTATATTCCTGAACTTCACCCCGATGATATAATCCCGGATCTGCTTTACAGCCTTCTGTTCTGCGATCATCTCCCGCACCTTGGATGAGCTGTGCGCAGATTTGATCAGATCCTTGTTCAACAGATCATAGGAGAGCTTTCCAGTCTTATCGGTATACTTCTCCACGATCTTCCGGTATTCTTCACTGTCTGCCAGTGCTTCCAGTTTGGGATCCGGTTCTTCGGCAGGGATCTCTGTCTTCACTGCTTTCAGTTTCTTATACGGCAGTCTGGCTGTCAGAGCGATTGCCTCTTCAAATGCTTCCTCGGGATACAGTTTCAGCTGTGTATTTGCGGCCGGGACTGACTTGCCTGTCTTTCTGCTGATCGACGCGATACCCGGCTGAGCTGTATCCTTACGTATGATAACGATACCTGAACCTCCCGAAGTCAGTTTCTGGCGATATGCCGAGGCAGGTATAACGGTAAGCTGAACGATCTCAGTTCTAAGCATGATAATTATCTCCTTTCCTCAGTATTATTCTTTACTATATCGTACCATGTGCCGGACATATGGATAAATACAGGCACTCATAACAGTATCTTGTGACACGAAAAGTCCTGCTTATACTGCTATATCCTTCCGGTTATATATACATATAC
This sequence comes from Solobacterium sp. UBA3691, assembly GCA_002372175.1. Lineage (GTDB taxonomy): Bacteria > Bacillota_I > Bacilli_A > Erysipelotrichales > Erysipelotrichaceae > Bulleidia. The sequence goes on from DFIS01000071.1 coordinate 93,444, forward strand.
AAGGATGTATTACCCTGTACATACACTGCGCGTTATAATAGTATTGGAGGACGATCATACATGCCAATACATATAGAGAATGAAGCACAGAGATGTCTGAACTGTAAGATACCGATGTGCCAGAAGTTTTGTCCGATCAGCACCCCGATTCCTCACATCATCTCCATGTTCAAGGAAAAGAGAGTCATCGAAGCCGGTGAAGAACTGTTCCTGAACAATCCCATGAGTGTGATCTGTGCCATTGTATGCAACCACGAAGCTCAGTGCCGCGGACACTGCGTACTTGGGCGCAAAGGCACTCCTGTACAGTTCTATGAGATCGAAAAGTTTATCTCTGATGCATATCTTGACCGTATGCGGCCGGAGGAAGTCGAACGCAAGGGAAAGCGTGTCGCCATCATCGGTTCCGGTCCTGCCGGTCTTACGGCTGCGATCATCCTGGCCAGAAACGGCTATGACGTCACGATCTTCGAGCGTAAGAACCAGATCGGCGGTATGCTCAGATACGGTATCCCCGACTTCCGTCTGCCCAAGACGATCCTTGACCGCTACCAGAAGCTGCTGACAAGACTCGGTGTACAGATCCGTCTGAACACGACGATCGGCGGTGCTCTGCGTATCGACAACCTGTTCCGTGACGGCTATGCGGCGATCTTCGTCGGCACCGGTGTATGGAGACCGAATACCCTCGGTGTGCAGGGTGAATCCCTGGCCAATGTCCACTTCGGTATCTCCTATCTTGAGAACCCGAAGAATCAGGATCTCGGTGAGACCGTAGCCGTCGTCGGTATGGGCAATGTCGCCATGGATGTCGCAAGAACGGCTTTCCGCAATGGTGCCCAGAAAGTCATGCTGTTTTCCAGAGACATGCATGCCACAGCCAGTTCCCACGAGATGTCCTATGCCGAACTGGATGGTGCCGAGTTCATCTACGGCAGGAATATTGCCAGGATCACACCCGAAGGCCCGGTCTTTGCGGATTCCGTACTGGATGAAGAAGGAAACTTTGTCCGCAACGGCGAACATGAAGAACTGGTACCTGCCGACTCCGTGATCATTGCGATCAGCCAGGGTCCCAAGGACAAGCTGATCATGAGTACGGAACATCTGGAAGGCACCAGTAAAGGTCTTCTGATCACCGATGAAAACTGTATGACGACTGTCGACGGTGTCTTTGCGGCAGGTGATGTCGTGACCGGACCGCTGACTGTTGTCCACGCTGCCGAGCAGGCCAAAAAAGCTGCTGAGGCAATGATGCGCTACATGGAGGAACACTGATCACCGGCAGAACTCCATCCAGTAATCATACGCTTCTTCCTCATCTTCAAACTCATCTTCATTTCCATCATACATATCCTGATAGTCTTCCTCGCAGAGATCACCGCGCGGGGAAGACTCTTTCTTTTCATAATGAGAGATATCATGCCCGTCATGCGGGAAGTCATCATACGATACGGTCTTTATTCCCGTGGGATCATTGCGGTACTGTTTCCAGCGTTCAGGCTCAGCCAGCCCCGAAGACACAATGATCTCATCTTCAGTCACGATCCGGTACAGCAGGACAGGACCCTCTTCCGTATCCGCATACCAGTCTACCGTGCAGGACCTGCCGTTTCCTCCCGGACAGTCCGCATCGGTATATCCGCCGAATACCTTCCTATCGGTATGCTTGCCGTATCTTACATATCTTGTCGGCCCAAATACAGAGCCGATCTGAGGCATACTGGGATACCAGGCAAGATCCTGCTCTCCTTTCAGGTATTCGCTGTAGCCTTCTCCCTGCTTACAGACAGCCTTTGTCTTTGCCGGGTAGGGATCAGCCGTCACCGTACATGAACAGACGGTCTCTCCGCTGCCCTCAAGGATCCACTCCGCAGTATACACATGATCCCCTTCCGTGATCCGGGAAGGATAACCGACTTTGGCTGTACGCAGTCTGTCCATGATCTCTTCACGGCCAAGTTTCCTGTCCTCCGTAAAATCCGCCGGAATCACCGGTACCGGTGTAGGCGTGGGTCTGGGTCTTGCGGTATATGAAGGCTTGGCAGAAGGTGCCGGCGTCTTCTCATCCGCAGGATCCTGTGATGTATTGCGGGCGAAGAAAAACAGCACCAGAACCAGAATGATAATGTAAAAATACGATCTCTTCATAAAGAAAAAATACGATACATGACAGTGACTGTCAAATATCGTATTCTCTGTTATTCGCCTCTGTGGACAACGACCTGCGGGAACGGGATCTCTATATTGTAATCATCAAAGAGGATCTTGATATCCCGGTTCAGCTGTCTCTGTGCCGCAAATACATTCTCTTCTTTTGTCGGTACAACAAGGCGCAGCTCCACACCGTTATCACCCAGTGCCTGTACGCCGAGATACCGCGGCTCACCGATGTAGATATCCCTGTGTGCCTGATACATCTTCGGCAGATTCTCCTTCAGTACCTGTTCAAGCCTGCGCAGATCCGTGCTGTAGGAGACTGACACGTCACAGATACCCAGGGAATCTTCACGGGAACGGTTCTGCAGATTGCGGATATCGGAGTTATTGACGATCTTCAGGTTGCCTCCCGGATCGACCAGTGTCGTCGTACGCACACCGATACTCTTTACGGTACCTCTGAAATCATCCAGGATGATGATATCTCCGATCTTATACTGTCCCTCAAAGATGATAAACATGCCGGTGACGATATCTTCGATCAGACTCTGGGCACCGAAGCCGAGGATCAGTCCGATGATTCCGACACTGGCCAGAACAGCAGTCGTATTCACACCGAGGATCGCAAGACCCCACACAAAGGCAACGATCACAGCCAGATACTTCAACAGCGCTGTCAGCAGTGTCGAAGCCGTACGTGCATGATCATCTTTCTTCCCGAACTGTGTCAGGATCAGCTTCAGGACCGTATAGACCAGCCAGACGATCGCCAGAGCCAGCACCAGTGTCGCAATATGCGCAAACGTGATACGCCGGCTTCCCTCGATCAGGAAGTTCTCGATCCTGAGTTCCCGGATCTTTTCGATCGTTTCAGCAGACAGCGGCAGCCACTGCGGGTTATAGAGTACGATGATCAGAATGATCGAAATGATAATACCGATGATGTTTTTCATATCTATTCCTCCCCTCCAGGTAATGATCAGTTATTTACGGTTCCGCTGTGAGACAGTGTCGTCACCCAGGGACTTCCCTCGCTGTCTGTCGCCTTCAGAATGATCGTACAGGAGACATTCGTCTCACCGATGATCTCTTTCATGACCCCGACCTGAATATGCTGTTTACCATCCGTGCCGGTATACTTTCTGATTGCCGGATCCGGTACATACTCACCATTAGCTGTAAATGATGCATATTCAAAATCGACTGTGTCAGGATCCACCTTGGTATCGTCAATGATGACATCCACACTCAGATTGCCGTTAATGTCATAATCCCAGCCCTGGTCACCGAAGTTATTGTTGATATACGCAAAGCCGTCCGTATGCAGATTCACAGGACCCAGTTCCGCACTGCCTGTTGATCCGTCACTGTAGGTATACTCAAGGACGATCTTGCCCTTGTACACGGCCGCAGTCCCCGGCAGTACAGCATCGACTTCTGCATATGTCTCGCCGGAGCTTCCGCTGATCGTCTTTGTGCTGTCCGTCTGCGCTGTGTAGGTTGCGCCGCCGTCAGCAGATGTATACAGCGTTGCCTTCATTGTGCCGTCAGCGAGATCATTCCAGGCATGGATATCAAACCCGACATAGAAATGCATGCCGTTATTCTCCGGTACTGCACTGATCTCCTTGCCGAGGGATACGTCCGGCGGTGTATGATCGGCAGCCGCTGAATTGATCTTCAGCCAGCCGTCTGTCACATTGAATTTAACTTTGAAATTACTGTTGGAAGAACTGAACTGACCTGCTTTCAGACCCATGTTATATGTCCCGGCTTCTCTGCCTTCAGCTCTGGCTGTTCCGGAGAATACGATATCACCTTCCGTAAAGATCGAATCCGAAGGAATACTGACGCTGTAGCCCTCAATGATATGTGTCTCACCATCATAGTCTACGGTGTTCGTATTGCCGGTGACGGTGACCGTAACAGATGCCGGAGTGATCTTTACATAACCGTCTCTGACTTCGACACTGAACTTGCTGTACTTCCCGGATGTAACTTCGAAGTTGGCTTTTGTCAGTCCCATGTAATATGTACCGACATTGATTCCCGATACGAAAGGCTCTACACCGTCTGTTTCCACGAATTCAACAGTAAAAGACTCAGCACTGATTTTCTTACTGCCTTTATAAGCCGCGTAATCGAACCACTCCGCAAAGATATCATCTCCGTTATACACATCCGTCACTCTGGTGCCGGTGATCACAACTCTGACTCTTTCGTCTGTTTCCGATGACGGCGAAGGTTCCGGCGCCGGTTCCGGTGTGACCGGAGGTACAGGTGTCGGATCTGCCGGTGTCGGTGTCGGCGGTGCAGGTGTGACCGGCGGAGGTACGGGTGTCGCCGAAGGCGAAGGCTTGGGCAGGATCCCCGGCTCCGGCTCCGGCACAACAAACATCATTTCCTTCTCCCCTGCATGCGCATGTACAGTCCACACAGGTGTATCGGCCGCCGGCGGTACAGGACTCTGCTCTGCCGGCTTAGTGATCAGCGGAAGCAGTAACAGCAGGAAAGCAGCCACGATCAAAGGAAGCGGATTCCAGTTCAGGGCTTTATGTTTCTTTCCTCCCTTTACCGGCTCATACGCTCTGGCAAATTCAGGATATCTGTTATCATGCTCGTTCATAAGCTGATATGTTCCTTTAATATATGATACATTCCAGTGTTAATGTATTTTAGTACTATTATATTACATAGTGCAGTATTCTTATTGCCATATGTAAAAAAGAGAAGCACTTTACGGTACAAACACAGTAATTGCTTCTCTTAAGTGTTATAAACGAATCATTCTTGTACAGCAGGTATGGATCAGTTCACTGTCATGTGTCACCACAAGAACGGTTATTCCGCGCTCACATAGTTGTTTCAGCAGATCTGCAGTTTCCTGCATGTGCCTGTGATCAAGACCGCTTGTCGGTTCATCCAGCAGAATGATCTCTCTTTCTGAAGCCAGTGCGCAGGCGATCGCAAGACGCTGTTTCTGTCCTCCCGACAGACTCTGCGGATGTCTTTCCGCATAAGGTTTAAGGTCTAGACTCTGCAAGATACGTACAGCCTCTTCTTTGGCGTTTTGTTTTCCTTTCGGAAAGCTGATCAGCACCTCCTCCAGTGCACTTTCGGTAAAAAGCTGATCACCGGTCTCCTGCATGACCATGAAGCACAGTTTCTGTCTGTCCTTTCGTGCGTATAACTTCCCGTGATATTGCAGCGTTCCTCCTGCCTCTTTTTCCACGCCGCAGAAGCAGTTCAGGAAACTTGTCTTTCCCGCCCCGTTATACCCCGTTATTGCCGTGATCTCGCCAACTGCCAGATTCATTTCCTCTATATCCACCACCGGTTCTTTCTGTCCTGCATATGTCAGCTTCAGATTTCTCAGTGTCATGACTTCATCTTCGTCACATACAGCCGGCAGATAAATTGAAAGCGGATCTTCAAAGTGATTGGTACGCAGACCAAGAACAGAAAGAGCTTCCGGAGTATACTTTTCTGCTTCTTCCTTCCGCAGGACTCTGTCTATTCTTCCTTCATGCATGATCACTGTTCTGTCAGTCAGATCCCAAAGCCAGGATATCCTGTGCTCTGCCGCAATGATCGTTTTTCCTTCTTTTTGCCAGGCGATGATCCGTTCCCTGAGTGCTTCCGCCGACCTGTGATCCAGATTTGCGGAAGGTTCATCCAACAGGATGATCTCGGTCCCGGCGACATCTGCACATGCACATGCGATCTTCTGTTTCTCTCCGTCGGAGAGACCGAAGATATTCCTGTCCATCAGTTCTTCCATGCAAAAATCTTCCACAGTTCTGTCGATCCGTGCATAGATCTCCTTTTCCGGCATCCCGCGGTTTTCACAGGTGAAAGCCATTTCGCCTGTTGTATCCAGATTATAGAATTGACTGCGCGGGTTCTGATATACGACCGCCATCACTGAGGCTGTTTCGTACAGTTCGTAATCCTGTATTCTTTTACCGTTGACCAGTATTTCCCCGCTGATCTCTCCTGTATAGTAATGCGGAATCAGACCGCTGATCATTCGCAGGATCGTCGTCTTTCCGCATCCCGAAGGTCCTGTCAGAAGGATAAATTCCCCTTTACCTATTTCCAGATCAATATCCGCAAGACTGTTTTCCGGCTGATCGGTACCATATCTGAAAGATACATGTCTGAATTCTATCATCCTGTTACCCCCGCACAGATCAGAACCCATGTCATAACTGTCAGACCTGAAAAGCCAAGCAAGACTATATCCTGTACGCGAAAGCCGATCCTGCATATATTAGTACGCCGTATCGGAGCTCCGAGTCCCCGGGTCAAAGCTGCCGCAGATAATTCTTCACCGACCCTTACACTTGATGTGATCATCGGTACCAGCTGATATTCCAGTACTTTCTCAGGTTTCGTACCAGCGAGATAAATACCCCGCATTCGCATTGCCCGCCGTATGGAACGCCATTCTGCACCGATCGTCGGAAACATGCGAAACATTACCGATACCGGAACCGTAAGTGTTTCAGGCACATGCATATGCTCCATGCCGCAGATAAACTCACTGACGGTAGTCGTAGAGATCAGGTAATCACCCATGACAACCGTAACGACAAAACGTGTAAGCATACCGCCGCAGAACAAAGCAATATGACGCAGTACACCCGGAAGATACGGCATAACATAAAGCAATGCATAACCAAGCACAAGGATCACCAGTCCGCGCAGAAATCGTGTCCACTTTCTCTCTGCCAGAAGAAGCAGAAACGGCAATGCGGATAAACAGGCTTTAATCGCTTTCATGCGGTCTCCGCCCAGGCCTCCCATCACGAATACTGCCAGAAGTGCTGTCAGAACAAGTTTGGTGCGCGGATCAAGGAAAGCCCGGCGTTTATCCTGTGCTTCCCGTGATGAGTACGGCATCAGGCAAGTCCGGCTTTCTCAAAGTGCTTCTTCAGCAGCCGGCGTCCAAGCATGCCGCCCAGCATACCGCATACAAAGCAGGATACCAGCAGTACCGGAGCCATCCACAGAGGCATCAGTCTCTGCACGGCATCAATATATGCCTGACCGTAATCCGCCCGCTGTGCGAAGTATCCCTCATAATCGGTAAACAGAGGCAGATAGTTCCCGAAGATCCAGAGACTGAACAGCGCATATGCCGTAACAGCTTTGCTGCCGCTTCTGTAATTGCCGCTCTTCAGGCACAGCTCAGCCAGAATACCTGCAATCGCACATGTCAGCAGCGGCCAGGGACCCATACCCGTTAAAAGCATCATCACTCCCATGATCATTGCTGTGATCAGGACCATGCCCGGTTTCCTGACTTTCGTCAGAAACAGCATAAACGGTATACCGCCCAGAATCGGCACAAATACCGAGAGAAGCGGCAGGAATATCGGAATCATGCCCAGCATTGCGACCGCAAACAGAATCACAAAGTATATCGCACCGTAAATACCAATATTGATCAGATCTTTTCCGTTAAGCTTATTTGTATTGTTCATTCTCATAACCTCCTATGCTCTGACTTTCCAGCTGGCAGCCTCACGCCGTTCACCAATAAAGTTCCTGTATATTCCATCCTGTTTCATCAATTCCTCATGTCTGCCCTGCTGGACGATCTTTCCGTGATCCACGACCAGGATCTGATCCGCGTGTTCAACCGTCCTCAGTCTGTGGGCAATCATGATCACTGTCTTTTCCTTTGTCAGCTCCTGTATCGCACTCATCAGTTCTTTCTCATTCTCAGGGTCGACATTCGCTGTTGCCTCATCAAGGAAGATCACCGGTGCATCTTTCATCATTGCCCGGGCAATCGAAATACGCTGTTTCTCACCGCCGGACAAAGAAGCACCGCCTTCGCCGATCACCGTTTCATATCCCTGCGGAAGAGCCGTGATAAAGTCATGACAGGATGCTTTCTTTGCGGCTTTGATCACTTCATCCATAGGTGCTTCCGGTCTTCCGAAGCGGATATTATTGGCAATCGTATCATGGAACAGATATACATTCTGGAAGACAAACGAATAGTTCTTCATCAGTGCATCCATATCGTAGTCTCGGACATCTCTGCCGCCAAGCTTCACTGTACCGGCATCGGCATCCCAGAATCTTGCCAGCAGATTGACCAGCGTAGTCTTGCCGCCGCCCGAAGGGCCGACGATCGCAGTTGTCGTCTTCTCCGGTATTGTTACAGATATGCCGTCAATAATCTTTCGCGTATCATAGGCAAACTCCAGATCCTGTGCCTGTATATCATGTGCCGTTGGATGTATATCTTCTCCCGTAATATCCATCTGCGGTGTCTCCAGGATCTCGGAAGCTCTCTCCACACTGACCTCCACTACTCTCAGCAGCGCCGAGTAGTTTCCGGCCGTTTCGAGACTGGCGTTAACGATAAATGCCGAGATCACCATGACAACCGCGGTCAATGTATCCATCGTTCCTGCACACCAAAATGCGCAGGAGAAAACAATCATGCATACACCCGTGAGTTTAGCAATAAGATTCTGTAATGACATCATCGGGATCAGAGTCATCTCCATATCCGTATTGATCTGTACATTATCATTGATTGCTTCATTCAGTTCTCTGCTCTTCTGTCCGGTCAAGTGATATGCCTTCACTTCAGCCATCCCCTGCAGATACTCCAGCACCTTCTCAACAAGCTTTTCATCCGCGCTGATCTTCGTCCCGGCAAGCTTACCGGCTGCTTTCTGAAGCAGACTGTTCGCCGCAAGGTAAACAGCGAAACCTGCCAGCAGAACAAGTGCGATACGGTAATCAAAGAAGAATATCATGACAATGATCAGTGTTGTTGTAAGCATGCCTTCACACACCAACATGACTACCCGTGTCGCAACGTTCTCCAGGTTTTCCATCACATTGGTCGTCACGGAAGTGATTTGACCAAGAGAGTTTTTGTTAAAGTATCCCATCGGCAGATACCGCATATGTTCGGCAATTTCCACTCTCTTTTTCGCACATGTATCGTATCCTGCCTCTGTCTGCAGCATTGTGCTCCTGGCTTTGACCAGTCCTGCTCCGAGAATACTCACCAGCATAATGCCAAAACTAAGCAGGATGTCCCGGGTTTCCACACTGCCCCTGAGCAGCGCTCTGACCATACATGCGATTGCCGGTATCTTCAAGGCTTCAAAGAATGCCTGCAGAACTCCCAGAAGGATAGAAGTACGGAACTTACGGCGGTTTTCCTCACCGCAAAAATCAAAGAATCTGCGAATGATCTTAACCATTGTCCTTTACCTCCGTATGTGCCTTCCACATTGTTTCATACAACCCGTGATGACTAAGCAGTTCATCATGTGTGCCATGATCGCATATCTTTCCGTCCTGCACCACATAGATGCAGTCCGCATCCACGACCGTAGACAGACGGTGTGCAATCACGATCAATGTCTTTCCCTCCGTAAGCTTTGACACAGAGCGCTGTATCACAGCCTCGTTTTCCGGATCCGTATATGCTGTAGCTTCATCAAGGATCACGATCGGCGCCCCCTTCAGCATTGCTCTGGCAATCGAAATACGCTGCCTTTCACCGCCGGAAAGATGCCCGCCCGAAGAACCGACAATGGTGTCATAGCCGTTTTCCAGGCTCATGATAAATCCGTGACATCCGCTCTGCCGGGCAGCTTCTTCCACCTCACGGTCTGATGCAGATGGTCTGCCGATACGGATATTTTCCCGAACACTCATATTAAACAAATAATTATCCTGAGAGACATACGCGATACGGTCTGCGTATAACTCCTGCGGTATCGACCGGATATCCTGCCCGCCAAGCAGAATACTTCCTGAAGAAACATCCCACAGTGATGCGATCAGCCTTGCAATCGTGCTCTTTCCGCTCCCCGACGGACCGACAAAAGCGATGAAACTCCCTTCAGGAATATCCATGGATACGCCATGAAGCACTTCTTTATCTTTGTACGCAAACCGTACTTCTCTCAGACTGAGGTCATTTCCTGCCGGTACCTGACCCTTCTCAGGACGTTCCATCTCCGGTGCTTCCAGAATTGCCCGCACCTCCCCGAAGATCGTTCCCATGGTACGGAAATCATCCGAGTAGCTCATCATCGTGATGATCGGTGTGATCACACCGACAGACAGAATAATGATGACGATGAAATCCTGCACAGACAGTGTTCCTGCTTTAACCAGCAGACCGCCGATCGGCAGTACACTGACCATCGTCGCCGGCATGATCACCATCGCAAATGTAAAGGGAATAATACTTGCCCTCATCCAGTCGATAAAACTGTGAGCCGCTTCATACGCATCGTTCACAAAACGGTCGTAACTGGACTTCGTCTTGCCAAAGACCTTGATCACCTGTATACCGTTGATATATTCCACAGCTGTATCATTCAATGCTTTCGTAGCAGTAACCGTATGTTCGTAGAACTTCGCACTTCCCGCCATCATGAAGATGTAACAGGATAAACCTAGCGGCACTGTAGCCATGCTTGCCAGACCCATGCGCCAGTCGATCGTAAAGATATAGATCAGGATGATTACCGGAATCAGCAGGTTGGCAGTAAACTCCGGTACGATATGCGCAAGTGTCGTCTCAATACTGTCGATCCTCTCAATCAACGTGTTCTTCAGGGCACCGGAACTTTGTTCAAGCACTGTTCCGAGAGGCATTCTTGTCAGCTTCTCCGTACAGTGCTTACGGATCTCTCCCAGTACTGCGAAAGTAGCCTTGTGGCTGGTTGCTGTAGACAGCGCATGACAGACGACCCTGCCAAGCCAGAACAGGCACATGACCAGACACCGGCTCAGATAGAATGACAGTTCTTTCTGATTGCTCATCAACCCCTGCACGATACTGATCACCGTAAAGTACGGAGCCAGTGAAAACGCAACTCCGATCACGGCCAAAATGACACTGAGCACATACTGTCCCCCATGGTCACCGGTCTGCCCCAACACCCACATAATGGGTGAAGAAGACTTCTGTTTCTCATCCATAACTGATCCTCCTCATCACTATCAGTTAACAATACTAAGTTAGTGTTAACTAACCCTTAATAAAAGTTATCGTCTGTCTCGGGCAAGACAGACGTAATAAATATATTCAGTTATACACCCAGCAGCTGTTTCCAGCCCGGCAGGAAGAATACCTCCAGTGTATCCAGACACCGAAGTGCTTCTTCTTTCGAATAACCATGGATCACCGGCTCAAACATTGCCGATGTATACACACTAAGCAGAATATACAGTTCTTTAGCATCGATATGCTGAGGCCAGTAGCCCTTTTCTTTAAGCATCGGCATAAACATAATCATCAGTTTCAGCTGTTTCTCCGTCAGCGTATGCAGATAGTTCTCATATGCTGTTCCCTGTGCTTTGGTCAGAAGCAGCCTGTATTCTTCCATGTGAGGATAGATCAGATCTCTCATCATGTCGATCTCAGAATCATCCCAGAGATCGATCCTTCCTTCTTCCATGGCAGTTATGCTTCGCTGAATATGTGCATCCATCCAGACATCGATCTTTTCCGCAGCGGGTTGTACAAGCATAGTGAACAGATCTTCCTTGTCCCTGCAGTGCCGGTAAAGCCCTGCCGCAGTCATTCCGCACCGTTCTCCGATACGCCGCATAGATGCTTTCTCAAAGCCATATGCCAGAAACTCTTCTCTGGCTGCTGCCAGAATCTTTTCGTGACTCTCTGTCTTTTCTCTGGGCATACCCCCTCCGTTCGTTAGCCGTGTCTAACCGAATGTTAACGTAATTAACTATCCCTGTCAAGATTTCTCAGGCATAAGAAAGCCGCATTTCTGCGGCTTACTCTTTCCGTTAGTTTTTCGTAACGTCCTTTTCGATATCGATCTCGAGCAGTTTGTTGGACAGCTGATTCTCGATTCTGGCAAGCTCTGCCTCGGCAGCCTGTCTCTTCTGACGTCCGTCTTTCTGGATGGCGATAACTTCGTCCAGGGTAGCGATCAGTTCCTGGTTTGTATGCTGGAGTGTCTCCAGATCCACGATACCTCTCTCGCTCTCCTTGGCAACATCCACAGTAGCCTGATGCAGAGTCTCGGCATTCTTCTTCAGCAGTTCGTTGGTCATGTTGGTGACTTCGCGCTCTGCCTCCATGGCTTCCTTGGAGTGGCTGATACCGAGGGCCAGAACGATCTGGTTCTTCCACAGCGGGATCGTATTGACCAGTGTGCTCTGGATCTTCTCTGTCATCAGCGTATCGTTATTCTGCAGCAGACGGATCTGCGGACCCATCTGTACGGATACCTGTCTTGTCAGTTCCAGATCATACAGTTTCTTCTCAAATCTGTCGCAGTACTGGCTGAGATCATTGGCAGCCTGTGCATCCTCGGGCAGACCGGACTTCTTTGCCTGTTCGATCAGGGCAGGAAGCTGTGTCTCTCTGACCTGTCTCAGTTTCTTCTTACCGGCAATGATATACATTGACAGTTCTTTTGTATTCAGCTGGTTTCTCTCATAGAGCTGATCAAGCAGGGCAATATCCTTTAACAGCTGGATCTGATGTTCCTCAAGAACAGCAGAGATCTTATCTACGTTAGCCTCTGCCTTGTCATATCTGGCCTTGAAAGAAGCAATCTTATTGGTGCCCTTCTTGAACATGCCGAAGAGACCGCCCTTCTTCTCTTCTTCGGTAGCGTCAAAGCCCTTCAGTTCCGTAACCAGATTGCTTAAGAGGTTGCCGACTTCACCGAGGTCCTTCGTTCTGACATTCTTCAGCGCTGTATCACTGAAGTCTGTAACTTTCTTCTGTGCAGCTGAACCGTATTCCAGGATCGTATTGGACTCTGTGATATCGATCTTTTCCGCAAAATCCGCTACTGTCTTTCTCTCTTCCGGTGTCAGCTTGGCGTCTTCATACATATCTTCGATCGTCTTCTGCTGCGGTGCTTCCTGTTCAACGATCTCAGGAGCTGCCTGTGTTTCTTCAGGAGACAGTGTCAGTGTGATCTTCTGTCCCTGGGCCTGTGAATTATTCTCGCTCATGATTATTATCCCTTTCACTCTACTCACAAAGTATAGCACAGCCTGCTGTCAAATATCTTAAAAAACCATTATTCTGCAGGGTTTGCGGGCAAAGAAAAACACGGAATCTTCCGTGCTATTCTTCTGTTTCTGCTGTTTCTTCCTCAGCGGCTGTTTCCGGCGTGATCCGCCACATTTCGCTGAAGCTCAGGAAGCTGATCTCATCCGCATTCAGTTTTGCCTGATTGCGCTGTTTCTTGATATTCCCCTCATGTACGGAATTCAGGATGTCCTTGTTTACCATATACTGAACATACAGAACTTTCTTCATCAGGAACCACTGAATAATATATCTGTAGATCGTCAGTGTTTTGTCTTCAATCACCGAGAGCGTACGTGCAGCTTCATCCTTAAGATCATATGAAGCAGCGACCGCATCCCGTTTCAGGTCTTCATAGCCCGTAAAGTTCTCACGGTCAACTGCTCTCTGCAAAGCACCTGCCTTGCGTGTGAACAGATCATTGAAGACACTCACGATCTTCTCGGGCTTATCCGTGCAGACCGCCACGATGTCATTCTTGTTGTCGACCATGATGCCGCCCGGTTCTGTCATGCAGTAGTAGAAACCCTTGGCGTAGATATAACCATATCTGCTGTAAGGCACAACAAGCAGAGCTTTCTCCTGCTCATCTCTTGCGGCATACAGGATATAAGGGAAGTTCAGGACCCTGCCATTCAGTTTGAACACGTCTTTGTAACGGATGATCTGATTGCTGATGGCATCACGGTTGATCATACTCTTTAGTCCAACGATTACCCTTACATTTGAATCCTGTTTACAGATGTTTGTAAAAGCTTCCCGCAGACTCGGGTCGAGCTCTTCACTCACTTCCAGATAGTCTTCGAGATAACCGTTGAATGTACAATCCTCACCGTCGTGGCGGATATCTTTTTGTGCTTCCAATATCGTATAGATCGCCATGCCGTCCTCCAAAATATATATCGTATTTATTATATTTCCTATTGCGAATAAGTCCATATTAATTTGACACTAATATTTTTAGTGGGAACGTTGTTATCTGCTGTAATTATGCGGTTTTTGCATACACTCTGCGGGACTGTGACAGCCGCTTTATCTGCTGTGACATCCGTTATTTCCATCATTCTTTTGGCACGGATCCTGTTTTTATCCATGCGTTTGCTTTGCTCTGAATATGATAAGATAAGACATATGAAAACAGTAATATCCTCTCCCCATTTACGGGAAACGCTTCTGCACCGGACCTCCGGACAGAACGGCATCCTGACAGAAGTATCATTCCTGTCCCTCAGTACCCTTTTGTCTGCCGAGGAAGATGTCACAAATACTTTACTGAGCTTTGCCTCTCAGCTGCGCAGTGATGTTTCCGCATACCCTGTCTACGGTGAGATGTTCCGCTATCCGGCATTCATCCGTGAGGTCATCAGCTTCGCAAGATCCTGTGCCCTGTACGGCATAGATGCTGAACAGCTGCCTGCGGATACACCTGCGGAAACAGAACTGAAGCGCATGGTCACGACTGCTCTCTCACTGCCGCTGAAGGAGAAAGAACTGTATGCCGGCCGTGATCTGTTCATGCAAAAAGCCGCAGCCCGGGAAATCACGCTCTACCCCGAATTCTGCAGCGACATGTACCGCTATGCATTTCAGAAAGAACTGGCAGAACATGCGGAAGTGAAGTCACTTGCCGTACCGGAATGCACCAGTGAGCTGCGTCTGGCCCAGGATCCGCGCCTTGAGATCGAAGCCATCGCCCAGGATATCATCCGCAGCGATGTTCCCTGCACGGTCGTTCTGGCTTCCTTCAGCACCCAGTATCCGGTTCTGAAACAGGTCTTTGACCGCTACCGCATACCGTTCTATACAGCCCTGGCAAAGCAGACACCGCGCTGCACCGGCATCTTCCTGTCGCTTGTCGAACTGGCAGAGAAGAAGACCGCACGCACGCTGATACATGCTCTGGAACAGAACGCCTTCGGCATACCCGCACCGGAGAAGATCCTGCCGTATATACGCCAGACCTTCACCAATACTGAGATACCGGCTGTTGCCGGCAGGCTGACGTCGGAACTGTTCAAAAGAGATGCCCGGAAAACTGCCCGTCTTGAAGAGATGACTGAGGCATACTTCTCGGCGGTCGAAGAGAAGCTCACCGGCATCCTGCAGGCAGATGATCCGTATGCCATCCTCACCGCCGCATATGCGATCCTGCAGAAACACCCGTATATGAAGGAACCGGCAGAACTGACTGCCGCCATGGAGATCCGTCAGATTCTGAGCGCTGTTCCCGACAAGATCGGTACGGATGATCTGCAGATCATCAAGGACAGGATCAGGCACATCGGAATCGAAGGATCGACCCTGTACAATGAATTCTGTACGGTAACCGACCTGACACATCCCGTCTTTCCTGCAAAGACAGCGTATATCGCCGGCTGCACATCCAAAGCCTATCCGGCAGTACCTGTACAGAAAGGTCTGTTCGATGAACGCTATGTACGCAGGATCCCCGGATATCCGTCACTGGAAGAACGCCATGACATGTACATGACACAACTGTCATGGATCCGGCACTGCGCAGAACATATCATCTTCTCCGCTCCGGTCAACGACTACCAGGGCAAGACCCTGCAGACAGCGTTTGATATCAGGCAGTCCATGCCCAGAGATGATAAAGGAGATGCCGTCAGCACACGCTGGCAGCCGGACGTATTGCGGCCGATGACCATGCCTGAACATGTACTCACACCCGGGACTGCACAGGCTCTCTACCGTGATGAAGACGGCAGATATCCTGTCTCTGTTTCACGTATCGAGAACTGGTTCCGCTGCCGGTACAGATACTTTCTGGAGTCCGGTCTCGGTCTGCGTCAGGATGAGATCAGTCAGCTGGATGCCCGTACTGCCGGTACGATCTCGCATGCCTTCTTCGAGCACAGTATTGCGGATCTGCAGAAGAACTATGAGCAGTATACAGAAGAGAATATCCGGGCATGGCTGACCCCGCTGTTTGCGCAGCTGGCAGTACTGGATCCGCACCGTGATCACCTGCTCGGTCTCAGTGCCGAACGCCTTGTACAGAATATCCGGGATACACTGGATATCCTGACTGTGATCGAAGCCAACAACATCTATCACCCTGCCTATACCGAACTGAAGGCAGACAGCGATATCTTCCCGGCTCTGCGTTTTACCGGCAGGATCGACCGTGTGGATGAAGTCAACGGCATGTTCAGGGTCATCGACTACAAGTCCAGTGAAAAAGAACTCAGTGAGAAAAAAGTCAAGGCAGGTCTGCAGCTGCAGCTGCTTACCTATCTGATCCTGGCAGAAGAGAAGCTGAAGGAAACACCCTCCGGTGCCTACTACTTCTCCGTCACCCCGGAAAATGTGAGTATTCCTGCCGGTTCCTTCGGCGCTTCCGCAGGCTATACCGAAGCCGAACCTCTGGATCAGGAATCCCTGCTGAAAGCTCTGGTGAAGGAACACAGATTTGTCGGCTGGGCCTTTGCCGAAACCGACAATGAATATACCGATTATGCCCTGTATCATTCTCCCGGCAAGAAGATCTTTGACTATGATCTGGTCAAACAGTGCATCTTTGAGATCTATGCCTATTTCAGTGAACATGCGGATGAGGGCAATATCACACCTGATCCCGTAAAGGATGCCTGCACATACTGTCCGTACAGAAGTATATGCAGATATGTATCCGGTGTTTTCAGAGATGCTGAAGCTCTTGTCATGGCCGATGTATCGCTGGCAAAAGGAAAGGAGAAAGACATATGATGCGCATGGATCCTGCCCAGGCAGAGGCTGTTCGTGCTCTCGGAAAGAATACGATCGTCTCGGCATCGGCCGGTGCCGGCAAGACACGTGTACTGGTCGAAAGACTGATCAAGCGCATTACCGAAGACGGTATATCTCTCGATCAGATCGTTGCCCTGACCTTTACCGATGCGGCTGCCCAGGAAATGAAAAACCGCACAGCCGAAAGACTGAGCCAGTGTCTGCAGGATGCGGCAGATGAAGACGAAAAACAGCGTCTGCGCGAACAGATCATCCTGCTGGACAATGCCGATATCGTCACGATCGACTCCTTCTGTCTGAGTATCGTACAGAAGTATTACAACGTGATCGGTCTTGACCCAGCCCTCTGTGAGAATATCCTCGATACATCCTCCGGAATACGTCTGCAGAAGGCTGCCTTCCTTGACGCCGTACGCAGTTTTGAGGCTGAACGCATGTACCGTTTACTGCAATACTTCTCCCTGCGCAGCGAGGATTATGATACCCTGTACGAGATCACCGGGAAACTGATCCGTCATGCGGACAGCAGTCCCGACCCTGATCAGTGGTTTGCCCTGATCCGTCAGAAATGCACACCGGTGCGTTCTGTCAATGATCTGCCTGAAGATCTGCGCACAGCCTTCTTTGCCGGTCTGCGGGTACGTCTTTCCTCGTGCCGGGATGCCCTGGAGGATATGCTCAGGTATGCGGATGATTCCGAGAAACTGCAGAAAGGAAAAGACAAACTGACAGCCGTGATCCATGGCTTCAGCAATCTTTACCGCGGTCTTGACGCACAGGACTACGGTCAGTTCCGCCAGCAGTATATCAGCTATGCAGAAGGCCTGAAGACACCCACAGACACCAAGGCTCCGCGCTATACCGCAGCCCGCAAGCGATTCATTGACAATATGAACAGATTTGCGGCGATCCTGTATACCGAAGAACAGTTTGTCAGTGATCATAACGACATGATCCCGGTCATGCATGACCTGCTGGAACTGGCTTGTGATATCCGTCACCGTTTCATTGCCCTTAAACAGGAAGAAACATGCATGGACTTTACCGACATGGAGCGCTATGCCCTGCAGATCCTCGAGAAGAATGACGGTGCTGTATCGGCTGTATATCAGTCCATCCTGAAGGAAGTCATGGTCGATGAATTCCAGGATACCTCCGTACTGCAGAACCGCATCATTGAACTGATCGCACCGGCCAATGCGATCTTCCGGGTCGGTGATGTCAAGCAGTCCATCTACCGCTTCCGTCAGGCCAAACCGTCACTGATGCGCGACCTGATGAAAGACCCTGACAATCAGGTCATCGTTCTGCCCCATAACTACCGTTCCAAGGAACCGATCGTTACCTTCAGCAATCTCCTGTTCAGGAATCTGATGAATGCCGAAGGTCTCAGCGATGCCTATACGGAGAATGATACCGTCTCTGTCGGCACCGATGCCCAGAAGAATACCGATGATCCGGAGATCGAGCTGCTGCTGGTGGATAAACCGGAGGAGGCGGACAGCTTCCGGGCTCCGCAGGAAAAGGCCGAACTGATCGCCCGCAGGATCATCGAACTTCATGAGCAGGGTGTCAGCTACGGTGATATATGCATACTGGTGCGTGCACACAATGACAAGCTGCCGATCCGCACCGTCTTTGACCGTCACAACATCCCGTTTGATATCGATGTCCGGGCGGGTTTCTTCAACTCCCTGCTGTGCATCACGATCACAGCCCTGCTGCGCTGTGTGCTGGATCCCTCCGATGAGCTGTCACTGACCGCGGTCCTGACCTCACCGCTGTTTGCGCTAAGCGATGAAGAACTGGCACAGATGAAACTGAAATACGGCAGTATCCGCTCCGGTATCCGTCAGGCATACCCGAAGATCATGGAGGTACTGAAGAACTTCAGGCAGATCGAACGATACCGCGGTATACCCGCCATGCTGGATACGCTCGCCGATACCAACGACTTCTATGTGAAGCTCACAGACCGTGATAAAGCCAACTTTGATTTCCTGTATGACAAGATCATCAGCCTGCAGACAGACAGTATCTACGATATCCTGACGATGATGGAAGAGGGAGAAGATGAAAACTCCAGTGAAGCGATCTCCCACAGTAAGGACCAGGCTGTCGTCAGTGTCACAACGATCCACCAGTCCAAGGGTCTGCAGTATCCGATCGTCTTCCTGTGGGGCACTTCCACAGCCTCTGCCAGAGATGCGGCTGCCTCTGTCGTGATCGATGATACACTTGGCATCGGTGCAAGACACGTCGATCTTGAGCGTCATACGGTCAGACAGACGATGATGCGCCTGGCCGTTGAATACAGCGTACGTCTTGAAGAAGCCGAAGAATACAGCCGTCTGCTGTATGTCGCCCTGACAAGACCGGAGAAAAAGCTCTACATCGTTGATGTATGCAAGAAGGATGAAGACCTCTACAGAGAGAACATCCCGTTATCACTGATCTACAGTATGCCGGGTATTACCGGTCTCATCCGTGCCGGGATCACAGACATTCCGGGGATCTTCCGCACCGTGCATCTCTCTCCTGACAAAGCGAAGGACCTCGAAGAGATCACGCACAGTTATGCCAAAGCCCTGCCCGTCTTCCGCCGTCAGGTCAGACAGTATGCCCCGGCCAGGAAGCCCAGTGAGACGGAGATCACGGTCCTGCCTGCCCTCAGCCGTACAAAAGGCGGCACCGACTATGGCACCCGCATGCACGAACTGCTTGAACAGATGCCTGCAGGCGGATTCACTGACAGTGAGATCGAAGCCCTTGAGCTCACTGCCAACGAGAAAAAACATATCTCTGCCTTTGTCCATTCGGATATCTATGCCCGCATCAAAGCCATGCAGGAATACCACGAATATCCGTTCTTCGTGACAGATCAAAGTACCGGTGAAAGCATCCTCGGTACGATCGACTGCCTGGGTATCTCCGATACCGAAGTCATCCTGATCGACTACAAGACCGATAATGTATCTCCGTCAGAGATCATATCCCGCTACAGTGAGCAGCTGAATACTTACCGGCATGCGCTGCAGATCCTGCACCCCGGTAAACGGATATCCATCTATGCCTACAGTCTGCACAATGATACTGTGATAGAAATAAAGAAGGGGCTGTAAAGAAAAAGACGAA
>DFIS01000056.1 GCA_002372175.1 Solobacterium sp. UBA3691
GGAATGGGCAAATCGCGTCTTCCCCGAATATGATGATGAGACAGCATATAAGATGCTCGAAGATGCCATCTGCAGGATGATGCGTGTCGATGAAGACAGTGATCCGGTAGAGAACTGGAAGAAGCACTGTGATGCTCTGGCAGAACGCAGCCACAAGCTGAATGACTTCAACTTCAAGTCTCTGCATATCACCAGCGAACTGGGTACCGATCTCTGGATGGATCTGGTTGAAGATCATATCTGGTGTTCGGCAGGCGAGATGGGAGCGCAGAATGTAAATGCGCCGTATGTTGCCAACATGCCTACGGAGGAAGTATTCACCGATCCTGACTTCCGCAGTGTTAACGGTATCGCATATGCCAGCTTCCCGCTGTTCATCAACGGTAAGCTCGTTACCGACTTCAGTATCACATTCAAGGATGGTAAGGCTGTCGACTGTGCAGCAAGCTCCAACGTGGAATTCCTGCGTGATGCGCTGTTCAGAGATGAAACGACAAGACAGCTGGGTGAGGTAGCTCTCGTATCCAAACAGTCGCCGATCAGGCAGATGGGACGTATCTTCTACAACGGTCTGATCGATGAGAATGCCGCATGTCATCTGGCCTTTGGCTCCAGTTTCCCTGACTGCGTGAAGAACGGCACAGAGATGACAAAAGAGGAACTGATCGGCAGAGGTGTAAACTTCTCGGTAAGTCATAATGACTTCATGATCGGCTCCGATGACATTAAAGTTGTTGGTATTACCCATGATGGTAAGGAGATCACTGTCATGGAACACGGTGATTTTGTAATATAGGAGGTTAATATGGCAATTTCAGAACAGGAATATCTTGTAAGCAGTGTACCTAGTGTAGATACGCTGAAACCGAAGATCAAACATTGGCGTGAACAGGAGAAGATCCTGGATCAGTGGCTTGTCAGACGTTTTGAGACAGTTCTGCCTGCAGTGATGAAACAGTCAGGTATTGACTGCTGGGTCGTCTGCAATAACGAATATAACGAAGATCCCGTCTACTGGACACTGACACCGGTATCACAGATCACGGCAAGAAGACTGACGATCCTGGTTTTCCATCAGCGTGAGGATGGAACCGTTGACCGTTACTGTCTGACACATCCGATTCCCGTGATCACGGATTTCTTTAAGCAGAAGTGGACCAATCCGAAGGGACAGAACTGGAATACCGAAAGGATCTACGGTGCTGACAGGTATCCGGTGCCGGAGACACAGATGGAGTGCCTTGCCCGTGTACTGAAAGAGCTGAATCCGAAGTGCATCGGTCTTGATATCTCTGATACATTTGCGTATGCGGACGGTCTCTCACATTCCCTGTACAGACAGATCGAAGCCGTGCTGGATGATGAGCAGAAGGCAAAGATCGTCTCTGCAGAGAATGTCGCTGTAGGCTGGCTTGAAACACGCTGTGACGAGGAGATGGCTGCATACAATGACATTATCCAGATCGCACATACGATGATCGCCGAGGCATACTCCAACAAGGTCATCCATCCCGGTGTGACTACTGCCGATGATGTCAAGTACTGGATGATGGAGAAGACGGTTGAACTTGGTTTTACGCCCTGGTTTGATTATGAAGTTTCGATCACCCGTTACGGAAATGAACATCTTGACGGTGATGCAGTGATCCTGCCCGGTGACATGCTTCACTGCGATGTAGGCTTCCGTTATCTGAATCTCTGCACGGATACACAGGAGTTATGTTACATCCTGAAAGCGGATGAAACAGATGCACCGGAAGATCTGAAGGCAGCCATGGCTGTTACCAACAGACTGCAGGATATTACAAAGGATGAATTTATCGAAGGCAGAACCGGCAATGAGATCCTGGCAGCTGCTCTCGCCAAGGCAAAGGAAGAGGGTATTGAACCCTGCATCTATACACATCCTCTTGGCTTCCACGGTCATGCGGCAGGTCCGACCATCGGGCTCTGGGACAAACAGGGCGGTGTACCCGGCAGCGGTGATTATCCTCTGCACAACAATACAGCTTACTCTCTGGAACTGAATTCAAAATCCTACGTAGAGAGTTTCGGTGCCAAACTGCAGATGTCGATGGAATCCGATATTCTGTTCAGGGACGGTAAAGTATACTATCTGGCAGGAAGACAGACGTCATTCCATCTTGTGAAATAACAGGTACTCGTCTGTCTCTGTACAGAGGAAATATGGTACTATAAAAAGAGAGAAGTACTGTATTAGAAAGGGCAGATCATATGGAAGGTTTCGATCTTAGCAGACCCCAGAATTACTGGTTTAATGAGATCAGTAAGATACCTCATCCCTCCCGCCATGAGAAACAGCTCAGTGATTTTATCGTTGAATTTGCGAAAGAACGCGGACTCTCATGGAAACAGGACCATGTATGGAATGTGATCGTAGAGAAGCCGGCATCTCCGGGATATGAAGATGCGGCACCGCTGATCCTGCAGGCACATATTGATATGGTGCCGGCAAAGACAGATGACTCCGATCATAACTTTGAAACGGATCCTCTGAAACTGTATGTTGACGAGGAAGGATGGCTGCATGCCACAGGCACGACTCTGGGCAGTGATGACGGCCATGGCGTAGCATATATGCTGGCAGTGCTGGATGACGACGAACTTCCGCATCCGCCTCTGCAGTGCTTCTTTACGACCATGGAGGAGATCGGTCTTCTCGGGTCGATGGAACTGAAGCCTGAAGATGTCAAGGCTGACAGAATGATCAACCTTGACGGCGGCGGTGAGACTTCCACAGGCATCAGTGCGGCAGGAGGCTGTACGGTATTCATTGAGCAGGATATCAAGTGGGCAGCAAGCGGCGGCAAGACCTACAGACTGGACATCGGCGGTCTTTCCGGCGGACACTCCGGCGGTCAGATCCATCTGGAAAAGGGCAATGCAATCGTGATTGCCGCAAGGATCCTCAAGGAGGCAATGGCGAAAGGTCTTGACTTCGGCCTTGTATCCCTGAAGGGCGGCGAAAAGGATAATGCGATACCCAGGCTGGCATCGGTGACATTCAATTCACTGACTGATCCCGAGGATATCAGAAACTGGGTCGCGGAAAGTGCACAGCATATCCGTACAGAACTGGAATTCAGCGATCCCGGCCTGACGGTCACCGTTGAAGATGTAAAGAGAAGTGATAAGGTCATCACGGACGGCAGGAAGATCATTGATTACATCTATCTGATGCCCAATGGTTTCCAGCATAGATCGATGGCAATCGAAGGACTGACCGTGACATCCCTGAATCTGGGTGTTGCCGGTACAGATAATTCACAGGTATGGCTTGATATTCTGATCCGCAGTGCGATGGATCACGCGGCAGAAGATCTCAAGGACAGACTCGATACACTGGCAGACGTGATGGGTCTGCGTCACGTTCTTGCGGGCAGATATTCCGGATGGAATTATGAACCCGTTTCCGCGATGCGCGAACTTCTGCGCAGTGTTGTCGCTGCCCATGGCGGAACATTGACTGAGCATGCCGGACACGGCGGCAATGAGTGCGGTGTCTTCAAGGCCCTGAACCCCAAGCTGGATATTATTACATTCGGTCCCAAGGGTTCCGGTGCCCACACACCTGCGGAAAAACTGGATCTTTCTTCCTTTGAGCGTTCTTACCAGATGCTTAAGGAAATGATAAGTGCATGTCACTAGGAGGATAATATGGCAAAAGGTTTGGTAGTGATTCTGAGCGGCGCAAGCTCTGTAGGAAAAGGCGCAATCAGAGATATGCTTCTGGCAGATCCTGATATGAACCTGTTCTATTCGATTTCTGAGACGACACGTCCGAGAAAAGAAGGCGAAGTAGACGGTAAGGATTATTACTTTGTATCGCACAAGGATTTTGCAAATTCGGTAAAGAACAGAGAGCTGCTTGAGTATACGGAATTCAACGGATACTATTACGGCACACCTAAGGCACAGGTCGAGTTTTTGACAAACAAAGGCAAGAATGTACTGATCGAAGTAGAGGCACAGGGTGTCGGTCCGATCAAACTGAATATTCCTGACAGTCTTGCATTCTTCGTTATGCCTTCAAGCTTTGAAGAACTGGAGAAGCAGATCAATACGATCTACAAGGATGATGAAGCTTCGATCGAACGCCGTCTGAACAAGGCAAAGATGGATATGGAGATCGCTCCTCTGTTCAGAAATGTTGTCTATAACGATGATACAGAGAAGGCATTCAATGACATCAAGAAAGTAGTCATGGAAGAACTGGAGAAGAGAAAGAATGGATAAGTGGAAACTGGAAAAACTTGCCAGAGCACTTGTCAGAACGGGTGTGAATATCCAGCCCGGAGAGACAATGGTTCTGCAGACAGACACGATGGCGATCGATCTGGCAAGAGAGATCACGAAGGAAGCGTTTGCGGCCGGTGCAGCCGATGTTGAAGCTTTCATCAATGATGCCGAGATCGATCATCTGAAAGCACTGAACTGCACACCTGAACATCTGCGAGAACTGCCGGAATGGAAGAAAGAGGCGATCGATTCCATTCTGCGTACAGGCAAGGGTGTCCAGATGGGTGTCAGAGCTTCACGTCCGTTCCTGAACAGCGATGTACCGGATGCCAATCTCAGAGCCCAGGCATATGCCTCCAATGAGCTCAGAAATGTTGTCAGAAACTATATCCATCAGGGCTGTCTGAAGTGGACAGGAACTGTCTATCCGAGCCAGGAATGGGCAAATCGCGTCTTCCCC
>DFIS01000051.1 GCA_002372175.1 Solobacterium sp. UBA3691
CATATGAGACCAACTGGATGAGTACAGCAGGTCAGAATATCAATGAAGTAGAAGCACAGATGGCTTCTTATGTAGGCATGAAGTATGCTGTGGGGCTGAGCTGCGGTACTTCGGCTCTGCATCTGGCAACCAAGCTGGCAGGCGAAAAATTCTACGGCATGCCGAGACCCATGCAGGGAACACTGCAGGGAAAGCGTGTCTTTGCGAGTGATGTGACCTTTGATGCATCGGTGAATCCGGTAGCTTACGAGGATGGTGAGGCTGTCTTCATCGATACCGAATATGATACCTGGAACATGTCTCCGGAGGCGCTGGAAAAGGCCTTTGAGATCTATCCCGACACAAAGATCGTTGTCCTTGCGCATCTGTACGGGACCCCGGCAAAGATGCAGGAGATCCGTGAGATCTGTAAGAAACACGGTGCGGTGATCATCGAAGATGCGGCGGAGAGCCTCGGTGCCAGATATCTTCTGAACGGAGAATGGAAGGAGACCGGCAGTCTCGGTGATTACAACTGTATCTCCTTTAACGGCAATAAGATCATTACCGGATCCTGCGGAGGTATGTTCCTGACAGATTCAAAGGAAGATGCCGACAAGGTCAGAAAGTGGAGCACACAGTCAAGAGAGAATGCACCGTGGTATCAGCACGAGGAGATCGGTTATAACTACCGGATGTCCAATGTTGTCGCAGGTGTCATCCGCGGACAGATCCCGCATCTTGAGGAACACCTGGCCCAGAAGAGAGCTATCTACGAAAGATATAAAGAAGGACTGAAGGATCTGCCGGTAACGATGAATCCGTATGATGCCGAAAGATCTGTGCCTAATTTCTGGCTCAGCTGTATGCTGATCAATGAAGAAGCGATGTGCAGACAGGTCAGAGATGATCAGCACGCACTGTATATCAGTGAAGCGGGCAAGTCTTGTCCGACCGAGATCCTCGAGACCCTGGCGAAATACAACGCAGAAGGCAGACCAATCTGGAAGCCAATGCATGCCCAGCCGATCTACCGCAGTCATGCGTTTATCACTGCTGAGGGAATCGCCAGAGGCATCAGTAATGCCTACCTGGATACAGGCAGGGGCATCGATGCCGGTACGGATATCTTCAACAGAGGTCTCTGTCTTCCCAGTGACAATAAGATGACACCGGAAGAGCAGGATGTGATCATTGAGATCATCAAACGCTGCTTCATGTAGGAAAGGAACAGGAGTATGACAGGTATATATCGTAAATATGTGAAACGGATGCTGGATATCATCATTTCACTTGCGGTGATCACCGGTCTTTCTCCTGTTTATATTATTACGGCCCTGCTGGTACGGAAGAAACTGGGTTCGCCGGTCCTGTTTACACAGCCGCGTCCCGGTTACGGGGAGAAGATCTTCCGCATGTACAAGTTCCGTTCGATGACCGATGAACGTGATGAAAACGGTAAGCTTCTGCCGGATGAGGTGCGTCTGACCTCCTTCGGTGCGAAGCTCAGAAGTACATCCCTGGATGAACTGCCCGAGATGTTCAACATCCTGAAGGGAGATATGTCACTGGTGGGACCGCGTCCGCAGCTGGTGCGTGATATCGTCTTCATGACCGATGAGCAGAGAAGGCGGGCAGAGACAAGACCGGGTCTTACGGGTCTTGCGCAGATCAATGGACGCAATGCGATCTCCTGGGACAGGAAACTGGCATATGATCTCGAGTATATCGGAAAGGAATCGTTCTTCACGGATCTGAAGATCTTCTTCGGTACGTTTGCGGCTGTGCTGAAACATGATGATATCAACATGGAAGGGGAAGCGACAGCGCTTGATCTCGGAGACTGGCTGCTGAAGGAAGGCCGCATCACGCAGGAAAAGTACGAAGCCGGACAGCAGGATGCGAAGAAGCTTCTGGATGCCTTTAACAAGGTTTGACGAACCGCTGACGATTGGTTAACATATACAGAACAGAAGGAGATACAGGTATGCTTTATTGCGCTTGCGGTTACTGCGGTACGGGTTCTTCGGCCGTGTATCATCTGCTTAGTGAATATCAGGGGATCGCCAACGGTGATCTCGGAGAATACGAACATGTACTGATGTACACACCTCACGGTCTGTTTGATCTGGAGGATGCGTTATACAGAAATAACGGATGGCATAATTTTGACGCTGCGATCACGGAATTCAGAGCTGAGATGAAGAGACTGAATGACAATGATTTCAGCTGGTTCGGAGGCTTTCAGAACCGTTACGGTGATCAGTTCATGAATCTTGTCGATGAGTTCATCAACAAGCTGGTTCAGTATACGATTCCCGGATACTGGTCATATGACCTGAAGGGATGGAAGTTTGACAGTGTGCAGTTTGCCAAGGATACGGTAAGGAATATCCAGGGACAGCACCGTGAGCATCCCGGCCGTGTGATCGACCGCACAACAGACAACCAGATCCATTTCTCTTTTATTGAAAAAGAAGACTTCTATAAAGCAGCCGGAGAATTCATTCAGAAGTATTTTGAGATGATGTACGGAAAGGAAGAGAAGATCGTTCTGAATCAGTTCCTGCTTCCGCATAACCTGTACAGACTGAAGAATTACTTCGGTGACGGCATCAAGTCCATCATCGTTGACCGTGACCCCAGAGATGCCTATATCATCCAGAAGTATGTCTGGCCGACCAAGGGCATCAGAGCCAAGATCCCGACGGATATCGATCAGTTCTGCAGATTCTGGGTAGGCATGCGCAGAAGTGTTACACCGTATGATCCCGATGTGGCGATCACGATGAAATTCGAAGACTTTGTCTATCACTATGATGAGACTGTCGCAAAGGTAGAGGAATTCTTCGGCGTCGATGCCAGAGATCACATTTCTCCGAAGAAGCACCTGAATCCGGCGATCTCGATCAGTAATACACAGAACTGGCTGATCAACGATGCCTGGAAGGAAGAAGCGGAGTATATCGCTGAACGTCTGCCGGAGTATCTGTATGATTTCCCGTATGAGTTCAAGCCTAAACTGGAGGATACCAAGTTCCTGTAATGTCCAGCAGAACAAAAAATGTTGCGAAAAATTTCTTTCTTGGCGGTATAGCCAAGATCATCATGATGGTCTTCCCGTTCATTACGAGGACCATCTTTATCAAGTTGCTTGGAGAGGAATACCTCGGCATGGGCGGTCTGTTCTCGCAGATCCTGGCCGTATTGAACATGTCTGAGTTAGGTCTTTCCAGTGTGATGGTCTATTCGCTGTACAAGCCGCTGGCAGACAAGGATGACAGGGAAGCCGCAAGTCTGCTCGGCTTTTACAATACGATGTACAAGCTGATCGCCGGCTTTATTCTGGTCGTCGGTCTGGCTCTGATACCGTTTCTGCAGTATCTGGTGGATACCCCGGTACCGATGTCGGAGATCCGGATCTACTATGTCCTGTATCTGCTGAATTCGGCAGCTTCCTATCTGTTTATCTGGAAGAGCTCTCTGATCGAAGCCGATCAGAAGGTATATATCATTACCGCAAGCCGTACGGCTTTCAATATCGCCATGCAGGTCGTACAGATACTTATTCTGCTTTTAACGCATAATTTCTTTCTGTACCTCTGTGCAGCCCTTGTTTCAACGGTGCTGAACAACCTGTATCTGTCTTATCGGGCGGATAAGATGTATCCGCATATCAGCGGGGTAAAGGGAGAGCCGCTGTCCCGGGAGAAAAGAAAGCAGATCTTCCGCGATGTGAAGGCGATGCTGGCATATAAGATGGGCGGTGTCTTCCTGAACCAGACGGATAATATTTACATCTCGAGGATGATCAATACCCGTACGGTAGGGTATTACCAGAGCTACCAGATGCTTTCCACGACCCTGACCAGCTTTGCGTCTTTCTTCTATCAGAGTATGCTTCACTCGGTCGGTGACTTCAATGTCAACAGCAGTGAAAAGGAGAAGAAGGATCTGTTCGATGAGATCGGACTGATCTTCTCATTTGTGGCGGTGATCATCACGGTCGGCTTTGTCACGATGAGCAGTAAGATCATCCTGCTGTGGCTGGGTGAGCGCTTCGTGGTAGACCGCTGGACCGTCATGGCGATGTCGGTAAATATCTATCTGCCGCTGATCCTGTATCCGGTGTGGATGTTCCGCAGGACGACGGGTCTTTTCCGGGTAACGCAGAATATCATGATCTATGCCGGTATCCTGAATCTGATCCTGTCCTATTTCCTTGGTAAGAGAATGGGACTTGCCGGTATCCTGCTGGCGACTTCGGTATCCCGGCTGCTGACGTCATTCTGGTTTGAACCTGTGGCCCTGTTCAAGCGTATCTTCCCGTCATCCAGCGTGTGGTCCTACTTCCTGGATGTTGCCAAATACCTTGCGGTCAGCCTGATCTGTATCTATGCATTTGACTATCTGTCCGCACTGCTTGGTCTGTCCGGGATCCTCGGGGCAGTGGTCGAGATCATCATCTGCGGATCGCTGACACTGGCTGTACTGTTATTGTTCAATATTACCAATCCCTCGCTGAAGAAGGTGACAGGGATGGTACTGAGACTTGTGAGAAGGAGATAAGGAGAGTTCTTTTCTCCTTTTGTTTAGGGTATAATGAAACTGTTGTAAAGATACTTTTACTGTGTCTTTGAGAAAGGACTGCTATGAACAAAGTATATACTTGTTTCTGTACCGATGTGATCCATGAAGGACATCTGAATCTGATCAATGAAGCTTTGAAATACGGTGAAGTAACGGTAGGTGTGCTCAGTGAGAAGGCGATGATCCGCTATGACCGTTTTCCGACGATCTCCGAAGAAGAACGTATGAAGATGATCAGATCCATACCCGGTGTCAGTCATGTCTGTATTCAGGATTCCATCAAGTATGATGAGGTCTTTGAGACCCTGCATCCCGATGTGATCATCCACGGGGATAACTGGAAAACAGGGCATATGAGTTTTATCCGTGAGAATGTCCTGAAAAATATTGAGAAATACGGCGGCGAACTCGTGGAGATCCCGTATACATATAATCCCAATGTAAAGAAGATCGATGCCCGCAGACTGGAAAAACTGGCCATGCCGGAATTCCGCAGAGGCAGACTCAGAAAGCTGATGAAACTGACACCGGTCGTCAAGCTGATGGAAGTGCACAGCGGTCTGACCGGCCTGATCGTCGAGAAGACGGTAGCTGTAGAGGAAGACGGACTGAGTCAGTTTGACGGTATGTGGCTGTCCAGTCTCTGCGATTCCACCGACAGAGGCAAACCGGATATCGAACTGGTAGACCTGACCAGCCGTATGCGCACAGCCGATGAGATCATGGATGTTACAACGAAACCGATCGTCATGGATGTCGATACAGGCGGTATGATCGAACACTTTGTATATACAGTCAGAACCCTGGAGAGATCCGGTATCTCCGCCTGCATCATGGAGGATAAGACCGGTCTGAAGAAGAATTCTCTGTTCGGTACGGAAGTTGTGCAGACACAGGATGATATCGAGCATTTCTGCGCAAAGATCAAAGCCGGCAAGGAAGCTCAGCGTTCCGATGACTTCATGATCATTGCCCGTAACGAGAGTCTGATCCTGGAAAAGGGTATGGAAGACGCATTGACGAGATGCCGTGCCTATGTTGAGGCAGGTGCAGATGCGATCATGATCCACTCCCGCAAGAGAGATCCGGCAGAGATCTTTGAGTTTGTCGAGAAATTCCGCAGCACAGATACCGAGACACCGATCGTTGTTGTGCCGACATCCTTCTGTGATGTGAGAACAGAGGAATTTGAAAAGCGCGGAGTCAATATCGTGATCTATGCCAACCAGCTGATGAGAGCTGCCGTACCGGCCATGCAGGATGTCGCAACACAGATCCTGGTCAACCACCGCAGTGCCGAGGTCGAAGACAAGATCATGCCGTTTAAAGAGATCATTAAGATGATCGATGAGATCTGAGGTATACCAGATGAGTGAGAAGAAAACTGTATATCTGCCGATGGCGGCAGACATCGTCCATCCCGGACATATCAATATCATCAAGGCTGCAGCACAGTACGGTGAAGTCATCGTCGGTCTGTTTACCGATGAGGCCATTGCGTCCTACAAGCGTGTACCGTATATGCCGTATGAACAGCGCAAGATCGTCATTGAGAATATCAAGGGTGTATCTCAGGTGATCCCTCAGTACACAAGAGACTATGAGGATAACCTGCGTATGTTAAAGCCCAATTATATGGTCCACGGCACTGACTGGCGGGAAGGACCTCTGGCTGATGTACGTGCCAAGGCAATTGCGACCATGGCAGAGTGGGGCGGTGAGGTCATCGAACCGGAGTATACCAAGGGTGTCTCTTCAACGATGATCCAGAAAGCAATTAAAGAGAGAAAAGACTGATGCGTGTACAGGATCTCACAGAAATACTGAATGCGGATTTCTATACCGGAGTGCCTGATTCACTGCTGAATCCTCTGTGCAGCTGGCTGATGGAGACCTACGGTATCGATCCTGCACATCATGTGATCGC
Source organism: Solobacterium sp. UBA3691 (assembly GCA_002372175.1). Taxonomy (GTDB): domain Bacteria; phylum Bacillota_I; class Bacilli_A; order Erysipelotrichales; family Erysipelotrichaceae; genus Bulleidia. The sequence continues at coordinate 6,497 of DFIS01000051.1, forward strand.
CGCAAATGAGGGCAATTGTGCAGCTCTGGCAGCCGGCTATCATCTGGCAACCGGGAAAGTACCTGTGGTATACATGCAGAACTCCGGGGAAGGAAATATCATCAATCCGGCAGCTTCTTTGCTGAATCCGAAGGTCTATGCGATCCCGGTGATCTTTATCGTCGGATGGCGCGGGGAGCCTGGTGTGCATGATGAGCCTCAGCATATCTATCAGGGAGAAGTCACTCTGAAGCTGCTTGAAGATATGGGCATTGAAGCCATGGTTATCAGTAAGGAGACTTCGGCAGAGGAAGTACAGGCGAAGTTTGCGGAATTCCGGAAGCTTCTTGATGAAGGAAAAGATGTCGCTGTTGTCGTACGCAAGGGAGCACTGACCTATGAAGGCAAAGTGACCTATGCGAATGAATATCCGTTAAAGCGTGAAGAGATCATCCGTCATGTGCTGCAGTACAGCGGTGATGATGCGGTCATCTCAACGACAGGCAAGGCATCGCGTGAAGTCTTTGAACTGCGTGCTGCTCAGCAGGATACACATGCCCGTGACTTTCTGACTGTAGGGTCCATGGGACACTGTTCCAGCATTGCCCTGGGAGCGGCATTACAGCAGCCGGATACACGTTTCTGGTGTATCGACGGTGACGGAGCCGCATTAATGCACATGGGAGCCTTGGCGGTGATCGCCGACTGTCATCCCCGCAATCTGATCCATATCGTGATCAATAACGGTGCGCATGAATCTGTCGGCGGCATGCCTACTGTAGTAAAGCACCTGGATATTGCCAAAGTCGCATCAGACTGCGGATATCCGTATGCGGTCACGGTCAGCACGGCGGCAGAGCTTGATCAGGCCCTGGCCGAAGCGATCGATCACCATGATCTGACGATGATCGAAGTCAAGGCGGCGATCGGGGCCAGAAGTGATCTCGGCCGGCCGACAACGACAGCACTGGAAAACAAAGTCAATTTCATGAACTGGCTGAAAGAGAAAAGAGGGCAGAAATGACACAGAAGAATATCCTTGTGACAAGATCCTCCATGCCTGCATTCGAGGAATACGTTGAAGAGATCCGTGATATCTGGGACAGCCGCTGGCTGACCAACATGGGTGCCAAGCACAAACAGCTGCAGAAAGAACTGTCTTCATATCTGAAAGTAGATGAGACCGATCTGCTGACCAACGGACATATGGCCATTGAGCTTTCACTTGCGGCCATGGGTCTGCAGGGAGAAGTGATCACAACACCGTTTACATTCGTCTCCACAACACAGGCGATCGTCCGCAACGGTCTTACACCGGTCTTCTGCGATATCGATCCGGTTACCTATACGATGGATCCGAAGAAGATCGAAGCTCTGATCACGGATAAGACATGCGCGATCCTGCCTGTCCATGTATACGGAAATATCTGTGACGTTGAAGCAATCGAAGAGATCGCACGGAAACACAGCCTGAAGGTGATCTACGATGCTGCACATGTTTTCGGTGTTGAATACAAGGGCAGGGGCATCGGGTCCTTTGGCGATGTCTCCTGTTTCAGCTTCCATGCGACGAAGGTCTTCCATACGATCGAGGGCGGTGCTGTTACCTATGCCGAAGCGATGAAGGATACCTTCGGAAAGAAGCTGAACTATATCAAGGACTTCGGTATCGAGGACGAAGAAAGCATCCCCGAGATCGGTCCCAATGCCAAGTTCAATGAATTCTGTGCAGCCATGGGTCTCTGCAATCTGCGTCATGTGGATGGTGAGATCGCCAAGCGGCAGAAGGTCGTCGAACGCTACAGGGAGAATCTGTGCGGAATTCCGGGAATCACCCTGAATCAGCCTCAGAAGGATGTCAAACCCAATTATGCATACTTCCCGGTGATCTTTGATGAAGAGATCCTCGGTGTAAACAGAGACCGCATCAAGGAGTTCCTCGGTGAACATGGTATTCATGCCCGCAAGTACTTCTATCCGATCACCAATTCCGTATCCTGTTATCAGGGTAAATACGATCCGCATGATACGCCGATCGCATTGAAGATGTCCCATCAGGTTCTGACACTTCCGTTATTCGCGGATATGGAACTTGAAGATGTAGATTATACCTGTGATCTGATCAAAGAGGCAGTATCGGGAGGTAAGTAACGTGCGTAAACTGCTGAAAAGAATACTTTTCCGTTTGCGCTATCATGGTAAGCTTCGTCTCGGTGCCGGCAGTGATGTGTTTTCAACAGCTGTATTCGGCGGATATAACTCCGTGGGAGAGAACAGCCTGATCGGCGGCAATTTCGGACGCGGGTCATACTGCGGTGCTGACTGTCTTCTGTACTGCAATGTCGGACAGTTCTGTTCGATCGGCAATGATGTACGCATCGTTGTCGGTACGCATCCGGCAGATATGTGGGTAAGCACGCACCCGGCTTTCTTCTCGGTGAAAAAGCAGGCGGGTTTTACGTTTGCGGACAAGCCGTATTTCCATGAACTGATCCATGCGAAGGACAGTGACAACTATGCTGAGATCGGCAATGATGTCTGGATCGGAGATCATGTCAGGATCCTGCAGGGGGTGACGGTAGGAAACGGTGCCGTGATCGCGGCCGGGGCTGTCGTTACCGGAGATGTTGAGCCGTATACGATCGTCGGCGGTGTTCCTGCCAGGGTGATACGCCGTCGTTTCAGCGAGGAAGATGCATCATTCCTGCAGACATTTGCCTGGTGGAATAAAGATATGGACTGGCTGCAGCAGCACCGCCGTGACTTTGAAGATATCAGTAAGATCAGGGAGCTCTGGAAAGACCAATGAAAAGTGTAATTGTCATTATCGGGTATAACCGTCCGGACAGTCTGGAAAGATGCTACAGGTCAGTGCGGAAGGCATATTATCGTACAGATACTGTGGATCTGATCTTCAGTCTGGATCACAGTGATATACAGGAGAAACTGATTGCCCTGATCAGTTCTTTTGACTGGCCTTACGGAGAGAAAAAGATCATTGCTCATGAAGAGCGGCAGGGACTGCGCAGACATGTGATCTCCTGCGGTGATCTTGCGGATGGGTATGATTACCTGATCATGCTGGAGGATGATATCGTTGTATCAGACAGTTTCTGGCTGTATACCGATGAAGCTGTCAAAGTATACGGAAACGATCCGTCCATTGCCGGTATCTCCCTGTACAGACATACGGTATATCCGCAGTCAGGCAGACTGTTTGAACCGGAATATACAGGCGGAGATACGTTCCTGATGCAGGCAGCCCAGTCCTGGGGACAGGCCTGGACAAACAGGCAGTGGCAGGGTTTCCGCACCTGGTATGACAATAATCAGGTATTTGATCAGCCGGAAGGGATGGCAGACTATTCCTACGGCTGGGATCAGCGCAGCTGGCTGCGTTACTATATGGGATATGTTGCGGCAGAACATAAGTATCTGGTCTATCCCTATCACTCCTTCAGCACCAACATGGAAGATGCCGGAGAGAACCGCAAGTATACCGATACGGATTATCAGGTATCCCTGGTCAGAGATCAGAAGGAATTCCGCATGTTTCCGGCAGACCGGCTGGTACGCTATGATGCCTTCTACGAGCGGATGGATGATGACAGCTTCTGCTGTATTTATGATGGGGAAAAGGTACTGATGGATCTTAACGGCAGTCATTCGAAGTACTTCGGCGCACACTATCTGCTGTCGACACGCTATCTGCCGTATGCCATCGTAAAAACATACGGACTGCGCATGCGTCCGCAGGAAGTAAACTTCCGTGAGGAGATTCCCGGTGAGGATATCTTCCTCTATGACCTGACAAAACCGGTAAAGAAACAGAAACACGGCATCAATCCTAACGTTGTACGCTATGACGTCAGGGCTGTTTCCTGGGCCAGACTCTCGTTTCTCGGCATGACCGAGTTCGCCCAGAATCTCAGAAAGAAACGAAAGAAGCGCAGAAAATGAGCAGATTCATCTCACAGACAGGTATCTACTTTGAAAAACACAGGAAAGGGATCCTTTGGACGGTCGTGATCGCTGCTTTTGTCATGACTGCGATTGTCTATACATTTGAGGAGTTCTATGTCGATGACTTCTTCTACATGAAGAAGTTCGGAACCAATGAACCGATCGAAAGTATTGCGGACATCATTGCCTTCCAGAAGATGCACTATCTGTGGTGGGGCGGAAGAACCCCGGGCGATACGATTCTGCAGCTGCTGCTGTTCATGCCAAGACCTCTGGCCGGCATCACCGGTGCCTGCGGCTTCTTTGCGTTAGTATACCTGATCTGTAAAAATGCCCTGAACGGTAAGGTCACACTGCCGTACTTCTGTATGATGCTGGGGATGATCTATCATCTCAACAGTAATTTCTATGAGACGGTGGAGTGGTATACCGGAGCCGGCTTCTACATGTGGCCGATGATGTTTGTGATGTGGGCATGTACACCCATGTATACCTGGTTTAAGACGGGCAGCTTTACACCGCAGTGGTATCACTGGCTGTTAATGCCGGTCATCCTGTTTGCGGGCTGGAGTCTTGAGAATGTCGGACCGACCCTGCTGGTGATCCTGGTGCTGGTGATCCTGCAGAAATACCGTACGGAAAAGAAGATCGATATCTACTTTACGGTCTCGGCAGTGCTTGTGTTTCTCGGCTGTATCCTGCTGCTGGCGGCTCCGGGTAACTATGCCAGGGGTGAAGGCTTCAGCGGCGGTCTGATGGCGATCGCCTACCGCGGTCACGGGCAGATCAATGCCTGGGCAGACTGGCTGTTCATGCCGGTGCTGACAGCTGTACTGGCGGCGCTGGCGGTGCATGCGAAGGACAGCAGCTATCTGAAGCGTGACCGTCTGACACAGTATTCCATCCTGTGGTTTGTGATGAGCGTAGTGATCATGATCGCTTCGCCGACCTTTCCGGAGAGGACGACATTTACTTCGCTGGTGATCATCCTGCCGATGATCCTGCACCTGATCGAAGAATTCATCGGCGAAGACGAAAAGAAAAGAAAGACCATGCATGTGCTGGCTTTCTTCCTCGGTCTGTCGTTTGTGCTGGTAATGCTGTCAACAGGACTGCTTGCGGCAGTACGCTCAGTCGGTGTCGATATTCCTCACTAAGAGCCTGTATAGATACGTCTGCGGTAGCGTCTGTAGAGAGAGCCGAATGTATTCTTCGCAAAACTCAGCAGTGTATATGTATTGACGATTTTTGCGGGACTGCCGGAAACGGCGGTCTTTTTAAATATTTCTGAATACCGGTTGGGAGTCTCAGCTTTACGGATGGATGCCAGGGCAGCAGGTGTCGTGATATACTCACGAACCAGCTGAAGGCGTTCTTTCCGGGTGTAGGGGTTGCCGTCAGCGAACATGTTGATGACAAAGACTTCATACTCTCTTAACAGGTAATTGTCGATCAGCGGATGATCCGGTTCGCCGAGAGCTTTCATCATGTCTCTGACCGCTGTTTCCTTATCGATCAGTACAGGAATACAGTCCGGCAGATACCGGTTGACCATGGACTCCTTGGCTCTTTTTACATAGTGATAGGCGATCACGGCGGAGCTCTTTACTTTGCGTGAATAGGTAAAGGCCACACAGTTGAAGATCAGATCACCGGAATTCTCATGCCCGACGGGCAGACACTCCGGATGATCCTTCAGGATCGAAGTACGGTAGAACTTGTTCCAGTAGGTATTGAAGTTATCATTCTTAAAACAGTCAGCGACCGCATCTGCTGTTCTGGCATATGTGCAGTCCGGTGTCGGCATGTCGAAGCTGTAGCCTTCCTCAATGAAATCCACGGTATTGCCGAAGACCAGAATATCCGGATCGTCATCCAGAAGCTTTACCAGTTTCCGGATCGTATTGTCTTCCACCCGGTCATCGTCATCGAGAAACCAGGTATACTTTCCGGAAGCGTACTGCAGGGCTGTCTTGCGGGCAGCCGTACAGCCGCTGTTAGGCTGGGCATAGACACTGATCAGCGGATATCTGTTCTGGTAATCACGCAGGACCGCCAGACTGTTATCTTTCGAACCATCATCAACAAGGATCATTTCGATCTCTTCATCAAGCTGGGGCAGGATACTGTCCAGACACTGCGGCAGTTCTTTTTCAGCATTATATACAGGTATAAGTATGGATAGTTTTTTCATCATGACCTTCTTTTCGTTATTCTAACATACAGACATGATATTATATTAGCATTAAGGAAGAAAGATGCTCAGAATACTGTATATCCTTTCCAATGAACCTAACGGCGGTGTCGGTGCTGTCATTGAGAACTATGTATCTCATTTTGATGATGCGGTATGTGTGGATTACCTGATCTATACCGAACAGAGGGATACACCTTTTCAGCAGAAGATCAGGACGGGACATAATACGATCTATTATCTGCCGGAGCTCAGGATAAAAGAGTATTTCCGCCTGCGGAAACTGACCGATGAGTTCTTCCGCATCCATGCCGGAGATTATGTGATCGCACATCTGCATTTTGCAGGTATTGCCTCACTGGTATACGGTCCTGCAAAGAAGTATGGACTGCCCTGCAGGATCACGCACAGCCACAACACAAAGCTGTCCGATGATCCCCTCAAGGATCTGCGCAACCGCGTGCTGACGATGAACCTGAAAAGCGTATCAAATGAATACTTTGCCTGTTCAAAGGCAGCCGGAAGCTATCTCTTCGGCAGTTCACCGGTATATTACATGCATAATGCGATCGATCCCGGATTATTCCGCTATGATGAAGAAAAACGCCGGGAAGCACGGCAGAAGTACGCGGTGGAGGACAGGCATGTGGTGCTGTTTTCGGGACGGCTGGAGGAACAGAAGGATCCTTCACGTGTCATTGATATCTTTTCATCATATGCCAAGGGAGATCCGAAGGCGGTATTACTGATGGCCGGCAGCGGATCACTGGAGAAAGAGCTGAAAAAACAGGCAGAGCAGAGCGGAAAGGATATCCGTTTCCTTGGCTATACCAGAGATATGGCGGCACTGAACATGGCTGCCGATGCATTGCTGCTTCCTTCGAGATTTGAAGGCTTCGGGGTCAGTGCCATCGAAGCACAGGTATCGGGGCTGCCCTGTGTGCTCTCCGATCAGTTCCCTGAAGAGGTGGATATCGTTCCCTGTGTCAGGCATATCAGCCTTTCTGAAGATAACAGTATCTGGGCAGAAGCCCTTGCGCAGGCAATGACGGTGCCGCGTGCAGATCATACACAGGACATCCGGGATGCCGGATATGATATCAGCGCAGAAGCGAAGAAACTGGAAGAATACTACGCTGTGCTGGCAGAGAAGTACGGAGGCGGAAGATGAGCAGGAAAGAGAAGATGACAGGACTGGAGATCTTCCGTATCATTGCGGCTTTGTCGGTATTTCTGATGCATTCCTTATCCAGGCTGGGAACCGATTACGGGCCATTGCAGGCACTGGTCAGTGCCGGTACAGCCTATATGACCGGTTTCTTTATTCTGTCCGGATTTGTGCTGACGGTCACGAATGCAGAGAAGGACCTGCAGGATCCCGCAGAAGTAAAGCGTTTTCTGAAGAAGAGGATCATCGGCCTGATGCCTCTGTATCTGGTGATTGCTGTTCTGCATATTATCGGCTCCTACGGCAAAAAGCGCTTCCTGCGTGAACTGATGCTTATCCCGACGGAATTCCTCGGTCTGCAGTCACTGTTTCAGTCAATGTGGAATATGTCGCATAACGGCGGTACATGGTTTGTCTCATGCATGCTGGTATGCTACATGGTCTTCCCGTACCTTTTTACGCTGATCCGTTCCTGCCGCACACGCACAAAAGTATTCCTGCTGGCGGTCGTATACTTCTTCGGCTGGTATGCCTACGTGCTGAACGAACAGCTTGAACTGTATACACTCTACAGCAATCCGTTCTTCCGTCTGCTGGAATTTACAGCCGGGATCCTTGCCGGGGTATTGTTTCCGAAGATCCGGGAGATGCGGATCAGCAGGGTCCTGCGCTTTCCCGCCGTTATCCTGGCTGAATATGTGCTGCTGTTCTATGCCCTGACCCAATGGGTCAATCTCGGTTATTACGGCGGTGTTCCGGCTTCTTTCACAAGACTGGTGATGCCGATCTTTATTCTGATCTTCTGGAGTTCTGCTCAGATGCGTGTGCCGTCTTTCCTTTCCGGTCTGATCCGGCATCTCGGCAGTATTACATACGGGTTCTATCTGGCACAGTTTTACTGTTTCACCTGTGGGAAAATGATCGGACAGCACTTTGGCTTTGCGGATCAGTCATATGAGACACTGGTGTTCTCGCTGATCCTGTGCTTCCTGATGGCGGAAGCTGCCCATCAGCTGATCCAGAGACCTGTACAGGCAATTGCACGAAGACACATATCCTGAAGCAGTGCGGTGTGCTAGAATATGACGAAGGGGTAAGGATGAATAAACTGTCATACAGTGTTCTGATCTCGGTATACTACAGGGAAAAGCCTGCATATTTTGATCAGGCTCTTTTGAGTATTGTCTCCCAGACCGTACAGCCCGATGAGATCGTAGTCGTCAGAGACGGGCCCCTGACCCCGGAACTGGATGAAGTACTTTCGGGTTACGAAAAAAAGTATCCCGGAATGTTTCATATCCTGACCAATGAGAAGAACATGGGTCTTGGCCCCTCGCTTGCGAAAGGTGTAGAAGCATGTCGCAATGAGCTGATCGCCCGCATGGACAGTGATGATATCTCACGTTCCGACCGTATGGAAAAACAGCTTGATATCTTCATGAAGGAACCGGAAACGGCTGTCTGCGGAGGTGCCATCCGTGAATTCAACGGCGATGATATCCATGATGAGACCGGTTTTCGCATCTGTCCCGAGACCGATGCCGAACTGAAGGCATATATGAAGAAGCGCTGTCCGTTCAACCACATGACGGTCATGTATAAGCGCAGTGAAGTCCTCAGAGCAGGAAACTACAAGGACTTCCTCTACAATGAAGATTACCTGCTGTGGATCGATATGGCTAAGGCAGGCTGCGTATTCCGCAACCTGAAGGATGTACTGGTAGATGTACGTACGGATGATCAGCTGTACTCGAGAAGGGGCGGAGATGTATATTTCAACAGTGAGAAGGGCATACAGGATATCCTGCTGAAGGAAGGCATGATCACCCGCGGTATCTATGCGGAAAACATGGCAAAGCGTATTATCCTGCAGAAGCTGATGCCCAACCGCGTGAGAAGTTTTATTTACAAGCATATTATCCGGAGCAAGCATTCCAATGAAAAAACTCAGTGAACTGACATCACCGTTTGTCTATGACGCATATCACCTGAATGATGATATGGTCTTTATCGTGCGGGAAGTGGACGCCCGTGAACTGCTCAGACCTGAACGTCTGGATGTCGTTGCCAAATATCTGTATCTGCAGCTGAAAGACAAATGTCCTGCACATGCCGAGGATCTGTATCTCGAACATATCCGGGTCATGACCAGGGATTCTTTTGTGGAAGCAGGCAGTCATAAGTCGGGCAAAGATGCCTTCCTGCAGTCCTTTCATGAACTGTATGAGGACATGAAGTTAAACGGATACCGCAATGATCAGCTGCCGATCCCCGTAGACAGGGACATGTGCCTGATGGACGGGGCACACCGTACAGCCTGTGCAGCAGCCCTCGGACTGCCGGTGACTGTGATCCAGCTTCCCGTGACGGCAGAGTATGACCGCTATGATTACCGCTTCTTCCGTGAAAGAGCGATGGAAGAGAAGTACCTGGATGAGATCGTACTGAACTATATCCGGATGACAGATCATAACGTATGTATCAATCTCTGGCCGAGTGCCAAAGGACATGACGAAGAGATCCGTGCCCTGATCGACAGATACTTTACGGTCTTCTATGAGAAGGAGATCACGCTGAACGAGAACGGGGCTTTCCACTACCTGGCACAGATCTACCGGGAATACTCCTGGGCGCAGAATCATGACGAAGACGGCTTTTCCGGTGTCTACCGCAAACTGGTGCCGTGCTTTCCGACCTTCGATCCGGTCAGAGTTTTCTTTGTGAAGACGAAGGAATTCGATCACCTGGCAGAGATCAAGGAAGAGATGCGTGATATCTACAAGCTGGAGAAGCACTCCATGCATGCGACAGACAACGATGAAGAGACCCGGGAGATGGCAGAAATCCTGCTGTCGGAGGAGACGGTACGCTTCCTGAATACATGTCAGCCCCTGAAGTTTAAGAATACGTTCAAACTGCTGGAGGAGACTTCAGAACACGATCCCGATACTACCGTATATACAGGCTCGATCGTTCTTGCGTTATACGGAATCAGGGAGGCAGAGGACCTGGATTACCTGTGTACGGCAGAGGATGAAAACTCCCACAACAAGTATCTGGATCTCTACGGGATCACGATGGAGGAAGCACTGTACGATCCGGCAAAGACATTTACGTATTTCGGAAACAGATTCCTGACTCTTGAGACAGTAAAGAAGTTCAAGGAGAACCGCGGGGAAGGCAAGGATAAGGATGATCTGAAGCTGATCGATCTGGTCCTCAGCAGTGCCGGAAAGGAAGACCCGGAGATTCGCAGGATCCAGGCCAGAAGACGCAGAATCGCCAAAATGCAGGGGATGATCCTGAAAGCAGCGCATAAGACGGGGACATATGATCTTCTGCGGAATATATATCATCTGGTGAAGAAGCGGAAGTAAGAGAAGAAATCCTCGGTGAATAGGATATAATATAAGACATGAATACAAGCACAAGACTGAAGATACTGCAGCTGTTACTGGTATGGATCATACCTGTTTCGGGATATATCAGCGATTTCCTTGGCATCGATCTTCAGTTTTTGTTTTACATTACACTCCTGTATACCGCATTTTACATGGGCTATGTACTGCTGAAACGGAAGGGGAGCTTCTTCCGCATATACCGTACGGAAGTATATCTTGCGGCAGTACTGCTGATCGGACAGTTCGTCAACCGTGATCTTTTTGATGTTAACCGCGGTATTGCCGGACTTCTGGATCTGTTTATCTTCCTTGGCGGATGTATCGTCTGTACAGGCGAGGAGGATCCAGACCGGATCAGGAAAGCACTGCAGCGGATGTTTGCGGCAACTGCTGTTATCACCTTTGTAATCACCTTGTCTTCACTGCTTGTCGGGGCGTACTGCCGTTTTACCGGTATGCCGTTTCTTTCGCTTACAGGCAAGGAACTGGAGGTCTGGATCCGTGACTTCAGTCATTTCGTCTTTGGCGGTTATTACCGCAACAGTAACCAGATGGGGCTCAATGCCTTTGTTTCACTGTGCTTTTCACTGTATCTTCTGGAGAAGAAACAGCTGCCGAAGGTATTCCTGCAGCTGAATATCGCGGTACAGCTGATCGGTATCGTTTTCAGCGGCTGCCGTTCCGTCTTCCTCGGGCTGATCGTCTTTGCGATGATATATGCCTTTGGTCTGAGTTCCGGAAAGCAGCGCCGTTATGCGGCTGTATTCGTGGGTGTTTTCCTGGTTCTCGGACTGTCTGCCACACTGTACAAGATGACGATGTTCACACGCGGCTTCGGCACCGGGGATATCCTCAATGTACTGAGCGGTAACCGTTCGATCCTCTGGAAGGAAAGCTTTGATCTCTTCAGCAGAAGACCGTGGTTCGGTGTCGGTCTGAACAACCTGCATCCGGCCGCGAAGATGCTCGAATATAAGAGTATGATCCGCTACCGCACCTATACCAATGCCCATAATTCTCTGGTCAATATCATCTCCATGACCGGTATTACAGGGTTCCTGGGCTTTGCGGCACTGGGCAAAAAGCTGTGTTACTCAATGCCGAAGCTGAGCAGGATATTGCGCTGTTTCATCATCGGTATCCTGTTTGCGGATCTCTTTGATATCTTTGTGCTGTTTACCGACAAGATCTCGACGTGGGCGGTGGCAGCGCTGCTTGGCTATGCATATGCACAGTATAAACATGCGGACAAGGTATACCTGATCTCCAATCTTGTGGCCCCGGATCAGTACAGGAAGATCTATACGAAAGCAGAGAAACCCGGACAGCAGGCGCAGAAGTTCAACCGTCTGATCGCCGAGGGCTTCCGTGATCAGGGATATGACATTACCTGTCTCTCCTCGGTGCTGGCTTCTGCCGCCATCGTGGACTACAAGGCAAAGAAACTGCCGGCCGACGGCATGTACAGATATCATCTGTCGCTGAGTATTCCGGGACTGAAGAATCTGTATCATCTGTGCAGCGCCTTCTTCGGTGTATTGATACGCAGACCAGGATGTTATCTGATCGATGTACTGTCGATCGATGACGGCATAGGTACACTGCTTGCCTGCAGGCTGGCGGGTATTCCTTCGATCGGCGTGATCACCGATCTGCCCGAGCATTTTACTGACAGTAAATTCTATGCGAAGCTGTTCTACGGCATCGTTAAGCTCTGTGATGCTTACGTCTTCCTGACCGAGTTCATGGATGCGAAGCTGAATCCGAAACATAAGCCGTATATTGTCATGGAGGGACTCTGTGATATCAAGGAAGAACCGCAGAGGCAGGCGCAGCGTACAAGTGATATCATCTTTGCCGGTGAACTGGATGAAGCTAACGGAACCCTGACGCTGGCAGATGGTTATCTTGGCTGGGAAGATCCGCAGGGTGATCTGCTGTATTACGGCAGCGGGGAAGCTCTGCCGGAGCTTGAGGAAAGAGCCAAGGCACAGCCGAAGATACGGATCATGGGCACAGTGCTGAATGCCGAGCTGATGCCGATCCTGCAGAATGCCTCATTACTGATGAATCCCCGGCCGGTACACCAGGACTTTGTAAAGTATTCCTTCCCCAGCAAGCTGATGGAATACATGAATACCGGTACCTTCACTGCCAGTTCGCGTCTCGCATGCATACCGGAGGAATACTTTGAGGTCATTGGTGATCTTGGCGAGGGCAGTGCGGAGGATATCCTGAAATTCCTGCATGTCTATGAGAAGATGACACCCGAAGAGAAGGAAGAAAAGGGCAGACAGGCAAGAGAGTTTGTCCGTACGTATAAGAATAATCATGTACAGACAGCCAGGATCATGGAACTGATGAAAGGGCTAAAATGAGCACGAAGATCTTTAAAAATGCCGGATGGATGGTCGGCGCCAGAGTCTTCCAGATGTTCATCGGTCTGATCATTTCCACCTGGACCGTACGTTTTCTGGGACCGAACAATATCGGTATCATCGGTTATGTCGACGCGTTTGTGTCCTTCTCCGGGGCGATCGCTGTTCTGGGTCTGAACAATATCCTGATCAAGGAACTGATCGATCATAAGGACAGACAGGGCACGGTACTGGGTACGGTCCTTGGCATGAGACTGCTGGCAAGTATCCTCTGTGCCGTTGTAACGACATGTCTGATTGCCCATCTCAATCCCGGTGATCATCTGATGGTGATCGTATCGGGAATCCTGTTTACAGCCCAGCTGTTCAATTCCTTTGAAGTATTCAGTTACTGGTATCAGTCACGTCTGCAGTCCAAGGTATCCAGTATTATCCAGACGATCACCTATGTGATCATGGCTGTATACAGACTGTACTGTCTGATGACATATAAGAGTGTCCTATGGTTTGCGGCAGCTTCGGCTCTGGAGCCGTTCCTGATCGGGGTCATGCTGGTTTATTCGTACAGATCTTCTCCGGACAGTGACAGGCTTTGCTTTGAGCCTGTGATCGGTGCCGGCATGCTTAGCAGGAGCTATCACTTTATCTTCTCGGCCCTGATGATTTCGGTCTACGGACAGATGGATACGATCATGATCAAGAGCTTTCTGGATACCGAGAGTGTCGGTTGGTACGGGACTGCTCTCGGTGTGAATGCGATCTGGTCATTTGTCCTGCAGGCGGTGATCGATTCCTTCTATCCGGCCATCGTTGAGGCGCATAAGACTGATCATGAGATGTATGAGAAGAGGATCATTCAGCTCTACAGTCTTGTCTTCTGGATGAGTATCTGTGCATCCGCTCTGATCACGGTTCTGGCTAAACCGATCATTCTGATCCTCTACGGCATGGAGTACTATCCTTCCATTGCCTGTCTCAGGGTCTGCACATGGATCAATACGTTTGCGTTTCTCGGTGTTGCCAGAGGTGCCTGGATGGTCTGCGAGAATAACCAGGTATATCAGAAGTACATCCTGGCTGAAGGGGCAGCTGTCAACCTGATCCTGAATTACTTCTGGATACAGAAGTTCGGCATGGTCGGCGCAGCCTGGGCAACCGTTGTTACACAGATCATTACGTCAACGGTCGGACCGCTGACTTTTGCCAGAACGCGGATCAACACGTATTATATTCTCAGAGCACTGAATCCTGCCGTGGTCCTGGATCTCTTCGGCAGCGTGCTGAAACAGCGCAGAGGAAATGCATGATGAAAGTAATGTTTGTATGCGGATACCTCCACGAGGGGATCGGCAGTTATTTCGGAAGAAGCGAAGAGACCGGCGGCGGCTGGATCAGGGGCTTTATTGCAGGACTGCAGGAAGCCGGAGATACAGAGCTTTACTATGCGGCATTCGAGAAGGCTGACGTAGACCGGATCGAAGCACATGAGATCAACGGTATACACTATGCATTGATCCTGTACAAAAACAAGGAAATGATCAGGCAGTACATGGATACATATCCCTGTGATGTATATCATCTTTTCGGTATTGAGAATGAATATGTCTATGATCTGATCCCGTATCTGGACATGCATAAGACACTTGTCTATATCCAGGGGATCATCGATGTATACAAGCATTACTATTACGCTGACTATGACCGTTTTCACAAGGTCTCACCGCTGTTCAGGCTGTACATGTATCTGAGAAAGAAAGAGTTTGAAAAGCGTCAGGGACCGGAACAGACGATCATGCGGGCAGCACGGTATACGGCAGGCAGGACGGACTGGGATGAGGCCTATGTCAGGATCAGTCATCCGCAGGCACGGTACTTTCATCTGAATGAATCTCTGCGTGATGCCTTCTATACGGCAGAACCCTGGAATGTATCCGGCATGCGTGCACATACAGTCTTTGTGACACAGGCGAATTATTCGATCAAGGCGCCGCATATGATCGTTGAGATCATCAGACTGCTGAAAAAGAAGTATCCTGATGTGAAGTGTTATATCGGCGGGGAGAACCTGATGAAGGCAGACAGTGCAGCCACGAAGCTCGGGATATCCTATGCCAGCTACATACAGAAGCTGATCCGGGAGTACGGACTGCAGGAGAATATCATCTTCCTCGGCAGTCTTAAGGCTGATGAGGTCGTACAGCAGCTGCAGAAGGCAAATGTCTTCCTGTCGGCATCTTCGATCGAGAACTCACCGAATTCCCTGCAGGAAGCGATGCTGGTGGGAACACCGAGCATCAGTTCATTTGTCGGCGGTGTGCCTACGCTGGTGCAGGAGGAGACACAGTGCATGCTGTATCCGTTCAATGATCCCGAACAGGCAGCCTTCAAGATCTCACAGATGTTCGATGATCCCGAATTATGTGCACGGATGTCAAAGGCGGGCAGAGAACGGATCATGGAACTGACAGACATCAGAACCAACGGCAGAACTCTGCAGAAGATCTATGAAACGATCATGCATGACGCAAAGGAGGACAGGCGATGACAGCACCTGCGGCGGTATATACATATAACAGACTGGCACAGACGCAGAAGACACTGGAAGCACTGGACCGGAATACGCTGGCACCGGAGACGGACCTCTATATCTTTAACGATGCGTATAATCCTGCAAAAGACGGCGATCAGCAGAAGGTGGATGAAGTCCGCGGATATCTGCGTACTTTCCGGGAGAACAGCAGGTTCAGGTCGGTGACCCTGATCCTGGCAGAGGAACATAAGGGACTGGCAAAGTCGGTGATCGGCGGGGTGGATATGATCCTTGAAAAGTATGATACCCTGATCGTTACCGAGGATGATCTGGTATCCCACGAGAACTATCTGGCTTACATGAATGAAGCCCTGGCATACTACCGGGATGATCCGCGGATCTGGTCGATCAGCGGCTACTCGTATCCGTTAGTCACGATGCAGGGCAGACAGGAAGTATACTTTACCTACAGAGGCAGCAGCTGGGGCTGGGCTACATGGAAGGACCGCTGGCAGACCGTAGACTGGCAGATGAAGCGTTTTCCGGGTCTGCTGTTCCGTTTCCGGGAGCTGAAAAAACTGATGAATGCCGGCAGAGATCTGTATATCATGTTACGGGATCAGAAACGCGGTATTATCGATTCCTGGGCTGTCAGATGGGTATTTGCGCAGACTGAACATGAGCTGATGACGGTCTACCCCGCACAGACATTTGTGCATAATATCGGTCTGGACGGCAGCGGTACGCACAGCGGCGAAGACGGCAATGACAGCTATGATTCCCTGTCGGCAGTACCGTATACGCTGAGACCGGCAGTCTATGAACCGGCAGTACTTGAGGAGTTTGCCCGCTACTATGAGGATCCGTATTTCCATACGGTGCAGAAGTATAAATGAGCAGGTTCCCGGTAATCTGCTATAATAGGACAGGATCAGATAAAGAAGGATAAGACTATGGATGAGAATAAACTGTTTGACGGTAAGATATTGCTGGTGACAGGCGGTACGGGATCGTTCGGCAATGCGGTCACGAAGAGATTCCTGCGCACCGGTATCAAGGAGATCCGTATCGTTTCCCGTGATGAAAAGAAACAGGATGATATGCGTCATGAGTATCAGGCAAAGTGGCCTGAAGCCAGTGAGAAGCTGAAGTTCTATATCGGTGATGTCAGAGATTATCACTCGATCGAGGGTGCCTTTAAGGGTGTAGACTATGTCTTCCACGCAGCTGCTCTGAAACAGGTTCCTTCCTGTGAGTTCTATCCGATGGAAGCCGTAAAGACAAATGTGATCGGTTCCAACAACGTGATCACAGCCTGTGCTGAACATGGTGTCAGGCGTGCTGTCTTCCTGAGCACGGATAAAGCCGCATATCCCGTCAATGCGATGGGTATGACAAAAGCTCTGATGGAGAAGAATGTCATTGCCAGAAGCCGTCAGATGGGCCCTGAGGATACGGTATTCTGTCTGACCAGGTACGGTAATGTCATGGCCAGCAGAGGCAGTGTTATCCCGCTGTTTCTGGATCAGATCAAGGCCGGCAAACCGGTAACGCTGACCAATCCCGACATGACGAGGTTCATGATGACACTGGAAGATGCCGTAGAGCTTGTGCTGTATGCGTTTATTCACGGCAACCAGGGTGATACCTTTGTTCAGAAGGCACCTGCCGCTACGATCGATACCCTGGCTGATGCGATCCTCGAACTGGAGCCGGAGAATGCCGGCAAGACGATCATCGGCACCAGACACGGTGAGAAGCTCTACGAAGTACTTGTGACGACCGAAGAGATGGTCAGAGCCGAAGATATGGGTGACTACTTCCGTATTCCTGCCGATAACAGGGATCTGAACTATGATAACTATTTCCGCAAGGGCAACCGTGAGTTATCCTCCGTTACAGAGTATGACTCCCACAATACAGAACGTCTGGATGTAGAGGGAATGAAGAAGCTTCTGCTGAAGCTTGATCTCTTTCAGGACAGATAATACAAAACAGAAGGTATGAGCCTTCTGTTTTCATATCGTTAGAGGAACAGATTTGGTATAATTGTGAATATGGTCGAACTGGTCAAGATGATCATCGCATGGATCTATGCTGTACTGGGTATAACAGGCAGACGTTTTCGGCGTACATACAGTGATCCGAATGTGATCAGGATCGTGAATTACCACCGCACACCGGCAAATGAACTGAAGACATTTGCGAAGCAGCTGCGCTGGTACCGGAAAGTGTTTGTGAACATTGATTATGAACAGTTTGAAAAGTTCATGAACGGGGAGCTGACACTGGAAAAGCCGGGTGTGATCCTGACCTTTGATGATGGTCTGTTAAACAACTATGAACAGGCGCTGCCTTTACTGGAGAGATACGGGTTTACCGGGTGGTTCATGGTCTCTGCCGGCAATGCGGACGGTGTCGAGTATATGACCTATGAGAATATGCAGGATCTGCTTCGAAGAGGACATGTGATCGGCTGTCATACTTTTACGCATCACCGCATGGATGAAGCAGATACCGAAGAGATCCTTGAAAAGGAGATCACGGAGGCAGGCATGCTGCTGGAGGATATGCTGGGTAAGAAGACGGATATCTTCTGCTGGTGCGGCGGTGAAGAGAATACATATACAGCAAAGGCTGAAGAGAAGATCGAACAGTCATACAAGTACGGATTCATGACCAACAGTGATCTTGTGCATCCGGATACCGACAGATATCATCTGCAGAGGACAAATGTCGAAGCGAGATGGCCTCTGTCTCTGGCACAGTTCCAGCTGGCAGGCTTCATGGATGATATGTACAAGGAGAAACGTGAACGCGTCAATGCATTAACTGCACGGGAGGCAGAATGAAGATACTGATCACAGGCGCCGGCGGTTTTGTCGGTAAGAACCTGACCGAGAATCTGAAGAATATCCAAAGCGGAAAGAACCGCACAAGACCGGGTCTGAAGATCGATGAGATCTATGAATATGATCTTGGCTCAACTGCGGAACAGCTGCAGACATACTGCGAACAGGCAGACTTTGTCTTTCATCTGGCAGGGGTAAATCGTACCAGCGATCCCTCCGAGTATATGAGCGGCAATTACGGCTTCTCATCGGTGCTGCTGAATACACTGGAACAGTGCGGGAATAAAGCAGGTGTGATGCTGTCGAGTTCGGTGCAGGCAGCGCTGACGGGCAGGTTTGCCGGGTCTGTCTACGGAGAATCCAAACTGGCCGGGGAAGAGCTGTTCTTTGCATATGCGAAGCGTACAGGGGCACCGGTATATGTCTACCGTTTCCCGAATCTTTTCGGCAAGTGGTGCCGTCCCAACTACAACAGTGCCGTAGCGACATTCTGCCACAATACCGCCAATGATCTGCCGATCACCGTCAATGACCGCAGCACTGAGCTGGAACTGCTGTATATCGATGATCTGATCGAAGAGATGCTGGATCTTCTGGAAGGGAAGGAACATCACTGCATCTATGACGGCGTGAATGCTGTGGCACAGGCAGACGGCAGATACTGTTATGCACCGGTGACACACCATGTGACACTTGGGGAGATCGCTGATCTGCTGCAGGAATTCAAGGATCAGCCGAAGACTCTCGTTGTGCCGGAGATCCCGGCAGGATCATTTGCCAAAAAGCTCTACAGCACATATTTATCGTATCTTCCGGAAGACAGGACGATATTTGATCTGAAGACCAACAGTGACCAGAGAGGCAGCTTTACGGAGCTTCTGAAGACCGTCAGCGGCGGTCAGTTCTCGGTGAATATCTCGAAACCGGGCATCACCAAGGGACAGCACTGGCATAATACCAAATGGGAGTTCTTTATCGTTGTTAAGGGACATGCGCTGATTGAAGAAAGAAAGATCGGCACAGACGAAGTCAGACGCTTTGAAGTAAGCGGTGAACACATCCAGGCAGTGATGATGCTGCCGGGATATACGCATAACATCATCAATCTTTCCGATACGGAAGAACTGATCACGCTGATGTGGGCAAACGAACAGTTTGATCCCGGTCATCCGGATACATATTACGAAGAGGTATAAGTGAAGATCGCATTTATCAACAGTGTAGCAGGATTCGGCAGCACCGGCAGACTGGTATATTACCTGTCAAAGACCGAAGGTGTGACATCCCGGATCTATTACGGCCGCAAGAAGAATATGACCGATGCGGATGTTTTCCGCATGACTTCTTTCTTCGGCAATGTCTGCCATGCCCTGGCTACCTACACGATGGATGCCCACGGTTTTGCCAATAAACACGAGACAGAGAAGATGCTGAAGGATCTGCGGGAATTTAACCCGGATCTTGTCCATCTGCATAACCTGCATGGCTACTACCTGAACGTTGAAACACTGTTCAGGGGACTGAAGGAACTGGGTGTACCGGTGATCTGGACGTTCCATGACTGCTGGCCGATGACCGGACACTGTGCGCACTATGATTCGCTGAAATGCATGAAGTGGCAGAGCGGATGTGAAAACTGTCCGGCTCTTTCGCGTTATCCGGTGACCTGGAACGGCAGGCATGTCAGGGAAAACTATGAAAAGAAGAAGAGGATCTTTACCTCTCTTGATGATCTGACGATCGTTACCCCGAGTCAGTGGCTGGCTGATCAGGTAAAGCAGTCATATCTGAAGGATATCGACACAAGAGTGATCCATAACGGTATCGATCTTTCGGTATTCAGACCAACAGAGAATGATTTCAAGAAGATGTTCATGATCGAGAATAAGTTCCTGATCATGACTGCTGCCAGTGTATGGACACATGAGAAGGGTCTTCATGATCTTGTGCAGTTCAGCCGGATGCTTAGGGATGATGAGTGTCTTGCCATCGTCGGCATCCGTGATGATCAGAAGGAGATGTTTCCGCACAGTACGATCACGATCACCAGAACCAACAGCCAGAAGGAAATGGCAGAGATGTATACGGCAGCTGATGTACTGCTGAATCCTACACTGGAGGATACATTCCCGACCGTAAACATGGAAGCTCTGGCCTGCGGCACCCCGGTCATCACATACAATACCGGAGGTTCCCCGGAGATCCGTGACGAGAAGACAGGCATTGTCGTAAAGAAGGGCAGTCTCTCCGGTCTGCGCGAAGCACTCGATCAGCTGCGTGAGCATCCCTTCACAGCTGAAGACTGTATCGACCGCGCAAAGCAGTTTACGTACAGCCGGATGCTTGAGGAATATGCTCAGCTGTACAGGGAGAAGACAGCATGAAAAAGAAGAAAGTATGCTGGATAAGCAATACTCCGTCTCCGTACAAGGTTGCCTTCATGAACCTGCTCGGTGAGAAGACGGAACTGCTGTGTCTGTTTGAAAAACACTCGGAAAGTGACCGTGAGAGTTCCTGGTATGACTATGAGACCAGGAATTTTCGGGCTGTATATCTGGAAAACGGCAATACCCGAAAAGAGATCAGGAAAGCTGCTCTTGAGTGTGATCTGCTGATCAACTCCGATTACTCCAATCCGGTCTGTATGTACGCTTCATGGGTCTTCCGCAGAAGACACAAGAAGGTATGCATACATGCGGACGGGGGTCTTGCGGTACCGAGAGGACTGATCGACCGGGTGATCTCCTTCGTCATGAAGAAAGCAGATTTCTACCTCAGTTCAGGTCTTGAAGTAAACAAGTACTTTGCCTATTACGGGATTCCGGAAGAAAAGATCCGTCTGTACCGGTTTGCGGACATGAATGATGCCGAACTGAAGAAGGCCGCAGAGATGTCTCTGGAGAAGCAGAAATACCGCAAAGCCTGTGAATATACAGAAGATGTGATCTTCCTCTATGTCGGACAGCAGATCCCGCGCAAGGGCATTGATATCCTCGTACAGGCGGCGAAAGACCTGCCGGAGAATATCGGTGTATGGATCATCGGCGGCAAGCCCGAGGAACATGTTTCCGCATATGTGCAGGAACATGGTCTTTCGCATGTGCACTTCCTGCCGTTTATGAGCAAATATGATCTTTATGAATACTATGCCGGAGCCGATGTTTTCGTACTGCCGACAAGATATGATATCTGGGGTCTGGTGGTCAACGAAGCGATGGCTTTCGGGCTGCCGGTGATCTCCACCAACCGCTGTGTGGCGGCCCTGGAACTCAACCGCGACAGTGACAGTATGATCATCACCGAAGCCGAGGATGTACAGGCGCTGCATGAAGCGATCCTGCGTCTTTCCGGGGATGCTGAAGGACGTCAGAGGATGGGCAGGCAGGCACTTGCCAGGATATCCGAATACAGCCTGGAGAACATGCGTGATGACTTTGTCAGGGTACTGAACGAAGAACAGTCCGCATAAAGGAGTGAAGGATGAGCTATACTTCCTGGACATATTATGCAATGATCGCATTACTGCTGCCGGTGTATTATCTTCTGCCGAAGAAGCTTCGCTGGCTGGTGCTGCTGGCAGGCAGTATGCTTTTTTATGCGGCAATTCTCTCACATCCGCTGCAGGCTGTGATCCTCATACTGACGATCCTGATCAGTTATGTTTCAGCGGCAGTCATAGGCAAGAAGGTACGCTCGAAGAATATCGTGATGCGCAGATCTCTGCTGGCCGCCGGCATCCTGCTGTCGGCTCTGCCTCTGCTGATCTGGCGCAGTATTCTGTTTTTCTCTCCGGGCAGGCAGTCGCTGATCATCCCCGCGGGTATATCCTTTTACACGCTGCAGATCATTGCCTACCTGACAGATATCCACAAAGGGAAGATCAGAGCCGAGCGCAATCTTCTGAAGTATGCACTGTTTATCTCGTACTTTCCGCAGATCATCCAGGGTCCCATACCAAGGTATGAACAGCTCTCAAAAGCACTGTTTGCCGGTCATGATCTGAAGGAAGAGAACCTGATCGGAGGTATGCAGCTGGTGGTCTGGGGCTTCTTCCTGAAGCTGATGATTGCTGACAGAGCAGCACTCTATGTTAATACGGTCTTTGCGTCATATACCGAACATACCGGTCTCTATATCCTGTTGGCCGGGATCCTGTACAGTCTTCAGCTGTATACGGATTTCCTGTCCTGTACGGTGCTTGCCCAGGGTGTATCACAGCTCTTCGGCATACGTCTGGCAGAGAACTTTGATCACCCGTATTTTGCGGATTCGGTGCGTGCATTCTGGCGCAGATGGCATATCTCTCTCAGCAGCTGGCTCAGAGACTATATCTATATCCCGCTTGGCGGCAGCCGCCGGGGGAAGGGACGCAGATATCTGAATATCCTCGCTGTCTTTCTGGTCAGCGGACTCTGGCATGGGGCAGGGATGAAATACATTGTCTGGGGCATGATCCACGGTGTATCGCAGATCATTGAAGATATCTGTGAACCGGGAGGGAAGAAGATCCTGCCCGGCTTCCTGCGCCGTATTCTGACACTGATCATAGTCATGCTGGGATGGATCATCTTCCGGGCAGATACCCTGAAAGACGGCATCCGGATGATCGGACTGCTGTTTACGGGCATCCTGCGTGATCCGCTGCAGACTTCTGCATTATTCAGCCTCGGCATCAACAGACGTGAATGTATTGTTCTGGTCATGTCTGTACTGATCCTGTGGCTTGTCAGCTTCCTGCAGGAAAAAGGCATACAGATCCGCAAATGGATCAATGCCCGGCATTTCCTCATCCGCTGGGTTCTCTGCCTGCTGTGCATCTGGCTGATCTGGATCTGCGGTGCCTACGGCAGCGGATTTAACACGGCAGACTTTATCTACGGAGGTTTCTGATGAAGAAAGTGATCCTGTTTATCGTTAGATCGATCCTGTTTATCAGTATTCTGCTGGTATCTCTTTTCGGTATCAACGAGATCCTTCTGCCGAAGTATACACTGCGCAATTCCAGCTGGCCCACCACGTCCACATATAAGGGTTTCTACAAGATGAAGAGAGATACCGTAGATGTCCTGTTCATCGGTTCCAGTACGGTAGTGAATGCGTTCATTCCGCAGGAGATCTATAACGAGTACGGTATCCGAAGCTATAACCTCGGCAGTGAACAGCAGTCCCTGTTTCTGAGTTATTACTGGCTGAAGGAGGCACTTCGCTTTCAGACACCTTCGGTCGTTGTTCTCGATACCCGTTTCCTGTATAACGTGCATCCGGAGTATCCAATCAATACATCGGAGGGTCTGACCCGCAAGTGTCTCGATCCCATGCGTTTTTCGGCAGTGAAGCGGGAAGCTGTACGCGAAGTATGCGCTCTGGATCCGGAACAGACGGAACGCAGTTATTATCTGACCAATCTGCGCTATCATGACCGCTGGTCCTCACTGACAGCTGCAGATCTGGACTTCTCCTATGCGGAATCCCCGCTGAAAGGATACGGACCGATCATGGGTCTCGGACCGGAGAGCTATGAGCCATTTACGGAACAGGATCCGGATGCCTGGATGGAGTATCCGGAGAGGATGATGGAATACCTGCAGAAGATCACGGATCTCTGCAGGGAAGAAGGCATTCGGCTGGTGCTCGTCAGTCTGCCCGGAAATGAGATGGATGATGCCGCAAACAATGTGCACAAGGCTTTTGCGGAAGAAAACAATGTTGATTATTACAATCTCTGCAGTAAGCAGTACTATGAAGAGATCGGAGCGGTACTTCCTGAAGAAAACGCTGTCGGGCATGAGAATGTCAGAGGCGCCGCAAAGACAAGCAGGTTTATCGGCAGACTCCTGCAGGATATCTATCATGTGCCGGCAGTAAAAGATGACCAGTACGAACAGACAAAAGACTTCTATGAAGAAGTGAAAAAGAGCTCTGAACAGACGACGATCACCGATCCTGTAAAATATCTGCAGGAACTGGATACGGACCGTTTTACCGTCTTTATCTGCGGCAGGGGCAGTCTGAATTCACTGCCGGATGAGCTGTCAGAGGCCATGCGGGATCTTGGGACAGAAGAGATCTTTACAGCTTCCGCCAATGACGCATACTTTGCGCTGATCCACGCCGGAGAGGTGCAGGAGAAGACGGGAGAGAAGCTGGAAACGTCAGGCAAATTCGACAGCCGCAGATCTTCCTATACTTTGCAGTGCAATGATCTCTGCAAACTTACGGTCAACGGTAAAAAGTATGCCGGCGGCGATGGTCTGCAGGTCATTGTCTATGATATGAATCTCGGCAAAGTAATTGATGATACCGTAATACAGCAGGGGGAAGTCGTCAGATAAGCATGTCCGGGCGAGGATCTCACTGTTCATACAGTCAGAAAAGAAGAGATTCCATGAAAAAGCACCCTGTTCAGGTGCTAGAGAGCAGCGCGGAGAACTTTCTCTACGCTGTTTTTACATTCTTCGTATGATTCTCCGGGGTGTGCTTCGTACTGTTTCTCCTTACCGAAGAAGAATGCCGGCACGTAGTAGTAATCGTAAGCGTCTGCGGTAACGGGATCTTCACGCTCTTCGATCCACTTCAGCTCGATATCCTTGAATTCCGGATATGTACTCTGCAGTTCTGCCAGGGCTTTTCTGGCCTGTGCACAGTAGGGACATCCGTTCAGATGGAATACAGTGATCTCTTTCATTCTTATACCTGCCTTTGTATAAATTA
>DFIS01000064.1 GCA_002372175.1 Solobacterium sp. UBA3691
CCAGCGGCAACTTCAACATGCGTGATCCGGTCATCTACAGAATCAGATTCATCAACCATCACAGACAGGGAACCAAGTGGTGCATCTACCCGATGTATGACTTTGCACACCCGATCCAGGATGCTCTGGAGGGGATCACACACTCCCTGTGCTCCCTGGAATATGAGGACCACCGTCCGCTGTACAACTGGGTCGTGGAGAATGTCACGATCCCGTATCACAAGCCGAGACAGATCGAGTTCGCAAGACTCGGTATCGATCATACGGTCATGTCCAAGCGCAAGCTCAGACAGCTAGTCGAAGAAGGCTACGTCTCCGGCTGGGATGATCCGCGTATGCCTACGTTATGCGGACTCAGAAGAAGAGGATATACAGCAGCTTCGATCCGCAACTTCTGCGAGGAGATCGGTGTTGCCAAGAGCTCCAATACGATCCCCTATGCCGAACTGGAGAGATGTCTCAGAGATGATCTGAACAAGACAGCAGAACGTACGATGGCAGTCCTGCATCCGGTAAAACTTACTGTCACAAACTATCCGGAAGGACAGTCAGAGACATTTGAGGTAGAGAACAATCCTACGGATCCTTCCCAGGGAACACATACGATCACCTTCAGCAGAGATCTCTGGATCGAAGAAGAAGACTTCCTGGAAGTACCTATTCCCAAATACAAGAGACTCTACCCGGGCAATGAAGTACGTCTGAAGGGTGCCTACCTCGTCACATGCACAGGCTGTGTCAAGGATGAAAACGGCAAAGTGACGGAAGTACTCTGTGAGTATGATCCCGACTCCCGCGGCGGTGATCCCGCAGACGGCAGAAAGGTGAAAGGCGCAACGATCCACTGGGTCGACCAGCACAACTGCGAGGATGCGGAAGTACGTCTGTATGATGATCTGTTTACGGATCCCAATCCGGACGGACCGGATAAGAATTTCCTGGAGGCACTGAATCCGGAGAGTCTGACGGTCCTGCATAACTGCAAGGTAGAACGCTCGATGCTCGATGTCGCCAGAGAATTCGATACCAGAGAGAACCGTACAGGCACCAATGCCCCGACGTTCCAGTTCATGCGTGTCGGCTTCTTCTGCCTGGATAACAGAGACAGCAGTGCTGATCATCTGGTCTTCAACCGCAGCGTATCGCTGAGAGACGGCTTTAAGAAATAAGTCAGAAAAGATGTCAGTTCGCTGACGTCTTTTCATACCGCAGGACGATGAAGATCACCGTATTAAGTGAAGATACCTCCGTGTGCGGACTGCCCCATGAGCACGGACTGAGTCTGTATATCGAAAGCAGAGGCAGACATATACTGTTTGACAGCGGACAGAGCGATCTGTTTCTGCGCAATGCAGAGAAGCTGAAGATCGATCCGGCATATACGGATGCGGCAGTGCTGTCCCATGGCCACTATGACCACGGCGGCGGTCTCTGCACACTGATGCATCGCTGTCCGCAGATCCCTGTATACGCAAGCAGATATGCGTTTGAACCGCACTACAATACACACGGCAGGTTCAACGGTCTTGATCCCTCACTGCCTGATGCAGGAAAGATCATCTATGTACAGGGAAAGACAGAGATCATGCCCGGCATGACGATCTATGATGCGTCGTATGTTCAGGGTGAACCCGCCGGAGCAGCGATGTACACGGAGAGAGACGGCATCCGTCAGCGTGATGACTTCCGCCATGAACAGTATCTGATGATCGAAGAAGAGGGCAGGAAGATCCTCTTCAGCGGCTGCTCGCACAGGGGCATTACCGCCATTGCCGTAAGCTTCCGCCCGGATATCCTGATCGGAGGCTTTCATCTGACCGATGCATCTCAGGACGATCTGCGCATAACGGCAGAGAAACTAAAGGCTCTGGATACGGTATACTATACATGTCACTGTACCGGAAGGGTACAATACGAATATATGAAAACAATCATGACAGATCTTCACTATCTCTCGGCAGGAGAGAGTGTGATCATCTGAACAGGAGGATTCCATGATCTGCAGTAACATACTGGAAGCAGTGGGGCATACGCCGCTGGTAAGACTGAATCGTATGCAGAAACCGGGCTCGGCAGAGATCCTGGTCAAGGTAGAAGCACTGAATGTCGGCGGATCGATCAAGACCCGTACGGCACTGAATATGATCGAACATGCGGAAAGGGAAGGACTTCTTGACAGGCAGTCTGTGATCGTAGAACCGACCAGCGGCAATCAGGGTATCGGTCTCGCCCTTGTCGGAGCCGTAAAAGGCTACCGTACGGTGATCGTGATGCCGGATTCGGTCAGTGAGGAAAGACGCAAGCTGGTGCGTCACTACGGCGCCGAGGTCATCCTTGTCCATGATGAGGGCGATATCGGCAAGTGTATCGAAGAATGTCTTCATACCGCGTTGAAGATGAAGGAAGAAGATCCGCATGTCTTCGTGCCGCAGCAGTTTGTCAATCCGTACAATACCCTGGCCCACAGGGAGAATACAGCCCGGGAGATCCTTGAACAGGCAGATAAGGAGATCCATGGCTTCTGCAGCGGGATCGGTACCGGCGGTACTCTGACCGGCATCGGACAGGTGCTGAAGGAGAAATATCCCGGCGTGGAGATCTGGGCGGCAGAACCGGAGAATGCGGCGATCCTGTCAGGCGGAAAGATCGGCTCCCACATCCAGATGGGGATCGGAGACGGCATCATCCCTGATATCCTGGATACGAACATCTATGATCATGTCTGTATCATCACGGATGAAGAGGCACTGTCGGCAGCCCGCAGACTGGCAAGGGAAGAAGGCCTGATGTGCGGCATCACCAGCGGTACGAATGTAGCTGCAGCGATGAAGCTGGCAGAAAAGCTCGGGGAAGGAAAGACCGTTGTTACGATCCTGCCCGATACTGCCGAAAGATACTTCAGTACACCGTTATTTGACGGTGAATAAAAAGAGATCCAAAGATCTCTTACCAGTTTTTGATCGATATCTCACCTGACTGCAGGATCAGCGTACTGCCGTCAGGTTTTTTAATGACGATATTCCCCTCATCGTTGATCGCCTCTGCCGCACCCGTATACACTTCATTGTTCATCGTATACGTGATCTCTCTGCCTAGAACAGCAGAATCCCGGCGGTAGAGATCCATCAGGGCAGGATCATCAAGATGTGCGGTATGATACAGCAGATGTCTGCGCAGGGATGCGGCAAGTGCAGACCTTGAGATATTCTCAATACCGAGAGAACCGGCTGTATTTCTGATCTCTTCCGGGAAGGTCACATTGCGGATGTTGATGCCGATACCGATGATGACCGCCCTGATCGAACCATCTGTACGGTCATTCACAGCCTCAGTCAGGATGCCGGCAACTTTCTTCTTTTCGATAAACAGGTCGTTTACCCACTTGATCTCAGGATGGATACCGGTGATCTCCTCGATCGCTTCGACAGCAGATACGGCAGCTGCCGGTGTAATGCGGAAGACCAGCTCCAGCTGCTGCGGATAAATGATCAGGGAAAAGTACAGGCCGTCATGTTTCGGTGAATAGAACGTATGTCCCTGTCTGCCTCTTCCGGCTGTCTGAT
>DFIS01000083.1:0-10991 GCA_002372175.1 Solobacterium sp. UBA3691
AACTGAAACATCGTACTTTCTCCTTCTCAGTAACCAAATCAGTGACAAATGAATTATATCAGTATTCCTCCCATGGTCCTACCCACTCACAGCTTTCTGTTGTGCTGCCGTTAGCATAATGATGAATAATGCATGTTGTAGTGCCGCCATTCTCTTCATATACCTTCGTTTCTTCGTATTCCTGTCGGGTCATTTTTGGGTCAAATTATAAATAATGGAGGAGCCGAATAGAGATAGATATACCTTTATAAAGCTTCTTAAGGCAGTATAAGAATCCCAAAAGTATATATTAGTACTATATAAGAGTACTTATCCGACGGTCTGCCAAGCGGCACCATGAAGTCTGAAATCCGCATAGCTATGCGGATTTTTCAATGGACAATTTATGACGATTGCAGAAGAAAAGAACATGCCCGGCACACCGCATATCAGTGCACAGCGGACATGTTCTTTGTGAATTACTCTGTGAATTCTTTGCGGTATGCCATCAGTCCCGCAAGACTGATCAGAGACAGCAACAGCAGAGTGAACCACAGCCCAGGATTACTCGAATCACCTGTATTCGGAACGTAGATCACTTTGGATGTACCTGGATCTTCCGGTTTAGCAGGAGTTGCCGGACTGGAAAGCTCCGTGTCAGATTTTGGTTTCGGTTTGATCGTCAGAGCTGTCTCAGCACTGCCATCCATAAAGTTGATCTTTACAGAATGCCTTCCATTGGACAATGTGTTCAGATAAGAAGGTTTCAGCGTGACATTCAGGCTGCCTGCAGCTGCGGTATAGTTTGAAGCCGAAATGACTGTACCATCTACTTCAATACTCTCAAACAGTGAGAATGTCTTATCGTCTTTGTAGTTTCGGTTGATCGTGTAATCAATACCTGCGGAAGAGCCTTTTGTCCAACTGACGTCTGCACCTGCAGAGAACGTATATTCAGCCTTGATGATTGTCAGTGTACCAGCCTCATAAATGACATCATATTTATCAGATGCAGGATCTCCGTTGATTGTAGCTCCGGAAGGTATAAGGTTATACGTTCCGACATCTAGTCCCTGACCATCAAGGATAATGCTGGTCAGCTTATCTCCGTCTTTCAGACCATCAACCTCGACTTTTTCTGCGATCTCAGCAGGATCCCCGTAAACCGTATCTCCTTCACCCTGGGTCTGGCCATTATAAGTGTATTTCTGGTCTCTGGCTGTAATGGTGAGAACAGGTTTAACGGCAGGTATAGGGTTAACAATGACAAGAACATTTTTGACAGCAGGTATATGGTTGCCATCTCCGTTGTAGCGGGCAGTGATTGCATGAGTACCCGCCGGAAGAGCGTTTCCGTTTTCTTTGCTCAGTTCGAGACATTCCCCAACCGGCAGTTCTCCAAGCAATTCACCATCTGTGGATGTTCCCAGGTAATACTTAACAGTACCGGTGGCATCATTCGGAAGGGTTGGGATAATTGTGACAGTATCGCCTTCTGTCACTTCGGCAGGATCCGCCTTGATAGTGAAATTGGTACCAAATGGATAGACTGTAAAGGCAGTTATGGCATAGGCAGGATTGTAATCACTATCGCCGTCCCGTTTGACCTCTGCCTGATATGTGCCTGCATCCATTCTTCCTCTATTAAAGCTTCCAAGACCACCCCTGACAGTCACGCTGCCAACTTCAGTATTATCAACTTTCAGGATATACTCTCCATCCCTGCTAGCGCTTACAATGCACACGATTTCATCACCATAAACAGCATCTGGAACGGTAATCTCAAGTTCAATATCCAGTTTTTCTGAAGGATCAGCTGCAGCTTCAAAGGTATAAGTAAAGGTCGTTGCTTCGGTAATGGAAGTGCTTGCAGGATCAACGTCCCATGCACCTTCTGTAAAGCCTTCTCCGGCGATCATACCGGTAGGTACTTCGGAAGGCTTGAACCCGCTCAACACGTACTCTGTCTTGTTTTCTGTAGTGCCGTCAGACCATGTGCCGTTCACCACTTTATAGGTCACTTGCTTAAAGGTAATGACCACGTCCAGCTTTGTAAAGTGTGGCTTAATGACAACATCGTTTCCATTGGTAACAAACGTGGTTTCAGCGGCTGAGGGGTTATTGAGTTCAACGCCTCCCGAAATCACCTCCCAGCGATCGAAAACATATCCGCCCTTCGGCGTCGCAGTAAGATTGATCGTCTGCCCGGCATCCGCATACGGACGGTCTGCTGTTGCTGTGCCGCCCTCCGATTCCTGCACCGTTATAGTCGGGATCTTTTCATAGCAAGCGATCACGAATCTGGTCTTCCAGGCAGTAAACGAATACGTGCTGTCATAAACAAATCCATGGGATCCATTCCACGCCTTGAACCTGTAGCCCTCCGGGGTAGAAGCCGTTACGGTTACCGTATCTCCTACTCTGTACACTCCACCGCCTGAAGTATAAGCTTCAAATCCAGGCGGATCGGTTTCAACGATGATCTCAACGGCTGCGGCGTATGTCGCCATGACTGTAACATCAGGACCGGGCATCTCAAAGGTGGTTACACTGGCATTGGCGTCCGCAAACTGAACCGAGGGCGAGTCTGCCGTCCACTTGTCAAACACCCGAAAAGTGAATTCATCTCCCGCAGGCGGATCATCTGCGGTGACCGTAATGATATCGCCTTCTACAGCAGTATATTTATCTGCTTTACCATTAATTACCATTATCTTGCCGGGAGGTCTTATCGCAAATACAGCATAGTATCTTGTATACTTCATGTCCCATGTGACCTGAAATCTCCAGGGGTTATTCGTGCTTACGACATCACCGGTCGGACCGTTTTCGTCTCCCAGCTTCCAGCCGACGAAATAGTAGCCTTTATCTGGCACAGCCGTCAGGGTTGCATATGAACCCTGTGCGTAGCTGGCATTGACACCGTCCCAAGTCACATGTCCGCCGGTGGTGGCATAAGGAAATATCTGTATAGATTCGTTGTAAACCCATCTGCCCATCACGATCACATCGCTTTCGGGCATCACAAAGGTTCCGCTGCCAACGTCGAGTATGTTGTCAGTGGCGGTATTGGTGTAACCTCTGGGTACAACTGTATACCATTCCCATGTGTAGATAACGTAGCCTTCTCCGAACGGCTTTTCCACAGCATGCGGCCCACTGATGATGGAGGGCAGAGAAACAACTTCACCTGCAACTGCCGTGGTGTTTGAGGGCCAGTTTCCTGTCATGTAATCGCCATCGGGAGGATAACCAACAAACCAGTCAGAGAGATCTACATATTCTATGCTGTATGTACCAACGCTCTTGACAGAAGCTCCGCGCATCACCTTAGGCATATCTTCATACCACCCCGCATAGAGTGTGATGTTTTCAGTAACTTTATCTTCTGAGAAATCCCACAATTCTTCTGCAGCAGCTTCCTTGTACCAGCCGGTAAATGTATAACCATCCTCTGAAAGTGCATCCGGTTCACTGATGGTGGCATCCTGTTCTGCAATGACATCTTCCGGTGCGGTACCATGTCCGTTCGTGTCAAAGGTTACAGTAAAAGTAACTGCTTCTGTCAGCTCTGTCATTTCTTCTTCAGAAGACTCATCCATCACTTCTGCTGTTTCCTCTGCAGTCAAACCTTCATCTGAATCGGTCAACTCTTCTGCCACAGGATCAACATCCGGCTCATCCGTTGTCACAGTTACCGGATCTTCCTTCACTACGGTGTCAGACTCAGTGGTTGGTTCTGTCACATTCTCCACAGTTGGCTCTGCAGGTGTTTCCGTGACAGGTTCAGCAATTGGCTCTGTCACTATCTCTGCAGCTGGTTCAACCGTCGGTTCTGCGACAGGCTCAACAGCCGGAGCAACTGGTTCAATATACGGAACATCATTTACAATTTGTTCTTCCGGCGCTGAATAATCACCGGTATCATTACTTACCTCGTAAGAATTACCGGTATCTTCAGGAACGGTTCCTTCTGAATTTGTTTCATCGACCGTGACCGGTGTATCATTCGTGATCGTCTCAGTGATTTCCGACTCATTTGCCTCATCAGTTCCTTCTGCGTGCAGTGTTAGCATATTGATGGGCATCAGCGCTAAGGTCAATACCAAAGCCATCAACAGACTGAATATCCGTTTCATAAATCGGGTTTTATTCATGAAGATTCCCTCCCTTGCTGGTTATCTTTTCCATAAGTTTCTTTGCTTTTGTTCTTGTAGCGCATGCACAGTACAGTAGTGATGACTGCTGCTGTAAAAGCAATGACGGCAACCAGGACATATCCTCCTGCCCCTTCAAACAGCAGTGAAGATCCGCTGTACATACCTTCTGGGCTGCCAAACTGCGCAGTTCCTTCTCCGAAGAGCAGAAACAGCAGGCATGCTGTGAGTCCGATATTGAGCGCACCGATAATGCTCGTCTTCCTTCGCTCCTGCATTCTGCGCATGGTTTTTATCCGTTTGTGCAGGGAAGAAACCCTTTCTTCTGCTGTCATCACAGAGCATCCCTCCTTTCTGTACCAAGCCTTCACTTAATACGTGTATTGAAGCCACGGAAATCACTAACCTGTTTTGTGATTTTTTAATAAAAAAAGCATCCCATTGAAGGGATGCGGTCTGGAAGTATGATTTAGATCAGGACAAATTTGTTTCGTAATAACAGCAGATACATTATTATCACTGTCACTGGTATCAGACTGCCAATCCAGAAAACGATACCGGTCTGATTGACAAAGACATTGAAAACCGCATGAAAAGTCACAACAAAACTTAATAGTGCAAACGTACCTGCAATTCTCAAGCGTATCCGATTCCAAAGATAAAGCTGACTGACAGCGATGATCATGCCGCATACAACATGCATAGCTCCTGTACCGAAGCCCCGGATCAACAGATGCAGCAGATCTGATGTGCCATAGGACGTCAGAAAACAAACATTTTCAAATGTAGCAAAGCCTACGGCCACAAGAAGAGCTCCTGCGATAACCGTGCTCCTTTTTGGTTCAAATACCAGTATGTAAAACATCAACGGCAAGGACTTCATGATCTCCTCCACAGCCGGAGAAATCTCATGAGAAGCGGTGATCAGATCAACACCTGCCACACCGGCAAGAAATGTACTGATATACGCTGAAAGCAGGCAGGCTGTCATACCTGACAATACGAATGCAAGACTCCTGCGTCCATCTCCCCGAAGACACATAATAGCCAGTAAAAGCGGCGCAGCCAGACAGATATAGGAATTCTCGATATAATTCATTCTGTCACCGCCTTTTTTATTGCCGGAAGCAAGAAAATGAAACTGAGAGTCAGAAGGAAGTCAAACCAGTAATAAGGGTTGGAAAGTGTATCCGATGACCAGAAGCATGATGCCGTCCAAAGTCCGTATTCAAGCAAACAGAACAGCAGAATCATACCGGACAAAAACTGCTGGTTCCGGTATCGTCTTCTGTCGATCTTCCTTCCGAGGGCAGCAAACAAAAGAAGTCCCATCAGTGATGCATAAATAAGATTACTCAGAATCTCACCCCACTGCATAAAGAAGATAGCCATTCCTGCCGCAAAGATTGGACCCAGCCATGGGATAAGGTGCTTTATGCTTTCCTTATCTGGTGCGGATCTATGGTACAGCAAGAGATACAGAAAAATATAGGAGGCATACCAACTCAGATCAGATACGATGGAGATCTGCGGAGTCTTGCCGTAAAACAGTAAACAGACCAGCCAGTAAATGTCTCCCAACACCCAGCTGCCAAAGAAAAGAAACGCTAAAACCCATGTCTGGCTATGTTGTGTAATAGCCTTGTACAGGGCAATTGAAGCACATATCAGAAGGACGATGATCTGCAGAGAATTATCAAAACTTTCAATCATCTCGTTCCTCCATGCCTTTTCGCAGCCGGTAACAGAATATTGTAAATGATACACCCAGGCAGAATGCCAACAGAGCGATTACGATATATCCCAGTACTTTGTGATCGGCAAAGATGCTTGCTGAGATACCTTCAGGACTTCCTGGTACGTTCTGGACAGGTACTCCGGCGATGACGATTCCAAGCACCACCATGATTGCAAGACAGGAAAGACCAGCGGCTGTACACTGCATAGCGTATCTATTACGTTTCTTCCTGCTTTGCATCATGCTCATACGCTCGTGCAGTTCTTTTACACGTTCTTCAGATGTCCGCATGCGTGATTCCCTCCTTTTCCAGTTCCAGCCGCAGCCTTGCTTTTCCGTTACTCAGCAAATTCTCTACCCGTTTTACCCTGCAGTTCAATACCATTGCGGCATCGGCATAACTCATGTTCATCATGTATACCAGCCACAGAGCTTCACGGTACTGTGGGGCAATTCGGTTCAAGCATCGCTGTAGGGCGGCATTACGTTCGTTTTTACGAAAAGTCTCTTCCGGAGACTTGTCCTGAGCAGGAAGTATATCAAGCAGTTCTTCGTCAAGGCTGAATTCCTGCCGCTTGAATCTGATTCTCCACAGACGGTTTGCCATATTCCGTGCCATTTTGAAAAGATATGCCCGAAAACAGCCTTCTGCAATCCTTGGCTTATTGACGAGAATGACTGTAAAGCAATCGATCATCAAATCCTCAGCATCCTGCACATTATGAAGAAAAGCGTCCAGATAGGCTGTGAGGGCATCACCGTAGTGCAGCATCAGCTCGTCACCGGCTGCCTGATTACCATTCAGATATTCCTGATACAACAAATCATCTGACATGTGCTTTTCTCCTGCGGGTATATCATTGGTTATAGTCGATATCACTAAGGTTAAATTGCTAAATCATTGTAGAGAGCTAAGAACACAATACGACTGTGATTACTGAAAAAGTCGTCTGATGAAGTTATAAAACTATTATACATGGCTTGATAAAGCAAATGATACCAGGGCACCGCTGAATAATTACCGGTTAGCAAATAGTTAGCATTTTTCAGTATCATGCAGGATGTTGAAAGATAAAAGCGCATGACTATGCCGAAAAATGGTGTGTCAGGAACGTGTCTATACCTCTTAACGACATCTGCCAAGCGGCACCAGGGTGACAGAAACCCGCATTAAGAGCGGGTTTTTAGTATCTATACGTTTACCGGGTCTTTTTTTATCGTCAGTTTTACTGAATACGCTTATAACCTGTCAAAGATTATCAGCAGCTTCTGTAAATCGGTCAAGAAGATACGTATCAAAATCAGGATAGGATGCTTCAATGCTTTGATTGCTCCAGGAAACTACTTGGCTGTTATTGCAGTCAATACAGTAGAGCCATTCATCACAATTTTCGATAACAACGAGATTATCCGGCAATCCAAGACCACGATATTTCATTGTTTCTTTAACAAACAGCAAGGTTCCATTTTTCCCAACTCCTATGATTTCTACACCGCCAATTCCTCCTTGACCGTATGTACGAAGAAACTCAAGGTATTCACCAGGAAGACTTGTACGAAGCAAAGTTTGAGCTTCTTCAATTTGTTCCGGTGTGATAACAGAATATGTAAAGTCCCCTCTGACTTGGTACTGATCAATAAGATTCTTTATGGAAGTATTCATGACTGTTTCCCCTTATATTGACTTGCGCGCTTTTTCCTGTATTCCAGGCAATTTTTTTGTTTATCGGATAATTAATATGATAGTTGTAAAGAGGTGCTGAATATGGAGTTTCGTGATATATATGATGATTTCCTTACGATAGGCAGATTGTCTGTCCTGATCAAGAAAACTTCTAATATCCAATATGATTTTGATTTCAGGAATATTTTTAATTGTTCCACTGTATTTTCAAATACATCTTTTCCAATTCTGCTGCGTATTGGTGCAATCAGCGAATACGGGCAGATCGAATCCATGATCAATGATCTGGGTATGACCTTGCTTGTCAGTGAAGAAGAACACCTTCGATGCAGTCTGATTGAAAACTGGTACCCTATGTTGAAGGAAAAGACCCCTTTAACTAAAGTCTATGATACATTACCGGAATTAGATGTGCTTGAAGAAGATTTTGCATTTCCGGTCTTTATCAAAGGAAGCCATCAGACCAGTAAGCATACCAAATCGAAAAGCATAATTGAAAATGCTGAGCAATACGAGCACTTACGTGAAGTCTGGAATAAAGATCCGATACTGTTCTGGCAAAAAGCAGCTGTGAGGGAGTATATTCCGCTTCAGGTGATAGACTCTGGATCTTTTCCGGATATGGTGCCAATATCTTATGAATTCAGATTCTTTTACTATGAACAAAAATTTATGACCTATGGTTCATACTGGACTTTAGGAGAAAAGTATTCACTGAAAGAAGATGAATTACGAACTGTGCTTAAGCTGACTGACTGGGCTGCTCAGAAATTGAAAGTGCCTTTTCTTGCGATTGATGTTGCCAAAACTGCTTCGGGAGACTGGATCATAATTGAAGTGAATGACGGTCAGGAAAGTGGTTATTCTGAAGTTAACCCATTTGTTTTATGGAGAAACATATATAATGCATCAATAAGTAGTACACAATTAACGTTATTTGAAATCGTCAAAAAATGTGTTGATGAGTGGGATCCATACTGCTTATTAAGAAACGGATGCCCAGAAGATGAACTCGATATCGAATCATTGATGATTACTGAGAAGATTAATGATAGATCTACTTTTGAAGAAATAAACATGATTGTAAGTGATGTTTTCTCAAGACAATTCGAAGCACATCTTTTCCAGCCTCATCAATGCATTGAAGTTAGCAAAAGAATATATGAACAATTACAAGAAAACAAAAATATATAAAGTATGATTTATAGTCCTTGTGTAACTTAATAAACATATATTATAAATATAATAAATAGAGTCTGTTGCTTGCGGAGATATATGTAATGAAAAAGACCGGTGATAAAAGACAGCAAAAGCTTCTTCTGTGTTCCGCTCTGGTGATGATCCTGACTCAAGGCGGCACCATGCGTGTTTTTGCCATGGAAAAAGAACAGCCTGAAGAAACGCAGACCGAAACCGTGCAGGAGATCACGCAGGAACAAGCCTCCCCTTCCGAGGAGATCACAGATACTGATACGGAAGAACAGGAATATGTTGCTGAGACAGCTGCCGAAGAAAGCGAAGAGACCGATGTGGTGGATCAATCCGGGGATGTGACGATCACCATTGGTGATACGTCCTTTCATCCTGAGGATGAAGAGTCCTCCCACTGGTCCAACGGTACAGGATGGAAGAATATTCCCGGCCAGTATGTCGCCATGGTAAATTATGACGGCAGCGATGTCACGATCTCTGCAGACAGCGGTACATTTACACTTGCCGTAGCCGGCGTAAACAAGATCGACACTTTATCCGGAGATTGTTCCATTCAGATTTCCGGCAGCGGTATCGTTTTGATCAACAGTATCAAAATCAAGAAAGGCAATACCATTACCCTGCATCCGAATACCGCTCTCTACAGCGAAGGAAGCGCAGCAATCTTCCTGAAACAGGATGACAACAGCTATAAGCTGATCAACGGCAATATTCCCGGCATTCTGGATGAAGAATATACACTGGATAATGTCAATCTGAGAATACCGAAAGATTCCTCCCTATCTCTCCGTGCCATGTGTATACGCACAGAGGAATGGCATGAGGAAGAAACCGGCGAGTTAAAGACAGACGTTACTTATTTCACGGATTCCATTTCTTATGAAGACAACAATCCGGTACATGAAAACGGATTAGTCACCATTGAAGATAGCGGGGCGCGACTGATTCTCGGGAAAAATACCACTCTTACGGTTGACGACGGCGGTTCCATCCAGCTTAAGAACATAATGAATGAAACTGTATTATTCCCCTATTATGTAAAACCGGAGATTGTCATCCACGGCACACTGAATGTCAATGGCTATACAGAGGGCGGCTGTGTGGATATCAATGATGGAAAGCTTAATGGAAGCGGATCAGTCAAATCCGCAGAAGTTACACTTGGAGCTCCAGGAAAACTGTCAACGGATCTTGTTCTGGAAAACAGTTATCTGACCATCTGGGGATCCGAAAGCGGAACGACGGCTTCCCCAACGATCAAAGACAGCGTAATCTATCTGAAAGGTAATATCGTTCATCTGCCGGAACTGAATGTCTCAGGGAACTCTATTATCGGTCTTGACACCGAAGAAGAAAGTATCAATTCTTACTCCATTGGAGATATTACATTAAGCGAAGGTAGTGATCTATCTGTTCTTGCCAATGAGCACGATTACTGGTCACATGGTGACGCGAACGGCGCCCCGGACAGACTTCTGGAAGATGCTCATCTGAGAATCAGCGGGAACATCACCGGAGGTACTGTCTCCGTACTTGCGGGATGCGTAGAGTATGACGGTACACAAACAGATGTGCTGCCCCTTGTTCCTGTTCCGGGTGAATATGCTGCCTATGCTTCCAGAGTACTGGTCGAGAGTGAAGACATCGAATTGGAATCCACGATATCTCCTCTGAATATCACCTCAGCAGACGCCTTAGAACTTTCAGATAGTGATGAGATTCCTGTAATGTTATACACTGTCAGGGATGCGTTAGAGATGGAACATGCTGAAGCCCGCTCATGGGAAGTTGAAGATAGTGCTACTCTGCCTTCTCTTCAACGGGATAGCGACCAGGAATTTACCGCAAGATCTTTCCTGACACAGTATGAGATTGTTGATGACGATACGGTAAATATGATTCATGGAAACTACTTCTATGCCGTAGAAATAATATACTCAGATCTGAACCGTACCCGCCTGTGGCTGGATGATCCATACACCTTCAATACAGAGAACGTAATTCTGATCCGTGCACTGAAGTGTGCAGGTAAAGGCGGACAGGGTGGCTCAACAACGACTCACACCGGCACTTCCTTTACTGGTAACGGTGAACTTGGCGGAACCGGTTCCGGTTCTGTAAAAACAGGAGACGGAGAAGTAATCTTTGGCGAAAAGGAAGATCCTGAACCTACGCCAACACCAGAACCAACACCGGAGCCAACACCCGAGCCAACACCCAA
>DFIS01000083.1:11053-24700 GCA_002372175.1 Solobacterium sp. UBA3691
CCGAGCCAACACCCAAGCCAACACCTGAACCTACACCTGAGCCCAAACCGGATGACAGCGGAAATAACAGCAGCAGTTCTTCCGAAAACAATACCGCACAGACGACACCCACACCGGTCCCGGAATATGTATATACCGACACCGGGAATAATCGGAAAGACCCGGCGGTCACCAGCTTTATCGTGGAGTTCTATGTCAACGGCGGTTCCTACATCGTTCCCCAGGCAGTTAAATACGGCGGAACAGCTTCTGAACCGGCAGCTCCCGTAAAAGAGGGCTATCTCTTCAGCGGATGGTACAAAGACATGGATCTCACCGAACTGTTCGATTTCCTGACGCCGATCCGGTCGGATACGATCCTCTATGCGAAATGGATCAAACAGGAAGAGCCTGAACCTTCTGCCTCTGCTGTGCCGGAAGAAACAAAACCGACAGAATCCCTGCCTGCTGCACCTGAGGAGAAAAGCAGTCAGTGGCTGTGGATGATTCCGGCAGTATTGGCAGCCGTAATCTTGTGCCTGGCCTGGATCTTCCGCAGAAACGACGGTGAAGAAGAGGATGAATAAAGACAAGGACCGCTTTCAGAAGCGATCCTTTTTCATGTCTGTTTGTTCTTCCTGCACCCCATGCATAATACATGTCGGATGCAGCCGCCAAAATCCTTACTGTCCGCCGATGATCTCCCATACGGCAGGAAGATGTTCCGAAACAAGTCCGGCATTCGTTTGTGCTTCAAGATCTCTTCGTATCGTTTCTCTCTGCCCGTCCCCAAGACCTGCAAGGATACGGAAGAGACGGTCACATTCATCATACCGTCCTGTATACAGGCAGGCATATGCGCGGTTCAGATTTGCCAGTACGCTGTCAGGCTGCAGTTCACATGCCCTCTCTGCGGCCCGGAAAGCTTCTTCAGGATTTCTTTGATGGATCAGAAGATCATACGAGCGCCAGGCTTCACACTGTGAGCGGTCATATACTCCCAGCTGATCATAGACGGATGCATATACATCCAGACCCAAACGGAAATATGCTTCGGATCTTTCCTGATCTCCGGCCTTAAATGCATTTTCGCCGACGTTGAGCAATGCTGTTGCATACAGCGAGGCATCCGAAGCAGTTTTTGTCTTGCCATATACTTTCCCGTAAGCTTTACCAGCTTTCTGATACAGAGAATCTGCCTGTTCGTAGTGTCCCCGGATATTCATGCATAATCCGTAATTGTTATAGAGTTCCCCCAGAAGCAGAGAATAGGTCAGGTTCTCTTCATCTTCTGCCAGTTTTTCTGCGGCTTCGGTTGCCTGCAGGAATGTACGCTCCGCTTCCTCAAAATTGCCGGCATCCATCAGGCAGGAAGACAAGGAAGACATTGCCCGGAGATGATCCGCCAGAACCTGAAGAGAATCGTTATTCTGTCTCAGTGATTCATATTCCGTACATGCCTGACGGAGATATTCCTCTGCATCTGCGTATCTGCCGCTGCGGTACAGATATACACCATAGTTATCCAGGAGCTGCGCTTTTGTCTTTTGCGTATTTTCATCAGGAGTTTCTTTTAACAGATCCAAGGCGTACCGGAAGTAATCTTCGGCTTTGACATCACCGTTACTGACAGCGTTTGCGGCCGCATTTCCGGCCATTCTTGCCAGGACAGATAAATCTGCACCGGGAATGTTTTCCATGGCAGAAATCGCTCTGTCGTAGTCTTCTGCAGCTTCTGTATACTTCCCTGCCGCATGCTTGATATTTCCCCTGTTGTTATAGGCAGACGCCAGCAGCTGGTCACTGCCCGGATATTTTTCATCAACCAGTATTTTTATATACCCGATAGCCATTTCTTCCGCATTCAGAGAATCTTCATAATTTCCCAGCACACTGCCGGCATTGGCCAATTTCTCATAATTCGATGCAATCTCATAACTCGCATTATTTTTATCTGTAGAAAGCCGGAGGATCTGGTTGATCTCTTCCGTATTTCTCTTCAGTATACCCGCGATCCGTGAATACGCACCCGGTACATTCGTCAGATGATTCGGAAGATCATATGTCAGTTCCCGCAGGATATTCATGGATGCCTGTTCACGCCGGCAGGAGACTTCACGATAGTTCCCTGCCAGATTCATCAAGGTCAGACTTACTGCCGCAACCAGGATCATCACCGCTGCCGAAATACCTGCACGCGTGGTAAACCTGCGGTTCCTGCGAAGCGTATGTTCCCTTGTCAGTTCACTTTCCGGACAGCCGGTTACACCCGCAATGACTTTTAGTATCTCAGTTTCTGCCTTTTTGACCATCTGCCTGTAATCATTAGCTTCATTGCGTATATCCATGACACGGTCCATGACTCCGGGTACACTTTTCAATGTCGGAGGGAAAGAACTGTCCGCATCACCCGTGATCAGTAACGGATAGATCTTATCTGCCCTGTCCAATTCAATGAACTCCATGACTTCCCTGTCTACCCACTCTGAAGACGGTGTATCCGTGGAACAGACAACGACCAGACAGTTTGTGGAACGAAGTGCTTCATCTATGGTATTGGTGAGGATACGGCTTACCGGAAGCTCTTCAGTATCACGGAAAGCACGCTGTATATCGGTATACCCTTGTCTGCGCAGAGATTCAGGAAGACGGTAGCTTTCAAGCATGTTAAAGACTGTCTGGGTCAGCTGACTGTCCAGAGGCTTATGACGATAGCTGAAGAAAACATCATACTTGTAATCCATACTCACTGCCCATCCGTTTCCGTATCGACATTGATATCGATCCTGCTTAACTCTTCTTTCACTTTCTCTGCGGTTTCCCGGATGTACGTCAAAGCCTCCGGGTCATCCGCAAACAATTCCGGAAGTTCATTCAATGTATACTCTATGATCTCTGTATTCAGCCGGATCTGCTCAGCCGCGATATTTCCCTCACGCGCAGCGATATTCCCAAGATACAGGAAAATGCCCGAGGCCAGCAGACATACTGCCGCAATTACCGATAACAGGGTAAACATCGCTTTTCTTGTACGGCTGCGGTGTCTTTGTTCAAGATCATCCGGGTGAAGCCCCAGGACCGACGCAATAATACGCAGCGTCTCGTATCTCAGCAGCTGTTTATATCTCTTTGGGGTCTCTGCACGCAGATCTGCGGCGATCGGTTCGATCGTTTCCTCTCTTTCTACGATCGTCATATCCGGAAGCACATGAGGTACCATTTTCTTCTCAATAAAACTGTCAGGGAAAGCATCTGCCGGATCTCCGCGTACGATGACCGCAACGATATTCCGGTTATGCCGGAGTGTCCGGAAATACTCAAGTTTTTTGTTCAGTGACGGATCATCCTTAGCGTCAGGAGAACACAAGACAATAAGAAAAGCACTATGATCCAACAATTCACGAGTCTGATCATCCAT
The DNA here is from genome assembly GCA_002372175.1 of Solobacterium sp. UBA3691. Classification (GTDB taxonomy): domain Bacteria; phylum Bacillota_I; class Bacilli_A; order Erysipelotrichales; family Erysipelotrichaceae; genus Bulleidia. The sequence continues at coordinate 14,451 of DFIS01000083.1, forward strand.
TGCCTTTTCTTCTGTATCCGTAATGATCCTTTGATACCCCAGCGAAGCATCCGGCAGAACGGTTCCCTTCGGCAGCGTATAATTGCGTATGCTTGAGGCTAATTCCTCCGCAGCTGACGCATCACTCTTTGCGGATACAATATAGATGTCGTAACTGTTTATCTCTGTGACTGTCATACCGCATATCTTTCTGCTTTTATATGATGTATCTTTAATACAATTATATAAGAGTTTATCTTTGTTTAAACTATCGTATTAATGCTTAAGAAATAGATAATGATGATACAGCTGCCCCGGTATACCTGTGTCACGCGATAAGATCGATCCAGTATCTTTCAAGGTATATCCCTGAATTTGGTTCATATACTGTCGACTCGTAGATACCGCCGTTTTTCAGGATGGTCCTGCGGCTGCCTTCATTGTCTTTCATGCAGGTGATCAGGACTTTGTCCATACCGAGTTCTCTGCATTTTGGAAGAGCCATCTTCAGCATCATTTCTGCGTATCCTTTACGCCTTTCACTCGGTGCTGTGGAATATCCGATATGTCCCCCGTACTTCTCGAGATATGCATTGAAATAATGTCTGATCTGGATCATCCCGACGATCTTCCGGTCCTTTTCCCTGACAAGCATGTACTGGGTTGCCGGGACCAGTCCCTGCGGAACCGTGTCAGGTGATTTACACTTGTATGAATATTCGATCCATTCCTGCGGGTCTTCACATTTGCTCAGTGTCCCTGTTCCGTCAGTTGAGCCGCCTGTTTCAAGAAATTCATTCCTGTATGCGCGGATCTGTTCGGCGTATTCCGTTGTCGGTTCAATTAGTTTCATCATAACCGTCCTCCTGACGATGCTTCACTGTCACGAGCTCTGTTCCGTCCTGCATTATTTTCCGTATTATAACATACGCATGCGTCCGTCAGTGATCCTGTAATGAATGATCGTGCCCTGCAAGTTGAGAATCGGCATGCATTTCTTATATAATTCACACATGGAGAATAACTGTTCTTACCGTACGATATATGAAAATCAAACAGATAGTATATAAACATCCTGACCTGCTCTGCAGGCTGATCCTGATCCTCTTTGGCTTTGTTCTGATGCTCAGAGCACGATATGGTTTTATCTGGTCCGATGAAGGACACTACTATGCGATCGCCTGGAGATTTGTGCTTGGTGACAGGCCGATGATCCATGAGTGGCATGTTTCCCAGCTTCATTCCATCCTGCTGGTGCCGTATGTACGCATCATGAGGAGTGTGCTTGGCGAAGGCATGCCGGGCTTCCTGCTGCTTTCAAGATATCTGTATACGATCCTGCAGACGATCATGGGCTTATGCATCTACGGTGTCTTCCGCCGGGACAGCAGGCCTGCCGCTCTGGCTGCCGGTATCATCTTCATGGGATACTGCAAGTCAAACATCATGTCCTTCTCGTATTACTCCGTATTCACATTCTGTTTTACGGGGGCTTTACTGCTGCAGTACAGACTGCTGAAAGAGAATGATCTTTCATCGGGCAGAAGACGTTTGTTCTGCGCTGTTTCAGGGCTTCTGTGGGGCTTTGCGATCGTATGCAATCCCTACTCTCTGCTGCTGTTTTTCATCAATATTGCCGCTATCCTGCTGTACAGAAGGACACGTTCCTGTTTTCTTGAACAGCTGCTGACAGGGATCTTTGCGGCCATTCCCGGTGTCTGTACACTGCTGTATATTTCTGCTGGTGCATCCCTTTCACAGCTGATCGGCAATCTGAGCTTTATCATGTCGTCTGACAGCGGAAACTATACGCAGCCGCTCTGGTACAAAGCTGCCTGGAAGATCATCGGACCGTTCATGCTGTTCCGCAGCACGAATATCATCATTGTCCTGATGATCTGTATCGTCCTGTATTTCCGGCTGACAAAGCGGAGAATGCCTGCTCCTGTGCGTTATCTGCTGATCACCGTGAATCATCTGATCCTTCTGCTGAATCTCTTCAGTCAGGATCCCTCGGTAACCGTACTGACGGCTCCTGCCCTGCTTTCGTTTACGATCTGGGGCTTACTGCTGCTTGTCATGTCTGAACATGTCACAAAGGAAAAGCTGTTTCTCTTCTATATCAACGGTATCGTTACAGCTGTCTTCTGCGGTCTTTCCAGTGATACCGGACTGAATGCCATGATGCAGGGATATGTCATATCCTCGATCGGACTGGTGATGATGCTGCCGGAGATCCTGCCTGTATTTGATGATCTGTTCCGCCGTCAGCGGACACTGATGCTGACATATATGCTTGCTCCGTGCCTGCTTGCCGGTGCGCTCTTTCTGACCCAGAGGATCACAAGAGTATACCGTGATCTTCCGCTTACTCAGCTCGATACGGTGATCGAAAAAGGTCCCGGTGCCGGGATAGTGACTTCGGCGGAATGCAGCCGGAGATATGGTGAGATCTATGATACTCTGGATGATCTGCAGGGCTTCAGCGGTGATCTGTATCTCAGCGGGCTCTGTCCGTGGGCATATCTCTGCACGGATATGAAAGTAGGCAGTTTTACTACCTGGCGCATTACTCTGGATGAACAGAACAGCAAGGGCATGGAATACTATGCACTGAATCAGGACAAGCTTCCCGAAGTCATGCTGCGGATCAACGGCAGAGACAGCGAATACGGAAGAGATGACCTCGACGATATTACCGAAGGCACCCTGGCACAATGGGCCGGGAAGCTGGATGCAGAGATGCAGAGTGAAGACAGAAAGAATCAGCTGATCAGCAAGCTCCTGCTTGACGGATACACAATGATCCCCACTCCCTGCGGAGATATGTACGTCACCCCTGACGATGCCTATGAAAGACTGACAGAGCTGAATCCTGATTAGTGTGCATTTACATGCAATCTGAAACAACACTGTTTTATGACACTGCTTTTTAAGATACAATAGATTTATATGAAATTATCGATCGTTACACCCTGTTATTACAACGGTATGAATCTCCCTGAGACCTATCAGGCAGTCAAGGCTGATGTTTTTGATGTCATGCCTGAGTATGATTTTGAGTGGATCCTGGTCGATGACGGATCGGGAGATGATACACTTGCCCAGGCGATCAAACTGCAGGAGGCAGACCCCCGCATCAGGATCGTCAAGCTGACACGGAATTTCGGCGAATTCCGGGCGATCGTTGCCGGTCTCAGCGTCATTACCGGAGAAGCCGTTGCGGTGATCAGTGCCGATCTGCAGGATCCCCCTTCTCTGATTCCGGAGATGATACGTTCCTGGCAGGAAGGTCATCCTGTCAACCTGGCTGTCCGCAAAGGCAGAGAAGAATCTGCCCTAAAGAACTGGTTTGCGGATACATATTATAAACTGGTAAGAAAATGGGTCGTACCCAACTATCCGAAACGTGGTTTTGATTTCTTTCTGATCGATAAGAGTGTTGCCCGCAAGCTTGTGATGATGCAGGAGAAGAACTCCAGTATCTATCTGCAGCTGATCTGGCTTGGATATACACCGACAGAGATCGAGTATACCCGCAAGGACCGTGAAAAAGGCAAGTCAATGTGGACCTATGCCAAGAGGATCGATCTGTTCATTGATACATTTATCGTCTTCTCGCATAAACCGATCCGGTTCATCTCCGGATGCGGTATCTTCATCAGTTTTGCGGGACTGATCATGGCTGTATATTTCATCTTTGACAAGCTGAGTCATAATGTCATGCCGGGATGGACATCGCTGATCGTAGCAGTATTGCTTCTGTCCGGACTGCAGATGGTGATGCTTGGCGTGATCGGTGAATATGTCTGGAGAAATCTTGATGAATCCCGGAACAGACCGCTGTATGTGATAGAAAAAGTAATAGAGAGTGACAGTGAACATGAAAATACTAGCAAATGATCTGAAACGTCAATATGATCTGTATGCCCCGGAATACGAAAAAAAAGCGCTTGAAGTCCTGCGGAGCGGCTGGTATATCCTCGGCTCCGAAGTAAAAAGCTTTGAGCGTGAATTTGCGGATTATATCGGCACAAAATACTGTGTAGGTGTAGCCAGCGGTCTTGACGCCCTCTGGATCGCTTTCCGCACACTGAATATCGGTGCCGGAGACGAAGTGATCGTCTGTGCCAATGCATATATTGCCTGCGTCATGGGCATCACGATCAACGGAGCGGCTCCTGTCTTCGTGGAACCAGATGAATATGACAATATTGATGCCGATAAGATCGAAGAAGCGATCACCCCGAACACAAAAGCGATCCTAGCTGTGCATCTGTACGGACAGAGCTGTGATATGACAAAGATCATGGATATTGCCGGAAGACACGGTCTGAAAGTTGTTGAGGACTGTGCCCAGGCCCACGGAACAACATGGCAGGGAAAGATGTGCGGTACCTTCGGTGATATCTCCTGTTTCAGTTTCTATCCGACAAAGGGTCTCGGTGCCTTCGGTGATGCCGGTGCCGTGCTGACGGATAACGAAGAATATGCAGAGTTTGTACGGATGATACGCAACTACGGAAGTAAGGTGCATTACCAGAATGAAGTTGTCGGTGCCAACAGCCGTCTGGATGAACTGCAGGCAGGACTCCTGCGGGTCAAGCTGACACACCTCAACAGTTTCAACGAAGAACGCTGCCGTCTGGCTGAACGCTACAATACAGAGATCCACAATCCGTATATCAGAGCCCTGAAGACCAGACCCGGCTCCAACAACACATGGCATCAGTACGAGATCCATTCTCCGTACAGAGATGAACTGATCGCATATCTGAGATCATTTGATATCGGAACGATCATCCACTATCCGATCCCCCCGCATCTCTCGCATGCCTATGCATATCTCGGATATAAACAGGGAGATTTCCCGATCACCGAAAGATATGCCAATGATATTCTCTCACTGCCCTTCTATAACGGTATGACCGAAGACGAGCAGACATATGTGATCAATAAACTGAACAGATTCAAAACGGCTGAATGAAGCCTGCGGAGGAGTCTATGAGCTGTTATAAAATACTGGAGTTCAAGGAACTGGGAGATGAACGCGGAAATCTCGTTGCCATCGAGGGTGCACAGGATATCCCGTTTGAGATCAAGCGTGTATTCTACATGTACGGGACCGACGATACGATGATACGCGGCCAGCATGCCAACCGCAGATCCCAGTTTGTGCTGATCAATGTCAGCGGATCATCCAAGGTCAGGATCGATGACGGAAGAGGTCACACAGAGATCGTCAATCTGGACAAACCGCGGATCGGCATCTATCTGCCGCCAATGATCTGGAAGGAAATGTACGACTTCTCCTCAGACTCCACACTGCTGTGTCTCTCGGATACGCATTACGATGCCACAGAATATATCAGAGATTATAATGAGTATATAAAAGAACTGAACGGATAACCGTTCAGTTTTCTATCTGTAGATCCAGTTGGACGGAATCAGGAACAGGTACGGCGCCGTGAATACTGCCAGATTCAGGGCAGTATATTTTACCTGTCTCGGTGTAAGCGATGGATCTCTTTTTAACAGTGCCTTGTCGAAGAAGTAGATGCAGATGCCGGACAGCAGGATCGACACAATGACTGTGATCACTGCCGCCGGATGATCATACAGCTTGAAGCCGCCAATGCCTAGCAGAATATCATCGAGAACCGGATGTTTGATCAACGGTTCCAGAAACATCAGTCCCAGCAGAAATGCGGCACCGATAAAGTCTGATATAAATCCCAGAATACAGATGCCGACGGAATGCCTGCGTGCCGTCCTGCCGGGATCTTCCACACCAAGCTGACGCATGGACAGCCGGGTGATCAGCAGATCAATCAGATAATTGCCGGGAATCAGAAACAGCCAGAGCCATGAAGGGATCCAGATCAGCAGCCAGACCGGAAACAGGATATTGTACAGCCGAAAGCTCTTCTTCATATGCATTCCTTTCTACAGCAGTGCAAGCTGACGCATATATCTGTGTATCTCTTCCAGATCGTAAGACGAAAGCATCCTGCCGTCGTACGGGTCAAGAAGTCTGTAGTGCTGTGAGAGGATATTCTGCTGGATCCGATAGCCGTTATGATCTTCGATCAGCCGCCACCAGACCCTGCCGCCCATTGTCGCAGGATATGTCACTCTGACATCATTGAAAGCGATCGCCCGGATCATGTCGGACATCTCGCCGCCGAAGGCATTCTGCAGCACTGTGCTCTGCGAGAAGATCGACGCCAGCGCCACACACTCCGTCCAGGACAGCAGTCTTCTGCCCGCCTCCGATTCCACCAGTGTTTTCTTGGAAATACCGAGAACGGAAGCCATCTGATCCTGACTGAGTCTGAACTCCGTACGTACCAGTTTCTCCTGCACAGTCATCTCCTGTATAAACTCAATTCTGTTCATATCATTCCTCTGTAGTGTAATTTTACACTATTTAAGTAGATTTAACAATAAAAGAGAGTAAATTACTCTCTTATTCTGTATGCTTTCTTCTGTACAGGAGAATTGCGTATACCGTTGGGATCAGCACCATGATGACCGTCAGAATCAGTATGACCAGCAGATTCCCTCCGGTGATCAGCCCGGAAACGATGACCGCAGCTCCGCACAGCATCCACAGCGGACCGGCCATACGGTGTGTCCGGTTCCATACTTCTTCATCTGCCAGTGTCCAGGGAATACGTATCCCTACCGTGTAGTTATATCTGCATTTGGGCAGGTAATTACCGATGATCATGAACAGGATACCCATGAACAAGCCTGTCCACAGGTTGACATCCGGGTGATAATTCAAGGCTGCCGGATAGATCAGCAGCGAGATCAGCAGAGCTACCGCCGGCACGCTCCAGAGGATCAGCCTGAATACCCTGGGTGAGATGTTTTCGTGTCTGGGATCAATACGGACTGCCAGGATACAGATCAGGTGCATCACGCAGAGAAACCCACCCGAGAACAGTACCGCAAACGCCTTGCTGCTGTAGCTGTCGATCTCACCCCGGAAGTTCCAGTGCATCGGCATCTGCTCAGGAAGCCTGTTCCAGAGGATCATGCCCACTGCCGTCGGCAGCAGACACAAGAGACTTGTCAAGATGATCAGTTTCCTGTTCTCCTTCAGCATCCTTTTCTCCTTTCAGGTCCTGCAGCCAGAGCAGAACATCTTCAATGACACTTGTATTCAGATCGTAATAGATATAGTTCTTCTCCTTTGTTTCAAAGATCAGTTCAGCATTCTTCAGTATCTTCAGATGATAGGACACCGTTGCCCCGGTCATGTCAAAATGCGAAGCGATCTCCCCCGCCGACATTCTGCCCTGTTTCAGCATCTGCAGGATATCCCTTCTGACCGGGTCGGACAGTGCCTTGAAGGTCTCGGCAAAGCTCATTGTCTGCCCTTTCTGCGCAGGATGAACCACGCCGCTGCCAATAACGGTACCGCTGCCAGGATCCCGATCGGAGCAGGTCCCAGAAGACGGTGGTTGAGATATGCTGTGGAAGTGACAGCCATCGGCAGGGTTGACCACGCATTGAAAGAACCATGGAACAGAGAAGGTACCAGAATATTGGCCGTCTTCTCATACAGCCAGGAATGCATGATCCCCAGCGCTGTGGCAATGACGCAGAACAGCAGTATTCCCGTAAACGGTGCTCCCGGGTAGCCTGTGCCGTATTCATAACCGGCAAGGATGATCAAAGGCCAGTGCCATATTCCCCAGATCACACCTGCGATCAGTACACCTTTTATCTCTCCGTATTTCCTGATCAGTGCCGGTGTCATCACACCGCGCCAGCCGATCTCTTCACCAAGTGCCGGAAACATGTTGATCAGCGGAATAAACAGCAGCGTCTGTACGACTGCCGAAAGAATATACCCGGGATAACTGAATCCCTGTGCCAGCATGGCATCATACGCTTCCTGCCCGACGGCTGCGATCATGTAGCTTCCGCTGAGGTCAAAACTCTTCGGGAATACAGCCAGAAACAGGAGATACCCAAGTGCTGTCAGAAGCCCGGGCAGAAACCAGGCACAGAGGTAATACCTGGCCTTTCCCTTAAACTCCGGTTTCCATCCGAGTGTCTGCAGAGAATGACCGGAGAGGACGGCAGCCAGTGTCGGCGTAAACATGCTGAGGGCAATAATTGCCTGGAAGACCGAGGTTCCCATGGAAGGAAGCAGCAGAGATGCGACAATCTGCATCACCCAGCCTGCCGCAAAAGCAATGATCAGATACTTTTTCAGTTTATTATCGTTCATATATACACCTATTTAGAATAATTTCTAATTAGATTCTACCATCTGTCTTCTCACAGTTCAACAGGAGTATAAAAGAGATGACGGATACCGCCATCTCCTGTCTGTGATTCCATACTGTTCTTTTTCTGTCTGTTTCGTCCTGTATTCAAGTTCATCAGTTTGGAGTAAAATAGTATCAGACAGTGAGGTAAACAATAATGGCATTAATTAAATTCCATGATGGATTCAACGGTACTTATGAAGTAGGCGGACAGACGATCCGCATTGCCATGGATGGTGTACATCCGTATGATATGACCTTCGGTGCCATGGCATCCTGCATGTATGCGACATTCCTTGATCACACCAACGCCAGAAACATCAAGGTCGATGAAGTAGAGATCTACATTGACGGCCAGAAGCGTAAGGAGATCCCGACAACACTTGAGCATGTCGATATCCTGATGCGTGTCAGAAGCAGTGCTGATGAAGCAGTACTGAAGGAATGCATGGACGGAGCGATGAGAGACTGCTCAATGATCCAGACCGTATACAAGGTAGCCGAGATCGACTACTCGATGGAGATGATGTAAAAACTGTGCCTGAGCACAGTTTTTCATTACTTATTCATCTGATAGAGGATATACATTCCCTTATAGGCAAGATCGGGATCATAGATATCGATTGCCGATGTTTCCCTGGAGATGACCCTTCCCATACCGCCGGTGGCGATCACCGTGCAGTCAGGATCATTCATCTCTTCCTTGATCGATCTGACGATATATTCCACTTCACCGATATAACCGTTGACGATACCGGACTGCATGCATGCGACTGTGTTTCTTCCCAGTACATGCGCCGGTTTGGCGATCTCCACTGCCGGTAACATTGCGGCCTGTGAGGTCAGCGCTGCAGCTGTAGCCTGCAGACCCGGGGCAATGACCAGTCCTTTGAATACACCGCCGCCGGAAAGATATGCATAAGTCGTTGCTGTACCGAAGTCGATGACGATACAGGAACGTCCATACTCCTTGTATACAGCAGCCATCTCCACGATCAGATCAGCACCCACTTCCGCCGGATTATCCACGTCCAGACCGATACCGGAGTCCAGATCCTTTGTGACAAATATCGGCGTCTTGCCGATATACTTGATGATTGCCGAAGACAGCGAATAATTGATATTCGGAACGACACTGGAGATGATCACATTCTCGATCTCGTTACGCTCATGTCCGTAATTCTCCAGAAACATATTCAGGCATATACCATACTCATCGCTTGTACGCGGTGTCTTGGTCGTCAGTCTGTAGGTGGCTGTGACCTTGCCTTCATCCAGCAGTCCTATGGCTATATTGGTATTGCCTGCATCGATCGTCAGTAACATAGTTTTATTCTCCTTAATACACTTTTGATTATATCATCCGATACCTGTTAAGTTTATAATACTGATGAAAGTGAGAACTATATGAAATATCTGGTTATATCTGACATTCACGGATCTCTTGGGGCAGCACAGCTGTGTCAGAGTGCTTCTCTTGCCCACGGTACAGATGCCGTGATCTGCCTCGGTGATATCCTGTATCACGGACCGCGCAACGATCTTCCCGAAGACTATGCGCCGAAACAGGTCACTGCATTAATGAACAGCATGTGGCATGACATTATTGCAGTACGCGGCAACTGTGACGCTGAGATCGACGACATGGTCCTGGATTTCCCTGTCACTGCTGATTACAACATCCTGTACCTCGGAGGTCACCGTGTATTCCTGTCACACGGACATATCTACGGACCAGATCGTCTGCCCAAGCTTGAGAAAGGTGATATCTTCATCTCCGGACATACGCATGTTCCGACAGCGATGATCCATGATGGTTTCTACCTGCTGAATCCCGGATCTGCTGCTTTGCCGAAGGAAGGCCATCCCCGGACATACGCGGTACTGAGCGAGGACAGCTTTACGGTATATACAGCCGAAGGAAAAGAGTATCTGCATATCGGCTTCTGAGCTTCATCAAAAAAGGGGCTGTAAAGAAATAGG
>DFIS01000053.1:0-2362 GCA_002372175.1 Solobacterium sp. UBA3691
GAAATCGAAGCTGACGCGGTTGTCATAGCAGCAGGCTTCACTGCCCAGCATTCTCTGGCAGATCAGCTGGATGAAGCGGACATTGAAGTTTACAATGTCGGCGACAGCAAACGTGTTCGTCAGATCTATGACGCTGTTCACGAAGGATTTGTTGCGGGACGTCTTGTATAATCACACAGCTAAAAAAGCCGGCGGTGAAATCCGTTGGCTTTTCATTTTGGAAAACCAATACCTCTTTGGCACACAGTTGACTGCCCTCTTCAGTGTGTCAGATCTGAAATCCATCTGTAACAGTGCCATATTTTTACCAGAATAATCCTTTCTTCCGTCTGTAGAGCGGTTCTCCCTTTGCGGCATCTCTGCCGAACTGATCCGCATAGGATACCATGTCGATCGGTAAGCCGCGGTGATCCACGGAAGTTGCGGCTTTGGCAATTGCGGAGAATACCGTATCTCTGTCACCGGTATGATCAACGATCAGCAGATGACTCTTTTCGTTATTCCTGACCATCAGTTTCAGCCAGATCGCTTTAATATCCTTGTTTGTTTTCGCGTACTGTCTGATTGCCTCAGCCATCTCTTTCGGGTAGTCTGCGGAATCTCCGAGCAGTACCTTTGTCTCTTTCTGTACCGTTGTTGTTGAATATCCCTTTGTGATACTGTCCTTATGCTGCCTGATATGCACGACATTGTCAGGTGTGATGATAAAGTTATCACTGAACGGGTTGATCACAATACCTGCTTTCCCGGAAGTGACTGCACTCATATCATCGAAGGACAGGATGAATGTATCGACATGATTCTCTCTGTAGTCCTTGTTTTCACCGATCGCCTTCCAGTCCGTATATACCGGCAGATATGATGTTTTATTGGGATCACTGAACATCACAAATGAGATCCGGGTATCTTTCTGAAAGACGGCTGTACCATCCTTTTCTTCTACTCCCTGATGATCGAAGTTCACCACCGCCAGCAGGTGTGCGTTCATCGCCAGTTCTTCGGCGATCTTCTCCTGCAGCTCCATGCGTCCGTTCTCATCCGCGCTGTGAAATTCTTTTAACAGGGCACTCAGCTTCGGATTCTCCACCGGCTGATTCACATCCACGCTCATACGCAATACCTTCTTTGCTTCATTGTACATTACCCTGCATTCTCCGTACATGATATAGATATGATCCGTCTTTATGTTATAGATGTGCGTCCCCTGCAGGATGAATGCCTGTTTCAGCAGGCTCTTTCCCCTGCGTCTTTGGTGCGCAGAGAGAAACTGGCACACCTCCCCAGAGAACAGCAGTTCCTTTCCCTTGGGGCGGAATTACTTCTGCAGAGAGCTTTACGAAGATCCTTGGCAGAGGGCTTGTACAGGCGATGAATTCCTTCCGGATCGATCTTACAGATACAGTAAAGGGGCTCTCTGAGCCCCTTGTTCAATACCGTTATCTCTGTGTGTTATACACCGGAGTAAGCGGAGAAACCGCCGTCGATCGGGAGGGTGACACCGGTGATGAAGCTTGCGGCTTCGTTGTTCAGCAGGAACAGTACAGCGCCGGCAAGTTCTTTTTCACTGTCGCCGAATCTGCCCATCGGTGTTGCCGCAAGGATCTTGCCTGTGCGAGCTGTCGGTGTGCCGTCTGCGTTCCACAGTAATGCGGCATTCTGCTTCGTGGAGAAGAAGCCGGGTGCGATCGCATTGACACGGATACCTGCTTTGGAGAAGTGTACAGCCAGCCACTGTGTGAAGTTGCTTACAGCTGCCTTGGCACCGGAGTATGCCGGGATCTTCGTTAACGGTGTATAGGCGTTCATCGAGGAGATGTTCAGGATGTTGCATCCCTCACGGCCGACCATCTGTCTGGCAAAAGCCTGCGTAGGGATCAGCGTACCGATGAAGTTCAGGTTGAAGACAAACTCTACACCGGACTTGTCGAGATCGAAGAAGCTCTTGGTATCGGCTTCGATATCGCCTGCCTCGTAGTATTCCTTGTCTGTCGTTGCACGGGGATTGTTTCCGCCGGCACCGTTGAGCAGGATGTCGCAGGGTCCAAGATCCTTCAGCACTTCATCCGCTACTGCATAACATGTATCCTTGTCCAGGACATCGCAAGCGTAGGCCTTGGCACAGCCGCCCTCGGCGTTGATCTCTTCCGCAAACTTGTTTGCGTTATCGTAGTTTCTGTCAAGCAGAGCTACCTTGGCGCCTGCTCTTGCGAGTACCTTCGCAAAGGCTGAGCAGAGAACACCGCCTGCTCCTGTAACAACTGCTACCTTACCTGTGAGATCTGTATTCAGTACATTCTTTTCCATGATTATATCCCCCTTGTGCTTGCTTTATCGATTGCTTCCCAGAGTCCGTTGATGTATG
>DFIS01000053.1:2403-11994 GCA_002372175.1 Solobacterium sp. UBA3691
AGGCCGTTGATATAAGTCGCGCCGAGCGCTCTGTCATAGAGGCCGTAGCCGGGCATTCCGACTTCGCCCCAGATCATTCTGCCGTGGTCAGGTCTGATCGGTCCGTCAAAGCCGATGTCATACAGTGCCTTGACGATCTCATACATGTCAAATGTACCGTCGGAAGACAGATGTGCAGCCTCTTCGAAGTTTGTCGGAGAGTGGAACTTCAGGTTTCTGACATGTGCGAAGTGAATTCTTCCCTTCAGGGAACGGATCATATCCGGAAGATCATTCTTCAGATTGGTACCGTATGAACCTGAACAGAAGGTAACACCGTTATGTACATCATCTACCGCACTCATCAGACGCAGGATATTCTCCTTGTTGATGATGATACGGGGAAGTCCGAATACCGACCATGCGGGATCATCGGGATGGATCGCCATCTTGATGTCATACTCGTTGCATACAGGCATGATAGCCTTCAGGAAGTAGACAAGATTCGCAAACAGCTTCTCGTTGTCGATATCCTTGTACATCTCAAAGAGTTCCTTGACCTTGGCCATACGCTCCGGTTCCCAGCCCGGCATGACCGTACCGTTCATATCACCGGCGATACTGTCAAACATCTGTTCGGGGTTGATACTGTCAACAGCTTCCTGGGTATACGCAAGTACCGTGGAACCATCTGCTCTCTTTCTGGCCAGTTCTGTTCTTGTCCAGTCAAATACAGGCATGAAATTATAGCAGACCAGGCGAATACCCTCTTCACCGAGGTTTCTGAGACATTCGATATATGTCGCAATATCCTTGTCTCTGTCTGCGGCGCCTGTCTTGATTGCATCGGAAACATTGACGGATTCAATACCGGCAATATGCAGACCTGCGGCTTCTACTTCCTCTTTCAATGCGCGGATCTCTTCTCTTGTCCAGAGTTCACCGGGCTGCTTGTCATACAGCATCGTGATGACTCCTGTAACACCGGGGATCTGTCTGATCTGTTCAAGTGTTACGGTGTCATGTTTGGACCCATACCAGCGTAATGTCATTTCCATAGGTTGTACCATCCTTTCATATTTGTTAGCTACGATTATATTTTCGAATATTCCGGGCATACTTCATATTGTGCAAATTGAGATAAACATTGCAAAAACAGTGGTATAGTTAAGACATGAAGAAACAGTACCGCTCTGAGTTTAATCAGCGTCAGAACATGACCAGGGATAACTATGAGATCTACTACTACAGTGATACGCATTTTCAGAGTGTATCCCCGCATAAACATGATTACTATGAGTTCTACTTCCCGGTATCGGGAAAGATCGAGATGGAGATCAGGGGTAAGCGTATACGCCTGGATAACCGCAGTACGGCAGTGATCCCTCCCGCAACGACTCACCGCGCTGTCACGGAGAATGATGAGCGTTCTTACTGCCGGTATGTCTTCTGGATCTCTGCGTCCTACTTCCGTCAGTTAAGAGAGAAGATGCCGTCCCTTGCCTACATCGCTGAGCAGGCCGAAGCAGGCCGGTATATCCATCATTTCAGTGATTATGAGTATACCTCCATCCAGTCCAAGATCCTGCGTCTGATCGAAGAAGACAAAGCTGACAGATACGGTCATGATGCGTTTACCGACATCGTGATCTGTGACTTGCTGATGACATTGAGCAGACTCGTCCATGAACAGGATCATCCCCTGAACAGAGAGAAGGATACCGATACCGTACAGGCCATGATCGAGTATATCGATCAGCACCTGGAAGAGGAGCTGTCCCTCAAAGCACTGGGTGAACAGTTCTACATCTCCAAGTATTACGCAGCCCACGAATTCAAGGAACGCACCGGTATCTCCATACATCAGTACATTCTCAAGAAACGTCTGCAGAGATGCGCAGATGAGATCAAGACCGGTAAGCCTGTCAGCCGGATCTGTACAGAATACGGTTTTCAGGACTACTCTTCGTTCTACCGGGCATTCCGCAAGGAATACAAGGTATCCCCGAAGGAATACCGGAAGACCTACATCCATGACCTGAGATATCCGGGCGGACAGACAGAATAAACAAACATCCGCGGGTATATACTCACGAATGTTTTCTTTACATGATTATTCTGAGACCTTTACACCTGCCAGATGCTCATAGTACTGAATGATCGCACTGTGGTCCTTCTGTCCGCCGTTATGTGCGTGCAGCCACTGCATCATCTCCTGTACTGCAGACAAAGCTATGGCACAGGAAATGAACACGGTCAGAGATATACCTGATGCTGCAGAGATCTTGAAGAAATACGGATATTATCACATCACGGAAGACTTCCTCTCTGCCCTGATCCATTATGCCAACCTGATGAACCAGACCGGTATGTTACCGAAGAAGAAGAATACAGATCCATGTCCGGCATGAGCTTCCGTGAGCGTGTATGCGCAAACATTCATCAGCTTTCTGCTGTATTGTATCCGTCAGTTCGGCAATTTCATCGTAATATTCTCAAAGGACGCACCGCATCCGTACGAGAATACACCGATATGGGCACCGTCAACAGAATGTCTGATCCGGGAGCTCAGGGCCTTGGTATCATCGATATACAGAACGACGATCTCATTCTCACATACGAGGGTAACATGATGTGTATCTGTCTTTGAGAAATCAAACTTCGTATATGCTTCCGGACCGTATTTCTCCAGATCCTGGATCTCTGTTCCTTCGTAGTGCACAAGATCCTCTCCGGCATTCAGGCAGAGCGCTGTGTAGGAAGGATCTGCTTCACTGCCGCCGAAGGCAAACCCGGCGATCCCGTTATCATCCAGTTTTACATCACATTCCAGCACCATGGTCTGCGCCCGTGTTCCCATATCCGCAAGTGCATAACTTCCTGCATCTGCCGAGAGTGTGATACTGTTTCCCTTTACCTTGACCTTCCCTGCTTTCTTTACCGCATTTACCTTTTTCTCCGCGGTAAAGTACTGCGAGAATGTTTCCGGTTCACATACACCGAGAGTTCCGTCTTCCTTCTGTACCAGCTGATGATTCAGGACATTTCCTGCCCACTGATATACGCCGGAGTCTGATGACAGGCCAGCCCTGCCAAGCCACCCGCACAGATACCGGGTCCCGCCGATCTCTGCTGTCTTTGCGGCATAGAAGATGAAATTATTGCCGTCAAGCACATTGTCTGCCGGAGCCTTGAACGGTCCGTATGCACTGTCTCCCACAGCGTAATATGTCACACAGTCCCAGCTGTATGTCAGGTAATACTTATCTCCCATTTTGAAGAGATCCGGACACTCCAGCATATACTGCTCATGCGGCGCATAGAGCGGTCCCTCAAACGTCCAGTTCTTCAGATCTGCAGATGTATACCTGGCAACCACACCGCCCTGTGTATCCTCTCTTGCGGCAATCAGCATCCACCAGCACTGATCCTCTTCAGACCAGAAGACCTCCGGATCCCGGAAATCATCTTTGGAATAATTCTCCGGACTGAAGAATGTATCTTCCGGTACCTTGGTCCAGTTTTCACTGTCAGTACTGACCGCATGCATGACGCATTCCTTGCCCTTACCGCCGTTGCCGGTATCATTATGTCCGGTATAGAACAGGTGATAGAGACCGTCATGATCCTGAAGTACAGAACCAGTTCCCAGTGCCGGATCAGGATCCGACATCCGTCCGAAGTTCAGTACCATGCCGTGATCCTCATAGCTGTACAGATTCTCTGTTGAATACTTATAGATCGGATGATACCCCTGGCCATTATGATCTGTATCGTACAGATAATATAATTCCAGTTCTCCGTCTTTTGTCACAAACGGCATTGTATCCCCGACATAGGCACCCTCCGGTGCAGGGTAAAGATTGTACGCTCCTGCCTCATACGGTTCATCAGGCAGAGAGGAAGCAGCACATCCCGGGATCAGAACGGCCCCCAGGCAAAGCACCAGTAAGCAATACAAGCGTTTCATACCAAGCCCCTTCAGATCAGGTATCATTCCTGATCTATTTGATTCTATTATAGTAATTTCAGCGGGCTTTTGTGTGCGTTTGCACAATTATTATGTGCATTTGTCAATTATCTGCCTGATATGAATACGTACTGATCTTTCCTGTCTCGTGTTCTTTGACCGTGATCGTTCTGTTTACGGGATCGATCTCATAGGATTCTGCCAGCCAGAGCTCCAGAAAACGCTGATCATCTGCCCGGTATGTCTCTCTGTTCAGCAGATCACTTTCGGCATAGCTGTAATTCTCCGCAGGCAGATCCCCGTAGTACTCTCTCTGCGTATCCGTCATGCCGAAGAAGAACAGACTGTCCGGATAGTTGATCGTATATGTCGGATCGATATGATAGTACTTCCCGTCCAGTTCCATCATCACCCACTCATGGGCTTCACTCTGATCTCTGCTCAGGGCTGAACATGAGAAGGCATTGATCCCAGTCTGCAGCAGGTAATAGATATACTCACCGGCGATCTCCTGACAGATCCCGATATCCTGCATCACGGCTCTGTATGGGCTTGTGACAAGCATATCCTCGAGCGTATGTTCCTCATCATATGTATCTTTATGCGCTGTATACGTTAATAACTCCATTGCCTGGATCTCTGCCGGAACATCGTACGGAACTGCTTCCGTGATCACCCGTGTGACTTTCTGCTCAAACTGCTGTATCTCTTCCCGTACCCGGGCAGGATCCTTCCTGTACTGCAGATAACAGATGCCGTTCTGTACGTCGGTGCTGTCTCTTTCAACCAGTGCATACGCCGGAGGAAAGCAGGTCCTTGCGGCATTCATCATGTACTGGAATATTTCCCGGGAAGAACAGGGGAATGTCTCTTTCCCCTCCGTTACGGCATCACAAAAAACATAGAACTCTTCTTCAAAGTTCTCCCCGTATATCTTCGTATATTCTTTCGAGAGCACATGCGGCTGATACGTATAGCTGTATGCCTGTGCCTGCGGTGTCTGCTGCGTTGGTTCGATAGCCGGCTCCTGCGGAACGCTCACGCTGCAGCCAGCCAGCAGGACTGCCGAAACTGCACATATTACTCTGCTTATGGTTTTGTACATACCTTGCTGTATCGTGATTATTCTTCCTCCAGGAGTCTGCGGATCAGTCTCTCCCTGTCATTGATCATCATCGAAGTGATCCGGTAGCTGTCTGTCTCTTCGTATGTGATCGGATGTATTTTCCCCTGATCAAAGCTCAGCAGCTGCGCTCCCGGCAGTGCCAGCAGGATCGGTGAATGCGTCGCAATGATAAACTGCGCTCCTTCCTTCACACATCTGTTGATCTCAATAAACAGGGTAAGCTGTCTCTGCGGTGATAACGCTGCCTCCGGTTCATCCAGCAGATACAGACCGTGGCCCCGGAAGCTGTTCTGCATCACAGCCAGAAAACCCTCCCCGTGGGACTTCTCGTGGTAGTGCTGGGGAACCCCGCCCGGTCCTCTGCTGTATTCTTCTTCCATCGTTGCGACATTGTAGAAGCTCTCTGCCCGCAGGAAATACCCCCAGCTGTACTTCTGAGCACCGCGGGATAAACGCATGGCTTTATACAGCTCGGAGTGGGAATCATACGTCGAAAACGCATAGTTCTTACTGCCGCCCTCGGGATTGAAGCCGTATGCCACAGCGACCGCCTCCAGCAGTGTAGACTTCCCGCTGCCGTTTTCCCCGACGAGAAAGGTCACCGGCGCCTGCAGAGATATGCACTCCGTATCTGCCAGTGCCTCAATATCACGCAGATAGCTGTTTGCCGGTATCTTCTGCCAGTCAATAAATATGTCATGTATACAGAGATCACTCATCTGCAGCAATCCTCCAGTACCTGTACCAGTCTGTCCATGTCTTCTCTGTTGTTGTAGTAGTGTACAGCTATGCGCATGGCTCTTTCCGCCCCGTACATCCTGCCGTCACGGATATGCGCCGCGATCCCTGCCTTCTTCAGACAGTCATCCGTGATCCTGCAGTCCTTTCCAAACGTCAGGATAATGATGCCGCTGCGGTTCTTCTGCGGATAGTCAGACCAGAACGTCACCTCCGGTACAGCTTCCAGACGTTCCTCCAGATATCTGTTCAGTGACAGGATATATGTCTCGATCTCTTCCCTGCCAAGGGTGTTGTATCTCTCTGCCGTAAGACCAAGACACCGTATCCCTGCAACATTGGGATACCCGTACTCATAGCGGGACGCTGTCTCCGAGAGTTCGAGATGATCCTTCTCCGTAAACAGATCTCTGTCAGCCATCCATCCGGCACTTCTCTGCACAAGATACCTGCGCAGCTCTTCACTGACATACGCATACCCGGTACCGCCGAAGCCCATCATCCACTTGTAGTCATTGCCGGCCAGAAAATCGATATGCATATTCCGGACATCGATCTGTACAGCCCCGGCTGCCTGTGCCGCATCTGCCGCAAAGATAATACCGCGCTCATGACACCAGGCACCGATCTTCTCCGCATCGATACGGTAACCGGTCGAATTCTCCACCAGGTCCAGCGATACCACCCGTGTATGTTCATCCGCATACTTCTCGATCAAAGCTGTATCAACGACCCCGCATACCGGTGTGATCTTCCGTATCTCGACATCCTTTACTTCCTGGAAGTGCCAGACATACTTCTGTCCGAAGAAAGCCTCATCACTGATCAGCACATTATCTCCCGGCTGCAGCTGCAGACCCTCAACAAGGATACGCATCATCTCAGACGTATTACTGCCGAAACAGATATCCTCTGCAGCACAGCCAAGCATCTCTGCAACAGCAGCCCGGCTTCTTCTTAACATCTCGACCGTACCGTAACCGCCCCAGTCGGCATCCCCGCCGATCATCAGCCTGCCATCCTGATACTTCTTTACGGCATCATAGGCATACTGCGGCACGAGACCTGTCGCACCTGTATCCAGATAACATTGCGTCAGCGCTGCCGGAAACTGTTTTCTCTCTTCTTCAAATTTGTTCATACCTGCCTCTTACAGATAACCAAGTGTACCAAGGATCGTGACCCCGGCAATAAACGTCGGGATGACCAGGATCGTCGATACCAGTATGATCTGTGCCGCCAGATCCCCGTCACCCTTCATCTCCACACTCATGGCATAGGAAGATACCGCGATCGGCCCTCCCATCAGCACCAGAATACTGACCAGCACAGCCTCCCGATACCCCAGCAGGACAGCACCCGAGAGAGAGATCAGCGGCAGGACGATCAGCCGGACAAAACAGAAAACACCCAGGATCTTCGCATTCTCCCGGAGTGATGAAAACTCAAAGAGACCGCCGAGGACGAATAATGCCAGCGGTGTCGTCATGCGGTTGGCCGTCGTCAGTACATTCATGACCATGGACGGAAGGGAGATATGCAGAAGCTGCAGGAAGATCGCCGCCAGTGCTGCCATGATCATCGGGTTCTTCAGCACATGGATCACCGTATGCGCAAGATCCGACTTCTCTCCCGAATATCTTTCCAGGATCAATGTCGCTGCCAGATTAAAGTACGGCACGAACCACGCAGCCAGTAAAGACGGTATACCCGCAGCCGCATCCCCGTAGATACTCTGTACAAGCGGCGGTCCCAGGATAACAAAGTTTCCCCGGATCAGATCCTGGACGATAACACCCTTCTTACTGTCCGGAAGTGATGATCTTCTCATCACCAGCATGCCTACCAGAGCCGTCGCCGTGATGCACACAAAACAGTACAGGATCAGCTTCGGATCCATCATTGAACGCAGATCGGCACTGACAATATTCATGAACAATGTCAGCGGCAGACTGAAACGAAATACAAAACGGTTGAATTCACGAAATGACTGTTTGGATATCATCCCCGTTCTTCCTGTCAGCACACCCAACAGAATCATGGCGGTGATCGGAAGAATCGCATTGACCGCAATCACAAAACTGCCCATATCCGCAACTCCTAATATCTAAATTCCAGATGATCTGCCGGCAGCGGCTTCGCTTTCAGCACACTGCTGATCCAGGGACCATAGTTCGTATTCTTCAGGGCTGCCATCATATCCTCATAGTACGGATCCCGTCTGATCTCACTGATATGATCACCAACGGTACCATCTCCGTACCAGGCAAAATACCTCATCACAAGATCCAGCACGCCATCCACTCTCCCGGGATCCGTGCCTTCTCTTTCGCATATACCGCGGAAGACTGTGCGCATCTCTTCATTGCGCTGATTCTCCTTATCCAGGATATTGCTGAGAATATCCGCATCCATCCGGGCCAGATCCACCATCTCCGTATGATATACAAAGTCTCTGTCAAAGCACTCCAATACACCCATCGTATGCGGACGCATCATGGGCATACCGGAGATGATCTCATACATCTTCTGCTTATGCAGGATCACCTGATTGTGCTGATGCCCGCTGAAGCACAGCTCCACGCCGTAATCCTTCAGCAGTTTATACAGATCGTTATTCTTTATCCGGTAGTATCCGCGGCTGTCTTCGGTCAGTACACTGTGATGTGACAGGAAGATGATCTTATGTCCAAGCTTCTTCTGTATCTTCAGCTGTTCCTTCAGCCAGGTCATTGTCGAAGCCGGAAAAGAACCGCCTACGCCGCTTGTGCAGTAACTGTCATCCATCGCAAAGAAGACCGTATCATTGACTGTTTTGATATAACTCAGGGTCTCGGCATCTCTTTCTTCCGGTTCCAGCAGCGGGAAGTAGAGCTCTTCATACATCTCTTTCGTACAGAGATCCTTGTCATGATTGCCCGTTGTCAGGATCACCGTGATCCCGGCATCCTTCATCTTCTGCAGAATATCCGTCAGTGCGATGATATCTTTACGTCTGCCGCTGTTTGTATTATCTCCGGTCATGATGAAAACATCCGGTTTCATTTCGATGACCTGTGATGCCATGGCTTCCGTCACCTGCCGGGCATAATACATTGCCGGGACGATATCCCCGTTGACATCCGACTGTACCGTGAAATGAAGATCCGAAGTAATCACTGCCCGCAGTGTTTCCTGTTCATGTCTGTTACCCATACATGCGCACAAACCAAGCGACAGCACTGCCGTGATCAGCAGTCTGCTAAACTTCAAAGTCGAAACAAGCCCGTACAGCCGTTACCGGTACGATCAGTTCATCCTTGACCTTCACATGGGCAGGATGTCCGGCATAATACGCAAGAGCTTCTGTATCTGTTACTGTTGAGTCCAGCATGATATCAAAGTTGGAAGTCGGCAGTCCCTCCGTATATACATGGATATCTGTAAGGCCCTCGATCTTCCCTGCCAGTCCCTCAAGACCGGCCTTGATCTCTGATGCACACTGCTGTTTCTGTTCTGATGACAGTTCCTCTTTGAATTTCCAGAGAATGATATGCTTAACCATAACTGTTACCTCACTGCAGATATTATACCAAGGATATGTCTCTGCGTGTGTCATTGCGAAGCACCCGTTACAGGCAGTAAAATAACAGTAACAGATAACGGGAGAATACTATGAATAAGCCTATCGTGATCGGTATCGCCGGCGGCAGTGCTTCCGGCAAAACATCTATCGCCAGAAGGATCCAGGAGACCTTCGCAGACCGTAAATCGGTACTGATCATCCGTCAGGATGACT
>DFIS01000015.1 GCA_002372175.1 Solobacterium sp. UBA3691
TCTACTTGACAAGGGTCATATCAATATCCTGCATTATTGGTTCTGATACGTATGTTGCTAAGTGTTCTGTATGTGATGAAGCAGATCCGGAAGATCCTGCATCCTGTCACATCTGTATTCTGCTTCAGGGACATCCCCAAAGCCCCAGGAGACGAAGATGAACGGTACTCCTGCGATATCGCAGCATTCCTTATCCCTGGCGGTATCTCCGACATAGACAGGGTGCTTCAGGCCGTAGTCAGCGATCATCTTCCGCAGGTTGTCCGGTTTGTCCAGCAGATTGTCGCCATAGCAGAGATGGCCTTTGACATGGGGTTCGATACCGGCATAGGCCATAACGGCTTCGATATAGCCCTTACCGCAGTTGGACAGGATAAACAGTTCATATTCCTTGCTTAAGTGCTCGAAGGTCTCCCGGATATACGGATAGAGATCGGTGCCGTGAGTGCGTATCTCTGTATTCTCGGCTTCTTCCATTTCCTCAGTCATTCTTCTGGCTTCTTCAAGGGGAAGACCGGGTAATACAGCCATGGCCCAGTCATCCATGGTCTTACCCATCAGGGATGCGGCGAGATCTTCATCCAGCAGACGGTGAGGATATCCGGAATTCTCCAGATATCTGTTCCAGGAACGGATGATCGCACGGGTGCTGTTGGTCAGGGTTCCGTCAATGTCAAATATCACGGCGTCTATATTCATAAATACTGCTCCTTATGCATGTACAAGTATAGCATTGATTCCTGCCGAAGATGGCAGTGCAGGTGAATACTAAGTATGTGATCAGTTTACAGAATACAGGAAATGTGTATGATATGCAGGTAGAATCAGGGAAGAGAAATGCACAGAGAACTGGAATACTTTACGGTAGATGAGAATATCGGCTTTGATCAGGACAGGTTTACGGATGCCTGGATGAAGCGGGGCGGGTGCGGTCTGGTCACGGCTTGTGATCTTTGTATATGTCTTTCAAGGTATCATGGTCTGAGCGGTCTTTACCCGTACGATCCGGATCATATCACAGCAGAGGACTATACAGCATTTGCGGTGCAGATGAGGCAGTTCCTGGGCCCGAGACCCATGGGGATCTGGAAGACGGCGATGTATACTGAAGGACTGTCTGCGTATATGGACAGTATCGGATACAAGCCCCTGTCCGTGCAGGATTTCAGCGGAAAAGAAAATGTCGAAGAGGCTGTGCAGCTGGTGCGTACACAGATCGATAAGGGATATCCGGTGCCGTATCTGATGTTACTGCACAGGGATAAGAAGCTTGGAGATTACATGTGGCACTGGTTTAACCTGGCAGGGTATGAAGAAGACGGGAACCGGTTTCTGGTCAAGATCGTTACCTATGGGAAAGAGAGCTGGGTGGATCTCAGACATCTCTGGCGTACAGACAGAAGACGCAAGGGCGGCTTTGTGATCGTTGAAAGTAAATAAGATCCATCGTACAGATGGATCTTATATATTTCCCGGGTTTTATCTGATGTAGTAGACGTAGCCTTCCTTGCGCGGTACATCGGGGTGCAGTGGTCCGTCAGGATATCCGATGATGCAGTTGCCGATCCCTTCGTAGTCACCTTCGATACCTAATGACTGCAGGATCTGTTTTCCTTCCGGGGTCTCAAAGACTTCTTTGGCACGGTGGATCCAGCAGGCACCGACACCGAGGGACTGGGCTGCGATAAGCATATTCTCAAGGACGACACTGCCGTCATAGACATGTGTGCCTACAGCTTTGTTTGCCAGAACGACAAGGACTGCCGGAGCACCGTAGAAGGGATCCATATCTCTGCCCATGACAGCTGCGTTCAGTCTGGAGATCTGGTCTCTGACTTCCTTGTTGGTAACAGCGATAATGATCGGGGATTGTTTTCCCTGTCCGGTAGGAGCGTAGATCCCGGCTTCGATGATCTGGTTCAGGATCTCTTCGGGAACCGGATCGGGAAGATATTTCTTTGTGCTTTTACGGGACAGAATGGTTTTTATTGTTTCGTTCATGTTCAGTACCTCCTGTATATATTTTATAAAACCCTACGGATAAAATGTATCGAATCATAAATATCTTTGGGTATAATTGTATGGGTGATTTTATGAAAATACTGGTAATCGATGCACAGGGCGGAGGGATCGGCAGACAGATCATTACGTCCCTGAAGGAAAAACAACAGGATCTTCACATAACAGCAGTCGGGACAAATACAGCTGCGACAGCTGCGATGTTAAAAGCCGGTGCGGATGAGGCTGCGACAGGAGAGAATGCGGTCGTGGTCACAACGAGATCTGCAGATGTGATCATCGGACCGATCGGCATTATCATTGCGGACTCGATGCTGGGTGAGATCACACCGAAGATGGCGCTGGCAGTAGCACAGAGTAATGCGGAAAGGATCCTGATTCCTTTCAGGCACTGCGGGAGTATCGTTGTCGGCACGGGTGAAGGCAATACCGGCAGGTTGATCGCGGAAGCGGTAGAAGAAGCGATGAGGGTCGTAAAGAGCCATGAGTGAACTTGTTGACAGACTGATTGCGATCAAGGGGTATGAGAATACCGAAGATAATGATTCTCTGAAGGAGATGTACAGGAAACTGCTGACGATTGCCTGGCCGGCAGCTCTTGAAGGTCTTCTGCTTACACTGATGAACTCTTTCGATACGATGATGGTCGGAAGGATCGGACCGGAGGCGATCACTGCAGTGGGTCTCTGTGCACAGCCGCGAATGATCATGCTGGTACTGGCACAGGCACTGTGTGTCGGGACGACGGCAGTTGTCGCAAGGCGTAAGGGTGAGGACCGTCAGGATGCGGCAATATCGTGTCTGAAGCAGTCACTGATGATCATTACTCTGATCGGTATTGCGATCACTCTGATCGGTAACTTCGGCTCGGTGTGGCTGGTGCGTCTGGCCGGTGCCGGTGATGATACGGTAGGTCCTGCCTCACTGTATTTCCGGACTATCTCCAAGGCTTTCGTTGCCAACTGCTGGGCATTGTGTATCTGTGCAGCCATGCGCGGTATCGGTAAGACCAGGATCACGATGGTGGTCAATATGACAGCCAATGTAGTCAATGTCTTCCTGAACTACTGTCTGATCGGCGGTCACTTCGGCTTTCCGGCACTGGGTGTATATGGCGCGGCAATTGCGACAGCGATCGGTACACTGGTATCCTGTGTGCTGGCTTTGTCGGTCGTACTGAAGAAAGGTGAATACCTGAGTCTGCGTCCTTTCGGGGGAATTCATTTCGACAAGGAGACCGTATCCTCTCTGATCCATGTCGGCGGCGGTTCGATCGCGGAATCGGTGTTCCTGCGTATCGGCTTCCTGCTCAACGGCAGACTGATTGCCGGTGTCGGTACTTCGGCATATGCGACCAATGCGATCGTACAGCAGGTATCCGGTCTGGCATTTACCGTGGGTGATGGTACAGCTTCGGCCTGTACGTCACTGGTTGGTCAGTCACTTGGGGCAGGCAAGAAGGGCAAGGCAATGCTGTATGTCAAGGTCGTACAGCGTATTGCGACATTCCTGTCTATCATATTGATGCTGTTTGCGTTCTTCGGACGCAATATCCTGCCGGCGCTCTTTACAACAGATCCGAAGATCATTGCGATGTCAGCGCTGTGCTTTGTGGTGCTGGCGTTGGCGATGTACCCGCAGAATCTGCGTGTAGTGCTGTCCGGATGTCTGCGCGGTGCCGGAGATGTCCGCTATGTAGCACTGGTATCTCTGATCAGTGTACTGATCCTGAGACCGTTAATGACATGGTTATTCTGCTATCCGCTGAACCAGATGTTTCCGCAGTATAATCTCGGGTATCTTGGTCCGTGGATCTCGTTTGACATCGATGCGGCAGTACGTGCAATTATGCTTGTACACAGAGTAAACAAGGGAACCTGGGTCAATATCAAGCTGTAGTTTGACGAAAGAAGACACAGGGAAATACAATATAGAATAAGAACTCCCGGATACAGAAGTATCCGATTGACAACACTTCAGAAGAAGGCCGTCAAGAAGGAGAGAAAATGAGAAATATCAGAAATATGACAACTGCGGCTGTCATGCTGGCACTGGGGCAGGTCCTGCCGTTTATTACGGGACAGATCCCCCAGATCGGTTCGATGCTTTCACCGATGCATCTGCCTGTACTGCTGTGCGGGTTTACCGCAGGTCCTGCCTGGGGTGCACTGGTAGGCTTTATCTGTCCGCTGTTAAGGTCGGTGCTCTTCAGCATGCCGAGGATGTTCCCAACAGCGGTGGCGATGGCTTTTGAGCTCTGTACATACGGTTTCGTATCCGGTTTCCTGTTTCAGAAGGCGAAGAAACAGAATCTGGTATCTGTATATACGAGTCTGATCGGGGCGATGCTGGCAGGCAGAGTTGTCTGGGGTGTTGTACAGTACATCCTGCTGAATGCGACAGGGTCTGCGTTTACCTTCCAGGCTTTCCTGGCGGGGGCGTTCATCAACGCTGTACCGGCGATCATCCTGCAGCTGGTGCTGATACCTGTTCTGGTCATGGCACTGGGAAAGAGCGGGTTTATCAAGCTCAGGCATTAACTGTAAAGTGAACCTCAGGTTCACTTTTTTAGATCCGTTAGTTGTATGATGGAGACAGAGGTAAAGATCATGAACAGACAATTAACGATGGATTCCCGCGTAAAGGAAGTCTTTGCGCATCCGGTGGGACACGATATTCTGGCAAAGGTACTGCTGCAGACAGGGATGTCTTCGGCACTGGTCAATAATCCTGTGGTTGGAAACATGAAGCTGAAGCATATCAGTAAGCTGACCGGAAAGATCCTCGATGCAGGGTTCTGGGATGTTTTCCTGAAGCTTTTGAACAGTGAACATGATGTACCGTATACCAGTCATGAACCGGAGACACATGCATGGTGGAAAGAGGCTGTCTTCTACCAGATCTATCCGCGGTCATTCTGCGACAGTGACGGGGATGGCATCGGTGATCTACAGGGGATCATCTCCAAGCTGGATTATCTGCAGGATCTGGGTGTAGACGCATTATGGCTTTCACCGGTATATGATTCACCTAATGATGATAACGGCTACGATATCCGGGACTACGAGAAGATCCAGGCAGAGTTCGGGACGATGGAGGACTTTGATACACTCCTGGAAGAGGTACATAAGCGGGACATGAAGCTGATCATGGATCTGGTGGTCAATCATACGTCGGATGAACACCGGTGGTTTCAGGAGGCTTTGAAGGATCCTGACTCACCGTACAGGGATTACTACTTTCTGAGGGAATCCAGAGATATACCGAATAACTGGACGTCGTTCTTTTCCGGCAGTGCCTGGAATCACTATGAGGGTGATCTCTGGGGTCTGCATCTGTTCAGTAAGAAACAGATGGATCTGAACTGGGATAATCCGGCATTAAGAGAAGAGATCATCAGCATGATCAATCGCTGGCTTGACAAGGGTGTGGATGGTTTCCGCATGGATGTGATCAACTATATCTCCAAGACGGAGGGTCTGCCTGACGGGGATCCTTCGGTCGGAGAGCTGATGGGATATACAGGTATAGAGAATTATTACTACGGACCGCATCTGCACGAGTATCTGCGGGAGATACAGGCAAAGGCATTCACGCCGCATCAAGCTTTCTCGGTTGGCGAGACACCGGGACTTGGCATGCGCATGGCACAGCTGGTGACCGGGGAAGAGCGCAGGGAACTGAATGCGGTATTCTCGTTTGATCATCTGGAGACACCCGGTCATGTGCGTTTTGAGGACTATAAGTATGATCTGAACTTCTACCGGGACTTTATCCTGGAGTATATCGAAAGTGCAGGGAATAACAGCCGGGTGACACTCTTCTGGAATAATCATGATAATCCCCGGATGATCTCCAAGATCACGGATAATACAGCCATGCATAAGCACCTGAGTATCCTGCTGGCAGTGCTGCAGATGACTCTGAAGGGTATACCGTTTGTTTATCAGGGAGATGAGATGGGACTGAAGAATGTACCGTTCAGAGGTATGCAGGATATCAGTGATGTTGAGAGTAAGGGTAAGTATGAGGAACTGATACAGAAGATGTCTGAAGAAGAGGCCTGGAAGATCATCCTGGCCGGGACCAGGGATCATGCCAGAGTACCTCTGCCGTGGAACCGTGTGCCGGAGGGTGAGGAGTACAGACTGCAGATGGCAGATGAGGATGTAACAGAGGCATACCGTACACTGATCCGCATACGCAGAGAACATAAAGCACTGATCTACGGGGATATGCATGTGATCAACAGGTTCAGGGACCATTTCTGCTTTACCAGAGAGGATGATACGGAGATCCTGAAGATCGAAACGAATCTCTCGGAAAGAGAAGTTACTGCCCAGTCGCATAAGGGATATGTACTGCTGTATCCGTCGGTTATACAGAACGAAAAGATCCTGGCTCCGTATGAAGCCAGGATATGGTACAGAAAGAAATAATAACAGGAGATAAGTAAAAGGATAAAGGAAACACCGCTGTACGGCGGTGTTTATGTGTAGATTACCTGTAAGGTTGATCAGAGAATGATCTGTATGTTTTCGGTGTGTTCGATCTGCAGGGGATCATGGGTCATGATGTAGTCGGTTAACAGTTCGAGGTTGTTGCTTTGACCGATACCCAGGGTCTCCAGATGTCGGAACATGTCGTATTCACCGCCGCCGGAAGCTCTGTAGTTATCTACAGCGATCGTGAATTCTATATCGTCGGTGATATCTTCTCCCCTGTACTTCAGTTCCGTGATGCGGGAACCGACATCGTTGGATACCTTGATCGTATAGGTAATACCGTCAGCCATGTCATATCTGTGATACTTCGTATATGTAGAGATAAAGCGCGGGGATACGGTGATGTGGCCGCCGCGGATGGTCCAGAATTCTGCACATTTCTCCAGATATTCACGCAGTACCTTGCCGGTGATCTTTTTCAGGATGTAGTTGTTTCTGTAGAGGTAGGTGTTGACGATATCTCTGGTCGTAATATGGTGGTGCAGACCGATTGCATTCGAAGGAAGAGTATTGCCTACGATATCGGCTCCGGTAGCTTCCATGACAGCCCGGTTGACCAGGGTGATCAGAGGTGTCTTGTGCAGGCGTGCCTGCATGGGGTCAGTGATCAGCAGATCCAGATCGGTTGTGCCAAGAGGTGTATCCAGCCATTTCTGCGTCTTTTCTTCGGCTTCTTTTGCGATCTCCAGGATCTCTTCATCTGCGTCCGTATCGGTCTTCAGGATACGTGGTTCGATGACAGGTTTTCCTTCATCATTGAATTCGATATCTACACAGGCAAGACTTCTGCCGTGACTTTCGGTCTGGGTGTATACTTTGCCGAAGAGTGTGCCGCAGCGGGAGTTGTGCTGGTGGCCGGTGATCAGGATATCGATACCGGGTACGGTCTTCATGATCTCGTAGCCCTGGTTCTCTCCGTCGATGCGTCTGATCGGTTCGCCGGTGTTCAGGTCACGCTCAAAGCCGCCGTGATATACACAGATCAGCAGATCGGGATTCTCCAGACGTCTGATCAGGCTGACGGTCTTTTCTGCCGTCTCTACAGCGTCCCGGAAGGTCATATGCCGGGTATTGCGTCTTCTCTGCTGGAAGGCCACAGTGGAGGTGATGATACCGAAGAGGGCGATCTTTTTTCCGGCGATCTCACGGATAACATAAGTAGGACCGAAGGGTGTATTCCGGTAGGATGCGTTGGAGGTGATGCAGGGGGCGCCGACGTTCTCCAGGTGTTTCATCAACTGTTCAGCACCGCGGTCGAAGTCATGATTGCCAAGGTTGATATAATCATACTTCATGTGTTTCATGATCCTGGTCATCGGCGAGATCTTTTCTTCTTCCGCAAGATAGTGCCATGTCGCAATGGGAGCACCGCTCAGATTGTCTCCGTTGTCGATCAGCAGGGTATTCTCATCCCGCAGTAAGCTGATCAGTGAGGAGAGTTTTGCATAGCCGCAGTTTTCTTCTTTGCCGGTGCTGTAACTGTTTGGATAACAGTATGCATGGACATCGGATGTGGCAAGTATTCGTATTCGTTCGTTCATGTTGTGCTCCTTAAAAAAGGTGAGAATTCCGGGGAACTCTCACCATCATGATTAGTATGGTACAGATGCGGAGGTCCATTTCCTTATTCAGGGAATGTATGACTTAGTCTTTAGCCAGGGAAGCAATGATCTCTGCACAGCGGTCAATACCGATCGCCTCGGTGTCAAGAGAGATATTGTAGTTCTGGGCTACACCCCACTTGTTGTCTGTATATAACTGGTAGTATGTAATACGGCGTTTATCCTTGTCGCTGATACGCTTGGCAGGATCTACTTCGGTCTCTCCGTATTCACGTACGATACGTTCCATACGTGCCTGTTTCGGGGCATGGATGAATACCTTAAGCAGATCGGGGCGGTCATTCAGGATATAGTCTGCACATCTTCCGACGATGACACACGGTCCTTTCTCTGCCAGTTCTTTAATAATATTGCACTGGATCGTCCAGATCTGATCGCTGTTGTTCAGACCATAGTAATCTGTACGGGACAGGGCTGCAAAGATACCGGAATCTACGGCGTCTTCACTGTGTTCGCGGATATAGTTCTCCGCAAAGCCACTCTGTTTGGCGATCTCGGAAATGATCTCACTGTCATAGCAGGGAACACCCAGGATCTCTGCGGCTTTCTTACCTACCGTACGTCCTCCGCTGCCAAACTCACGGCTGATTGTAACGATCTTTGTCATATAGGTCACCTCTTCTTTACTTAATCATACACCTAATACGGCAGTCCTGATAAGTGGTTTTGATATACAGGACAGCGATACTAATCTTGACACTCCACACGACTGAGTCGTGGGATTCTTGCTTCAATGACCACCACATTGCCAAGAAGGCTTTAGTTTTACACGGTCTCCACAAGCGTAGATTCGGGTGTGTCCCACCCTATTGGATGTTTATTTCTCAGGCTATCCCTAAGCCTTTGTTCAGTATATTGATACTCGCATTATGATCTCTGTCGTGGATCGCGTGGCAGTTCGGACACTCCCATCTCCTGACAGAAAGTTTTTTCGTCAGTGGATTCCTGT
>DFIS01000023.1 GCA_002372175.1 Solobacterium sp. UBA3691
CACCGCACTCCTGCATGACCGGACCTGTACGCTCCAGGAAATACGCAAAGTTATCCCATGCTTCCTCTACCGTATATACACGGTCATTCTTCACCTCATTGATCCTGCCGTCAGCCTCATCGTAGTATGCCGAAACACCGCCGCGGGTATGTGCTCTCGCCTCTCTGCCGGAACGGAAGATCCCGTTAGGCTGCCAGGCAACAGACACCGTATCATACCCCGCTTCTGCCGCAACACGCACAAACGCATTGAACTTGTCGATCTCCTGATCACGGGTATCCCAGCCAAGATCGATCGCCGGATTCTTCTGCAGCGTCATGCATGACAGCAGCACCGGGGTAATACCGAAATGTGCAAACCTGGTACGGATATCATTCAGGATGTTAATATCGACCTCTTCTTCTTTAATATTCAGTTCAACATGTTCCACACCCATCTCACGGATAAAAGCGAGGGAATCATCATCGATCGAAGAGATCACCGGTATCGTTACTTTCATTGTCATTGTTCTTCTCCTTTATTACTGCATATCCAGTCTGACTTTGTGTGTAGGT
The DNA here is from genome assembly GCA_002372175.1 of Solobacterium sp. UBA3691. Classification (GTDB taxonomy): domain Bacteria; phylum Bacillota_I; class Bacilli_A; order Erysipelotrichales; family Erysipelotrichaceae; genus Bulleidia. The sequence goes on from DFIS01000023.1 coordinate 555, forward strand.
GCCGGGAAAGCCTGATCCAGCAGTGCGCATTCCTCAGCTGTAAGGACGATCTCGGCAGCCTCTCTGTTTGCCTTCACATGTACGGCAGAGGATGCCTTCGGGATCGATATCACATTATCTCTGATCATCGTAAAGGCCAGCAGGATCTGCAGCACATCACAGTCATGCGCTTCCGCGATCTGCTTTAGCACCGGGCTGTTCAGCAGTTCCCTGCGCAGTCTGCCTGCCTGTGCCAGCGGACAGTATGCCATCATCGTGATCCCGCGTTCCTGCATCCAGGGTAAGAGTTCATACTCGACCCCGCGGCTGCCCAGATGATAGAGCACCTGGTTGACCATGCAGTTCTCTCCGCCCTTTACACTGTACAGTTCCTGCATATCATAGGTATCAAAGTTGGACACACCCCAGCGTCTGATCTTCCCCTGTGCTTTCAGCTTCTCCATGCATGCGACTGTCTCCGCCAGCGGAATACTGCCTGGCCAGTGCAGCAGATACAGATCCAGATAGTCTGTACCCAATCTCTCCAGAGATGCCTCACAGCTGTCAAAGATATTTCTTCTGCCGGCATTCCATGGATACACCTTCGATACAAGGAACAGCTTCTCACGGTCATAGGGCTGTATCGCTTCCCCGATCAGTTCTTCGGAAGCTCCTTCCCCGTACATCTCGGCAGTATCGATCAGCGTCATCCCGTGATCGATCCCCCAGCGCAGTGCTTCCAGTTCTCCGGCATACTTCCGTGATGATTCACCCATATACCAGGTTCCCTGTCCCAGCTGCGGAACCTCTGTACCGTCTTTCAGTATTACATTTCTCATCTTCAGTCCTCAATTCCGTACTTCTTCATATATCTCCACAGGGTCGTCTTCGATATACCGAGATCTTCGGCTACCTTCTCCCTGCGTCCGTGGTACTTCTGCAGTAATTTGATGATCTCGGCAGCTTTCCTGTCCTTGTAGGGAAGCTCCGGTTCCTTCTCCTGTTTCGGTGTGATAAAGGTATGTTCCAGCAGTCTTCTGACATACTCACCATCAGCATCACGCTTGACCGCCAGCAGAACGATACGCTGACAGACATTGCGCAGCTGCGGCAGATTCCCCGGCCAGGCATATCCTGTAAGCAGATCCCGCGCCTCCGCCGTCAGATGCACAAACTTGTCATACTGCTTCTGGTAGTACTCCGTATACGTCTGTATATACATGCGGACATCTTCCGGTCTCTCCCGCAGCGGTTTCAGATCCAGCTTTACGGTACTCAGTTCATAGTACAGATCATTGCGGAACTTTCCCTCTTCGATCAGTGCCGAAAGATCCGTCTCGGTTGCGGCAATGACCCTGACATTGGCATTGATAAACTGCCCCGACGTATTCGTCAGCCGGCGTCCGTTGATCAGTGAACGCAGCTTGTACTGTGATTCCGGTGAGAGTCTTTCCACATTCTTCAGATACAGGGTGCCATCCTGCGCCAGCTCCGCCAGACACGGTCTTTCATTTCTTTCCGTATCTCTGCCAAACAGCATCTCATCGATCTTCTCAGGGGCATAGCCGCTGCATTCGATCTCAATAAAGCTGTTATCTCTCTGTATCGACGCATTGTGTATGCACTCGGCCAGGATCGACTTCTCGACCCCGCGCTCACCGGTAAGCAATACCGACGTCCCGTAGCCGGCGATCTGTCTGGCTGTACGGACGATCATCCGCATCGACTCCGATTCCCACTGATTGCGTTCAAAGGTCTCGCTGGCGATATGTCCTCTGCGGGTCAGCTCTCTGCGCAGTTCCTGATCCAGCTGACGGATCCTGCGTCCCTCCTGGAAGGTCAGGATCGCACCGGTTACCTTGTTTTCCACACCGACAGGCATGATACTGACAGCATAGCTGACATTCCGGTACAGGATCATCGCCAGCACGGTCTCGTTCATATCCCCGTTCGGCATCTCCTTCAGCTCCGGGATCAGCTCCTGGATATGCCTGCCGATGATCTCTTCCGGCTCTTCCGCAAAGATCCCCATCATGACCCGGTTGGCCTTCTGGATCCTGCCGTCCATATCCATCTGAAGAATACCGTTGAAGTTATTCTCAAACATGGCATTCAGCTCAGCCGCATCCCTGCGCTCCGTATCGATCTGCTCAGCGATCTGCTGGGCCATCATCAGCGTCTCCGAAAGACCTTCGGTACCGCCCGAGGCAAAGTACGCCGGAATACCGAAAGCTTTTGCCAGCTGACAGCAGTGCCGGCCGCCGATCACCGCATCCGCATGTTCCGCGACACTCTGCCGCAGTGCCTCATCCATCTCTTCAATTGTATTGACATAGTGTTTGCACACATTGATGCCGAACAGCTCCGGGAAGTGGGAAACATCGCTGTACATGTTCTGATAACCGATCAGGGATACCGTAATATCCGTACGGTTAAGATCCTTCTGGATCTGCCTGACCATCACGGCGATCTCCTGTGCCGTAATACGTAAAGGTACGACCTGAAGATCCGTGATCTCCTGGATCATCTCCGCCTGCAGACCTCTGGCCACGAACAGATCGCACCCCTGCGCGATCAGTCTCTCCGCCGTCGACTTTACCGCCGCATTCGATATCTGCTCAATATACATCGGCTCTATGTTCGGATATTGTCTGATAGCGTCTCTGACATTTTCAAAGGGTATTGACCCCGGCAGTAATACTGCAGCTTTTGCCATGGCTTACTTCTCCCTGTTCTTCAGGATCTTCTTCATCGTCACAATGATCGAGTATGTCATCGCATCCTCAAATTTCTTCAGATCCAGTCCTGTCTCTTTCTGTATCTTGTTCAGCCGGTATACCAGTGTATTCCGGTTGATAAAGAGCTCTTTTGCGGCATCCGTGATATTCAGCTCGGAAGCCAGAAACTTCCTTGCCGTATATGCCATCTCTTCATCCAGCGCAAAGTCCTTCTGCGTACTGAGATACGCACGGCAGATCTCCTCCGGCAATTCGCTGAGAAGACCCGCATAACCCGTCTCCGAAGCCGATACGGCATAACGCACAGGATCGGAGATCTCGGCACAGATCAACGCTCTTTCCGCATTCTGCAGATTTCCCGGCAGAACGTAGAGATCCTCCATCAGATCACCGATCCCGGCAAAGATCTCGATCCCGTACTGCCTGTTCAGTGCCTGTATATCCGCCATGATCTTCTTCTGCAGATCCTTCTCTTCAGCAGGTCTTGTCATCTTCAGCAGGATCAGCTGATCACCGCGGGTCAGAAGATGATCATGTTCGTGGTCGGTAAGCAGACTGTCGACAGCCTGATACATCGTCCGGTAATTCACACCCCGGCAGCGCAGAATGACCGGAAGATAGCACACCGACGCATTGATGCCCAGCGTCTTCATGCGGCCGTAGAAATCACCGTCCTGTGTCTTTCCCTCTGCCGTCTCCAGCAGAAACTGCCGCCGGTCCTGTTCCGCCGTATCATCCTCGGACATGATCGCGATCATCGCTGCCAGCAGTGCCGCATCCCTCTTCGCCGAAGCTTCCTCACCCTGTACAAATACAGCGTACTGCGGTGCTGAACCGCTGGTCACGGCACAGCAGGCAAACCCCTGTTCCTGCACATAGTCGTCATCAATACGAAAATCCGGAACTGTCTTGCCGATCCGGGATTCATCTGAACATGCACAGATCTCGCCGGTCCTGTTGATTATGCCAAACACATTCCCGTAGGAAGCGCGCAGACGTGTAATGATCTTACGGTACTTTCGATTCTCCATATACTGCCCCACTTCAAATTGAAACTCTTTGAAACCAATTCATTCAGTTATGAACCTGTATTTCTATCATACTCTATATCCTGCCTGAACAAAAAGAACGAACTTTCCAGTCCGCTCTTTTCATTGTTCAGTTCTGCTGGCTCTCTTCGATACAGTTCAGCAGTTCCAGGATCCTGTTCAGGTCCTCCGTACCGGAATAGCTGATCGTCATGGCCTTGGGCGAGATATCCACCTTGGTGCCAAGTTTGCTCTGCATGCGGTATTCCAGATCTCTGATCCAGGGATCTTTTTCCTTTGTGTCTTTCTTTTTCGTTACCGGTTTATCCTGCAGCGTCTTGACATACTTCTCTACTTCTCTGACCGACATCTTCTTCCGCAGGATCTCCTGTGCCGCATCATACATCTGGTCATCATCCTTTAATGCCAGAAGAGGTCTTACATGTCCCATCGTCAGCTTTTTATTGATGACCAGAGACTGTACATCGGAAGGAAGCTTCAGCAGTCTCATCATATTTGCGCAGTATTCTCTGGACTTGCCTACTCTCTGTGCCAGCTTCTCCTGGGTGTAGTTGAGTCTGGTGACTAAGCTGTCATAGGCGGCAGCTTCCTCGATCGGATTCAGATCTTCTCTCTGTACATTCTCGAGGATCGAGATCTCCATCATCTCTTCTTCGGAGAAGGCTACCTCGATGGCCGGTACCGTGGTCAGACCTGCGATCCTGGCTGCTCTGAGTCTTCTTTCACCGGTGATCAGCTCATACCCGCGTACGCTCTTTCTGACCAGCAGAGGTGTAAAGATACCGTGCTGACGGATCGAGTCTGCCAGTTCATTCAGAGCTTTCTGATCAAACTCCTTACGCGGCTGATACGGATTGGGACGGATCTCTTCCACAGGGATCTCAACTTCTTTTCTTCCCGGCACTTCTCTGCCGCCGGTCTGTATATCATCAAGGAAGTGTTCTACATCTGTCTCTACACCAAACAGAGAACCAAGTCCCTTATGTAAAGCTTTATTGTTGTCTTTGGGCATCAGTTCACCCCTTTCTCGTTCTGGATCAGGAATTCCTTGACCAAAGCCGCATATGCCTTGGCTCCCTCCGAACGTGTATCATACTCAAAGATGGATTCCTCACGGCTGGGTGCTTCACTCAGCCTGACATTCCGGGGAATATAACACCTGTATACTTTCTCCTTAAAGTACTTTCTGACTTCCTTCTGTACCTCTACCGACAGATTCGTACGGGCATCAAACATGGTCAGAAGCACACCCTCGATCGACAGTGCCGGATTAAACAGTTTCTGTACAAGACGGATCGTACTTAATAACTGTGTCAGTCCTTCCAGCGCAAAGTATTCACACTGTACCGGGATCAGTACGGAGTCGGCTGCGGTCAGTGCATTCTGGTTCAGCAGATTCAGGGAGGGCGGACAGTCGATGATGATATAGTCATACTTCTCTCTGATCGGATTCAGCTTGTTTTTCAGCAGCTGTTCTCTGCCTACCTGGTAGGATGCCGATGCCAGTTCGATATCTACACCTGCGAGGTCTACGCTTGCCGGCAGGACGTCGATCGGCGGCATGTCCAGGGTCACCGTGTTGTCGGATGCACTGTCTTCGTCAACGAGGACTTCATATGTCGTATTCTTGTTCCGGGAGCGGTTCCGGTCAGCCCCGATACCGTGTGACGCATTGCACTGCGGATCGAGGTCCACAAGCAGGATCTTCTTCCCCGTATAGGCAAGGCCTGCCGCAAGATTGATACTGGTGGTCGTTTTTCCCACACCGCCCTTTTGATTAACTACTGCTATGATCTTTCCCATATTCTATGTCCTCAGGATTTCGGAAATCTGACGATGATCCGTACATCGGTCAGGGTCTCTTCGGTCTCCATGACGACGTCGATCCCCATCTTCTTGATCATTCTTACACACTGGTTGACGGAGTTGATCCCGATCTGTGTGTTCCGTGTAAAGCCCTTCGTCTTCTGTCTGCGCTTTGTTTTTCCCTGCGCAAGTTTCTCAATGTAGGCTTCCGACTGCCTTACATTCAGACTTCTGTCTACGATGTAGTGGTATGCCTGCGTGCGTTTCTCTTCCGGTACCTGCAGAAGTGCCCGCGCATGTCTTTCGGTGATCTCCTTGTTTACGACTCCCTGCTGGATCTCTTCCGGCAGGTTGAGCAGACGGATCTTGTTGGCGATCGCTGACTGTGACTTGCCTACCTTGGCAGCCACCTGTTCCTGGGTCAGTCCCGACTGCCGCATGATCTGCAGGTAGGACTTCGCCTCCTCCACCGCTGTCAGGTCTTCACGCTGGATATTCTCGATCAGTGCCAGTTCAGCTGCCTGATTCTCACTCGGAGAAAGGACATAGCACGGCAGTTCCGTAAACCCTGCACGCTGGCATGCCCGGAATCTTCGCTCACCGGCGATGATCTCGTAGTGGTCTTCGACCGCTCTGACCGTGATCGGCTGCACAAGTCCGTTCTGGCGGATCGACTCCGTCAGTTCGTTCATGGCTTCCTCGTCAAAGTTCAGACGCGGCTGGTAGCGTGAAGGCTGTATCTGACTGACAGGGATCTGTACTACCTTCCCTGTGTGGTCGCTTCCGATCAGCTCCAGAATATTTACTTCCGTCATATATACTCCTCTCCGTCCTCAAAGAGGTCTCTTACGGATCTGTCCGTAATTCCTTGGATATTTCCCGGGTGTTATGTGTTCTTTTCCTGTTGTTATTATCGTGCGTTTATCCCCCGATGGCAATTCATATTCATGGATCTGTCCGGGTGCACAGCCCAGGATCTGCAGGGCATGACCGGCTTCGTTAAGTTCTTCATATCCCTTACTGCCCTTCATCGAGACAAATGTCCCGCCCGGTTTCAGCAGCGGTACGCAAAGCTCAGCCAATACTGGTAATGCGGCCACAGCCCTTGCCGTCACGATATCTGCCTGTTCCCGGTGTTCCCTGACGTACTCCTCGGCCCGCTGATTCACCACTGTCACATTGCGCAGCTGCAGTCTGTCCCTGACTTCTTCAAGGAAGCGGCACCGCTTGCCCGTAGGTTCGATCAGGATCACGTCGAGATCCTTCCTGACCAAAGCCAGAACGATCCCGGGAAATCCCGCCCCGCTGCCGACATCCTCTACTCTGCCATGGAAATCTGTCACTGACAGCGGATACAGAGAATCATAAAAGTGCTTCTCCGTGATCTCTTCGGGATCGGTGATCGCGGTCAGATTAAACTCCCGGTTTCTTTCAATCAGCAGCTCCATGTATATAGCCAGCGCATCACACATGTCCGGGGTGATCTCAATACCGATCTTCTTTGCCTGTACTGTCAGTTCTTCTATCTTCATCTTATATCCTTAAGTATTTCAGTTCCTCTTCGGCCGCTTCCTGTACTTCTTCTGCCGGCGCAAACAGTGATCCATACCGGAACATCGCATATCCCTTACATTCACTGCCCAGCGCATATGCAAGCTGTCTGGCCAGGATGTCATGACTGTCGATCCACTCACTTGCCGCATCTCCGGCATAGCCGTCATTCGCACCGACCTTGTATGCCGCAAGACCGATGATCAGATCGCAGTTCCTGTCCCCGACGAATGTACGCCACTCGTTGACCGTACGCGCATACGGACGGGAGGGGTTGTTAAAGCCCCAGTAGATCTGCGGTGCCAGATAGTCGATCAGTCCTTCTTCGATCCAGGCATCGGTATCCGCAAAGATCTGATCCCGGTTGTAGTCATTATTCCCTGATACCGAGATACCGAAGGTCAGATCACTGCCCTTCTTCTTTACCGTATCCCGGACTTCCCTGACCAGTTCATTGATCTGTGCCCGGCGGTAGTCCTCACGGCTGATCGCTTCGGCTGCGTTAGCTTCTCCGTAGATATACTCATCGAAGTTTCTTCCTGTCCCGTCCGGATAGAAGTAATCATCGAAGTGGATCCCGTCCACATCGTACGTATCAAGCACTTCCTGCACAAATGACGTGATCAGCTCACGTACTTCCGGATAGGCCGGGTTCAGGTAGTATCTGCCGTTTACCCAGCGGACCCTCTCGTTATTCTCCTTTACCCATTCCTTCAGGATAAAGCCATCTTCCCACTCTTCTGCCTCTTCCTCCAGCACCGAACGCAGAGGATTGATCCAGGCTTCTGTCCGGATCCCGTGTTCCTTTGCCTTCTGTACAAGAATACCGAACGGATCATAGTCAGCGTCCTGCACGTCCTTACTCATCGGATAGATCTTTGACGGGAAGTATGCATCGGTATAGGCACAGACATGGATATACAGGGTATTGATACCGATGGAATCCAGATCCTCCATGATCTTGTCCGCCATCGCCTCATACCCCTTCTGATCTCTGCCGGCCAGGATCTCCCGGTAGTCCGGATAGGCAAACCACATTGCCCGCACCGTCTCCGGCATCTCCCGCTTCTCCTGCGTACAGCCCGCAAACACTGTACATATGCAGAACAGGATCAGAAACAGAATATGCTTATGCTTTGACATCCGTGATGAATTCCGCATACGGCAGTGTCTCCACCCATGCGCAGAATGCTCTCCACTCCGGCAGACGGTGATCTCTTCTCTGCCTGTAGATCGTCTTCAGCTGACGGTAGTTCGTTGTCATTCTCGCCGTAAGCTTGAAACCGGCAGGATTCGAATACAGGATCTCGAGATACTTGCGTGCTGACTCTTCCCGCATTGCCGAGACACCTTCACCGTTCTCCAGTGCTTTCTTTATCCGTTCCTGCAGGGCATTGTAGTCTGCTGTCTTCTCCTTCATGATCTCAATGATCCGGGGATCGGTATACTCGATATATGCCTTGTCCAGATCAAACTTCGTGATCCTGTGCATCGTTGACTGCGAACTGACAAAATCCAGGAAGTGATATCTCTCGGCTTCCACCCAGGCTTTATTGGTAAAGGTCAGGTCAAACTGGACAATGATACCGTTCATGAAGTTATCATGTCCGCTGCCGATCGGTGACTGCGCAAGCTTGCGTGTCGTATCCGTGATCGTACCGTCTACCTTGTTTACATCAACAGCCATCGAGAACTTCGCTCCCCGTGCCGATTCATTCAGTCCGTATACATTGACGTTGCTTACTACTTCTTCATAATTCATATCTGTCTGTCCTTCCTGTGTTTCAGGGTCACTGCCAGTACGGAGATATCCGCCGGATCTACCCCGGATATACGGGATGCCTGTCCCAGTGTTTCCGGTTTGTATTCCTTCAGTTTCTGTCTTCCTTCCAGAGACAGATGCTCGACTTCATCATAGTTGAAGTCCGTACCAAGCTTCCTGTCTTCCATGTCTTTCAGGCGTTCTGCCTGTCTGCGGGCTTTCTCGATATAACCCTCATATTTGATCTCGATATCACACATCTCTGCCAGTTCGGGATCGGTCTCAATACCGGTCTCTCTGAGCAGATCATGGGAAGTGATCCCCGGCCGTTTGACAAGATCATACCCGGTCATACCGACATGCGCGTCACTCTCATATCCGTGTTCCTTCAGGTAATCACGCAGTACATCACCGGCCAGATCGAAGCTCTTCTCCCGCAGTGTCTGCACGATATTCTCCCGTGTCTTTCGGCGCTCAAGATATCGTTCATATCTCTGCGGTGTCACAAGTCCTGTCTCATATCCTTTGGCAATCAGGCGGTCCTCCGCGTTGTCATGTCTCAGCAGCAGTCTGTACTCCGCCCGGCTTGTCAGCAGTCTGTACGGTTCTTTCGTTCCCTTGGTCGTCAGATCATCGATCAGAACACCGATATATGCCTCATCTCTGCCCAGCACCAGCGGTTCCTTCTCCTGCAGCTTGCGTACAGCGTTGATCCCCGCAAGGATACCCTGTCCGGCTGCCTCTTCATATCCGGAAGTACCGTTGACCTGTCCTGCCGTAAACAGATTTTCGATCACCTTGGATTCCAGCGATACCTTCATCTGTATGGGATCGATCGCATCATACTCGATCGCGTAGGCATATGACTTTATGCGGCAGTTCTCGAAGCCCGGCAGTGTGTGCGTCATCTTCTCCTGGACATCCCGCGGCAGAGATGTGGAGAAACCCTGTACATATGTCGTATCCAGACGCAGCGACTCCGGCTCCAGGAACAGCAGGTGTCTCGGCTTGTCATGAAAGCGCACAAGCTTATCTTCAATGGACGGACAATACCGCGGTCCTACGCCCTTGACAACGCCGGAATACATGCTGGAACGATGCAGATTGGCGAGAATGATCTCGTGTGTTTCTGCAGTGGTATGTGTCATATAGCAGGGTACTTGTTGGCTAAACGGGAGGATCTCTCTGGTCTCTTCCGAGAAGCGCAGAAAGCCATCCGTGCCCGGTTCCAGCGTTGTTTTGGAAAAGTCGATCGAGTTGGTGTATACCCGCGGCGGTGTACCGGTCTTCAGCCGGAATGTACGCAGGCCCAGTTCCCGCAGCGATGCCGAAAGATCTCCTGTCGTCTTCTCCCCGTCCGGTCCGCCCGGTATGACCTCATCACTGATCATATTGACGCCGGCCATGTATGTCCCTGTCGTCAGGATCACGATCCGGCAGGTGATCACTGAACCATCCTGCAGGGTGATGCCGGTTACCTTCTTCCCGTCGGTATTCAATGCTTTGACCATGACCTCCATCACGGTCAGATTCTCTGTATGCGTACATACATACTGCATACGCTCCGCATATGCCAGTTTATCTGACTGCACCCGCAGTGCCCGCACACCCGGTCCTTTCGAACTGTTGAGCATCTTGAACTGCAGGGCTGTCATATCTGCTGTCTTCGGCATCTCTCCGCCCAGGGCATCGATCTCTCTGACCACGATTCCCTTGGCAGGTCCTCCCACCGAGGGATTGCACGGCATCTTACCGATATTCCTGATATTCAGCGTACATAAAAGCGTCTTTCGGGACAGACGCGCACAGGCAAGAGCTGCCTCAATACCGGCATGTCCGCCGCCGATGACGATCACCTCATAATCCGTCATGGTTGATCCTATCTGTATATGCCCTGATCTCCGGCTGATCACTGACCGTGATGACATTGAACTTCACCGGCGCAAATGCCTGTTCACTCTCTTCGATCATCATCTTGTACAGGACAAGCTTGCCGAAGAATTCCTTACGTCTTGTCTTGTAGTCTCTGCTCTGTGAAACAAAAGGCACTGTGATCACGATCCTGTCATCGCTGATCTCAAAGATATCCGTACGGTTGTTGCGGATCATCTCGCCGCCGTGTTCCTCCAGATACTGCCGTGAGAGCTTCTGGGCCAGGGCTCTTTCCTTATCGTTGTAGTTGGTCTTACCGATCTGTTTCTGGATCCATGCCAGCTGATGTCTGAGTTCATCTCTGCGGAAGGTATTCTGTATTTCCTCTCCCTGTGATGCACTCCAGATATCGATACCGTTCTTCTCTGCCTGTTTCAGGATCCGGATCGTTGTCTCGGGATCTTCCTGATCAAGATAGCAGTAGCTTTCCATCTTCGGCGAGATCGTCAGTCCGACATCTTCCGGGAATACAGGTTCCAGGAAGAAGACAACATTATCCAGCTGCAGGCAGTTCATCTTTTCCGGCACCGGTTTATCCTTGGCTGCTCTTCTGATGGCTTCCTCCATCTGTTCGATCGTGTCATATCCGTTATTGTTTCCGTAACGTTTCCACATCGTATCCAGAGACATCGTATGTGATGTCGCATAATGCGCATATCCGACAAAGCCTTTCTTCCGTCTTCCTCTTGGATGCGTATAGAAAAACAGCAGTTCTCCGGGATGGAAATCCTTGAACTCCTTACGGCTGGTCAGCCGCCAGAAGTTGATCTGTCTGTTTCCGCAAAGGCGATGATACTCGATCATCTTTTCGTCCGTGACATACGCAATAGAACTCATCTTCAACCACCCATTTTCCTTCTGTCTGTCAATGCATGCATCAGCGTGATCTCATCCGCATAATCCAGCAGTCCCCCGGAAGGGATACCGTGTGCGATCCTCGTGATCAGCAGTTCGGGATAATTCTGTGCCAGCAGTCTGGACAGGTACAGCGATGTTGTCTCGCCGTCCAGTGTCGCACTGGTTGCCAGGATCACTTCCTCGGCATCCTTTGCTCTTTCCACAAGCGACTCGATATTCAGATCTTCCGGCAGGATCCCCTTGCTGGAGGAGATCAGCCCGTTCAGCACATGGTATACACCGCGGTATTCCCCGGCTCTCTCCATGGCGATGATATCCTTGCTCGACTGCACGACAAAGATCTGCCTGTGGTTTCTATCCCGGTCACGGCAGATATCACACTCATCTCCCTCACAGAGATTCCCGCAGACATGGCAGTGTGTCAGTTTCTCCTTCACATCCATCAGTGCCTGCGCAAATTCCTGCACATCCTCGATATCGCTGTCACAGATCAGCAGGGCATAGCGCTCTGCCGTCTTTTCTCCGACACCGGGAAGCTTACGGAAGCTTTCGATCAGTTTTTCAAGACTTCGGGGATACATCTTTAGAAATTCGGCAGACCCGCTCCCTGTGTAAACTTACCCAAACGTCTCTCTCTGTCTTCATTGGCTTTATCAAGTGCATCATTAAACGCGATCATGATCATATCCTGAAGCATCTCTCTGTCTTCGGGATTCATCATCTCTTCGGGAATGATGACTTCCTGGGCTTCGTTATTCCCGTTGATCTTCACGGTCACACCGGTACTGCCGCCGTTATTGCCTGTGTAGATCGTCTCTGCCAGCTGATCCTGGATCTGCATCATCTCACTCTGCATGGCCTGTGCCTGTTTCATCAGAGCATCAAAATCAATATTACTCATCGTCTTCTATGACCTCCACCAGATCTTCTCCGAAGAGTTCAAACAGTTTCTCTTCCGGGGCGGGGGCTTCTCCTTCCTCTTCCTTTATTTCTATATAGCGTTCGATCTTTGCGGGTTCCGGCAGACTGTTTGTCTTCCGTCTTTCCACAAATTCCTTTACAGCTTCATCATAGCTTTCCTTCGTGACCGCATAGACCATCTTGTCGAGGTTTCTTTCCTTCAGATAGAAGTAAAGCTCACGGTTGAAGCTGTATTCATTCATCGTGTTGGCAACAGCCTGAGACATACAGCCAAGCAGGATACAGTTATCTCCGCTGGCCAGGATCTCCGTCTGTCCGAGATTGGCAGTATAGCGGTCCATGATCAGGGTGTTGGTGATCTCCTGCAGTCTGCGCATATCCTGCTGTTTGGCGTTCTTCGTGCACTGTACAAGCAGCGCCAGGATATCTTCGGTCGAAAGCGCGGTGACCGGTGCTGTCTTAATCGGTTCCGGTTTCTTCTCTTCCGGTACGAGTTCTGTCATGACTTCTTCCGGTTCCGGTGCTGTTTCTGCAGGAATTTCGATATTTTCGGGCTCTTTTTGTGCAATTGGTGCAGGTTTCGGGGCTGGTTCAGGCTCCGGCATCGTACGTACAGGCTCTGTCTTTGCGGGTTTTACCGGCTCCGGTTTGACGGCGGCAGGCCTGTTCTCTTCGGCGGGGATAACTTCGTCCGGCATCATCTTCAGTGCCGCAACCTCGAAGACGCTGCTGACCGAAACGGCATTCTTGTATCTCTCTGCTGCATCCATCAGGATCGTGATCATCTTCAGCAGCTGGGTACGGCTGACCGGTGAAGCGATCTTCTGTGCCTGTTCTGCCTTCAGCAGACGCAGCAGGCTGTCCTTGTGCACGGCTCTGTAGATGACCGCATCCTTCAGGGCTGCGATCAGGTCGGATGTCAGTCTGCGGATATCCATGCCTGCATGTTCATATCCGCGTATCCTGTTCATGACCGTTTCGACATCTCCGGCATAGACGGCCAGGATAAACTCGATCATTTCCGACACGGATGTCAGACCGTAGATCTCAATGATGCTTGCCTCGGTGATCTTTCCTTCGGCATAGGCATTTGCCTGATCCAGCATACTGAGGGCATCACGCATACCGCCGTCGGCCAGTTCCGCCAGCATTTCCGCCGCTCTTTCTTCGAGGCCTATACCCTCCATAGATGCCACGTGAAGCAGATGATCACGTATCTTGTCGGCAGGAACCTTGGAGAAATCAAAGCGCTGACAGCGGGAGATAATTGTATTCAGAAGCTTCTGCGGATCTGTCGTCGCCAAGATAAAGATGACATGTTCCGGCGGTTCTTCCAGTGTTTTTAACAAAGCACTGGCAGCTGATGATGACAGCTGGTGGACCTCATCGATGATATAGACCTTGTACCGGCCCATCATCGGTGATAATCTTGCACGTTCGATCAGTCCGCGGATATCTTCTACATGGGTCTCATTTGCGGCATTGATCTCAACAATGTCCGGATGGTTGTTTGCGGAGGCTGCCAGACAGTTTGCGCAGTGCTCACAGGGCGCATGTTCAATGTCTTCGCAGTTGACGGCCTTGGCCAGAAGTCTCGCCATCGTCGTCTTACCCGTACCGCGGGGCCCGCAGAACAGGTATGCATGGCCTACTTTGCCCTCTTTTAACGCATTCTGAACAGATCGTACGATATATTCCTGTCCTACGACCTCAGAAAATGTTCTGGAACGGTATTTCTGATAGAGTGCTTCTCTGCCCATTGCATTACCTCTGCTATTAATCAATTATAGCAAAAGAAAGGGCTATTCTTAAGCCCTTCTCTATGTCTATTTGTCGATTTTAAACTGACTTTTATCTCTTTTCGGTTTTTGTCTCTTCTCTTTGAAGAATGCGCGCAGGATATCTCCGCATTCCTGTTCCAGATACCCTGATTCGACGTTCACGTGATGGTTCAGGCGGCTGATCTTGCGTACTTCGATGACGCTGTCTACTGCCCCTGCCTTGGGATCTTTTGTGCCGTAATACAGATTAGCGATGCGTGCCAGAATGATGGCTCCGGTGCACATCATGCAGGGTTCAAGGGTCACATACAGATCACAGTCGTCAAGACACCAGGTGCCAAGATACGAAGAGGCTTTCTGCATGGCCAGGAATTCCGCATGCGCGCTTGCCTGTTTATTTGTCTCCCGCAGGTTATGGGCTCTGGCGATTACTGCCCCGCCGCGGACAACAACTGCACCGACCGGCACCTCATCGATCTCACGTGCTTTTTCCGCTTCCTCGAGTGCCAGCCGCATATAGTATTCATGTTTAGCGTATTCTTCGTATTCCATAAAAAAGCGGTACACACAGACAGAGGTAGTTATGGCTGCTTCCTTCCGGACCTGACCAGATTCGTACATGTCTGTTGTACCGTTAGAATTATATCGGATTTTCCCGGTTTAGGCAATATCAGAGCACAAACTGGGCAATGATCGCCATCAGTTCCCGCAGATAGTACGTCGGGACCACGTACCAGGGTGTCGGCGCTGTCAGCGGCTTGGCGTTCATTCCCAGATCACGTGCGAGCTTCTGGGCTCTGTACTGGTGGAAGGCATTCGTCGCGATCAGAACTTCCTGCTCCGGGTCTTCCAGTAATTGTCTGGCATTTTCCAGATTTTCCTTTGTCGAGAGTGATTTTTCTTCCAGAAGTATGCGGTTTTCTTCAATTCCGTGCCCGATCAGCCAGTTTTTCATCGCCTGTGCCTCGGTCATGCCGTTTTTCATGCGGATGCCGTCACATACGATCACGATCGAGTCCGGATTGTCTTCCAGATACTGACAGGCTCTTTCCAGACGGTTAACGACCATCTCCGTCGGTGTTCCGTCCGGCTTGATATCACTGCCCAGCACGATCACCGGATCATTTCTGCCCGTTTCCTGTTCCTGCGCACCGCGGATCATCAGCGTCATCTCTGCTGCAATGATGATGAAGATGACAAGAAACAGCACATTCCATGTCTTTTTGTGAGCTCTGTACAGCTTTTTCACTGTCGGGATGATCTTTTCCGGATAGGTCCCCGTCAGGATCAGGATACCCGACAGGATCATTCCCAGCAGTCCGCCCTCATTCCTGTGATACGTAAAATAGGGACAGGCAAAATGGATAAATCCCAGTATACCCGCCCCTAAGAACCACAGATTCAGTTGTTTACCCTTGAATTGTTTCACGTGAAACAATTATATCGTATTTTTCTTCTCTTTTGCAGGGACAAGAAGCTCCTGACCGCCCATATACGGTCTTAACGGTTCAGGAATACGAACTGTACCGTCTGCCTGCAGGTTGTTCTCGAAGAACGCAATCAGCATTCTCGGCGGCGCAACGACCGTGTTGTTCAGGGTATGTGCAAAGTAGTTGCCGTTCTCGCCCTTGATACGGATACCAAGACGTCTTGCCTGGGCATCACCGAGATTTGAGCAGCTGCCGACCTCAAAGTACTTCTTCTGTCTCGGCGACCACGCCTCAACGTCACAGCTCTTGACCTTCAGGTCTGCCAGATCACCGGAGCAGCACTCCAGCGTTCTGACCGGAATATCCAGCGAGCGGAAGAAGTCAACACTGTTCTGCCACAGCTTATCGTACCAGGCCTTGGAATCCTCAGGCTTGCAGACAACGACCATCTCCTGCTTCTCAAACTGGTGTACACGGTACAGACCGCGCTCTTCAATGCCGTGTGCGCCTACCTCCTTACGGAAACAGGGGCTGTAGCTTGTCAGTGCATACGGGAGTTTCTCTTCCTTGAGTGTTGTGTTCAGGAAGCGGCCGATCATCGAATGCTCGGATGTGCCGATCAGATACAGATCTTCACCTTCGATCTTGTACATCATGTTCTGCATCTCCGCAAAGCTCATGACACCTGTAACAACGTTGGAATGGATCATGAACGGAGGCACAAAGTAGGTAAAGCCGCGGCCGATCATGAAATCACGTGCATAGGACAGGATCGCCGAGTGGAGTCTTGCGACATCACCCATCAGGTAGTAGAAACCATTACCGGATGTATTTCTGGCACTGTCGAGGTCCAGACCGTCCAGAGATTCCAGAATATCCGTATGATACGGGATCTCGTAGTCGGGAACGACAGGTTCACCATAGCGCTGGATCTCTACATTCTCGCTGTCATCCTTGCCGATCGGTACCGTCGGGTCGATGATGTTCGGGATAACCAGCATTCTCTCTCTGATCTGTGCCGCAAGTTCTTCTTCCTGCTTCTCCAGATCAAGCAGCTGCTGATCTGCGTCTCTGACTTTCTGCTTGGCTTCCTCTGCCTCTTCGCGCTTTCCCTCACGCATCAGTAAGCCGATCTGCTTGGAGATACGGTTTCTGTCTGCACGCAGAGCATCGCCTGTTGTCTTGGCATAGCGGAACTGTTTGTCCATCTCTGCTACTTCGTCAACGAGAACCAGCTTCTCATCCTGGAACTTCTTCCGGATATTTTCTTTGACAAGCTCGGGATTCTCTCTAATCAGTTTAATGTCGATCATGTCTGTCTCCTCCTGAAATAAAAAACACCATCCCAAGGGACGATGTTATTCGCGGTACCACCCTAATTGCAGAATTGTTTCACGTGAAACAATCCGGCCACTCATTCTGCGCATAACGGACGCACCGTAGATCGTTACTCTAACTCCGGGGTGGATTTCACAGTGTCAGGCAATGACTCGCACCGGCCGTCATCTCTCTTATGCCGTCAAACAGCTACTTGTCCCCATCAAAGATGTACACAGATTATCACACTCCGGCAGAGGATTTGTCAAGCACCATGCATTCATGATAATATGCATGTATGGAAAAGTACTTAAAAGGACTGATCATTACCGCCCTTTTGCTTGTTGGGTGTTCAGGAAAAAAGCCTGAACCGACAGCCGATACATCCAACGGACCTGTCGTCCCGCAGAATACCGCAACACCGGAGGAAAAGGAGCTGGCAATGATCCAGCAGTGCATCGCCGATTACAATGAAGGAGATCTTGAGGAGATTGAAGCAGACTTACTGACACAGATCCCTGACCTGCCGATCGGCATAGACCGTTTGCCGGAGATACAATCACTGGATGATCTGACCGAGATTCCGATCGATCCTGTACTGACCAATACATCCTACAAAGGATCATACAAGATCAGTGATGATATCACCGCGGTCTTTGAGATCTATCACCCGACAGGAGGTATCTTCTGGGTCAACGGACAGATCACCTTCGAAGTCGATCCCGAGAAGATCACCCGCAACGAGCCGCAGTACGCCGCATACAAGAGCGCACTCGACCGCCTGCTTACCGAACAGAATAACGTTGTCAACTGGCTCTACGGCCTGGACATCACCCTGTCCGATCGCGAAGTCGCTGACCGCTACTACGAAGTCATCTCGATCGGCGGCAGAAACATCAAATCGATCGATGACCTGAAGGCATACGCAGAATCCGTCATCCGGAAACAGTTCCTGGAAGAGCACTACTATCCCGGTGCCTTCGGCGGTGAATATCCGATCTATAAGGAGATCAACGGCACGCTCTGTGCACTGCAGTCGGATGTCTTCGGCAATCCCCGCACGCTGAATACATCAACGATCTTTGCGGCAGAGGAAACACCGAATTATATCCGCGTCGAACTTCTGCAGGACATCATGGGCAAAACGCAGCCGGAGATCCACGAAGCACATCTGATCAGAAACGGTGACAGCTATCTGCTGTATGAACCGGCTTGACATGCAGGCATGGAGGTTGAAATGACAGAGAAGAAAAACAGCTATGAAAAGCGTCTGGATTACAACAACCAGTACAACCGCAATAATTACAGATCGTTCTCTGCCCGGTTTGATGTCCGCACGGAAGCGGATATCATCGCCTGGCTCAGTGCACAGGACAGTGTGAAAGCCTATTTGAAAGAATTGATCCTGCAGGATATGCATAAGAACAGAGGCGATAAATGACATGTTCAGGGAAATCGTGCGACATAAACAGGCATTAACACATGATGAGTGCCTGCAGATCCTGAAACAGGAGAAACGCGGTGTCCTGTCCGTACTCGGTGATGATGACTACCCTTACGGTGTACCGCACAATCACTGGTATGATGAGGAGACCGGAAAGCTGTACTTCCACAGCGGCATGCACGGTCATAAAGTCGATGCCATAAAGAGACATGACAAGGTATCCTACTGTGTCTTCGGTGAAGGGCAGAAATACGAGGGTGACTGGGCTCTGCACTTTACCAGTGTGATCGTCTTCGGCCGCATCGAGATCGTTGACGACTACGATGAAGCGATGGAGATCTGCAGAAGACTCTCCCGGCAGTTCACCGATGATGAAGGCTATATCGAAAGCGAGATACAGCGGCATCCCGATGGTTCAACACTCGTATTTGCGCTGGTGCCCGAGCACATTACCGGCAAGCGCGTTACGGAGTCATGACCCATGGCAAAAGCATACCGAAACCATATCCTAATCCCTGCTGTTCTGTCGGCTTTACTGCTGCAGGGCTGTACACCGTATCAGAAAAATACCGTGACAGGATCAGAGAGTCAGTGGTACCGCATCAGTGACAGCGGCCGGGATGCTTACGCAAACAGCTATATGTGGAATCTGGATCTGCAGAACACCGAGATCACGATTGCTGATGAGATCGAAGGCGCCAAGGTCATCTCTCTGGGCGGTTACCACGGCTCCGGTGTAGCGGAGGCATTTACGATCCTTCCGGACGCACCGGTAAGTGATTACTATGTCAGCGGTCTGCCCGATCCACAGGACTACAGCACCGATATCACCTGGCAGGACCTGGTCTTCACCGTGCATATCGGAAAGAACGTAAAAGACGTGATCCGCTGTGCTTCCGCCGATTATATCGGTATACCTGCCGAAAACAGGATCGATTTCTATCATCCGGTATGTTACTTCGAATGTGATCCCGACAATCCGTATCTCTATGCCAGGGACGGTGTACTGTACAGCCGTAAGGATGACAAGACATTTGATGAGCTCAAATACCTGATACCCACCGGCGTTACCGGTCCGGTATACGCAGATCTGCCGCTCTCTGAAAAGCTGACAGGCACATATATCACCCATGGTGAAGATGACATGTCTGTCGCGGAGGTATTCTGCACCGAAGATACCATCTATATGAATGTCGGCTCCTATATGAATGACAGTCTCTATGTCTACTATGCGGCAAAGCTGGTGCCGGAAACACCTCTGAGCGATACCGAAAGTACGGAGATCCGGACCAAAGTACGTGCATTCTCCTCCTTCTCCAAAGCCGGACAATGGTGGGACGAAGCACCCGAAGGCTATATCCTGTATGCAGAGGAAGATTCCCTGCGGCTTGAACATATCAGTAACGGACTGCCGATATTTGACTTTGAGACGCTGCAGAGAAACGCCGAAGCACCGCGTCAGTTCCCGGCTGATCCGGAAGAACTGATGCCTCTTCTTACCAAAGACGACCAGATCCGCACCCTGTTTCCCGAACATCTGCTGGTAAAGAGTATCCTCTCTGTCGGGAATATCCGGGTAAAGATCCTCTGTGACGGTACGATGACCGTGATCAGGGATGGAGAGATGCCGGAGATCTACAGGGGGATATGCCGCTGGACGCTGAACGGAGATATCGTCTACTCCCTGACCCGGCTTGGCTATGCGAAACAGCCGTATACGGGAAGACTGCAGTATGACTGGCAGAACCAGACGCTGTCAGCTGAGGCAGGATGTGCTCCGTTTATCCCGGAAGGCGAAGAGAGTGCTGTTCTGATTCCTGTGAATTAGTACGAAGACAGTTCGTAACATACGGACTGTCTTTTCCTGTACAGAAAAAGCAGTTCTCCTTGTGAAAACTGCTCTATAGACTTACAGAATGATCGATTTCTCTGCTGTACCGGCCTTTTCCTGTGCCGCTTTGACCGTGATCGTATCACCCTTCTGTGCCTTGACCATCCAGGTGACTCTCTTTCTGGCCCTGGCATTGGCAAAAGTAGAGATATTGCCATAGTAGTGTATGCCGGTATCCGTCCTGCTGTATCCTGACAGATGGCCGATCTCACACTCCGCCTTCCCAGTCAACAGAGTTCCGCCGCTGATGCATGCCTTGACTTCCTTTGCCTCTTTGATCTTAATTGCTTCATCGGAGAGGTTGGTCGGAAGATAGCCGAGATTTCCAACTACTGCAGTGATCTCGAAGATCCCGGGTTCTTTTTCCTCTGCCTTCAGCGTATCAATCACGAGTCTTGGCATTGCCCTGGCAAACCGGATATTGAACCGTGTATCTTTCTCACACTCTTCCTGCAGGAAGTTCTCCGGCGGGTTCTGGTGTGTCCACTTGTAGTTGAAGCCGCCAAGCTCTACCTTGCCGAAGACGGGATGGTCAAATTCCTGCCAGTCACTGTAGTACTGCGGGGCATTCTCCTTTACCCACTTCATGCATGCGTTGAAGCGCTGCAGGCCTTTGGTAAGCTCAAACATCTCCGGTCCCCAGTCTTCCGGTACACCGGCACGTGTTGCAAGATCCCAGAATTCGATCGTATATGCGGGGATGCCTTTGGTCTGGAAGCACCAGTCATCGAAGGCACCGGAGTCGAATTCCTCCTGATCCGTCATGAAGGAATCAAAGATATTCATCGGCTTGTATCCAAGTTCCTGTTTGCCCATCTCGGCAATCGCCTTGAAGGCCTTGATGTCATCCGGGAAGGCCGACTTCGCAGGTCTTGTGCCGGGCGGATACAGGACCAGACCGCCGCTGGTGTGACCGATCGCAGCCCCGCCGATATTCGGGTGAGAGATCACAAAGTCCACAAGTGCTTTGGTCTCCGGGTTGCTTAACGGATAGTCTCCGGCACCGGACTGTCGGTATTCCGCAAACCATCCGTACGGGAAGTTCCTGTTGAAGTCCAGTCCCCACGGCGATCTCGCTTCCTTCAGGTTCTCTTCATCACCCTCCGGCATACCTTCCGGATAGATATCATAGAATTCACCCTCGGTCTCACCCGGGTCTCTCAGGATCATACTGCCTGCATTCTCAGGGTCTTTCTTCCAGGCACCGTACGGTGTCGGAATACGCATCATCCTGATCACACCGTCTCCGTCGAGATCTTCCCCGCGGATACCGCCCTCTTCCGGTCTGTATGTTCTGTCAGCCGAGCGCAGTGTCACCGGTGTATTCAGGTATCTCTCTGCCCCATCCGGGGTGACTCTCGGGATGATATAGACCGTCATCGTGTCCAGCAGCTTTGTACAGGTATCATCCGTACCGTAATTGGTCAGCAGATAGTCTGCGGTATGCAGAGCACACATACTGCTGGTGACTTCTCCGGCATGGATATTGCCGTCCAGGTACCAGCCCGGTTTGGTGAGTGCTTCTCCTGTCTTCTTGTTTGTCAGGGTAATGACATACTGGTTCCTGCCGCCGGGTGTTACACAGTTAACTTCCAGCGTACAGAGATCGGGATATGTATCTGCGAAAAACTGCAGATCACTCTGCAGCTCATCATATTTCACATAGTGGTCGTAGGTAAATGTTGTCTTCATATAACCTCCTACAGTACCTGTGACAGGAATTCCTGTGTTCTCGGATTCTTCGGGTGATCAAAGATCTCTTCCGGTGTGCCTTCCTCAGCGATGATACCATCATCGATAAACAGTACCCGGTCACTGATCTTCTTTGCAAAGCCCATCTCATGCGTGACGATCACACATGTCATACCGCTCTCTGCCAGATTCTGGATGACTTCCAGTACACCCTTGACCATTTCCGGGTCCAGTGCACTTGTGGGTTCGTCAAACAGCATGACATCCGGTTTCATCGCCATGGCTCTGACGATCGCAAGTCTCTGTTTCTGTCCGCCTGACAGCTTTCTCGGATATTCATTGGCCTTATCCTCAAGTCCTACTGTCTTCAGCAGTTCCATGGCTTCCTTCTCTGCCTGTTCCTTCGGGATCTTCTTCTCGAGGATCGGTGTGATCGTAATGTTGTCCATGACGGTCAGGTGCGGGAAGACATTGAACAGCTGGAAGACCATACCGATCTTCTGTCTGTGCTGATCAAGGTCCGTACTCCTGGCATTCAGTTCTTCGCCTTCGAAGTACACATGTCCGCCATCCGGGATCTCCAGCATGTTCAGGCAGCGCAGGAAGGTAGACTTACCGCCGCCGGAGGGACCGATGATCGAGACGACTTCACCCTTGTATATCTTTTCGTTGATGCCCTTCAGGACTTTTAATTCACCGAAGTTCTTATGGAGGTCGGTTACCTCAATGATCGGTTTTAACTCAGTCACTAATACTCAGCCTCTTTTCCATAACTCTTACCAGTGCGGAGAGTACCATCGTAACGATCAGGTAGATACCCGCAATGATAAACAGGGGCTGCCAGACCAGGAACTTATTGGCCAGCAGTGTACGCGTATACATCAGTTCATATAACATAAAGGTTCCGGCAAGAGATGTCTCCTTGATCATGGCGATATACTCGTTTGCCAGGGCCGGCAGGATATTCTTTACCGCCTGCGGCAGGATGATCCGCATCATCGTATTCTTTGCGCTCATACCGAGACTTCTTGCGGCTTCTGTCTGTCCTTTATCCACAGCGTTGATACCGGAACGGAAGATCTCCGATACGTAGGCACTGGAGTTCAGGATCAGGGACAGGATAACACACTGTTCCTTGGACAGGAAGCTCAGGGCAGGGAATGCCATCGGGATGAAGAAATACGCGATATACATCTGTACAAGCAGAGGTGTACCTCTGAGTACATTGACGTAGACCGAGCCGATCGTGCTGACGATCTTGTTGCTGGACATATTCACGATTGCGACAAGGACACCCAGCAGACTGCCGAACAATACGGCGATAAACGCATACTTCAGGGTGCCGATCAGACCGTTCAGGAATAACGGCCAGTACTGCAGAAATACTTCAATAATTCCAGGTCCCATGTTTTCCTCTTATTCGACGTCGATCATGCCGGCTTCATCAAGAGCCTGTTTGTACATGATGTCATAGATTGCGTTCTCGTTTACAAATGTCAGGATCTCGTTGATCGTATTGATCAGACTTTCTTCACCCTTCTTTGCGGCAACGACAGTTCCTTCGTAATCTCCGTACATGGAGAGATCAAATTCTACCGTTGATTTGGCGAGCAGACCGTTGGACTGATCCGCATACTGCAGAGCGACCGAGCAGGATGTTGCCAGCGCATCGACCTTGCCGGAGGTCAGATTCAGCACACCCTGGTCAAAGCCAGTGATCAGTTCCATATTTGCGCCTTCGGGGATCAGCTGATCTTCGACATACATCTGCTGCAGGGAAGATGCCTGTGCCGCTACCGTCTTACCGGAGAAATCTGCGAATGTCTTGTAGTCTTCTACTTTATCCGCAGGGACCAGCAGACTGTGGCAGGATGCGCCGCTTGTGCTGGAGTGATAACCCTTCGATAACTGGAAGTTCTCATCACGGTCTTTCTTCCAGCCGAAGCCGGCCATCGCAAGATCTGTCTTGCCTGTATCTACAGAGGTCAGAACAGCACTGAAGTCCATCTGTTCGATCTGCAGCTCTACACCGAGGATATCAGCGATATACTTGGCCAGATACAGCTCGGAACCGGTTAATGTCGTACCGTCTTCGTATACCCACTCGTACGGCGGGTTGTCCGGTGCTGTTGCGACAACGATCACACCTTTGTCCAGGATATCCTTCAGAACGCCTGTAGGATTTTCGATCGTGATCTCAGGCTTCGGAATATCGGATGTATCATATTCAAATGCGCTGACAGGGATGATCTTTTCCGCTGTGCCGGAAGCTTCGGAACCACCGGCAGGAGCCTCAGATGGCGTTGAGGGTGTACCGGAACCGGAACAGCCTGTAATTGTAAGTAATAAACCTGCGGACAGGATCGTATTTGCGAATGTCTTGAACTTCATGTTTGATTCTCCTTTACTGCTTTTATTTCTCTAATGCGAGGATCTGATCTTCCACGTACATCTGCTGCAGGGAAGATGCCTGTGCCATGATATGCTTACCGACGAAGTCTTCGAGGGTCTTGTAGTTGTCTTTCTGATCAGCAGGGACGATCAGTGTATGGAAGGTTACCTCATCATCACCGACATAGCCGATGGAGAGTTCAAACGCTTCCGCTCTGTCTTTCTTCCAGCCAAAGCCGGAGAAGGCGAGATCGACCTTGCCGGTATCGACAGCTGTTAATACAGCGTTGAAGTCCATGGTCTCGATCTGCAGTTTGACACCGAGGCAGTCTGCCACATACTTTGCCAGCATCATCTCATTGCCGTATACCGTACCGTTTTCATCGATAAACTCGTTGGCCGGATAGTCGGGAGATGTTGCGATCGTCAGGACACCTTTTTCAAGGACACTCTTCAGTACACCGTCGGCGCCGGAGAGATCCAGTTCAGGCTTGACGAGATCTGTCGTATCCAGCAGATACAGGTATGTATCGTCGATCTCTACATCGGGGAAGACATCCATGTCTCCGACGATCTTCTCAGCTGCTTCATCCTGGGTGCCGGACTGTACTTTGGCGATGGCTGTCCACAGCGTGTAGTAATCGTTTTCTTTCGTTGTCTCTATACATGCGTTGACGGCTTCCATCAGGGATGTCTCGCCCTTCTTGGCAGCGGCGACGTTGCCTTCGTAATCTCCGTACAGCGTAAGGTCGAAGTTGATCTCACTCATCGCGAACTTGCCGTCGGACTGGTCTACGTAGTTCCTGGCTGTTGTGCCGTCCAGAGCTACGGCATCACATTTGCCGGAGGACAGGGCCAGGATCGCCTGATCGAGGCTGGTGACCAGCTCCAGCTCTGTCTTTGCGGAAGTCTGATTTGTATTGGAGGAACATGCGGTCATAGCTGCTGTCATACCTGCAGCCAGGATGATCTTTGTCAGTTTACTGTATTTCATTTCTTTCCTTTCTCATTCCTATCGGAGTACAGTTTGTGAAGCTTTGAAACGTATGTTTTGCGTCGTCGTCGGATCATCATACTATCCTCCTTTCCGAATGCGACAGGTTTAAACAAAAATGCCGTCCCGTATCCAGGGACGACATGTATATCGCGGTACCACTCTGGTTGCCAGAATATCTTCTGACCACTCTTCCCGTTAACGCCGGCTGACGGATCTTCATACTCAGTTCCGAAGATCTTCTCACAGATGCGCTTCCCCTCGACAGTTCCCGCCGGACTTCCACTCTGTTCCGGCTCGCTGATGGCCTCAGCCTCAGGTACTCTTCTGATCATCGAATGTAGGATAACTATAATCTCTGAGAAATCATTCGTCAAGTAAATTTTTTCAACAATTATATGAAAATGTTTACAGAAATGTCTTTTATCCGATAATTTCCGAGGAAATACTATTCATATATATGAAAGGAAGGATGGCATGTACCACCCTTCCTGTGTGCTTGTTACAGTGTGATCTCCTTTTCGTCATGTCCGGATTTCTCATGGCATACACTGATCTTCAGTGTGCTTCCGGCATCTGCCCTGACGATCCAGGATACTTTCTTCTTCATTGCGGCCTCTCTGCGGTTGATCACTTCCCCGTAGAATACCTTGGTCTCGGCTCTGCTGTATCCGGAGAGGTCACCGATCTCCTCGCATGCCTTGCCTGTGACATATTCCTTTACGCCTTCGAGGCTTACCTTTACCGGTGTATTGACGGCAGCTCTTAATGCCTGATCGGTCAGGTTGGTCGGCAGGAAGCCCCGGTTGCCTACGACAGCGGTGATGCGGTATACGCCTTCGGAGATCTGTTCGCTTTCGGCAGAGACGACTTCGACTCTCGGCATACATCTGGCAAAGCGGATCATATACCGGGCAATGCCTTCACAGAGCTCACATAACATATGTCCGGGAGGATTCTGCTGGGTGAACTTGTAGTTGTATCCGCCGATCTCTACCTTGCCGAAGTGCGGATGATCATACTCATGCCAGGGCACATAGGCTTCGGGAGAGTTCTTCTTTACCCATTCTCTGTAAGCGTTGTATCTCTTGATCTTCGTGTCGAGATCACCGGTGATGCGGGCAGTCATGTCTTCCGGCATACCTACCTTGTTGGCCAGATCCCACAGCTCCACGGTATACGATACGATACCGAGATTCTCGTACGCCCAGTCATCCAGAGCACCGGAGGAGTAGTTCACCTGGTCAGCCAGGAATGTATCAAAGATATTCACACAGGGATATCCTGTTTCTTCCGTACCCATGGCACCGATGGCTCTGAAGGCCTTCATGTCAGCCGGTATACCCTGTGCCTCCGGTCTTGTGCCGGGAGGGAACAGGATCATCCCTGCCGTAGTGTGCATGGCGCTGATCCCGCCGATATTCTTCCGGGAGACGATGAAGTCATGCACAGCCTTGATCTCGGGGAAGGACAGCGGATAATCACCGGCACCGATCTCTCTCGGATCGGGGTACCATCCGTAAGGAAAGTTGCGGTTGAAGTTCATACTCCACTTCATCTTCTTTTCCTTCAGGTTCTCATCCCCGTCATATTCCTCGAATTCACCCTCGGTCCAGACAGAGTAGAATTCACCTTCGGTCTCATCCGGTTTTCTCTGCACCATCTGTTCGGAATCCTCGGGATCGATCTTCCAGATACCGTACGGATCTTTATAACGCATCATGCGTACGACACCGTCACCGTCGATATCCTCCGGGGCAACACCGCCGTAGACTTCCTTCCAGTCTCTGTCCGCGGAATACATGAAGTTCGGGGTCGTCAGGTAGCTCTCGGCACCATCCGGTGAGATCCTGGGGATCACATAGATCGTTTCCGTATCCAGCAGCTTTGTGACTTCGGTGTTTTCTCCGTAGTTGGTCAGCAGATAGTCGATCAGATACATACATGTCATGGATGCGGTCACTTCACCGGCGTGGATATTGCCGTCCATGTAGTATCCGGGCTTGGACAGGGCATCGCCTGTCTTCTTGTTTGTCAGAGTCACCGCATACTGGTTCAGTCCTTTTTCCGTTACACAGAGGACCTCCGTATCACAGAGTCCGGGATACTTTTCCGCGAAGTATTCCAGGTTGGATTTGATCTCGTCGTAGCGATAGTAATGATCGTACTTGAATGTTGTTTTCATTGGTACCTCCTGTAAAAAGACCGTCCCGAAGACGGCCGTTCCTGTATGTATGCACAGCCGGTCACCCGGTTATTCTATGAAAATCATACTACAGGTTAGTGCGAAAGTTCGTCAAGGCTTTCGGTACAGGGATGTGTCCTGCCTAGCCAGAGGGACGGTGCGGGCTTTCTCTTCCGTATCATCCGTCTCATCATAGCCATCATACGGGGCATGGGGATCGTGCACACGCCTGCCGAATGGTTTGCATAGCTGATTACGGTGAGCAAACGCAAAGTCAAGATCATCAGTCCAGCCGGTATGTCCGGTAATGATCAGGGGATGTATATTTCTTGTGCGAAGCAGGCTTTCCAGCTTCTGCAGGGACTGTACAGAGAGCTGATTGTCCTCTGCCAGTGTACTGATGAAGCTGTATCCGCCGTCAGCACCGAACCAGATCGTATCGCCGGTAAAGAGATACCGGTCATCGATCAGGTAGACCATATGTCCCCAGGTATGTCCAGGCACCAGGATACATTCCACCTTGATGCCGTCAAGATCCAGGATCTCCCCGTCCTTCAGCAGTACCTTGTCCATCTCTGTCTGTACCATCGGCAGCTTGTACATGCCATGGATCACTCTGCGGCGTACTTCTCCGGTCAGATACTCGTTCTCGATCTCTCCGATATAGAGCTTTGCGTCAGGGAAGGATACCGTACTGTCTTTCTCCGTGGCTCCCATGTGGTCGGTATCCTGGTGGGTGATCAGGATCTCATGGATATCTTCGGGTCTCAGGTCAAGCCAGCCCATCTTCTCTTCCAGACGCTCGTAGTTATACCCGGCATCGATCATGATCGTCTTTCCGTTTTTTGTATAGAAGAAGATATTGGCGATCCACTCCCGGATACAGGAGACGTGTTCATCGATATGTCCGGTATTCAGGGGTTTGAAGATCTCTCTTCCTCTGAATCCCATACTCATGAATTTCTTCTGAAACTGTGTCGCGCTTTTCGGCATTCCTATTCCTTCTTTCCGTATGTTTCAAGAATCGTATTCCAGTCCGGCATCTGTGCATGCATGCGCTCCCATACCGGCATTGGCATATTTTCATCTCTCAGTTCTTCGAAGCACTGATCGATCCAGTACATCTCCTGCGGTGCATTGCGGCAATGGTCGGACGCGGCAAGCTCCCCGATCACAGTCTTCGCAATGATATACATGGCATACTCGAGGATCTTCATCTTTGCGGGACTTTGGAAGTACTCCTCGTCTCCTTTCGGACGGATCCTGATGCCTTTATGCGCAAGCAGTGCATACGCTTCCTTTTCTGCCTCCAGCATCTCCCGGATGTCTTCGCGCTTTGCCTGACGCAGATCACAGTCATATCTGTAACAGAGACAGACGATCGGTAAGATCACGGACGCATGACTGTACAGCCATCCTTCCATGTCATCGCATTTCGTGAGAGCGTAGCCGGTTCCCGCAAACATCTGCGACAGGATACCCATTTCCTTTACACCGGGTTCTCTGTGCAGACCGCCGACGGTCAGCCCGCTGCGGCCTGCGCGTATGCATACCGTACGCTTTTCTTCACGTACGCCTGCGGTCGGCTGAAAGCCAAACAGCAGCGCTGTGTCCGGGGAGGCATGGCGGCGGAAGATCTCTTCGGCTTTGGCGGCGTGCGGGTTATTTCCGACGAGGACGACTAACGGTGTCTGCAGTTCTGCCAGTTCTTCCAGAAGCTGAAAGTGCTGCTGACCCTGCATTACACAGAATACCGCATCATATTCTCCTTCCGGTTCTTCTTTGATCTGCGGATGATCCAGTGTCGTCTTCTTCTGCAGCATATGGTACACTTCGAGACCATGTTCCTGCAGAAATGAACGGCGCTTGCCGCGGGAGATGACGGTGACATCATTTCCTGCCTCGCACAATACATTGACAAAATAGGATCCGATGACCCCGCATCCATATACCAGTACTTTCATCTTTCTCCTTTAAAAGTGATCTTCACGATCAGCATCTTTACAACATGATCACAGAACCATGTCATGATCCTGTGCACAAGTCCTATATGCCTGGTAATATCCCTGTATCCCCGCATATAGCTTCTGGCACTGACTTCCTTGAAATCAGGACTCCACAAACGTACTCCCTGCCAGTCATCCAGACTGAAGAAGGCACTGACATCGGTGATGCCGGCTTCTTTCAGCCATGTTTTTGTCATCATCTTTGCGCCGGTATGATTGCAGCTGTCAAAGACGATCACACCGCCGGGGAACTTCTTTGCCAGGACTGCGAACAACTTCCGTACTTCTTCTTTCTTCATGTAGTAGAAGACGCCTGCCGCAAAGAATACTGCTCCGTGTGTGCCGTCGATCCTGTCCATCCAGGCGTGATCGGTGAGATCATGCGCAAAGGATTCTTCCCGCTCTCCGTCCGGAAGAAGTTCTTTTCTGACCTTGATCACTTCCGGAAAGTCGATATTATACCCTCTGCAGGTACCGTTATCCACACTGTGAAAGGTATTGTCCAGTCCGCATCCGAGGTTGATGACCGATGCTTTGGGATGTGTCTTCAGGTAGTCTTTGACTTCCCATGCCAGATCATACTGTCTCTGGGCTACTTCCATGGCACCAAACAGTCCCATTGTACTGTTCATCAGCTTTTCTCTCGAGGCGAAATCATAATCCAGCATACTGCATATACGTTCTGCCTCTTCATCGTAGAACATAGTCGGGTAGTGTTCGGAACAAATCTTTCTTGCGAATAACGGGATCAGCAGAGTCTCCTGCACGGTATTTTTCTCAATATGATATTTTGTCATAACAGTGCCTTTCCGTTGTCATCTTTTATCCTGCCTCAGCGCAGGGCTTCGTTTCTGCTGTCTTCCGCAGACTGTCGGCGTTCTGCCTCTGTGGCTGTCTTCTTATCAATGTATGTACAGTCACATATACTGCCGCCTGTCGCCAGTGTCTGTTTACGCAAGAAGAGATGATTGCTCATATCCGCAAAGGCATAGTCCAGTGCACACATGGCAGGGATGATCTCCGGCATTCCCTGTGCTGTCAGGTAATCTTTTATTCCGCATCGGGTAAAGACAGCCGTAAATCTGTCCTTGTCAGTATCCTGTACGGTAAACTGCCAGGTGTACGGATGCCTGGCCTTCTGACTGGTTTCTGCACGTTCCTTTTGGACATTTCTGAACTTTGTGTCGGTCATGCGGATATGTTTCATTGCTTTGGTTAGCAGCGGGGTATCCGCGAAGATGCTGCGGTAGAACTGTGTCATCTGATCAACATCCGGTTCCTTGTTACAGTACTTGTATACCGCTCCCAGCATGACCGCATGCGCAAGATTCATCTTCAGCACATCTCCCGGTCCGTATTCGGTGAGTTTCCCCAGATCCTGCTTATATATCTTTCTGATCTCTTTCCAGGCTGCTGCAGGCTCTATAATACCCAGCAGCGGCAGATTCTTCTTTACAGCTTTGGACAGAAGAAGCCAGCCAAGTTTGATCTTCAGGTCTTCCTTCATCGTTATCTCTTCTCTCTTATCGTCGTATACAGATGCCACAGTGCCATACCCGGATGATAAAGAATCATACGAGGTCCTGCATAGCGCATGACAATACGTATCTTTTCACGCATCTGCGGTTCATAGCAGTGCACCTTACAGTTGGAACAGAATGTCTTATCCTTCATGAACGGACAGTGTTCACTGCGGCTTTTGGCATATTGATACAGCTCTTCGCATTCCCTGCACAGATGTTCTGTTTTATGAGTGTGCCGGCAGTACAGGCTGATCATCTCTCTGACAACACTGATCTCCTTCTGCCTTTTGCGCTCTGTCTTTTCTTCCTGTGTCATAGTATGTTAGTATTAACTAACTAATATCATATAATAAAAGGTCTCCCGCGGGAAACCCTGATTTCTGATTTACGAAAGAGAATACAAATGGATCCTTCATCTTGTTTCTATACGGTATCCTGCAATGCTCAGGGCATCTTCTGCCTTGTCTGTTTCTTCTTTCCTGACAAAGATATAGTCCGTATCATACGTTGATATGACATATACCGGGATCTTCTTCTCTGCCAGTACTGCTGTAATACCGGAGAGAATGCCGACCAGGGAGAAGTCCAGGTTTCCCTGTACACGCCAGGCTGTATATTCACCGACGGCAGAGATCTTCGTCTCCGGGACATCCTCCGTCCGTACGACAACAGAGTATTCTTTGTCTGTCTTTGACACAAACCAGTATTCCTCGCCATGGTAAACAGGCATTTCACCGGTCTTGACGATCGTGAAGCTTTCGTTCAGTCTTTCCAGGACCAGGGGTTTCTTTCCCTTCTCGGTATACTGCAGACCCTGACGGCGGCACCAGCGCACAGCTGCTTCGCGGTATGCCTTTGTCCGGTACTGATGCCAGTGTTCATTCAGTCCGTTGTAATAGAGTTCATCCCGGAAGCGTTTGAAGGCTCCTCTGCCGGATAATGCATTCTCAAGGATCGTACGGATATTCAGGTTGGGCTGACTTTCCGCAAATTTCGTCATGACTTCGTAGTCATTGACTTCTTTTCTGCCCGGTAACAGGATATATCTTTCATCCTCAGAGATCTTCTGTCTCAGTTCTGTGACTGTATCTGCCGGTGTCTTTTCATCGATACGGATGATCTCTCCGGTATCCAGGTGTCTGTAGATCTCACGGCTGTCTCCGGCTTCTTCCAGAGCTTTGATCACTTCTTCGAGTGTTAATGTCTTTTGTACTGTCATCTTTACCTCTTACACGGCAAAGGGACCGCAGGGTCCCTTTCCATTATTCTTCTGCAGGTGTTTCTTCCGTCTCCATAATTGGATCAACGATCGTGACGGCAGAGACTTTCTTGTCGTCATCTACCTTGATCACACGCACACCCTGTGCTCCTCTTCCGTAGGTGGATACCTGCGACAGAGAGATACGGATCATGACACCGTCATCAGTCATGATCAGGCAGTCCTCATCACCGCTGATGGCTTTCAGACATACAAGACCGCCGGTCTTATCTGTGATATTCAGTGTCTTGACACCCTTGGCGCCGCGGTTGGTCACACGGTATTCCTCAAGCGGTGTCTTCTTGCCAAAGCCCTTCTCGGTGATCGTCAGGATCATACTGCCCTCGGAGCTTG
This sequence comes from Solobacterium sp. UBA3691, assembly GCA_002372175.1. Taxonomy (GTDB): domain Bacteria; phylum Bacillota_I; class Bacilli_A; order Erysipelotrichales; family Erysipelotrichaceae; genus Bulleidia. The sequence continues at coordinate 33,417 of DFIS01000023.1, forward strand.
TGGCGGCACCGACGACTTCACTGCCGTCTGTGTTGATACCCTTGACACCCATGGCTGTTCTGCCGCTTGGACGCAGCGTATCTTCCTTAAAGCGGATCGCCTTGCCGTTGGAAGCCGCAATGACGATCTCCTCATCACCTGATGTACCCTTCACAAATGCAAGTTCATCATCTTCACGCAGGCTGATGGCAATCTTACCGTTCTTCTGGATATTCTCAAACTCCTCGATCGGTACTCTCTTGATCACACCGTTCTTCGTCACAAAGAACAGATACTTCGCACTATCTTCACTGCCATAGGCTACCATCGCTCTGACTTTCTCGTCCTTGTCCAGTCTGAGCAGGTTGACTACCGGCAATCCCTTGGAGGTACGTCCGTAGGAAGGTACGTTATATCCCTTGATACGGTAGACTCTTCCGGTACTGGTGAAGATCAGCAGGTGATCATGTGTGGACATACTGATCGACTGGTCAACAACATCATCTTCATTCAGGCTCATGCCCCTGACACCTCTGCCGCCGCGGTTCTGCACACGGTAGGTATCGGAGGTGATCCTCTTGATATATCCGTTCTTGGATATCGTGATGATGATATCTTCGACAGGGATCAGGTCTTCGTCTTCCATGTCTGCCCCGGCATCGATGATCTCACTGCGTCTTTGATCACTGTATTTATTCTTGATCTCGGTCAGTTCATCCTGCAGGATCTGTTCAACACGTGCATGGTTGGCCAGGATATCCTTCAGGTCTGCGATTTTGATCAGCAGTTCCTGATATTCGTTTTCGATCTTTTCTCTTTCCAGTCCGGACAGTCTTCTCAGCTGCATGGCCAGGATCGCCTTGCCCTGGATCTCATCCAGTCCGAATCTTTCCGCAAACTTGCCGAGGATCTCGTTGTCATCACGGGATGAACGGATGATATGGATGATCTCATCGATGTTGTCTACAGCGATGCGCAGGCCTTCCAGGATATGGGCTCTGGCTTCGGCCTTGTTCAGGTCATACTGCGTACGTCTGATGATAACGTTGATCTGGTGCTTGATATAGCCTTCCAGCATTTCCTTCATACTGGCAAGTCTCGGGGCGCCGTCGATCAGCACAACGTTGTTTACCGCAAAGTTGGACTGCATCGGTGAAAGTCTGTACAGCTGGTTGAGCAGTACTTCAGGCTGGGCATCCTTCTTCAGTTCCATGACGATACGGATACCGTCCATGTTGGACTCATCACGTAATTCGGAGATGCCTTCGACTTTCTTCTCTCTGGCCAGGGATGCGATCTTTTCGACCATGCCGGCCTTGTTTACCATATACGGGATCTCGTAGACAACGATGCGTTTTCTGCCGTTAGGCATGTCTTCGATCTTTGTCTTAGCCCGCATGGCGATCGAGCCTCTGCCGGTCTCAAATGCCTGTCTGATGCCTGATCTGCCGAGGATGAAGGCACCTGTCGGGAAGTCCGGTCCCTTGATGTATTCCATCAGCTCTGTCGCTGTGATCTCGGGATTCTTCATGACGGCGATGACACCGTCGATCGTTTCTCCAAGGTTGTGCGGTGCGACATTGGTGGCCATACCTACGGCAATACCGCTGGAGCCGTTGACGATTAGATTCGGGAAGCGGGCAGGAAGTACGCTCGGTTCCTTCTCTTCACCGTCATAGTTGTCATCCATGTCTACCGTGTCCTTGTCGAGGTCTCTGACCATTTCCAGAGCGATCTTCGACATTCTGGCTTCGGTATAACGCATGGCGGCTGCACCGTCTCCGTCCATCGAGCCGAAGTTGCCGTGTCCGTCAATCAGCACACAGCGCATGTTCCAGGGCTGAGCCATGTATACCATGGCTCCGTAGATCGAGCTGTCACCGTGAGGGTGGTATTTTCCCATCGTATCACCGACGATACGCGCACTCTTTCTGTGCGGCTTGTCCGGTGTATTGCCCATCTCGTTCATCGCGTACAGAATTCTTCTCTGTACAGGCTTCAGTCCGTCTCTCACATCGGGAAGCGCTCTTGAAACGATAACGGACATGGAGTAGTCAAGAAAGTCTCTGCGGATCTCTCTTGTCAGTTCTGTCTCGGTTATATTTCCCGGGTCAAAATTTTCTTCATCAAATTCCATGAAATCTTCTGCCATGTCTGCCTCCCGTTAAATATCCAGATTCTGTACAAAGTGCGCGTTTTCAATAATGAAGTTCTTACGCGGTTCGACTTCTTCTCCCATCAGTGTGGAGAAGGCTTCATCAGCAGCTTCGGCATCACCGACATTGACTCTGATCAGCGTCCTGTTCTTCGGATCCATTGTGGTCTCCCATAACTGTTCGGGATCCATCTCACCTAAGCCTTTATATCTCTGGATGCTGATTCTTTCACCCATTTCCTTCTTGACTTCTTCCAGCTGTCTGTCGGTATAGGCATATCTGACACTGTTGCCCTTCTGTACTTTATACAGAGGCGGCTGGGCAATGTATACATATCCCTGTTCAACGACCGGACGCAGGAATCTGTAGAAGAAGGTCAGCAGTAATGTTCTGATATGGGCACCGTCGACATCGGCATCGGTCATGATCACGATCTTGTGATATCTGAGCTTGGCGGTATCGACTTCATCGCGCACACCGCATCCGAAGGCTGTGATCATCGAGCGTATCTCAGCGTTTTCAAAGGCCTTGTGTTCCCTTGCTTTTTCTACATTGAGGATCTTTCCGCGCAGAGGCAATATCGCCTGATAGTGGCTGTCACGGCCCTGCTTGGCGCTGCCGCCGGCGGAGTCACCCTCGACGATATACAGTTCGCAGATCGACGCATCCTTGGAGGAACAGTCTGCCAGCTTGCCGGGCAGTGATCCGACTTCCAGCGGACTCTTTCTGCGTGTATTTTCTCTTGCCTTCTTGGCCGCCAGACGTGCCTGGGAAGCCAGAATACACTTATCCATGATCTTCTTGGCTGTCTCCGGATTCTCCATCAGGAAGCGTTCCAGCTGTGTACCGAAGATACTGGAAACGACCTGACGTACTTCCGTATTGCCGAGCTTGGTCTTGGTCTGTCCTTCGTACTGGGGATCTTCGTGCTTGACACTGATCACGGCGGTAATGCCTTCCTTACAGTCATCCGCTGTCAGGTTGTCATCTTTTTCCTTCAGGAAGTTATGACTTCTGGCATACTTATTGATCACTCTGCTCAGAGCCAGACGGAAACCTTCTTCATGCGTACCGCCTTCTACCGTGTTGATATTGTTGCAGAAGGTATAGACGTTGGCATTGTATCCGTCGTTGTACTGTACGGCAACTTCCATCTCTACGTGGTTGGCATTTCCTTCACAGTAGATGATATCGTCATGGATCACCTGTCTGTTCTTGTTCAGGAAGCGTACATACTCTTTCAGACCGCCTTCAAAGCGGAAGTCATAATGCCTGTGTTTTTCCTCTTCTTCGCGTTCATCGGTAAAGATGATACGAATACCCTTATTCAGAAATGCAAGCTGACGAAGCCTGTCTCTGAGCGTCTCATGGTCATATACGGTCGTCTCGGTAAAGATCGTCGGGTCTGCCTTGAACCTGATCTTGGAACCATGCTTATCGGCAGGACATGTACCGATCTGTTTTAACGGTTCTACCGCATGACCGCCGTTCTCAAATCTTACAAAGTGTACGGTACCTTCACGGTATACTGTGACTTCGAGCCATTCACTCAGGGCATTGACAACACTGGCACCGACACCGTGCAGACCGCCGGATACCTTGTATGCGCCGCCGCCGAATTTACCGCCGGCATGAAGTACCGTAAAGATCGTCTCGATCGTGGAGATACCGGTTTTGTCATTGAAACCAATAGGCATACCGCGTCCGTCATCTTCTACCGTGATGATATTATCCTTGTCTACGTTAACGGAGACAGTCGTTGCACGCCCGGCCATGGCTTCGTCGATACCGTTGTCAACGATCTCCCATACCAGGTGATGCAGACCTTTGGCGGAAGTAGACGCAATATACATACCAGGTCTTTTTCTGACAGCTTCCAGTCCGTCAAGAACCTGAATATCCTGATCTCCGTAGGAATGGTCAGTCTTCTCTGTCCATTCTTCCTGTTCAGCTGTCTTGATTTCTTCACTCATACACTTACCTCCGTCTTTCCGTCATGTATCCGATATGTGCTGATCCTTCCTGTATCCAGGTGCGGCGGGATCTCCGCTGCCGTGATCAGACACTGTTCTGTTCTCTCTATGCGTTTTAACAATCTTCTCTGTCTCTGCGGATCCAGCTCACTCAGAACATCATCCAGCAGCAGTACAGCCTGATGACCGGTCTCTTTTTCCACGTAGCTTAACAATGCAAGCTTGAAGGCCAGCAGGATCATCCTCTTCTGTCCCTGACTGGCATGGTAGATCACATTCTTACCATCCAGCATGAAGGTGATATCTTCCCTGTGGATACCGGTATTGGTCATGCGGGATTCAATATCCCTCTCCCTGCTGTTTTTTAACATTTCCGCAAGATGCGGAATATCTGCCTCATCCACACAGCAGTTGTAGATGACTTCTGCTTTTTCCTCCATGCCTGAGATCTCATGGAATTCATCATTCAGGGTAAGATTGATCTGTTCAATAAACTTCTTTCTTTCCTGAATTACCGGCAGCGAATACTCACAGAGCTTCTGATCCAGCGTATCCAGGTAGATCAGATCAGGTGATACTGTCTTTAGCAGCGTATTCCTGTCCTTGAGCAGATTCTGCAGGTGATTGAGGGCAGCGAGATACGTCCCGGAGATCTTTGTGATCTCCTGGTTCAGCATCTTTCGTCTTTCTCTTGGGGCATCAGCGAAGATACCGAGATCATCCGGTGTAAACAGGACGACGTTCAGCTTTCCGATAAACTCACTGCTGCGCTTTACCGGTACTTTATTGACCAGCAGTGTCTTGCCCTTCTTATGCAGAATGATCTCCAGCTTCTGCTGATCCGCCGTGCAGCGTATATCCGCAAACTCCTGTCCTTCCCTGATCGCCTTCGTATCATCATTGAGACGGAACGAACGTGTCAGTGAAAGATAGACCAGACTCTCAAGAAGATTTGTCTTGCCCTGTGCATTTTCACCAAGGATCATGTTCAGACCGGGTCTGAATTCCAGATGCGCACTCTCGTAATTTCTGAAATTACGCAGACTCAGATCTCTGATCATCCGACAACAAACTTTCTGCCTTCAACGACAACAATATCTCCCGGATACAGCTTCCTGCCCCGGCGGTCTTCCGGTTCACCGTTGACCGTAATATCCAGCTCCTTCACCAGATATTTTGCCTGTCCTCCGGTATCCGCAATTCCTGTCATTTTTAAGAATTGTTGTAAAGTTATATACTCTTTTTTCAGTTCCATAAACACCTGTCAGTATCTTCCTTATTATATAATAAAAAACACAGAAAAGCCACCTTCCGGCGGCCTTTACAGTGTATATTCAGAGTTAAGTTTTTTTATATTAATTGTAAGTTCTGACAGGTAATACAAGCTGCAGTACGGAATTATCATCCGGATCATTTGTCAGGATAAACGGTCTCATTTCACCCTCAAAACGGATACGGATATTCTCGGAATCCAGAGCTCTGCAGGCATCGATCACATAGTTGCCGGAGAAGCTGATATCGAGCGGTGCGCCCTCGTAGCTGACAGCTGTCAGGTCTTCCTTGGATTCACCGATCTCCTGGGATTTGCTGGAGAGTGTGATATCATCCGGTCCGTTGACCTGCAGTCTGGTGATCGACATGTTGTCGGTCTTGATAAACGATGTTCTGTCGATCGCATGCAGCAGCGCCTGACGGTTGATCACCAGTTCATACTTGAAGGTCTTGGAGATCAGTCTCTCGGTCTCGGGATAGCCTCCTTCAAGCAGCTTGGACTGTACTTTTGTATTCTCGGTCAGGAACTGGATCTTCTTGGAGGATACTGCGATCTCAATATCCTGATCACTGCTGCCGAAGATACTTCTGACTTCGTTCAGACTCTTGGCCGGTACTGTGATATTGAACTCATCGATCGTAATATCGAAGGTCTTCTTGGCCAGACGGTAAGAGTCGGTAGCGGTCGCTTTCAGGGAAGAACCATTGCTGAGGAAGTTGACACCGGTCAGCACAGGTCTTGTCTCCTTATTGCTGGTGGCGAAGGCTGTAACGTTGATGATCGTATTCAGATCTCTGGCATTCAGCGTAAACTTCGTCTCCGGAGATGTGAAATCAATATTCGGATAATCCGTCGGTCTGTAACCGTTGATCTTGAACTCTGCCTTACCGCCGAAGAAGCGTGTCAGGGTTCCGTCAATGATCTCAATGTTGATATCCTCGGAATCAATCTTTTTTACGATCTCAAGGAGATACCGGGAGTCAATGACGATACTGCCTTCTTCTATAATGGAGAGCGCAAGATCAGCATCACTCTCGTTGGAAAGGATCTGCTGAATGGATATATCGGAATCACTGCCGGTCAGGATGACTTTACTGTCTTTCGCCTGGATCAGAATACCGCTCAGTGCCGGAATCGGTGAGTAGCTGGATACAGACTTACTGACGATCTGCAGTGCGTTATAGAATTTGTTGCGATTGATTTTCAGATTCATGGGGATTTCCTCCGTATATGTTTATTTATTTAGTTATTATTATTAGGGCTGTGGAAATTGTGGAAAAGTTCAATTTATGCCCTGCATACCTGTATATTCTACCATTTTTTGTATGTGAATAAAGAGTGGATAAGTGTGGAAAACTCATCATGCCAGGATCAGTTTTTCGATCTCTTTTACAGCTGTTCCGAAGGCAGGATCTTTCTTGATCTGTTTTTCCACCTTGGTGCAGGCACTGATGATCGTGGTATGATCTCTGCCGCCGAATTCTTCACCGATCTTCATGTAGGGAAGATCCAGGAACTTCCGGCACAGGTATATGGATATATGTCTGGCATTGGATATGTTCTTGGTGCGTGTCTTGCCGGTGATCTGCTGGCGTGTGAGACCGTAGTAATCGGCGACACACTTGATGATCTTATACGGAGACAGGTTCGTATCGGTAACGACTGCCTGGTCCTTTAAGGCACTGATCACGGTCTTTAAGGCGATGGATCCGCTGGGTGATATCTCATCCGGATGCATGATGGCATAGAACAGAACACGGTTCCAGGCACCTTCCAGATCACGTATGTTTCCAGAGAAGTTGGAAGCGATATATGCCAGTCCGTCATCATCGATATCTTCGACTTCACTGCCGCTGTCTGTGATCTTACGGCGCAGGATAGCCAGAGATGTTTCAAACTCAGGGGAATCGATGCCTACGGAAAGACCGCTGTTGAAACGGCTGATCAGGCGTTCCTCAAGACCTCTGATCTCGCGCGGCTGCCTGTCTGAGGCAATACAGATCTGCTTGCGGTTATTTACCAGCTCGTTATAGATCAGGAAGAAGATCTCATGGGATTTCTCCTTGCCGGCAAGGAACTGGATATCATCCACCAGCAGCAGATCCATACTGCACATATACTGCTTGAATCTGTCGATCTGGTTGCTCTGGATCGCCTTGACGACTTTATCCACAAACTGCAGAGATTCTATGTAATAAACTTTCTTATCCGGATAGGATTTCTTAACATAGTTAGCAATGGCCATTAACAGATGTGTCTTGCCGAGACCGGAATTACCGTAGATGAACAGCGGATTATAGAATTTACCGGGATTGTATGCACATGCCAAAGCCGCAACCTGACTCTCACGGTTGCAGTCACCGACAACAAAGTTTTCAAAGGTTCTGTCTGCCTGGATCGGAGAAGACGCATATTCTGCCGACATGGTGATATCTTCACTGTTCTCAAACGGACCTTCAAACTGTTTGATCTCATTCTGGGTATATACCTCTACGGTAATAGGACTGTCGAGGTCCAGAACTTCGATAAATGCAGAAGAAAGAAGATCGAGATTGTTTACACTGAAGCTGTTTTCGCCGATGATGACCTGTTTCTTGATTACATCGTCGGTAACGAGCATGACTTTGACGTCGTTAAGCTCGTAGATGTAGCAGGGCGCAAAAAAAGAATCTACAATATATTCTTCAATATTACCGCTGTTTTTCAGGTGCTGTATGACCTGTTTCCAGATATGCGCATAATACTGATCTTTAGCTTTACTCATATAACATTCGCTTTCTAATATAGGTTCCTGTAAGTTAATTTAACTACTTGAATGTGTAAAAGTCATCACAAAATTGTGGATAAATTTTTTGTCCACAATTACGTATTTTACGGAAATACAGGAGTCATGCGGATATTTGGAGTTTTCCACACTTTTCAACAAATTTTGATGTGGAGAGATTTGGGGAGAGTTTTTCAACACTGCAAATTTCTGTGGAAAATGTGGAAAACCCACCCTGTGAGAAGACTTATCCACAGGGTTATCAACATACAAAACATGCATGGTTAAGCCATTTTCCGGCTTTTTTAACATTTTCCACAATTGTGGAAAACTAATAACTTTTTCGTGTTGAAAAGACAGAGAAAACTGTATTTTTCGCGTAACCGCTTACATTTTATCCACATAGTATTCTGTGTATTTTTCCCCAACAGAAAAAGACCCGGCATCACAATGGATACCGGGTACTGTACCGTGTTATTCCTTTGTCGGATCATTTCCGAGAATGAACTTGCGGATATCGTCAGTCAGCTCCTTGATATTCTCTTCACCGATGTAGATCATATGTCCGGAGTTATATCCTTTGACATATACTCTGTCCTTCGGCAGACCGGCATGGTCCAGGGTGTGGAAGACATAGCCGAATTCGGTGCAGAGGTCAAACCAGCCGTTGGCGAAGAATACTCTTGTGCCGGGGCGTCTTGTCATCGCATTGCGCAGCTGTTCGGCCGTGGTGCCTCTTTCTGTCTCAATATTCCAGTCCTTGTAGAATCTTGCACTGCTGATATAGTTGCGGTCAAGCTTTACACCAAGATAAGGAAGCAGATCACCGGTAACTGCGGAATAGAAGTAATTGTCATACCTGTCTGCAGTCGCATCATCCCAGAGACCCTTCTTGACTTCATCCACTTCCGGTTCCAGAAGAGGTCTTGTCATTCTGCCGTCATAGCGCGATACAGCCTTGCCTTTTGTCTTCAGTACTTCCTGACGGTAGTTATCATCATCGATCTTGAGACCGTGACGGAGCAGGTATTCCCTGCTTACACCTGTGTAGTAACATACCTTGGAAATGATATGTTCTCTCTCTTCCTCACGCAGGGATTCACCTCTGTAGAGAGCCAGCAGATACTCGGTATCCGCAAACTTCTTGGCTTCCATGACGAATTCCTTTACCGTCTGATTACTGGGATGATTATGGTACCAGTTGACTCCTGCATAGGTCGGGAAACCAAGCACGGAAGGCTCTACGGTCAGTTCTCTGGCAAAGTATTTACCTACCGTAACGGTATTGCCGATCATCACGATACCGTCGAAGCCGAAGCCAAATCCCCTGTTCTTTCCGCCGGTCGCTGCCATGCCTGCCGCATTTGCATTTCGCGTACAGCCGTAGCTTTCACCGACCAGATACTTCGGACTCAGCATTCTGTTATATCTTCTGAGCTAGGACTCAATGAAGTTGAGCAGAGCTTCGGCATCTTCTTCAATACCGAGGAAGTTCTTCTTCTCATTCTCATCGAGCAGGACACCGTAGCCGGTACCGACAGGATCGATCAGGACCAGGTCTGCGACATCGATCAGACAGTTCGGGTTATCAATGATCTCATACGGTCCGAAGGCTGTAGGACGGTCAGGTTCACCGTATGTGATCCTTCTGGTACCGAGGAAGCCGGCATGGACATACATGCAGGAACTGCCGGGACCGCCGTTGTACGCAAAGATCACAGGCCTGTCTTTGGTATTCTTGATATCACTGCGGAAATAGGAATAGGAATAGATCGAGGCTATAGGTTTACCCTCGGAATTGTAGAATACATTGTCTTCACAGACAGAATGATACGGGATATCATCACCGTTCAATGTAATTATGTGATCTGATTCAAACCGTGTAGGCTGAAATGTATCAGGTTTAAAGTTTTCCATTCTGTACATAGACCTGACCTCCTAAAATAAATATACAGTACTCAGACATAACTGGAAAAGACAGTTTACAGGATCTTAAACAGGTAATAAAAAACCGCATATGCGGTTTCTTAAGCTTCATCCTCTACGTACTTGATCACAACGTGACGGTCGCTTCCTTCACCTTCACTCTCGGTGCGGATGTTATGCCAGTTGTTCAGTGTCTTGTGGATCACTTTTCTCTCATCGTTGGGCATCGGATCAAGGGATGCATCAACGTGGGATCTCTGTACCTGCTTGGCCGTTCTCTTGGCTGCAGATGCCAGTCTGTGATATCTGTCTTCCTTGTAGTTATTGACATCCACGAGGACATCGATACGCTTGCGGAATTCAGAGTTTACAGCGCCTCTCAGGATCGTATTGAAGGCAGACAGTGTCTTACCGTTCTTACCGATCAGGATGGCGTTATTCTCAGCATTCAGACGTACGATATATCCGTTGTCCTTCTCTTCAATAGCAGCTTCCAGATCCTGGTCGATACTTGTGAAGAAATCACCGAGATAGTCAAAAATGAATTCCTTGATATCATCCTGACAGTAGACATCTGCGGATACGGAGGAACCGATACCGAGGATGCCCTTCTTTTCTTCTGTGATGAAGTATGTCAGTTCTTCGGGTGTTACGCCCTTTTCTTCAGCTGCAGTACTCAGCAGCTCTTCCAGTGTTTTCGCTGTGTAATTCTTCATGTACGCCTCCTATGCCTGCTTGTTGGCGATGATCTTCTGTACGAGCAGTGTCTTTGCGACAGTGACGAGAGAGTGGATCGCCCAGTATACGCTCATGGCTGCAGGCCACATCAGACCGAACATACAGATCATCAGCAGCATCGAATACTGCATTGTCTGCATCTGCGACTGCTGTGAAGAGACTTCCGGACGGCGGTGATGCTTGGCAGCTTCTTCTTCAGCCTTCTTCTTTGCCAGCCACTGCGGCAGCTGCATGCTCAGGAACTGGCTTCCTGCCATGACGATGAAGAGAATAATATACATGAAGTTGCCTGTGCGGAAACCTGCCATCGGAGATACGTTCAGATCCATACCCAGGAACGGAGTGCTCTTGATCACGGCAGCTCTCTGTACCGCATGGTACATGGAGATCAGGATCGGGAACTGCAGGAAAGTGATCAGGATGGTTCCGAACGGATTGATGTTGTACTTCTTATACAGAGCCTGCATCTCGTTTGCCTGACGCATTCTGGACGCATCGTCTGTCTTGCCTTCATATTTTCTCTGGATCTTTTCAAGCTGAGGCTGGATGTTCTGCATCTGCTGCTGAGCGATCTGCGAACGGATCGTAAAGACCATAAGCAGGGCGTTGACCAGGATCGTCAGGACGGCAATTGCTGCACCTACCCCCATGATCGGTGTCGCACGGTTCAGGAACTGTGCCATCGGCCAGACCAGCAGAGCCGCAAAGAAACTCTCATTCTGCATCGTTTCACTGAATGTTGTCGAGAGCTCGATCAGTTTGATCGTACCGTCTTCATTCATCGGCATACGGCAGCCTGTAGCTGTGCTGACGAGGAAGAATATACATGCCAGAACAGCTATTTTTTTGATATTTGCAGGGATTTTCATAAGGTCTCCTTAATATATACGAACTACATTTTAGCTTTTATGAGCAGTTTTTCCAAGTTATTTTTATTGGTCCTGTAATCGTGCTCAAGATAGCCGAATCTGAGGATGATAATGATATCCAGAGATGCGCTGCTGAAATCGATCAGTTCCTGACACATCATGCGTACCTGACGCTTGTACAGATTGCGGTCTACCGCATGTCCGATCTTCTTCGGCAGGGTGATCCCCACCCGGCTCTGTTCTTCTTTCTTAGGTACGTAATAAAGGACAAAACTGTGATTGACCACTTTTTTGCCGGTATGGATGAGTGACTGGAACTCATTTTGTTTTCTGACTCTGTTTATCTTTTTCATATTTAAGAAAAAGGCCACCCTGCGGTGGTCTTATTTAAGCAGAAAGTACTTTTCTTCCTTTTGCCCTGCGTCTGGCAAGGACCTTACGTCCGCCGACAGTGCTCATGCGAGCCCTGAAACCGTGGGTCGTTTTATTTTTCCTTTTGCTCGGCTGGTATGTTCTTTTCATTCATGCCACCTCCGTTTATATAAGAACAATGCTTTTATATAATAATGACCTGCATGTGAAAAGTCAACGAAAACAGCACAGCAGCCTTTTAAAAAACATATTCTGTATGTCTATTTAATATAAGAAGTGTACAGATGTACCGTTTGATGCGTTCACATCATGTGAAATACAGTGTAGTATAATGGAACGGGAGGAAGTTGTTATGTATTTTATCTTTGTGCTGTTTATGATCTATATGATCTTCCGCACATGGCTGCAGGTACGCCGCAATGGTGAGACAAATAAGATCATGAGGATCATGGATCACTTTCAGGATGAGGAACAGTTCTTTACACTGGCTGATGAGATCATCAGTACCAACCCGAAGCCGGAGTTTCAGAATAAGGCAAGAGTGCTGAGGATCTTCGGTGATGCCAACTACAGGCGTCATGAAGACTTTATGAAGGATCTCGGAGAACTGGATATCAGGGCACTGTATGTGAAGAATAATCAGGTCAATCTTGAGTATAACGAAGACAGTTTCTTTTATCTGTTTGCGGCAATTGCGAACAAGCTGTATTCGATCGGAGATACAGAGATGATCGCACCTCTGTATGAGAAGCTGGACCAGCATACAGACCTGGACAGACTGCTGATCTCGAAGATCGGTCATGAAGCGAAGAAGTTCTATCTGAAGGAAGATGATCTCGGCAAGCCTTTCTTTGAGGGTATGCTTGAGGGTGAGTATGCCGGTTATGTATATAACAAACAGCTGATCGGTATATATAAGAGTATCGTGACTTCCTTACTGGCAAGGATGGCTCTCGATGAGGGCGATGAAGCCAAATACAAGGAATATGAACCGGAGCTGAAGGCATTTACGGCCAGCGGTCTGGGCAAGAGATGGCTGCGTGAGCTGAATATCGAATTCCCGGAAGAGAGCGAAGAGACAGCTGAGACAGAGGAGACGGAAGCACCGGAAGAAGCAGAAGAGACAGCCGAAGAAACAGCTGCCGAAGCAGAAGTATCTGCACAGGAAGATAAGAAGGAACAGAAGGATCCGGAATGAAGCTGATCGTCGGACTGGGGAATCCCGGAAAGGAATACGCAAAGACCAGACATAACAGCGGCTTCATGGTCATGGACAGGATCGCAGAGAAGTGTCATGTACAGATCGAGCGGGAGAAGTGGAGTGCACTGACCGCAAGTACACAGATCGGCGGCGAAGCAGTACTGCTGATGAAACCTCTGACGTACATGAACGATTCAGGCAGAGCGGTGATCCAGGCGGTAAACTTCTACAAGCTCTCACCGGAGGATGTACTGGTCATTCACGATGATATGGATCTTCCCGTAGGCTCTCTGCGCATACGGCAGAAGGGCAGCGACGGCGGTCAGAAGGGCATGCGCTCGATCATTCAGGCGATGGGCACAAATGATATTACCCGTTTCCGCATCGGTGTCGGCCACAGTGCTGCCGGTGTACATGAGATCGTACCGGACTGGGTGCTGTCTCCTGTCAGTAAAGCCGAACAGGCAGAATTCACAGAGATCCTGGACAAAGCTGCAGATGCGGCCATGATGTGGGTCAGCAGTCCTGTAGAACTGGTGATGTCCAGATATAACACTTCCAAAAAGAAAACCGAAGAAAACAACGCGTAAGACGCAGAAAAGAGGGAATACGGCCGAAAAGTATGAAGATATCCGCTCCCTGCTGTTTGATGAACTGAAAGATTCTCCGGCTGTACAGAGACTGGCAGGCGGGAAAGGACCACTGCCGTTTACTTCACTGGTGCAGGAAGCTGTCATGATCAGCACTGCATACAGACAGAAGAAGAGACCGGTCATCGTCATCAAGAACAGCTTATATAACGCACAGAGACTCTACGACAGGATGTCGACCCTCCTGTCTGAGAAGGAATGTGCGCTTTTCGGCGTTGATGAGTCACTGCGTGTGGAGGCGATCGCATCCTCTCCGGAGATGATGGCCAACCAGGTCGAAACGCTGGCATCTTTGATCGAAGATCCGGCACAGGTCGTGATCACGAGTCCGACCGGCTTCCTGCGCTTCCTGCCTTCACCGAAGGATTTTGAAGACAGCTGTATCACCATCCGTGTCGGTGACAGACTGAACATGGAAATGCTGAAGAGAAGACTGAGAATGGGAGGGTACTTCCAAACTTCGCATATCGATCAGCCATTGAGCTTTGCGGCCCGAGGCGGTATCGTGGATGTCTTCTCGATCAACTGTGAGCAGCCGGTCAGGATCGAATTCTTCGACGATGAGGTCGACAGTATACGCAGTTTTGATGTTGATACGCAGAAGACAACGGAAACGCTGAAAGAGGTCAGGATCGTCCCGGCCAATACAGTACTGTTCACTGATGAACAGGTAACAGAGATAGAAAAGAAGGGTACAGAACTACTCGAAGAGAAACCGGATGTGATGCTGGAGTCATCCTTTCAGTCTGATTTGGAGCTGATCCGCAGCCGCATCCGCGAGACCAGGCTCTACCCGTATATGGCGCTTGTAGACAAGGTATACGGTCTCTGGGACTACATGGATGATCCGCTGATCATTGTCAGTGATGAGGATGCTGTCGAAGAGAGCTGTAAGCATCTGCTCGAAGAGACAACAGCGTACATACAGGAGATGGTGCAGGAGAAGAAGCTGCTGCCGAAGTTCACGCTCTGGCATGATTGGCACCGGATGACGATGCGCAGATCCATGGTCAGGGAAGATCCGTTTGCGGAGGATATCTCGGGTATCCATGAACTGCATGTGCCGAATGAACCCCTGGCAGTCAAGCTGCGTATCCTGAATGACGGCAGACGCACGCTGTTTGCTCTGCATGAGAGTGAGATCGAACGGGTAGTCAATACATGTATAGAAGAGAACGTACCCTATAATATATATTCTGACGGGCAGATAAATAAAGGTATTACTCTCTGTGCATGTCCGCTTGCACAAGGCTTTGAGTACGATACCGGGAATCTGCGTGTGGTTACCGGCAGAGAGCTGTTTGAGGTAAACCGGCACAGCGGCAGATACGAAAACAAGTTCCGCAAGGCACAGGTCATCCGCAGTCATGAGGATCTGGAGATCGGGGATTATATCGTCCATGCGACACACGGTGTCGGTCAGTACATGGGCATTGAGACAAGAACCATAAACAATACTAAGCTTGATTACCTGAAGATCGTCTACCGCGGCAATGCCCAATTGCTTGTACCGCTGGAACAGTTCCGGCTTGTGCGCAAATATGTGTCCAGAGAGGGTGTTGTCCCGAAGCTGAACAAGCTGGGCAGCGATGAATGGACGAAGACCAAACAGCGTCTGGAAGAGAATGTAACGCATATTGCCGAGCGTCTGGTCCGCCTGTATGCGTCAAGAGAAGAGAATATCGGCTTTGCGTTCTCTCCCGATACCGAGGAGCACAGACGGTTTGCGCAGTCCTTTGATCATGAGCTGACCCCGGATCAGGAAAAAGCCATGGAGGATATCCGCCGGGATATGGAAAGCACCAAGCCGATGGACCGTCTGATCTGCGGAGATGTCGGCTTCGGCAAGACGGAGATCGCTGTACAGGCTGCTTTCAAGGCGGTAAACGACAACAAGCAGGTCGCGGTGCTCTGTCCGACAACGATCCTGGCTGAGCAGCACGCCAAGACCTTTGCCGGAAGATTCCGTGAGTATCCGGTGACGATCCGTGTTCTGGACCGTTTTGTGACGCCGGCCGGTGTGCGCGATACGCTGAAGGGTGTACGTGAGGGTAAGGTGGATATCCTGATCGGTACCCACAGGATCCTGTCTGCGGATGTGGAATTCAAGGATCTCGGTCTGCTGATCGTTGACGAGGAACAGCGCTTCGGTGTTGAACACAAGGAGAAGATCAAGGAACTGAAGAATGGTATCGATGTTCTGACCCTCAGTGCTACACCTATACCGCGTACCCTGCAGATGTCGTTGATTGGTATCCGTCAGCTCTCACAGCTGGATACACCGCCTGCCAACCGCTACAACGTGCAGACCTATGTTGTTGAGCGCAATACGGGACTGATCAAAGATGCCGTCGAGAAGGAGCTTTCCCGCGGCGGGCAGGTCTTCTATCTATATAACAATATTGAGCGGATCTACCAGGTCGCAAGACAGATCCAGGGCATGGTCGCCGATGTGCGGGTGGGCGTCGTCCACGGCAAGATGGACCGCGATGCGATCGAAGATGTCATGGTCAGCTTTACGCGCAGAGAACTGGATGTGCTGGTATGCACAACGATCATCGAGAACGGCATCGACATACCCAACGCGAATACGATCATTATTGATAATGCGCAGGATTTCGGACTTGCCCAGATCTATCAGATCAAGGGCAGAGTCGGCCGCAGTGACAGGGTCGCCTATGCCTACCTGCTTGTACCTCCGCGCAAACAGCTGAACGAAACAGCACAGAAACGTCTGCAGGCAGTCAAGGAATTCGCAAGACTCGGCAGCGGATACAAGATTGCCATGAGAGACCTGACGATCCGCGGTGCCGGAGATCTGCTCGGCGCTGACCAGTCCGGCTTTATCGATACCGTAGGCATTGACATGTACATCGAGATGCTGGAAGAAGCGATTGCCCGGGAAAAGGGAGAGATCGTACAGAAGAAGGAACTGCCGAAACATGTACTGACCGAAGAATCCGGATATATCCCGGAGAACTTCGCCCCGGATGACTTTGACAAGATCAGTATGTACCAGCAGATCGATCTGATCACCGACAAACAGGAGCTTGAGGAATACCGTGAACAGGTCAGCGACCAGTACGGCAGACTGCCGAAGGAAGTACGTTCCCTGTTTGACAAGAAAGAACTGGATATTCTGGCATCGGCACCGGAGATCAAGACATTCCGGCAGGTAAACGGCAGGAACGAACTTACCTTCTCGGAGGAATTCAGCAGTCATGTGGATGGTGTAAAACTGTTTGAACTGTTTGCGGGCATCTCCAGAGATATCCGTCTGCAGTATAAGAACCAGTGTATTACCGCATATCTGCCTAAGCAGAAGAACAGTCTCGGGGTGGTCATTGAGATGATCTCACGGGCAAAGGAGGCATTAAAAGATGAGGATCGATAAATACCTGAAGGCATCGCATATCCTGAAGCGCAGAACGATCTCCAGGGAACTGGCAGAGAATGAACGTGTGGAGATCAACGGCAGAGTTGTCAAGCCTGCACACGCTGTCAATGTCGGTGATGAAGTCAAGGTGACATTCGGTAACAGATATCTGAAGATCAGAGTATTATCTACGGAAGAAGTAAAGAAGAAGAAAGATGCTGTGACGATGTATGAGGTCATTGATGAAGGATTCCTTGAACCAAGACCGGAATAATGTTATATAAATAATGCCGGGAGACAGGAATGACAGAAGTAAAGAAACAGACAAAAACTGTATCTTCGAAGAAGAGAAGAAAGAAAAGAAGGAAGATGACACCGATCCTGAAGCTGATCTGTATCATCATGATCCTTGTTTCCTGCTTTATGCTGTACAACGTAGGCAAAGAGATATATACGACAGCGACGCTGCGGAAGGAGATCGCTGAGGCCGAAGCACGGTACCAGCAGATCCTGGACGAGAGTGCATATCTGACCAGCGAGAAGGCAAAGCTGGAAGACCCCAACTACGTACAGAGTTATGCCAGAGGTAACTACATGTTATCCAAGGAAGGTGAGCAGATCTTCTATCTGCCGGAGAAAGAGAAGTAATATACCGGTGCTTGTCATCGGTATATTTATTTGAGAGGGA
>DFIS01000059.1:0-10030 GCA_002372175.1 Solobacterium sp. UBA3691
CATTCATGCTGATCCAGTACGGATATAACGGATATCTGTCCAAGATCGCCAACCTGTCCAAGCCTGCCGAGGAATGGACAGCCGGCGGTATGCCCATCACTAAGATGATGAACATGGAGAGAAGACACGGTGAAGACAAGCCGGTCATCCGCAAGGCTCTGGTAGAGCTTGACGGCAAACCGTTCAAGTACTTCGAAGCACACAGAGAGACATGGGCAGCAGAGACATGCTACTTATATCCGGGTGCGATCCAGTACTACGGTCCTCGCGAAGTCTGTGATCTGACAACCAGAACACTGGCTCTCGAAAAGGAATAACACACGAAGGAGACACACAAATGTCTCCTTTTCTTTATGCCTGAAATCTCCTAGAATAATAGTTGGAGGATACAACAATATGAATCTTGAACATATCCAGAAGATCATTGAGGAGGCAGGACATATCCGTGTCAGTGCCACCAGAGAAGAGTATGAAACCGCAGAATACCTGGTCAGAGAGTGCGAAGCGATGAGCATTCCGGCAAGGATCGAAGCTTTCCCCGTCCCGGTGACGGAGATCCATGAAGCACATCTCTGGGCAGACGGAACCGAGATCCCCTGTACGGGATATGAGTTATGCGGAAGCGGCACCGTGGAAGCACCGTTAGTCTATCTGCCGGCAGTAGATGCGGTCGGACTGACAAAGGTAAAGGACAGGATCGTCCTGCTGGATACCCGTATTACTACATTTGATTACCAGGATATGCTCGATGCCGGAGCCCTTGGCTTTATCACCTATGACGGTGATGTGAAGTGGCCCGACAGGGATATCGATCTGAAGGAATTAAGATCATTTACAGCTCTCGGCAGGAAGGTACTGTGTGTCAATGTCAATGCCAAGGATGCCGTCGAGCTGGTTAAGGCACTTCCGGTCGTGAAGATCAGTATTGAACAGACCGAAAGTGAAGGTGCGTCACATAACGTGATCGCGGAGATTCCCGGGAAGACGGATGAGTGGATCATTCTGTCTGCACATTATGATTCGAGACCGACATCTCCGGGTGTCTATGATAACCTGACGGGATGTATCGGTATTCTCAGTATTCTGGAAGAACTGAAGAAGACAGCACCCAACCGTTACGGTATCCGGGCCTGCTTTGTCGGCAGTGAGGAGAGAGGTCTGCTTGGCTCCAAGGCATACGTACGTGATCATGAACAGGAGCTGGCTAAGGCAGTGCTGAATATCAACATCGATATGATCGGTGCGATCATGGGCAGACTGGTCGGTGCCTGCAGCTGTGAGCAGAGTGCGGTGGAGCTGATCAGGGCATATGCACTGGAACAGGGTGTCAGTATCAGAGTCATGCAGAGAACGATGTCCAGTGATTCCTCGGCGTTTGCGGATAAGGGTGTGCCGGCGATCTCGTTTGGCAAGATGGCTCCGCATTCACAGGCGGTCATCCACTGCCGCTATGACACGAAAGACGTAGTCTCTGCCAAACAGATACAGGAAGATGCGGCATTTATCACCGGCTTTGCGTCAAGGCTTGCCAATGCGGCCGTACTGCCGATCAGCCGTAAGATCCCCGATAATATCAAAAAGTCACTGGATGAGTATTTCTTCCGGGTCAGAAAGAGTGAACAGGCATGATGTACGTAGATCTGAGAGATGTCATAGACGGTATTGACCGGACTTCACCGGATGTGCGTTACTGCTACAGAGTGACGGATGAGAAGGTACTGCCGGTAAATGAGGCGGGTGACGGGATGACGATCCTGCTGCCTGATCACAGGGATATCGATGACTACGGTCTGATGGCAGACTTCATCGAAGAGAAGACAGACGGCGAGGCAAAGGAGTGGCTGAGCAACGCGATCCGCGGAAAGGGTGCCTTCCACCGTTTCCGGGTCACCTTGGAGAGATTTGATCTGCTGGATACCTGGTATGACTACCAGGACGCAGAGCATAGGATGCTGGCAATTGAATGGTGTGAAGATAACGGCATAATCTACGAGGAATTTGCCCAGGATCCTGAAGATGAAGAGAATGTTGTACAGGTATCGAAGGAACCGCCGAGAGTAACGGCGATCACCGGCAGAAATGTGAATAATCTGATCTTCATGAATCAGGCATACCGCAAGGAGAGAAAGATCCCTGATCCGGAAGGCGATGAGATCACGGCTGAGGGAAGCCAGGATATCCTGGAGGGGTATCTTGAAGACGGCAAGGTCATCTTTGCGGTAAGTCTTTCCGGTTTCTACGTTGGCTATGCAGTACTGGATACAGAGCGCGGGTATGTGCCTTTTGAGATCTTTGTGCGTCCTGAGCAGAGGCGCAAGGGATACGGAGGCATGTTACTGCGGAAGTGTGAGACATACGCAAAAGAAGAGGGTGATGCGGAACTAACCGTACATCTGGATATGCCGGAAGTAAAGTTTATGCGTTTCCTGAAGAAGTATGGATATGATGCCCTGGCCGGGATCGATATCCGCAAGGCAGATAAAGCAGAAGAGCTTGGTGCGGAGTATGTCTTTGGAAATCAGATCCTGAGGGGCAGGAAATGAGCACGAGAAGAGTAGGAAATGATCTGACTCAGGGTGCGATCCTGCCGCAGTTATTACGGTTTGTGCTGCCGATGCTGCTGGCCAACATCGTTCAGCAGCTCTATAACACCGTGGATATGATGGTCATCGGACGCTTTGTCGGCAGTACCGGTACCGTGGGTGTATCTACAGGCGGTGAGGTGGCGACACTGATCACGTTCATGGCGACAGCGTTTGGCAGTGCGGCGCAGATCTACGTGGCACAGCTGACAGGAGCCAATGACCATGAGTCGGTCAGCGGGACGATCATGACGAGCTTACTGTTCATGTTCGGTCTTTCGATCGTATGCACGGTGATATGTCTTGCCTGTTCGTGGTTATTCCTGAACTGGCTGAACTGTCCGCAGGAAGCCTTTGGCCAGGCATACAAGTACATGATGATCGTATCCCTGGGACTGCCGTTTATCTTTGGCTACAACATGGTATGCGGCATTCTCAGAGGCATGGGTGAGACGAAGAGACCGCTGTTATTTGTGACGATTGCGGCAATTGCGAATGTCTTCATGGACCTGATGTTTGTGGCATGGATCCCGCTGGAGGCGGCCGGTACAGCGATTGCGACCGTGACAGCCCAGTTTGCCTCGTTTGCGGCAGCGATGATCTACCTGTACCGTATGCAGGACAGCTTTGGCTTCAGGCTGAGCCTGAAGGAGGCGAAGATCGAGAGAAGGCATCTGAACGTACTGCTGAAGCTTGGTCTGCCGATGACGGCACAGTCTGCGTTTATTCACTTCTCACAGCTGATCTGTTCTTCGCATGTCAATACGTTTGGTCTGGTGGCGAGTGCGACCAACAGTATCGGCAACCGTGTACAGCGTCTGGTCAATATCTTCTGTAATTCGGTGACGCAGGGATCGGGTGCCATGGTCGGTCAGAATCTCGGCGCCAGGAAGTTTGACAGGGTCAGAGAGATCGTCTATACGACACTGGCTACGTCAGGTGTGCTGGCTGCCGTCAGTATCATTGTGGCACTGTTCTTCCCGCGTCAGGCATACGGTATCTTTACGACCGATCCGGCCGTGATCGACTTTGGCGTTACCTATCTCAGGATCGCAGTGATCATCTTCATCTGTTCACCGATCCAGGGTTCATTCATGGCGGTAGTGACCGGCTCGGGCAATGCGAAGCTCAGCTTTCTGGCCGGCATGCTTGACGGTGTGCTGCTGCGTCTGGGCATCAGTTTCCTGTTTGCCTACACATTGAATATGGGTGTCAAAGGATTCTTCTACGGCAATGCACTGGCAAGACTTGGGCCGGTCAGTGTCGGTCTGGCATACTATTACAGCGGTAAGTGGAAAACAGCAAAACTGCTGGGGAGGAAGTAAACATGAAGTATCAGAAGCTCGGCAATACGGATATCGAAGTTTCCAGGATCTCGTTCGGAGCGTGGGGCATCGGCGGCGGCAATGTCTGGAGTGACATGTCCGTGGATGTCAGACACGTCAGAGATCTGCTGGATCATGCGTATGATCTCGGTATCAACTACATCGATACAGCACCGGTATACGGTGTCGGCACCAGTGAGAAGATCCTCGGGGAAGCGCTGAAGGGCTGCCGTGACAGGTTTATCGTACAGACGAAGTGCTGTCTGAACTGGCGTAATGAGGGCGGAGAATTCGAGTATGTCCGTGACGGATATACCGTAAACAAGGATCATCATGCCTCTGCCATCCGCAAGGATGTGGAAGACAGTCTTGTACGGATGTCGCTTGATCATATCGATGTCGAAGTCGTACACCGGATGTCCTCCGTTGTGCCTGTTGAAGAGACGATGAGTGAGCTGAACAAACTGATCGAAGAAGGCAAGATCAGGGCTGTGATCATCTCCAACAGTGAACCGCAGAATTACGAGGAATACGCGAAGTACGGTGTGATCGCAGGCGTACAGGAGAAGTTCTCTCTGCTCAGCGATGACAAGCGCAGATACTTTGATACGCTGAAGAAATACGGGGCTGTATTCCAGGTCTACGGGTCTCTGGACGAGGGTATTCTGGCCGGTCCTGCGATCCTGGAGAAGACCTTCGGGGCAGATGATATCCGCAGTAAGTCAAAGTGGATGAAGGAACCGGGACGTACGGCACTGAAGAAGATGTATGAGATGCTTGCGCCCTTATGCGAGAAGTATAACTGTTCATATGCCAATCTGGTACAGGCATGGACACTGAGACAGGATCCGAATATCAATCTCTTAACGGGATTCAGGCGTTTTGCGACGATGGATGATACCTGTAAGGTATTTGATATCAGCCTCAGTGATGAAGATGTACAGGAGATCTCACGGATCGCTGAGATCACAAAGAAGGGCTGATCATGCGTAAGCGAATGGAAAGACGCTGGTCTGTACTGACAAAACAGGAAGTACAGAATCTGGCGGATATGAGCACACCTGAGCGCTATACGAATATGATGGGCTGGCTCAAGGGAGAGTATGCGCCGGAGAATACCGGTGATCTCGCCGGCAGGCATATCAAGCTGCTGTTTGAGAATGAAGCTATCCTGTATGAATTTACGGACAGGAATCATCTGCGCTGGCATGAAGGTGATACCTGGCATGAGGATTACTACGAAGCTGTAAACGCTCCGGAAGAAGAGGGCATGTACTTCCTTGAGCATTTTGTTAAGGGATCGGTGCCGCCGGCTGCGAGAACTCTGATTCTTGACTTCAATACGGGACTGGTGACGGTCGTCAAGGCTTCGATCGGGGTACCGGCATCACCGATCGAGGTGACGCGTACATTCAGCTTTGGCATCATGGCAGGATATGAAGATCACGATGTAAGACATCACTTTACCGAGGATCTGGTCGGTACGGCAATTACCTGGACATATACAGAAAATGCCCCGGGCAGTGCCACGGGGTATATCAAGCATATCTATTCCTCTCCTGTGTATTACTCCTATGCGATGGAGAACAGGGATGGTGAGTTCTGGATGGCTGCCAATCCTGCAGACTATGTGAAGATCAACGATCACATGTATGTCTTCTCGTTTATTGAGGAGAGACAGACAGGTTCGCAGGGTGTCTTCCTCATCAACATGAATACTCTGCATGATGTTGGTTCGTTCTTCAGTATCAGTGTCTACGGTCTGCAGTGCGGTGTGACAGGGGCTGTGGGTAAGCTTTCCTCTGCGTACAGTTATGAGATCTGTGAGGAGAGGAAGAAAGCTTTATTCGGTCTTCTGCAGGAATAACCATTCCCTGAGAGCAGGGATCATATATGCGTAATTGAAGGAAGCCATGTGCTCCGCAGCGGGGCTCGTGGCTTTTTCTGTCAGCACGGTACCTTCCGCAAAGCGGATGAAGTGATGATCGTAGCCCTGGGACAGCAGGGTTTCTGCCTGTGTGTTCAGAAGAGTGACAGATGCCTGCGCATCCCAGCCGGAAGCTTCCGCAAACGGGATCTTCTCCTGCAGGAAGTAACGCATCAGATCATCTGCGCCCTGTGAAGCTTTGGCATCACCGGCAGCGGTAACATAGATGAACTTCTGGTCCTTCAGGGCAGAGAGGGCGGATACAGGCTGCTGACCGGAGACAAACAATGCGGCCGCGTACTTGCCCGGGTATCTCGCACACAGGGAGAGAAAGGTCATACAGCCCATCGACTGTCCGGTCACGTAGATCCGGTGTCTGTCGATCATGAATTCATCAATAAGAGCATCAATGAACTTCGGGATCAGATCCACGGCCGGCAGGGGTCCGTCATCTTCGATGATTTTTTCCGCAAAGTGGGGGATCACCACGAACGGTGAATACTTCTGCTGGAAGTCTCTGTCTGCCCAGACGAGAGCTCCGGTATTGTGCAGGGAACGGGTATGGTCTCTGCCTGTACAGCTGAGATCGGGGATGTATACGACCAGGGGTCTTTCCCGGGAAGTGTCTTCCGGTACATAGATATGAAAGGTCAGCTCCTGTGCTGTTTCCGGGTCCTGATACAGGGATTCGTGAAAGCGGTCAAGAACGTTCTGCTCGAGCTCTGTAAGGTATGTATTTGCGTCCATAGAGGGATCCTCCGTCATTTTTCCACGCCCATTTTATCATGAACAGACGATATAATAGGGTCAAGAGGTACGATTATGAAAGAAATCTATCATCGTGTAAGTATCCGTAAATATACGGATGAACCTGTAAAGGAAGAAGATATCCTGCAGATCCTGAAGGCTGCCATGCAGGCACCTTCTACAGCCAATCAGCAGCCCTGGGAGTTCTATGTTGTCACAAATAAAGAGATGATCAAGGCGCTGAGCGAGTGCTCACGTCCTGCCGCCTGTGCAGCCGGAGCCCCTGTCGTGATCGTGACAGCGTACAGAACGGATGTACGTCTGCCGGAATGGGCACAGATCGATCTTTCGATTGCCATGGAGAATATGTGGCTGCAGACAGATGCGCTGGGACTTGGCGGTGTATGGCTGGGTATAGCACCGTCACAGCCGCGGATGGAAGCTGTACAGAAGATCATCGGTATGCCCGAACATGTGAAGGCATTTGGTCTGTTTGCACTGGGACATCCGGCAGAAGAGAAGGAACAGCAGGACCGCTGGAATGAAGAGAGAGTACATTGGGTGAAGTAGATGAAAAGATATTCTGTTGTGGGCAGATGGGGATTCAGACCGCGGGAAGATGGCTTCGGTCTGACCGTCTTTGAAGTAAACGGGAAGATATTCCGTGAAGTTGGTACCTTCATGCGGCAGATCAAGGCAGGAGCTCTCTGCATTGATCACGAGAAGAATATAGTCTATGTCGTTGATGAAGTTGCGGAACAGCCGGAGTTTCACGGTCATGGCGGCGGCGGGGCTGTGTATGCCCTGCAGCTTCATGAAGATGGTACGCTGACGGAGATCAATCATCAGTTATCCTATGGAAATCTGGCTAGTTACTGCTGCATTGACAAAGAGAAAAACGTTCTCCTGGTGACCAATCACGGCAACCAGAGCCATGCCCTGAAGCTCTCCAAAGATACACAGGGTGTGCACATGGAGATCGTGGAGAGTGATTCCACGACGGTGCTGTATCCGCTGGCAGAGGATGGTGCGATCCTGCCGCCGGCTGATTACCATGAGCACATGACTGACCGCCCTTCCGGAGAGACACGCATACCGCATCTGCACTCGGTTGTAAAGGCACCGGGAAAGAGCCTTTATACCGTGTGTGACAAGGGTGCCGACCGTGTTTATCTGTTTGGTACAGACGGCCGGAGACTGACCTGTAACGCTGTATTACAGGGGATCCCTGATTCAGCACCGCGGTATTCCTGTTTCCATCCGATCCTGCCGGTGTTCTACTACAACGAAGAGAGGCAGACATATATCAATGCGGTAAGCTATACCGATACATCCATGGAACGTATACAGAGGGTATCCACACTGCCGGAAGGGGAAACTCTGGAGAAGGCATTTGGGGCTGCTGATCTGAAGGTATCTGCCGATGGATGTCACCTGTATCATCTGTTACGTCCCAACAACATGATCACAGTCTATGAGATCGATGAGAAAGGGCTGTTAACACCAGTCCAGTATGTCAGATTCGGCAGTTCAGAAAAGAGCTCGGAAGCACGCTGGATCACGTTATCACCGAAAGAAGATGAACTGTTTATCTGCGCAATGATGGATGATGAACTGGCTTGTTATGAGATCGGTGAAGACGGACTTCTTCGCGAAGAAAGCAGACGGACAGTATCTGCCGCGGCAGCAGCGTGTATGGAATTTGCGGAGGTATATGAATGAAATACGTGATCGATCATGATATCCACCTGCATTCACAGCTTTCGACCTGTTCATCCGATCCTGAGCAGAATACCCGGAATATCCTGCAGACGGCAGAACGTGACGGTCTTTCGTATATCTGTCTGACCGATCACTTCTGGGACAGTGACGTGCCGGGGGCTTCCGACTGGTATAAGCCGCAGAACTATGATCACCTGAAAGAAGCACTGCCGCTGCCGCAGTCGGAGAAGACGAAGTTCTTCTTTGGCTGTGAGACCGACCTCGACAAGGATATGACACTTGGCATAAGCAGAAAGCGCATGGATGACTTTGATCTGATCATCATTCCTACCACGCATCTGCATATGCCTGCCAATATCGCTGAGGAAGACCGCACGATCGAAGGCAGAGCACGCAGGTACGTGGAAAGACTGGATGGTGTCCTGGACATGGATCTGCCTTTCCATAAGATCGGTATTGCCCATCTGACGGTCAAACTGATCGCACCGGACAGCTTTGAAGATCATATGAAAGTACTGGATCTGATCAGTGATGAGACCTTCGGCAGACTCTTCCGCAGATGCGCAGAGAAGGGTGCAGGGATCGAACTGAACTTCCGTCTGTCTGATTATACAGATGAACAGAAACCAGGGATCCTGAGACCGTACAGGATCGCCAGGGCATGCGGCTGTAAGTTCTACTTTGGTACAGATGCCCATCATCCCGGAGATTTTACGGACAGGATGCAGAGATTCACGGAGATCCGTGATGCCCTGGAACTGGAAGAAACAGATAAGTTTATCAGCTGGCTGAAGTAGCCCGGTTTTCCGTCATTTCCTGCGTCTTCTTGTAAGACAGAATAAAAGTGTTATAATAAGTGCACATTCGGAAGAATGCAGGAATCTTATGGGGCTGTAAAGGTTTCGACAGGTCTATGTTTGATTCAGACTGCAGTGGAGCGGTGACCTAATCACCACTTAAATTTAAACGCTAACAGAAACAATAGTTTCGCTTTCGCTGCTTAAGACACTAGAGGTGTTGCAGTGACCCGGTCGGTGGATTGCCGCTTGTCATTGACTGCGTAATTTAAGTGGATAAGGTGACCCCGAAGTCTGTAGGGTGATCCCGACAATTTACAGGCAGATTCTGCATACGGATAGTTCGCTCTCATGTGTGCAGTCTTATCAAGCAGCGGACTAAACTGTAGGCGCCGGAATGTGGGACAACTCTTGGACACGGGTTCGACTCCCGTCAGCTCCACCATTGACAACAGACAGGACTGATAAGTCCTGTTTTTGTATAATGCATATAGAGACAACTCGGTATTTGTGGAGGTAATGTGTGCTGAAATATATAACGCTTCGGGAAATGCCGGATCTGAAAGAATATGCAGCGGATTGGTTTCACACCAAGTGGGGCGTTCCGAAAGAGGCATATTTGGACTGTATGGATGCTTATCTGCGCGGAAAAACAGAATTAGGCTGGTATCTCTGTCTGGAGGAAGACAGGATCGTCGGCGGCATGGGCGTTGTTGAAAACGACTTCCATAACCGGAAGGATCTGTCCCCGAATATCTGTGCAGTGTACACCGAAGAAGCATACCGGAATCAGGGAATCGCAGGAAATCTCCTGAACATGACAGTGAACGATCTCAGTCAAAAAGGAATCACGCCGGTATATCTTGTTACCGATCATGTCGGATTCTATGAGCGGTATGGCTGGGAGTTTCTCTGCATGGTTCAGGGGGA
>DFIS01000059.1:10073-12090 GCA_002372175.1 Solobacterium sp. UBA3691
GGTGAGCCGGAAATGTCACGCATGTACATTCACAGATAAATTCCGGCAGATCGAATTCTCGTGATGATCACAGGTTCTGCTGAACTCTCCTCAGCTCCACCAATTGTTAACAAGCAGGTGTCCTCCTAAAATCAAATTATCCTGAAAATGGAAAAATGATTTATCCTGAAGGACACACTGGTTTCAATAAAACCAAATCCAAAAAGATGAAGACTTCGTTAACTCGAGGTCTTTTTTATATAAGACACACTGCAGTCAAATACCATTCAGACAACATCAGAGCTCTCCTGACCGTCGGGGCAGTTCCATCGGGAAGTCACCGCTGCAGGCAGACCAGCCCAATTCCACAGTGTTCCGGCTTTTTATGTCTTTGATCCTGCAGCTGCATATCCTGTTCTGCAACTGCATTTTCACCATTCTGCAGCGTACCTGATTCCGGCCTGGTGCCTCGGACAAAACCGGGTCCAAAATACTATAACACATGTTATAATATTCCGGAGTGAGGACTTCAATGCCAAAGAAACCAACGACGACTAAAGAAGACATGATAAACGGTGCCTTCCGGCTGATCCGGGAACAGGGTCATCAAGCACTGACGGTGCGGAACCTGGCATCTTTCCTGGGGTGCTCCACACAGCCGATCATGTATCAGTTTCCGGATACAGACATCCTGAAAGATCTGGTTTACCGGAAAGCAGATGCATATCACAGCGAATATATACTTGCGGCTGAAGATATTCTGGAGATGGGAATCAGATATGTCCGGTTTGCACAAGAGGAACCGCAGCTTTTCCGCTTTCTTTTTCAATCAGACCGTTTTTCCGGTCTTGGTCTGGAGGATCTGATCCGGGCTCCGGAAGCAGCGGATGTGCTTGCGGCAGTCAGTGCAGAGGCAGAACTGACAACAGAAGAAGCGGCTGCGTTTTTTGAACCATTGGTGGCTGTTGTTCATGGTTATGCGAGTCTGATTGCAAACAACGGAATGAAATACGATCTTGATGCAATTCGAAGAACACTACTGATGATTGCGGCAGGAATAGAGAAGGGGGGAATTCAAAATGACTAAGTTGTATCAAAAGAATGAGATTTCCTTTGCGGTCATGTGGATCGCTGCCTATGTAGTTCTGACAAGTCTTGCGGACCAGTTCTCAGAGACCATCGGGGTCATAAAGTCCGTAACAGCCGCACTGCATATTGTGATGTCCCTGATACTGTTCTTCTGGATTCGAAACAATCATCTGAGCAGGAAATACGGTTTTTGCAGTTCTGAAGTTCCGGCAAAGCGTTTTCTGTATTATCTCCCGCTGGTTATCATCGCATTGTCAGCTTTCCTGGGCGGGTTCAAAATGCATTACGGTTTTCTGGAAACAGTACTGTATATTGTCAGCATGTGCTGTGTGGGCTTTTTGGAAGAGGTTATATTCCGCGGACTGCTTTTCCGGGCCATGGAAAAAGACAGCCTTAAGTCAGCAATCATTGTCTCTGCACTGACATTCGGTATGGGTCATATCGTGAATCTGATTAATGGGAGCGGCAGAGATCTGGCATCCACGCTCATCCAGATCATATTTGCTGTTCTGATCGGATTCGTTCTTGTTCTGATCTTTTATCACGGAAAATCGCTGATTTCCTGCATTGTGTTTCATTCCGCAAACAACGCACTTAAAGTGTTTGCCGGAGAAGGAAGCTTAAACCCAAAGGCAGATATGATCATTAATCTTGTGATGATTATTATCGTTTTGGGAGGATATTTATTCTATCTTGTCAGGACATTTCCAATCAGAGAAGAGCATATAAGCTGATCAGGAGAATTCTGCAGAACCCCCGTCAGACCCGCCAATAACAACAGACAGGACTGTAATGAAGTGCTTCCAAAAGTTTTGTTCATCTTTTGGGGAAACATTTCAATTCAGTCCTGTTATTACGAACCGGAATGAACAATATGATTCGCTGAAAGAGGGTATAATTATTCAGGGGAGAAATGATGTGAATAAGGTCAACTACCCGGCACTGAAGT
>DFIS01000009.1 GCA_002372175.1 Solobacterium sp. UBA3691
AAGCCGATCTGGATCAGATACGGTTCATAGACATCTTCCAGTGTCGTTGTCTCTTCACTGATCGAAGTTGCCAGAGCATCAAGTCCCACAGGACCGCCGTGAAAGCGCTCGATGATGCCGCGCAGATACCGCAGGTCAACTTCATCAAGACCCAGAGAATCCACATGCAGACGCTCCAGTGAATCATGCGCGATCTCGGCTGAGATCAGCCCGTTATTCAGTACCTGGGCAAAATCCCGGATCCTGCGCAGAAGCCGGTTGGCTATACGCGGTGTTCCTCTTGAACGCTTGGCGATCTCCGTGATCGCTTTTTCTTCGATCTCCGTATTCAGAACTCTGGCTGTGCGGGCAATAATGCTCTCCAGCTGTTCATTCGTATAGTATTCCAGTTTGGAAACAATTCCGAAACGGTCACGCAGAGGTGCTGAAAGATCACCGGCTCTGGTGGTTGCGCCAACCAGTGTAAACGGCGGCAGATCCAGCCGGATACTGTGGGCACCGCTGTCCTTGCCGACCATGACGTCGATCACAAAGTCTTCCATGGCCGAATACAGCACTTCTTCGATCACCTTCGGGAGTCTGTGGATCTCATCGATAAACAGTACATCACCGGGTTCCAGGATCGACAGTACAGCCGCAAGATCGCCGCTCTTATCCACACTCGGACCGGAAACGACCTTGATATGTGTATTCATCTCATTGGCAATGATGTAAGCCAGGGTCGTCTTTCCTAATCCCGGAGGACCGTACAGTAAAACATGATCAAGTGCTTCATCACGCTGTTTGGCAGCCTGAATAAAGATCTTCAGATTGCTCTTGAGATCCTCCTGGCCGACATATTCATCCAGACGCTGCGGACGTATCGTCTCCTCTTCATCACGGGCATCGGGCATTGCTGACAATAAACGTTCACTCATCCTGTTACCTGACTTTCTTCATCAGAAACTGCAGAGCCAGTTTCAGATATGCTTCACTGGTAAGACCCGGCTGTTTTGCCATTTCCCTGATTGCCTGCGCAACCTCTGCCTGCTTATAGCCAAGACTCTTCAGTCCTTCAGCAGCATCCTTCAGTTCATCTGACAGTTTTGAATCATCACTTTCATGTGTAACAAGCTTGCCCTTCAGATCAAGGATGATCTGGCTGGCCGTCTTCGCCCCGATTCCCGGCATACTCTTCAGAACACTGACATCACCGTTTTCAATTGATTCGATCAGCCTGTTCATCGTTGTTCTGCCAAGCATGTTCATGGCTGTCTTAGGCCCAAGTCCCTTGACACTGATCAGACGCTCAAAAAGATCCTGTTCCTGCAGTGACTCAAAGCCGTACAGTGCCATATCATTCTCCGAGATATGCATATACGTAAAGATCTGAATATCCTGATTCAGACGGACACGGTCAGTATGCGGATAAGCCACACGCCAGCCCATGCCGTGATTGTCTACGATGATCCAGTCGGCACCGTAAGCTGCTACTGTTCCTCTGATAAATGCGATCATGTGCTAGTCCTCAAAATCCATAATATATGTACCGACGATGACCTGATCACCGTTTTCGCAGCCCTCATTGCGCAGAGCATCTTCAATGCCCATACGTCTCAGCAGCATGGCAAATTCGTATACACTCTCTTCTGACTCAAAGTCGACCATATCGACAAGCCTGTCAACTCTGTCACTTTCCACCTTCCAGCGGTGATTGCCGAGATTGACGATCTTGAATACAGGCTGCTTAGGTTCATACCTGTAAACAACGATCTCTTCTTTCTCTGTATTCTCTTCTTCCTGCCGGCGGCTTTCCTCGATCAGTTCCATCGCCTTGTACAGGATCGGTTCCAGTCCCTTATGCATCAGTGTACTGGTCTCATAGATTTCAAGATCCGGATATCTCTTCTTAAACTCTTCAAGATAATCCTGCGCATACTCACCGTCCATCTTATTGGCAACGATGATCTGCGGTCTGTTCTCAAGATCTAGATCATACGTCTTCAGTTCGTTGTTGATAACTTCGTATGCATCCCAGGGCTCGCTTTCTTCACCGTTCATGTCGATCACATGGATCAGCACACGGCATCTGCGAATATGACGCAGAAACTCATGACCAAGTCCCTTGCCTTCTCCGGCCCCTTCGATCAGTCCCGGCATATCCGCCAGCACAAAGCTTCTCTCATCCGGCAGCGTAACGACACCGATATTCGGCTCAAGGGTTGTGAAGTGATATGCAGCGATCTGCGGCTTCGCGTTTGTTACTACAGACAGGAATGTCGACTTGCCAACGGAAGGAAGACCGATCAGCCCCGCATCCGCCAGCAGTCTCAGTTCGATCTGCAGCTCAAGCACTTCTCCGGGCTGTCCGGGCTGAGCATAATCCGGTGCTGAATTCCGGCTGGTCGCAAAATGCACGTTGCCAAGTCCGCCCTTACCTCCTCTGGCGATCAGAACGATCTGTTTTGGCTTGGTCAGATCTGCCAGCAGATCACCCGTAGCCTTGTTTCTGATCATCGTCCCCAAAGGTACTTTGATCGTCACATCATCACCGTCTTTACCATGCATCTTCTTGGTCATGCCGTCGCCGCCGTTGCCGGCTTTGACATTCCTGGTAAATCTGAGCTTGGACAGTGTTGTCTCGTTAGTATCTACCTCAAAGTAGATATTTCCGCCGTGTCCGCCGTCACCGCCGAAAGGACCGCCGTTGGGATAGAACTTCTCATGACGAAAAGCAGCGGAACCCTTTCCGCCGTCTCCGGCTTTCACTTTAATCGTAATAAGATCGATCATTTATACCTCTTCTTCAAAAAAGCCCCTGATCGACAGGAGCTTCGGAAGACAAACTATGCTTGTTCAGGATATACAGAAACCTGCTTTTTATCTTTGCCCAAGCGCTCGTATTTAACGATGCCGTTTGCTGTAGCGAACAGTGTGTCATCACCGCCGCGCTGAACATTCTTTCCGGGATAGATCCTTGTGCCTCTCTGACGGTAGATAATGGAACCTGCAGAAGCAAATTCACCGTCTGCTTTCTTAGCGCCTAATCTTCTGCCTGCGGAATCACGTCCGTTCTTTGTGGAAGAAACACCCTTCTTACTTGCGAAGAACTGAATATCTAATGTGTATTTCATTGTTTTACACCTCCGTTATTTTCATATTTTCCGGATACTGGTCGCTGACCGTTTTCAGCTGATAGTAACCGGTCTCAAGAATAGTCTGAGTCAAAGCATCTTTACTGTCTGTGCGGATCTCTATACTGTTCTCTTTGATCTTAATATCCGCGGATGCTTTCATCTCATCCAAAGCATTGCATAGTCCGAATGCGATCGAACTGACTCCGGCACAGATCAGATCTTCTCCGTATTCGGCCGCATCCGCGTGCCCTGTTACGCTGATCTTTTCTATACCATTGCGCCGTTTGATGCTGACGCGGATCATTAACCTTCGATTGCTTCAACAAGCAGCTTTGTATAAGGCTGACGATGACCCTGACGACGGCGGGTAGAACCTTTCTTCTGCTTGTACTTGAAGATATGAATCTTCTTTTCCTTGCCCTGCTTTTCCAGTTTGCAGGTAACCTTTGCACCCTCAATGTAAGGAGTACCAACCTTGAGAGTACTGTCGGAGATCAGGCAGACCTTGTCGAGAACGATCTCATCACCGGGCTCTCCGGCGAGCTTCTCAACAAAGATGCTCTGTCCCTTTTCTACTTTTAACTGTTTTCCGCCTGTTTCGATAATTGCATACATAATCAAACACCTCCTGTATTATCTTAAGACGCGCTGTTAAGGGGACCGAAGTACTTAAAACCCTTCTCCAAGCGGTTACCGACCACACAAAAAGGTCTGATAACATGTAGATTATACTAGAACCGTCATTGCGAGTCAATCAAATATCACGCGATGACGATATTTTCTGTATTCTCTGACAACCGCTTCCTGCAGCTTTGTGACGATGGCGATCAGCACCGGCACAATGATGCTTCCGGGCAGGATGACAAGAAGATCAGACACCCTCATCTGCACATGCAGGATCGGTGCCAGCACCACCAGTCCGCAGGCAAGACCAATGCCCATGCACAGGATCACGGCAGCCCTCTTTCTGTCCGGCGGGAAGTATACCTTGAACAGTGTATACAGATATGCATACATCGTCAGAATGATCATGATCGTATTCTCGCGTTCAGCGCTCAGCATCAGCTGCTCTTTCAGCAGATCGACCGCCAGTGCAGCAATAAAGACGATCAGAGACGTAGGCAGGGCATTGCGGAAAGCCCGTGAAAGGAAGTTTGCCTTGACCCTCTCATAGCTGGGTTCCATCTGCAGCAGGAATGTCGGAATGCCAACGCCGAAAGCACTGATCAGAGACAGATGGATCGGCAGGAACGGATAATCACGTCCCAGGAAGATCACATACATGGATAACAGGAACGAGAATACTGTCTTTACCAGATACATCGATGCAGCTCTGCCGATATTGTTGATCACCCTTCGGCCTTCATTGACGATACCCGGCACATGCGCAAAGTCATTGTCCAGAAGAATGATATTGCCGGAATCACGGGCTGCCTGCACACCGCTGCCCATGACAATGCCTACTTCTGCCTTCTTGAGTGCCATGACATCATTGACGCCGTCACCGATCATCGCCACGTGATGACCATGTTTCTGCAGGATCCCGATCATCTCTTTCTTCTGATCCGGAAGCACTCTGCCAAATACCGTATTGCCAAGTACGAGTTCCTCGGGAATCTCGCCCTTATACAAACTCATATCCGCACTGCTGACCGCATTCGGGATCCCTGCCTGTACAGCCAGTGACGAAGCCGTTAACGGATCATCTCCGGAGATCACTTTCAATGCGACACCCTGACGCACAAAATAACGGATGATATCAGCTGCATTG
Source organism: Solobacterium sp. UBA3691 (assembly GCA_002372175.1). Classification (GTDB taxonomy): domain Bacteria; phylum Bacillota_I; class Bacilli_A; order Erysipelotrichales; family Erysipelotrichaceae; genus Bulleidia. The sequence continues at coordinate 4,888 of DFIS01000009.1, forward strand.
TCACGCAGGACATCACTGATCACAAACAGTGCGAGAGGTTCCTTCCTGGTGCAGGACAGGTCTTCACTGCTTATCTCACTGTCGGAAGAATGTGCGAGAACGACGATCCTGCATCCCCTGCGTATATCTTCTGCCGCAAGATCCCGCAGTTTACTGGCATCATTGGGAAACAGAAACTCCATGGCACCAAGGAAGAAGGTCCCCTCTTCGCCGAAACTGACACCCGCATACTTGCGCTCTGAAGAAAACGGCAGTACGGAAGTCTCAGCGTAGAAATCATTTTTATCGAAATATGCCAGCAGCGCTTTGTCTGTCGCATTGGCATTCTTTTCAAATATCCTGACATAACTGCCCATGATATCCCTGATCCGATCCATGTCTGTATCTCCGTACGGGATGACCTTCTGTACGGCCATGACACCTTTCGTCAGGGTTCCGGTCTTATCCATGCACAGCACATCGATCCTTGCCAGAGATTCTATACTGTAGAGATCCTGTACAAGAACAGACCTGCGGCTGAGACGGATCACACCGGCAGCCAGTGAAATACTTGTCAGTACCACAAGTCCCTCGGGAATCATGCCGATGATCGCAGATATCGTCTTCAGTACAGCTGTCCGCCAGCCGAGGCCGATCTGCACCTTCTGCACCGTATACAGCAGGATGCCCATCGGAATGATCACGACCGAGATGATCCTCAGCATCTTCTGCAGATCATTCTGCAGCACAGAATCCGCAGGCGCATACTTCCGGGCATCCTTCATGATCGTTTCCGAGAAATTATCAGCGCCCACACGTATCAGATCTGCCTGGGCATCACCGGATGTCACTACCGTTCCTGCAAGTACCGTATCCCCTGTTCTGCGAATCAGAGAATAACTCTCACCGGTGATGATGGCTTCGTTCACCTCGAGATATCCGCCGGTAATAACCGCATCCGCAGGTATCTGCATTCCCGCCTTCAGCCGTATATGATCACCGAGGACAAGATCTTCGCTCATGACTTCCTGCCACTCTGCATCACGCAGAACAGAGATCTTCTCTTCGATCAGGATATGCATGCGGTCAAGGATCTTCTTGGCTTTGACCTCCTGCCAGATACCGATACATGTATTGAAGATCACGGTCATGTAGAAGAAGGAGTTAGCCTCCTGATCGGTAAAGATGACCAAAACGAAAAGGATCGTATTGATCAGGTTGAAATAGGTAAACGTATTCGCTTTGACAATATCCATGACAGATCTTGTCAGACGTCCTGTACCTTTGTTTACCTGCCCGCGATCCTTTCGTATACGGACTTCTTCACTTGTCAGACCGGTTTGTTTCATGCCTGTAACGATTATATCATCTCCGCACTAGCCAAGGATCGCCTGCGCCAGAAGATTTCTTTGCGTATTGATTTCGTTTTCCTTAAGAACTGTCTGATAGCTTCCGGCAGCTGCCCGTGCATAACCGCAGGCAAAGCGCAGAGCCTGTCTTCTGTTCAGCCCCGAAAGCAGTGCACAGATATATGACGCCAGATGGACTTCCCGGCATCCGGAACGGTCACGCACCGGCGTTCTTTCCGCCGTTACCGGTATCACATCATCCGCTGTGATCACGGCTGCACTCAGATCCTGGTTCAGGATGACGACATCATCTGCTGTAAGGTCCCGCAGGGATCGGATGATCTCATCGCTCTCTTCACTGTCGGAGAGATAATATGCTTCTCTGTCGGTGATATGGATCAGCGGATCGTACATGATCAGATCGGACAGGATATCCGTATCGAGCATCAGCCCGCCTTCGTTCAGGATCAGTGCCAGCTTTCCGTCATATGTCTTCAGCAGGTCCATGATCTCATCGGCACAGTAATGCAGGATCTCCGTATCCAGAATGATCCATGTATATGCAGAGAGATCAAGTTTGGACAGAGATACCGTCTCCCAGGCATTCTGTGCTCCTTCAGTTTCCATCAAGGATGTATATCCCTGTTTATCCACGAGCGTATACCGGCAGCCGTTGATCGCATCCGTGGTTCTTTTCAACGGGATATCCGCCTTTGCAAGATCTTCAGCAACAGAGTCTGCGTATACACCCGTACCAAGCGGAAAGACAATGTCACAGCTCTGTTTCAGCGCGTCAAAGGTCTTCTTCATGATATAGCCGGAACCGCCCGTACGCAGGATCGTCTCCTTTACACTGGCATCTTCATTGCCCTTTGGCATCGCATCCGTCAGTGCCGCAATATCCGCGGTAACCGGCCCCAGTACAAGTATCTCAGCCATTCTGATCCTCCAGGAAAGCGAGTGATCTGCCGGCATCTTCCTTTGCCTTGACCTTGGTCTCAGCCCGGATGATGATCCCCTGTTCATCGATCAGATATGTCGTACGGACAACACCCATTACCTTTCTGCCGTACATGTTCTTTTCCTGCCATACCCCGTATTTCTGCAGAACTTCCTTCTCGGTATCTGACAGGATCGTAAACGGCAGTCCGTGCTTTTCCTCAAACTTCTTGTGAGACACAACACTGTCCTTGGACACGCCTAATACGACTGCATTCTTCTCCCGGATCTGCGGATAAAGATCACGGAATCCGCATGCCTGTGCCGTACATCCGGAAGTATTATCCTTGGGATAGAAGTACAGGATCACCTTCTGTCCACGGTAATCCGATAACGTATGCTCAATGCCGTTCTGATCCGGAAGCGTAAAGTCAGGTGCCTGGGTACCGATTTCCAACATGTTTTATTCCTCCTGCTGTATGTATTTGTATACTTCTCACAGAAAGTATACATCCGATCTGCATATTATGCTTTCAACATTCAGATACTAAATGTATGAACCGGAAGCATATGTGATCAGTGAAAAGAAAAATATTGAGGATGGAATAACCTTCCAACCTCAATATTTTAGTAACCGCTCAATGATTTATTTCCTTTGTCTACTTGACAAGGGTAATATCACGTTCGGAGGTTTTTATCTGAACTATATTAGATGAATCGCGGATCATCTGTATTTCTGCAGGATAGATGCATATTTTTGTTTCTGTATTCTCCTGCCGATCGGACCAGACAGGATAGCTGCCCCAAGACCGATGATCCACACATATTTCCAGCTGATCAGTCTTCCAATCAGATTGATACAGACGATGACAAACACCCAGTACAGGAACTGGAATCTTCCGGTTTCCCTATTCAGCTCACTGATGACATCGATTCCGTTTGAAATATGCGGTGCATTCTCGATAAAATCTGCAGCTCCGGCAGGTCCCGGACACGAACGGAAATCCTGACTGCAGGCCTTGGCTGCCTCTCTGTATGATGGATCATCAAGGATCTCCTGTACAGTCATGCGGATGCCATTCACAGAATCATCGGTTAAAGTTTTGCCGGCACCGATCTCTGTCACTCTTCTCGCCACTGCTTTCTGTTCACCGGTCTGCGGGTAAAGCACCATCGGTGTCTCCATATACAGACTTTCGGAAACACTGTTCATCCCGCAGTGTGTAATAAAGGCATCTGCTCTGGACAGAATGTCAAGCTGATCAACATAAGGATATACCTGGATATTCTCGGGAAGTGTTCCTAAAGAACTGCGGTCTGTTGCATTCCCGCATGAGATGATGACGTCGATATTCTGATCACGCAGAGCCTCAATGCACTTGGTATAGAAATCAGGTCTGTCATTGATGACCGTACCCATGGAGATATAAACAAGCGGCCGTTCCTTTGTCTTATCAGGAACGGTATTCGAGAATACAGAGGGTCCGACAAATGCGTAATGATCCGAAAAGCTCTCTGCATACGGCTGAAACTGTCTTGATGTGTACACAACTGTATCAGTTTTGTTGTCATTTGATATCAGCGAAAATACATTTTTCACATGATAACCGTAAGATTCAAGCTTTTTCAGTTCCTTTGACACTCTCGGCAGTCCCAGAACAAGATCCGCTGTCTCCTTCAGCGTATTCTTCATGTACTGCGAAGACAGCTGGTTAAAGGCAAATGTACTGGTAGAAACCACCATCGGCACATGGTGTTTCCATGCGTTCAGTTTGCCCCAGAAGCAGACAGAATCCGTATATACGACATCAGGGTGAAAGGTTCTGAACTCTTCATCCAGGAAGCTGTCTATGCGCAGAGTGATCCGGATATCCTGAATTGTCATTTCTGTTGAGGACACATTCTGTATTCCGGTTTCTTCCTGCTTCGTGAGCTCAGGGAGATAAGCATCACAGGAGATGAATTCTGCACCTGTATTTATGATCTTGTCTTTATAAGCATCAAATGAATAGAATCTGACTGTATTACCCCTTTTCACAAGTTCTGCAGCAACCGGCAGCATCGGATTTGTATGACCATGTGCAGGAATGCAGAAAAAGGCAATTTTCTTCATTTATCTTCACCGTCCTGTGATTGAAATGCGGCTGCGAACAATTCTGCGAATGCTCCTTTCGGCGGAATCGCAATTCCTCGTTTTTCATCACCGAGAAGCAGCAGAGTATCTCCGGGCTTGATGCCAAAGACATCCCTTGCCTGTTTCGGAATAACGATCTGTCCTTTTTCACCGACAGTAGCTGTCCATGCGTATTTTCCATCCAGTGCTTTCATATATTGCCTCCAAAAGTATGATTTGTATAACTAATTATACTTTCTATATGATTATACATCAAGAAGATAGCTTTAAAAGAAACCCCATACTGTTGTATGGAGTTCTCATTCTTATTCATTTTTTGCAGCAATTCATTTACTGCAAGAGGAAGACATTTCTATTCCCACTCAATTGTTTATAGTGCTTATTTTAAGCCATTTTTACGTGCTGTTCCGCATATTGTTCCGCATTTTCTGCACAAAAAAATCATCCATTAACGGATGATTCATTTTGTTATTGTTATATATTGGCTATTCTCTCGTCTATCCAGGTGATGCATGCTCTAACATTAGATGCCCTTCTATATATTGTAGAGTCTGAACTGTCGGGATAGCCTGCCTTAAGCTCTTGAGCAATTTCCTGTTCCTTCATCTGTCTCTTCAGGATGTTTCGGCACCAGAATCCGCCAGAAGAAGATTTTGTTGAAAACCTTCAGCGTTTTCTCCATGTAGCGGTGGAGTGAAGGCTCATTGTGCTGCTTATAGATCGGTGCGTCTTTTTCATGAATGTGTACCGGTGTATTGAACCAGAAGTTTCCGCCGGTATGATCGATATGACCGTGTGTATTGAATACAATCAGCGGCAGATCCGTGAATTCCCTGATATATGTTTTAAGATCCGCGAATCCGTAAGCCGTATCAACGACACATGCTTTTTCTTTTCCGATAACCAGGAAACAGGCAACGCCGGAAGATGTAATGCCATAGACGCCATCCATCAGTTTTCTGCACTTATATGTCTTTTTAAGTTCTTTCTCCATGACCCTTTCCTCCGCTTGACTTCCATCTGATACATTTGTATCATAACGGTGTGATGTGAGACAATTGTTTCACATAAAGCGAGACACCGGAAAGGAGTTTGTATCACATGAATCCCCAGGAAAAAAACACTTATGTAAAACAGCAGATCACAAAAGCGCTGGTCAGCCTTATGAAAAAGAAAAAAATCACTGATATTTCAATCAGTGAAATATGTGACAAGGCGCAGGTAGGCAGGGCTTCGTTCTACCGTAATTACGATTCGAAGGAAGAAGTCATTGAAAAATACACGGAATCTCTCATTCTGACATGGGCAGACGAAATTGACATGGATCCGACTGCGAACATTTACAATTTCTTTGCCAGTCTGTTTGAGCATTTTCAGAAGAACAGCAGTTTTTATAAAACTCTTTATAAGCAGAACATGTCCCCAATGATTCTGAATGCCATCCGGAAAAGATTGAATGTCAGACCAGATACAGATCCGGCCGCCTTATACAGCAGTGCATATATCGCTTACGGAATATTCGGATGGATCGACATCTGGTTCAGCAACGGCATGAAAGAAACGCCGGAAGAACTCAACCGCATTATTGTAAACAACATCAACACCATGATCAAAGGAGCCAAAGAACTCGAAGAACTCTGAAATAAAAGCGAAGCCAGATTGATATAGACCCTGTCAAGTAGACAGTCGAAATATCTAAAGACATTGCCATAAGGGGCTGTAAAGAAAAAGACGAA
>DFIS01000082.1 GCA_002372175.1 Solobacterium sp. UBA3691
TGATCGTCTCGGAACTGACATTCCCCGCTGTGCTGACGAAGTAACTTCGTGTCCAGAGACTGGGCATGGCAGACAGCTGCCTGAATTCCTTTCTCAGCTGAACAGATGTGGCGCCCTTGACCTGTTTCATGATCATCGGGATCGACATCTCCGGCAGGGCACTGACGAACATATGGACATGATCAACGTGGCATTCAAGTGCCAGGATCTCGATCCCGGCTTTCTCACATTCAGCCATTGTCAGTTCTTTGAACCTCTGTTCCACTCCGGGAATATTGAAGATCTTCCTCCTGTAACGGGGGCAGAATACGAAATGGTAGTTGATCAGAGAGACAGTGGTTTTCGTATGTCTATACACATTTTTCACACTTTTATTATACCACAAATGTAGATATTTATCTAACCTGCATCTATTGAATTCTCCCTTTCTCAGATCTCATCCGCACGGTTGAAACCGTGGGTTTTCCCGCTGAGGTTTGTTATAAACTGATATGGCTGAACATCATCAATACTGTACAATATAAATATGATAAATAGAATCGGTCAGAAGAAACAGGAATGGGCAATACCGGCAGTGCTGCTGGTGATGACAGCTGTCAGCGCTTTGTTTATCCTGTTTTCGTATTCTTCGGGGATCATGGAATATGACTGTTATGACTATACGGAGGGGATACCGCTGGCGGAAGCTTCGATCAGAGCAGGGGCACTGTTTGATCCGGAGTATATGTATTATTATCTGATTCCGTTAGGACCGAATGTGTGGATGGCACCGTTTGTGAAACTGTTCGGGTATTCGATGATCGCTAACAGACTGGGTATGCTGGTGTACTATGTACTGCTTATGGCTGCGGTATGGTATCTCTCGGGTGGTCTTTTTGAACAGAAGAAGGACAGACTGCTGTTCAGTGCTTTCCTGAATCTGTTTGTCTATACCTATGTGGGTGATAATCTTCTGCATCATCTGATCGGTTATGGTATTGGTTTTGTCTGTCTGCTTGTACAGCTTGCCTGTGTTATGGCGGTCGGTAACGGCAGGGCATCCGTCAGGGAGTATGTATTCCTCGTGCTGGCGGGGATCTGGGCTGCGGTCAACGGTGAGGTCACGTCAGCGCTTTCCTGCATACCGGTGATCCTGGCCGTGCTGTATTGCGGATACCGGAACCGGAATCTGAAGAAGTATGCGGGTGTGCTGGTCATTCTGGCGGCGGTTACAGCTGCAGGCATGGGTGTGTATAAGTATATCGACATGCATGTTGTTTCGAGGCATATGTATGATACGCGTTTCCTGCTGGATACGGCGGAGAATACCGGGGCGAAGGTCTTTACGCAGCTTCCGGGGGATTACCTGAAACTGTTCTTCTACGATCCTGCCGGAGAGAGTGTGTTCAGTCCGGAGGGGATCCTGATGCTGGTGCGTCTTGGCTTTGCGCTGCTGATCCCTGCTGTGCCTTTCCTGGCAATGCGTGCGGAGAAGAATAACGGCATCCGGCATCAGACAAACGAGGCAGAGGAGATCTTCCTGTATGCGCATCTTCTGGTTCTGGCGGTAAGTTTCGGCGAGTATCTGCTGGTGGAAACAACCGTGCTCAGATATCTGTTTAACGGTGTGATGTCACTGTTCTGTCTTGGTGCTTGGTTTCTTGTCCGGCTTCCGGAGAATCTCAGGATAAGGCCTGTGGCCGTGATGCTTGCGTTTACGGTTCTGATGACAGGGAAGACGATATTTGTGACGTATCCTTACGGGAAGGCGCAGGAACAGAAGTTTGCGGAAGCTTCGGCACTGCTGGATGAACATGATCTGACGGTCGGTTATTCGTTTACCATGCATATGGAACCGATGGAGCTGTACGTCAACGGCAGACAGAGAGTGAACTGTATTACATACAAGGGGAGTGAAGAACGCTGGTTTGTCAATAATGACAGAGTATACCGGTATGAACTGTACAGACCGGAGGGGATCAGACAGTTCTATGTTCTGGCGGAAAACGGCGGTGAGCGGGATGAGCTGCAGACCAGGCGCGGTGAAGAACTGCTGGCACAATGTAAGAAGAAGATCAGGAATGAGACATTTACACTGTATATCTTTGATATAGAGCAGTGGGATGATGTATTCCTTGCCGGGGAGCATACCAATGACTAAGACACTGAGTATCGTTATTCCCTGTTATAACGAGCAGGATCATATTCTGTCACTTGTGCAGAGAGTCAAGGCATCACCGGCTGAGCCCAAGGAGATCATCATCGTGGATGACTGTTCCACGGACAGGACGAGGGAAATACTGGAGAGGAAGGTCAGACCGCTGGTTGATCAGATTTTTTACCATGAGGTGAATATGGGCAAAGGTGCTGCTCTGCGTACAGGCATCAGGCATGCGTCCGGGGATGCGGTGATCATCCAGGATGCTGATCTTGAGTATGATCCTGATGAATACATGATCGTGGCAGGACCGGTGCTGAACGGGGAGGCGGATGTTGTCTATGGCTCACGTTTTCTCAGCGGAAAACGGAAAGGGTATCTGGCCAACAGGCTGGCAAACCGCTTCCTGACAGGATTATCCAATCTGTTTACACATCAGCACCTGACGGACATGGAGACCTGTTACAAGTGTTTCCGCAGGGAAGTGATACAGAGTATCGTGCTTACGGAAGACCGCTTTGGTTTTGAACCGGAAGTGACGGCGAAGATCTCTGCCATGGGCATACGGATCAGGGAAGTACCGATCTCATATATGCCGAGAACCCGTGAAGAGGGGAAAAAGATCGGACTGAAGGATGGTCTCAGGGCAATATACTGTATCTGGAAATACAGAAGATAAAAGGTGTATAACATTTCTTCACAGGCAGATTTCCTGCTGTTTCAGGGGGAATGTTTGCTATATAATGACTAAGGTAAAGGAGATTGAGAATTTATGAACAAACCGGTTGTGCTGGTAGTTATGGATGGAGTAGGCTGGACCGAAAAGGATAAAGGGAATGCCGTTCTGCATGCATATAAACCACAGTTAGATGAACTGATGTCAGTATGGCCTCATACAACGATCAAGGCATCAGGTACGGCTGTCGGTCTGCCCTCCGATGATGATATGGGTAATTCCGAGGTCGGACACAATGCATTGGGATGCGGACAAATCTATTCACAGGGTGCGAAGCTGGTCAATGAGTCGATCGAGAGCGGAAAGATCTATGCGTCTTCCGCATGGCAGGAGGCTGTCAGTTTTGTTAAGGAACATCATGGCAAACTGCATTTCATCGGTTTACTTTCAGACGGTAATGTTCACTCGAATATTTCACACCTGATCGCAATGCTGAAGCAGTCCAAGAACGAAGGTCTGCAGGAAGTCAGAGTGCATATCCTGCTGGATGGCCGTGATGTACCGGAGACCAGTGCTCTGCAGTATGTGGATCAGCTCGAGGGTGTACTGGCGGAACTGAATGATGAGAATTATCATGCATGTATCGCTTCCGGAGGCGGACGTATGGTCATTACGATGGACCGTTATGAAGCTGACTGGTCAATGGTAGAGAAGGGCTGGCAGATCCATGTATGCGGTGAAGGCAGACAGTTCGCAAGTGCGAAGGAAGCGATCGAGACATACCGTGCCGAAGGCGGTTATACAGACCAGTTCCTGCCCGGTTTCGTGGTAGGCAAAGATGGTGTGCCTGCCGGTACGATCGATGACGGCGACAGTGTGCTGCTGTACAACTTCCGCGGTGACCGTGCTGTGGAGATCTCCAAGGCATTTGACTACATGAATACAGGCTTTAACGGTTTTGTACAGACAAAGAAGCCGAACGTATACTATGCCGGCATGTTACAGTATGACGGAGATCTGCACCTGCCTGAGCACTTCCTGGTTGAACCTCCGCACATTGAACATACGATGAGTGAGTTCCTCGTAGAGAAGGGCGTAAAGAGCTATGCATGCTCGGAGACACAGAAGTTCGGTCATGTGACATACTTCTGGAACGGCAACAGATCCGAGAAGTTCTCCGATGAACTGGAGACATGGGTAGAGGTACCTTCTGATATCATCCCGTTTGAGAGAAAGCCCTGGATGAAGGCAACAGAGATCACTGACCTGATGGTTGAGGCGATTGAGTCCGGTGAGTATCAGTTCCTCAGATGTAACTATCCTAACGGAGACATGGTCGGTCATACCGGTAACTATGAGGCTACGATGATCGGTGTGGAAAGTGTAGACCTGATGCTGAAGAGGATCATGGATGCCTGCAAGAAGATGGACTATACACTGCTTGTGACGGCAGACCATGGCAACTCCGATGAGATGTATGATAAGGGCACTAACCCTGACGGAACGCCGAAGCCCAAGACAAGCCATTCCCTGGCCAGAGTACCGTTTGCGGTATACAACGGACCTGAGGGAACAGAAGTCAAGGACAAGGAAGATCTGGGTCTGGCCAACGTAGCTGCGACAGTTGTCAAACTGCTGGGTTATGAACCTCCCAAAGAGTGGCTCGAAGCAATCATTAAATAACACACAGGGAACTGCAGAGATGCGGTTCCTTTTTTCGTGGAGATCCGCTTCTTTACACCAATAAGAGATGTGTAAAGGAGTGAAGAGTATGCAGAGAAGAAGATACGATCAGTTAAAGTTTACGGACGACTTCATGTTCGGGGCGGTAATGACAACATTCCCGGAGATCGCCAGAGCCCTGACCGAGAAGATCACGGGAAGAAAGATCAGAGAGATCATCGCAGTCTCCGGGGAACAGGTGATCGGCACCGATCCGTTACTGAAGAGGATACGCATGGACGTAAGGTTCACCGATGATGAGGCCGTGTACTGTGTGGAGATGCAGATGTACAGGGACAGGGCGTTTCCCAAAAGAGTGCGGTATTATGCGGCAGTCAATGATATCGATCAGATCGAACGGGGAGGGGAGTACGGAGATCTGAAACCTGTATATGTGATCTTTATCTGTAACTATGATCCGTTCGGCAGAAAGCTGAGGAAGTATACGTTCCGGAACAGATGTGATGAGGATCCTTCATGTGCTTTGGGAGATGAAAGTGTTAAAATTGTGTTGAACACAGCAGGAGACAGGAGCACAGCTGATGAGGAGCTGAACCGTCTTCTGGATTACTTTACAACAGGGATACCTGACAGCGGGTATGCACTGACGGAGATGATCGAAACAGCAGTGGAGAGGATCCGTCATGACAGAGAATGGAGAGAACGGTTTATGTCGTATCATCTTAGTTTTGAATATGAACTGAAGCAGGCGAAGGAACAGGCGGCAGCGGAAGGACGTGCAGAAGGCATAGCCCAGGGACGTGCAGAAGGCATCGCTGAAGGGCGTGCGGAAGGGAGAACTGAAGGACGTCGGGAAGCCAGAGAAGATGCGATTCGTATGACAGTGGAGATCCTTCTTGAAGCTGGGTTATCCGAAAGTGAGACAAAAGCCAGAGTCACAGAGAAGTACAGCATTGACGGAGAAACGTATGATGCGATACTGGCACGGAAAAGTGATCTGACTGAGTAAATCGGAAGGGGGTACATCGGAACTGCAGAAATGCAGTTCTTTACATATGGTATGATGTTACTGAGGATTTGTAAGCGTAAGCCGGAAAGCCTGCGGTTCAGGATGGAGCGGTACCGTACGATCGTTCTTGAACGTTCATGGTAAAGGAGACAGAGATGGTAAAGAGAATGCCTCCGATTGAGAAGGTGTATGAAGCTTTCTCAGCGATCGGAGATGAGCGTATACGTTTTGTGGATAATGCTTATATGGTCTTTTCTTCAGATGAATCAAAGTACTACACAGTGAAGGAAGACGGGAATATGTACCGCAGTGATGATAATGCGACATACTGGCAGGGATACCCGGGGTATCCGGTGATCGCGGTACTGATCCTGCAGGGGAAGCTGCCCTGCAGACGAAGTGTATGTACAGCCATGAAGGGGATCCCCTGGCATGTGCTGAACGACAAGTATCAGCGTGATTATGCGGCTGCGGCAGAGGAAGCGATGCGGGATATCCCTGACAGGGACAGCATCATCCGGGAAGCGGAGAATATCTATGAATGCCTGAAGACGCTGGATATCGAAGTAGGCAGGGGCAGAAAGAGAAAAGGATAAAGAGAACTGACGGACATGTGTTCTGTCAGTCTTTTTGTACTATGATTAAGGTAAGTAAAACAGGAGATGATAACGATGGAAACAATGACGAAGCGTGAACGTTTTGAACATTTTCTTGCGAATGAACCTGTAGACCGGGTACCGGTTGCTTTCTTTCATCATTTTACCGGGCAGGACCAGTGGTTCAAAGGGCTGACAGATGAGGAGGCTTTTGAGAAGAATATTGAAGGACACAGAATCGCAAGAAAGATCTTTGATCCGGATATTATCAAGGTCATGAATGATACCCTGATGATCATGCCTGTGGATGCCTCATTTGTGAAACATGCGTCTGACCTGGAGAGGATCGAACCGCCTGTATCGGGGAGTCTGTTCTTTGAGAAGAGTAAGGAACTGACAAAGAGAGTACTGGAGATCTATGAGGGGTCGGATGCCCCGACATACTTTACAGGGTTCTCTCCGTGTCTGATCCTGCGTATGGCTCTGCAGAGATCACAGGTTGAGACCGGGGATGGTAAGACAAGACTGCAGACTTTGATCGAAGAGGATAAGGATGCGGTCATGAAGGCGCTGGATAAGATCGCTGACAGTGTCATAGAGCTGAATAAGGAGATCTTCAAGGAGTGCGGTGTGGAAGGTCTCTACTACAGTGTGAATAACCAGAAACATCATCTGCCGGATGAAATGTACAGAGAGTGTGTCATTCCCTGTGATACAAAGGTCATTGCTGAAGCGAATAAACTGAGCAGGATAAACATGCTGCATATCTGCGGATACCAGGGACTGGCGAATAATCTGGAACTGTTCAGGGACTATGACATGCCGATCATCAACTGGGCTGTACATGCGGAAGGTGTAGGGCTGGCAGAAGGCAAGAAGTTCTTTGGCGGTAAGCCTGTATGCGGCGGTTTTGCGCAGGCAGAGACGATATACAAAGGCTCGCAGAGAGATGTGGAGAATGAGACGTTCCGTTATCTGCAGGAGGCCGGACAGGTTGGCGTCATGATCGGTGCTGACTGTACAGTACCGACGGATATCGATGATGAGAGGCTGAACTGGGTAAGACGTGCATGCATGCGTTTTGCGGCTGTACCGGTAAAAGATTAATCATTGTTTAAGAATGATCCCGGGCTCTCAGCGTGTGCGATAATAGAATCATGTTACGGGTGCTGGGTATCCTGGTCGGTCTGCTGGGTACAGTTGTGTTTCTGTCTCCGGCTTCGGCAGGGATCTTCAATTTTGGCAACTGGGCAGGAACAGGTATGTCACTGGTCCTGCTTTTGTGCTGTCTGTTTGAAGGACAGCTGAGGGCTCTCACAAAGCAGCTGCCGGCAGCGGGCAGGCTTCTGCGTCTGCTGCAGGGTGTGTATATCCTGTTTCTGGTGCTGGCGGCTGTGATCAGTGCATTGATGTACGGAGAGCTGAACAATCTGCCGGAGGAAGGCGAAGAGAGAACGATGATCGTGCTTGGCTGCGGACTGGAAGGAAACAGACCCAGTCAGATGCTTGCCCACCGTCTGCGCAGAGCAGAAAGCTGGCTGAAGGAACATCCGCAGATGCCGGTGATCGTCTCAGGCGGTCAGGGGGCTGATGAAGTGATCTCGGAGGCTGCCTGTATGCATGACTGGCTGGCTGCACACGGTATTGAAGAAGAGCGGATATACATCGAAGACAGGTCGACAGCTACACATGAGAATCTGATCTTCTCCCGGGAAATGATCAAAGCCAAGGGTCTGCCGGCAGAGATCGTCATTGTGACAAATAACTTTCATTCCTACAGAGCAGCGCTGATTGCGAAGAAATGCGGGTATGCGGATGTGCGTTCCCTGCCGGCAAAGACGACATGGTGGCTGTTTCCAACATCGGTGATGCGGGAATACTTTGCGGTGCCGCGGGAGTGGATACGCAGCTACAGATAATGACAATAAACAAAAAGAGGTCTTCACACGCGCAAATATATTTGATGAAACATAAATATGAACAGCAGTATGCAGCTGCGATACTTATATTCAATAAACAAGAAATACACAGGAGGAAAAAACAATGATCTACGATTACAAGATAACTACAGGCAAGGGCGGTACACTGGATCTTGCGGATTACAAGGGCAAGGTGATCCTGGTTGTCAACACAGCGACAGGATGCGGCTTTACACCGCAGTATGCGCCGATCGAGCAGCTCTACAAGGATTATCATGAACAGGGGCTGGAGATCCTGGATATTCCCTGCAACCAGTTCGGCGGACAGGCACCCGGCACCGATGATGAGATCCATGAGTTCTGCACGGTGCACTACAACACAACTTTCCCGCAGATGAAGAAAGCTGATGTCAACGGTGAGAATGAACTGCCCCTCTACACATATCTGAAGTCCCAGAAGGGCTTTGAAGGCTTTGATGAGCATCCGTTCAAGGAACTGCTGGAAGGCATGTTTGCCAAGGCAGATCCGGAGTGGGATAAGAAGCCGGATATCAAGTGGAACTTCACAAAGTTCGTGATCGACAGAGAAGGCAATGTTGTTGCTCGCTTTGAACCTACGGCAGATATGGCCAAGGTAGAAGAGTGCGTCAAGTCGCTGCTGTAAACCACTGACAAAGTACAGATAATGAAAATAACCGGTCAGACCGTGCGCTGATCGGTTTTACTTATGCCTGATCCTGATGACTGAGCCTCGGATGAAGGGACAGATGTTCTGTGTTATCACCGCACAACAATTTATAATGGAGAAATATTCAATTATTAATGACTAACTGTGGTGTTAGTACATATGATAGTAAGTAGCAGCATCTGCTTTGTTTTTCTTATACAGAAAGGGGAGTGTCTGATATGAAAAAGATATTGTCTGTACTGCTGGGACTTCTCTGCATGATCAATACGGGGATCACGGTACATGCGGCAGATAATGTAGCTCCGTATACACCCGGTACGGTAGTGATTCCGGTAGAGAAAACATGGGATGATAACGATAATGCGGCAGGTCTTCGTCCGTCTTCGGTCACCATCAAGCTGTACCGTTATAAAGAGGGAGAATCATACGATGAAAACAGTCCGTTCAAAACGGCCCAGATTACGGCAGACAGCGGCTGGAGAACCGAATTTGTGCTGAATGATACAGGTGACGGAAACGATATCATCTATATTGAAAACGGGCAGTATCTGACATATAAGTTTGCAATCAAGGAAGACCCGGTGCCGAGTTATACGGAGACTGCTCATACGGATCCGGATGTGGTCATGACCGTTGATACAGGAAGCTGGGACCGTCATGAGCCCAACAATGAGCTGGAGATGGATATCACCACGGTCGGCAGTACGAAGAACTATATCGCGATCCACGGAACCGGAGGAAAGTTCTACATCTGGACACCAGAAGAACTGAGTCTGCTTGAGCAGCACGCTCTTGAGGCCTTCTGTGAGACAAAGCCCGGCTACGGCGGTGAGACATGGGGGAAGACGACCTTCCTGACCGGTTTCGGTTATCATTCGGAAGTCGGCTTCACGGTCAGTGAGACACATATCAAGTTTGATTTTCATTCCAACTGGGCAATGTGGGCAGCCGGTGAATATACCCGCAGTACGATCGAACAGAATACCGGTAAGATCACGAATACGGTAGCTACGGTAGATGTAACAGTCACCAAGGCATGGGATGATAACAGTGATGCGGACGGCATTCGTCCCGGCAGCCTGACCCTGACCCTGAACGGTCTGCCTGAAGGTACCACAGCGCCGGAGCCGACAGTCACGAAAGACGGAGACAACTGGATCTATAAATGGACAGGACTGCCTGCGGCAGACAGCACCGGGACCGAGATCATCTATACCGTATCGGAAAACACCGTACCGGATGGCTATCAGGCCGAACCGACAACTGCAGAAAAAGGCGGTAAGATCACCAATGTACATACACCTGAGACAACGGAAGTCAAGATCACAAAGGTCTGGGATGACGCCGCGGATCAGGACGGGATCAGACCGGGAACAGAAGAATTTACACGGTATCTGACCCTGAAAGCAGACGGCGAACCTGTTTCAGCAGAAGCGACCGTAACAGTGGATGAGACAGATCCGGACAAGTATGTCGTGGTATGGAAAGATCTGCCCAAAAACAAAGCCGGAGAGCCTATCGAATATACTGTTGAAGAAGCAGAGATCACCGATTATACGCCTTCTGCGGCAAGCATATCCGCCGGCGGTACGATCACCAATACACATACACCGGAGACAACAGAGATCACGGTCACGAAGGTATGGGAAGATGAAGATGATACGGACGGAATGCGTCCTGACAGTCTGACCCTGACTGTAAACGGTGCACCGGAAGGAACAGAAATACCTGAACCCGCAGTCACAAAGGACGGCAATACATGGACATACACATGGACAGGACTGCCCAAGTACAGTGACGGAGAAGAGATCACATATACAATATCGGAAGACAGTGTGCCGGCCGGCTATCAGGCAGAACCTGCGTCTGCGGAAAGCGGCGGTACGATCACCAATACTCATACACCCGAAACGACCGAGATCAAGGTAAAGAAAGTCTGGAATGATGCGAATGACAAGGACAAGAAACGTCCAGCATCGATCACGATCAATCTTCTGGCTGACGGCAAGGAGATCCAGGAAAAAGTTGTCACGGAGAGCGACGGCTGGGAAGTAACGTTCACGGATCTGCCGGTCAGAAAAGACGGCACAAAGATCGTATATACGATCACGGAAGACCCGATAGAGGCATATACACAGTCGATTTCCGGTTCTGCGGATGCCGGCTTCACGGTGACAAATACGCACAAGACAAAAACACCGCCGACGCCGACACCGACGCCTTCCGATCCGCCCTCACCGCCGAAGAGGCCGCACGAGTTTGTGCCGAGAACAGGCGATGAGAGTCATGCGTGGCTGTGGACGGGACTGACAGCCGCAGTCATCGGTCTTGGCGCTGTCATCTGGCTGAGGAAAAAGTATACTGCGTAATACGCATACAGGCATGATAAAAAGCGGAGATCATCAGCGGTCTCTGCTTTTCGTATTCTTACTTTTTGGCTTTGGCTGTGCTTTCGCGTACGATCAGATTCGTCAGGATACTGATCTTTGTGCATTCCTTGGCTCTGCTGGTGCCGGATGTGGAGGAACTCTCCTGCATCGGTGCCGCATACATGGCAGGTATCGCCATGGGTGTCTATGACGAACATGTCTTTGATGTGATCTCCCGTGAGAGGTATACACCGAAGATGGATCCGGCAAAGAAAGACGCAAAACGTGAGCTCGGGCACAGGGCTGCAGCACTTTTGCGCACAAACAAGCCGGAATAAAGGAATCTCTGACTGAATATGCAGGATGAAGAATTCTGCATATTTATATCACACAATAAGTGTTATAAAATATAAATGTATTTAATAAAGTGTTAGTTAAATAGTAGCAAACCAAGCCGAATTTGTGTATAATACTAAAAAAGAGGTCTTCTTATGGCTAAGATCAATACAGCTGAAGTCAGAAAAATCAATAAAAAGAGTATCCTGCGCTATCTGATCAAAAATACAGAAGCCACAAAGCCCCAGATCGCCGTCGATCTCAAGCTCAGTGTGCCGACAGTCGGTGCGATCGTCGATGAACTTGTGGAAGAGGGTCTGCTCGAAAATGTGGGCATGCAGGCATCCAGCGGCGGACGCAAAGCTGCGATCTACCGGGTGATCAGAGACTCCGTACATGCCTGCGGTATCGAGATATCCCAGAGTCATGTGATCTTTGTGATCGTCAATACCTGCGGTGAGATCGTTGCCTCCGAGAGGATCAGTAAGCCGTTTGCGGACGGGAAGGAATATATCGACAGTATTGAGGAGTACCGTGAGGATTTTGTGCAGAGAAGCGGTGTTGATCCGCAGACGATCACCGGTATCGGCATCTCTGTACAGGGACTGATCAATGCCGATCAGACGTGTTTCAGCAGTCATATGCTGGATAACCAGAGAAAGATCAGGATCTATCCGCTGACCGACAGATATCCGTATATCTATCTGAATGACGGTACGGCATCCTGTATGTCGGAATGCTATGCCAACCAGGAAGAGCGTGACTTTGTCTACCTGATGCTGAGCAGGACCGTAGGCGGTGCGATCGTGCAGAACGGTGTGATCTGGCAGGGCACAGATTCGTTTGCGGGTGAGTTTGGACATATGCGCATTCATCCCGGTGATGATAAGGTCTGTTACTGCGGCGGTAAAGGTCATGCCTGGTGCTATCTGTCTTCCGATCGTCTGGAAGAGGTATGTGATGGTCCGTACTGGGAGTTCTTCGATAAGCTTAAAGAGGGAGATACAGCCTGCAGGGAATTCTTCAGCACATTCCTGGATGACCTGGCTTTACTGGTCTACAATATCCGGATGATGAATAACAGTGATATTGTGCTGGGCGGATATCTTGGAAGACATCTGGGACCGTATCTTCCGGAACTGGAACAGAGAATACAGAAACAGGATCACCTGTATACGGAGAGTACGACCAGGATCCTGACCGGACAGTATGATCTGGAAGCTGCCGGAGTCGGAGCCGCAAGGTATTTCATCGAGCAGTATATCCAGTCACTGTAAACAGATCACAACTAATTTCGTAAAACAGCCTGTCCCGGAAAGGGCAGGTTTTTCGTTTTGTTAACTTGATAAAAAATTAATTAATTAAACATATTGACAAAGTAGTTTTCCAGAGTTACTTTTAAAGCAGTTAAATAAATAGGTTAATAAAGTATCCCTGCAGTAACAGGAAAGATTAACCACAATTATTTAATCAATAATGAAAAGGAGAAAGAAAATGAAAAAGGCATTACGTACTCTCGCTGCTGCAGTTCTGACACTGACACTTGCGGCATGCAGCTCCGGTTCTTCTTCAGGCGGAACTTCAGGCGGTACATCCGGCGGAACTACCGGTGGTGACACTCCGGCCACACAGGAAACAAAGAAACCGATCAAGATTGGTGTTGCTGTATCCAGCTGGACAACAAATGCGATCTTCGTTGATGCGTCCAGAATGATCCAGGAAGCTGCTGACAAGAACGGCTGGGATTACAACGGTATTACCCTGACAGCTGACTCTGCTGTTAATATCCTGGAAAACTTCATCAACTCTGATTGCGATATCATTCTGTTCCAGGTCAACCAGGCACCGGATGCCTTCGCTTCCAAACTGGATGAGATGCTTGATGCCGGTATCTGTGTTATCGAGTATGACTCTGAGATCTATGCAGACAAGGATACATTCGTACTGACACTGGATAACTATGATGCAGGTTACTACCTTGGTGAGATCGTTGCCAAGTGGTGTGATGAGAACATTGATGGTGAAGCAGTAATCGGTGTCGGTAACCGTGAGTCCAATGAAACATTCAAGTACCGTGCTATGGGTATCGTTGACGGTATCAATGAGAATATCAAGAACGGCGGCGTTAAGCTCCAGGTTGAAACACAGCCCGGTAATGCTGAAGGCGGTATGAAGGCTGCTGAAGACCTGCTCTCCGGTCTGCCTGATATGAATGTCTGCGTCATGTGGAACGGTGGTTCTGACACAGGTGCTTATGAAGCTCTGAAGGGTGCGAACTGGGACGGTGCTCTGTTCGGATTCGATGCTTCCCAGGAAGAGATCAAGGCCATGATGAACAAGGATATCCTGAAGGGTTCTGTCAGCACAAACTGCGGTCCTGAGCTCCTTGGTGTAATCGAGCGTGCAGTTGCCTATGTAGAAAACGGTAATGAGTACACAGATGAGCAGAAGGCTGATCCGACACTGATCAAGCATTATTTCGAGCCGGTAATGGTCTGGCAGGAAGATGCTGAAGACTGGCTGCTTGACTAAGTGTAAACAGACATTAGCATCAGCATAATTCAGAATTATGTTCTGTATAAGCCCGGGATACGAAACATATTCCGGGCTTTATCTAAAATAGCAGGATTAAAGGAGTGATAAAGTGAGTTCAGTAATACTGTCATTGAAAAACATATCCAAGCAGTATCCGGGTGTACTGGCCCTGAACAATGTTTCTCTGGATATCAACGAGGGAGAAACACTGGCTCTGGTCGGTGAAAACGGGGCGGGTAAATCAACACTGATCAAGACACTTTCCGGCTCGATCCTGCCTTCGGAGGGGACGATCATCTTTGAGGGCAAAGAGTATGATCATATGACACCGAAGCAGTCCGCAGATCTTGGTATATCCGTTGTTTATCAGGAGTTTAACCTGATGAATACACTGAGTGTAGCAGAGAATGTATATGTCGGAAGACTGCCGATGAAAAACGGGTTGTATGACAAAAAGAAGTGTATTGAAGACGCAAAGAAGATATTTGAAGAACTGGAGATCGATATCGATGTTACAAAACCGGTAGAAGAGCTGTCGGTGGCGTATATGCAGCTGGTAGAGATCGCCAAGAATCTGGCTAAGCAGACAAAGGTGCTGATCATGGATGAACCTACGGCACCGCTGACTGAACATGAATGTGAGATCCTGTTCAGGATCATGAGAAACCTGAAGGAAAGAGGGATGACGATCATTTTCATCTCCCACCGGATGAACGAAATATTTGATCTGTGTGACCGTGTAGCGATCATGCGTGACGGTCAGCTGATCTCTACATACGGTATCAATGAAGTAGACAGGGCGAAGATCATTTCGGACATGGTTGGACGCGATATGTCGGAAGCTTTCCCTACATGCGATAAGACGATCGGTGAAGTCGTCCTGGAAGTAAAGAATCTTTCGGGTAACGGCGTGCGTAATATCAGCTTTGCACTGCACCGCGGAGAGATCCTCGGTCTTGCAGGACTGGTCGGAGCCGGACGTACAGAGATCATGCGTATCCTGTACGGGGCAGATCTTGGCGGATCCGGTGAAGTCTATCTCCATGGTGAGAAGGTCTTCTTCAGAAGTCCGAAGGAAGCTGTGCAGAAGGGTGTTGTATTACTGCCGGAAGACAGAAAAAGAGAGGGTGTGCTGTTATCGCTGCCGATCAGACAGAATATTGCACTTCCTAACCTGAAGTCTATTTCAAAAGGATTTCTGATGAACTTCAAAAAGGAAAAAGAGATCGTAGAAAAGCAGAAAGAAGATCTGAAGATCGCCTGTTACTCGGTCGATCAGCTGGCAGGAACGCTTTCCGGCGGCAACCAGCAGAAGATCGTACTGGCAAAGTGGCTTGCGTCTTCGGCTGATATCCTGATCTTTGATGAACCTACCCGCGGTATTGATGTAGGTGCCAAACAGGAGATCTATAACCTGATGAATAACCTGTGCATGCAGGGAATGTCGATCATCATGATCTCTTCCGAAATGGATGAAATGATCGGTATGTCAGACCGTATCGTAGTGCTGTATGAAGGCCGTCAGACCGGTGTATTGGAAAAAGAACAGTTCTCACAGGAAGCAATCATGACGCTGGCTTCCGGAGAAACCCTGTAAGGAGATAAACGTATGGAAAAACTGAAAAGAGTATTGTCTGCTAATGCGACATGGGTCGTTCTCATCTGCCTGATGGTCTTCTTTACGATCCTCAGTCCGAATTTCATGACTGTCAAAAACATGATCACTGTCCTGAGGCAGGTGTCTGTCAACGGTATCTGTGCTGTCGGTCTTGCGATCATTTTGATCGGCGGCGGTATTGACCTTTCCACCGGTTCGCAGACAGCGGTTGCCGGTATGCTGTGTGCTACGCTGATGGTCAACCACGGCTGGCCGGTCATCCCCTCGTTCATTATTGCAATCGTTGTTACGGCTTTGACGGTAGGTACACTGAACGGTATGGCTGTTGCCTACACAGGCATGCCTCCGCTGATTGCGACCCTGGGTACACAGAACGTAGCCCGCGGTATTGCCTACCTGATCACTGACGGATATATCATTTACAACATTCCGGAGCTGGCCAAGGTCATCGGTCAGGGAAGTATCGCAAAGACAGTTCCGTACTGTGTTCTCCTGTTTATCTTCATTCTGTTTGTCGGTGATTTCATCCTGAATAAGACAAGCTACGGAAGAATGCTGTTTGCGGTAGGTTCCAACAAGGAGGCTGCCCGTCTGTCCGGTATTCCCGTCAAGAAGATCCAGATCTCTTCGTTTATTGTCGGTTCCCTGTTTATCTCACTCGGCGGTGTCGTACTGATGAGCCGTCTGAACAGCGGTATTCCCAACGTTGGTACAGATATCTATATCGAGATCCTCTCGGCATGTATTATCGGCGGTATCTCCTCCAACGGAGGACGCGGCAATGTCTTCAAGATGCTGGGCGGTGTTCTGATCATGGGTGTCATCTCCAATGGTATGAACGTTGCCGGTATCTCCGAGTATTATCAGTATATCGTCAAGGGAAGCATCCTGCTTGTCTCCGTAGGTCTCGACTCTTACCGTACAGTTATTCAGACAAGCCGTAGAAGTCATGTGATCCGCAGTGCAGCCAAAGAAAGTGTGTAACGAGGAGGAAATATGGGTCTGTTTCAGTGTAAAATATTTTCACAGGAGCTTTACCGCAGTGTTAATGTCAATGTGATCATTCCGCTGCCTGATTCCAATAATGATTTCTTCGGGGCAGATATCCACTATCCTGCACCGGGAGAGAAATACAGAGTACTCTATCTTCTGCACGGGTTCTCGGCAGATGAATCAGACTGGCAGAGATTCTCACGTATTGAGTCGTATGCACAGCTGAAGAATATCGCTGTTGTCATGCCTGACGGATATAACAGTTTCTATGAGAACAGTCCGTTCGGGGCAGCGTACTGCAGATATGTTGCAGAAGAACTGCCGAAGGCAATGGAAGCGATCTTCCCGATCTCTTCAAAGAGAGAGTACAGGTTCATTGCCGGTCTTTCCATGGGCGGAGGCGGTGCGTATAAGCTGGCACTGCGCTATCCTGACAGATATGCGGCAGCCGCAAGTCTTTCCGGCGGTCTGGAGTCCAGACTGAGCAGCTCACCGTCCGGTGTCAGCTCAAGATCGAACCAGTGGCGTGCATTTGCCTATGGTATGGACAGGGAGTACTTCGATCCTGAGTACAGTGATCTGAAGGTACTGCTGAAGAAACGGCTGGATGAGGGCACAGAGATACCGAAGCTCTACCAGTGCTGCGGTACCGAGGACTTTACCTATCCGCAGAATATCTCATTCAGAGACTTTGCGCTGAATGAAGGCGTGGATCTGACCTGGGAAGAAGGACCCGGTGCACATAACTTTGATTTCTGGGATCCGTATATCCGCAGAATACTTGACTGGCTTCCGATCGACGGCAAGCTTGTAGACTAATAATGAGGAGACAGTATAATATGGCAACAATGAAACAGCAGGTAATGTTAAAGCCGGCACAGGGCACAGAAGTACCGGCAGAGATCATCTTCCGGGATATTGAGATTCCTGAACCCGGTGAAGGCGAAGTACTGATCAAAATGAAGCGGATCGGTGTCTGCGGCAGTGATATCCACGTGTATTACGGC
Organism: Solobacterium sp. UBA3691; assembly: GCA_002372175.1. Classification (GTDB taxonomy): domain Bacteria; phylum Bacillota_I; class Bacilli_A; order Erysipelotrichales; family Erysipelotrichaceae; genus Bulleidia. Next base: position 17,567 of record DFIS01000082.1, read on the forward strand.
GAGCATTCCGGCACCGGTTATCCGGTGACACAGGGTCATGAAGTATCCGGACAGATCTGTAAGCTGGGTCCCGGATGTGAAGAATTCCATGTCGGGCAGAAGGTCACGGTGGAACCGCAGGTCGTCTGCGGCGAATGCTATCCGTGCAGACACGGGAAGTACAATCTCTGTGAACACCTGAAGGTCATGGGCTTCCAGACCACAGGTATGGCCAGTGAATACTTCTGCGTCAGTAAGGCAAAGGTAACACCGCTGCCTGATACGATGACATATGCGGACGGAGCGATGATCGAACCTCTGGCTGTTACTGTACATGCGGCGAGGAAGTTCCCGGAACTGGAAGGCAGTAAGGTAGCGGTCCTTGGCTGCGGTCCGATTGGTATCCTGCTGGCACAGTCGGTCAAGGCACTCGGCGCATCCGAAGTGCTGATCACGGATGTTTCCGATTACCGTCTGTCCCTGGCGAAGCAGTGCGGTGCCGACTACACGGTCAATACGAGGAATAAAGATTTTGGTGAAGCTATGGTCGAATGCTTCGGACCGGACAAGGCCGACGTCATCTACGACTGTGCAGGCAATAATATAACGATGGGTCAGGCGATCGAGTATGCGCGCAAGGGCAGTAAGATCATCCTCGTGGCAGTATTTGCTGGACTGGCTACCGTCGATCTCTTTACGCTGAACGATCATGAGCTGGATCTTGATACAACGATGATGTACAGGCATGAAGACTATGTGGAGGCGATCCGTCTTGTCAATGAGGGAAAGATCCACTTGAAGCCGCTGCAGACGAAGCACTTTGCGTTTACCGATTATCTGCAGGCATACAAGTATATTGAAGCGAACCGTGAGACAACGATGAAAGTACTCATCGATGTGGATACGGAGGAGACAGACGGCGAATAACGGAGGCCAAAGATGAAACTGACATATGCAGGATTAAAGGACAGAGAAGCGTGGGAAAAAGCCGGTATTACACTGCCGGGGTATGATCCGGAAGTGCTGGCGGCGAAGACAAGAGAGACACCGGTATGGGTCCATTTCGGTATCGGCAACATCTTCCGGGTATTTACCGGAAGTATTGCGGACAGGCTTGCGGAGAACGGATGGATGGATACAGGGATCACCTGTGTGGAGAGCTTTGATTATGAAGTGCTGAACAAGATCTATGATCCGTACGATAATCTGTCACTGAATGTGATCCTGCATGCGGATGGAACGGTTGACCGTAAAGTGATCGGTGTCTTTGGCGAGGCTGTCAGAGCAGATGCTTCATGTCCCCCGCAGTGGCAGAGACTGCAGGAGATCTTCAGCAGTGCGTCCCTGCAGATGGTCACATTTACGATCACCGAGAAGGGATATGCCCTGAAGGATGAGAAGGGTAAATACTATCCGTTTGTACAGAAGGATATTGATGATGGTCCTGAACATGTAAGCAGTGTGCCGGCGATCCTGGCTGCGATGCTTAAAGAGCGCTTTGAACACGGCGGATATCCTCTGGCACTGGTATCCATGGATAACTGCTCACGCAACGGTGAGACCCTGCGGAATGCGGTGCTGACGGTAGCGGAGGAGTGGTATGCACAGGGTAAAGTCAGTGCTGACTACATATCCTATGTATCGGATGAGAACAAAGTGTCCTTCCCGTGGACGATGATCGACAAGATCACGCCGAGACCGAGTGAAGAGATCGCCAAAGATCTGGAAGCCCGCGGCGTGGAAAACATGATGCCTGTAGTTACCGCAAAGCATACGTTTATTGCGCCGTTTGTGAATGCCGAAGGTCCGCAGTATCTGGTCGTTGAAGATCACTTCCCCAACGGCAGACCGCCGCTGGAGAAAGCCGGTGTATACATGACTGACCGTGAGACTGTAAACAAGGCTGAACGCATGAAGGTCACGGTATGTCTGAATCCTGTACATACAGCATTAACAACATACGACTGCATGCTTGGCTATGATCTGTTTGCGGACGGTATGCACGATCCCGAGCTGGCAGAGCTGGCAAGACGGATCAGTTATGTGGAAGGCATGGATGTTGTGCCTGATCCCGGTATTCTCTCACCGAAGACATTCCTGGATGAACTGTTTGAGGAGAGATTCCCGAACCGGTATCTGGGGGATACTTCCCAGCGTATCTCGGTGGATATCTCGCAGATGGTGGGTATCCGCTTCGGTGAAACGATCAAGGCATATGTGCAGAAGTACGGCAGTGCTGAGAGGCTGACAGCTGTACCTCTGGCAATTACAGGCTGGCTGCGGTATATGCTTGCGGTCAATGATGACGGAGAACCGTTTGAACTGGCACCGGATCCCCGGGGCAGGGAGATCTGGGACTACATGCAGAAGAACTTCCGGCTTGGTCATCCCGAGGAAGTCGGTGATAAGCTGAAACCGGTGCTGACCAACGCGAATATCTTCGGCAGTGATCTGTATGCGTCAGGCCTGGGCGAAAAGATCGAACAGATGTTCAGGGAAGAGATCGCCGGACCCGGGGCTGTGCGCAGTACGCTGAAGAAGTATCTGACGGAGGAGAAGACGATGAAGATCAGTGAACAGGTAACAGGTATCCAGCATCTTGGTCTGCCTACGGACCGTTTTGCGGAGACATTGCAGTTCTATCAGGGTCTGGGTTTTGTCATCCAGTGGCAGGCAGCAGACAGAGAAGTCGCTTTCCTCAAGCTTGGAGAAGCAGTCATCGAAGTCTATACTTCCGACAGTGTGCATCCGGTATGGGGTGCCTGGGACCATGTGGCTCTGAATGTGAAAGATGTAGAAGCAGTCTATGCGGAGATCAAAGCCGGCGGCTATACATTTGCGGAGGGAGAGGACGGACCGGTCTTCCTGCCGTACTTTGAGAATGGTGTAAAGTTTTTTACGATCATTGGTCCGAATAACGAAAAGCTTGAATTTAATCAGTTTCTTTAAGTATGTATGATCCCGGATCTTCCGGGATCATATTTATCCAGCCGGAAACAGACAAATCTCCTGTATCAGGACAAGAAGAACTCTCGTGTGTAAGGATAAGGAGGTTTTTTCACGATGGGTATAATTGAAAAGATGCGTCTGGATGGGAAAAAGGGCTTCGTGACAGGAGGTGCCAGAGGGATCGGCAAGGCAACAGCGACAGCGTTTGCGGAAGCCGGTGCCGACATTGCGATCGTGGATATCGATCTTGAGACAGCGGAACAGACAGCGAAGGAGATCGCTGAACTGACCGGCAGGAAGGTCATCGCGGTCAAGTGTGATGTGACGGTCGAGAGTGATGTACAGGCGATGGTGGATACCGTCGTCAATGAACTCGGGGGGCTTGATTTCTGCCATGCCAATGCCGGGATATGCATCAACGAGGCAGCCGAGACGATGACGTATGAACAGTGGCTGCGCAACATTAACGTTAATCTGAACAGTGTCTTCCTGACTGATACGATCGCCGGAAGGTATATGCTTGCGCATGGCGGCGGCAGTATCATCAATACCGCCAGTATGTCTGCACATATCGTCAATGTACCGCAGCCGCAGTGTGCGTACAATGCGTCCAAGGCAGGCGTGATCCAGCTGACCAAGTCTCTGGCCGTTGAGTGGGCAAAACGCGGTGTCAGAGTCAACAGTATCAGTCCCGGTTATATCGGTACCGATCTTACCCTGAGTTCGGAGACACTGAAGCCGCTGATCGCACAGTGGAACGCAATGGCACCGATGGGCAGACTCGGCACTCCGGAAGAACTGCAGGCAGTCTGCGTATATCTGGCAGGGGATGCGGCAGGCTTTACGACCGGATCTGACTTCATCGTCGACGGCGCCTTTACGTGCTTCTGATCGTATGGAACAAAGAGAACTGATCGAACAGGGCAGAACAGCCCTGGGTATAGAGTTTGGTTCTACCCGCATCAAGGGTGTACTGATCGACTATGACGGCAATGTCCTGGCATCCGGCGGCTATGAGTGGGAGAACACGCTGGTAGACGGTGTCTGGACATATGCTCTGGAAGATGCGGTAACGGGTATGCGTGCCTGCTATGCGTCACTGCGTACCGAGGTTGAAAAGAAGTACGGCATTACCCCGAAGACGTTTGGGGCGATCGGGCTCAGTGCGATGATGCACGGGTATATCGCTCTGGACAGGGAGGACCGGCAGCTTGCACGTTTCCAGACCTGGCGGAATACCAATACGGGGAAGGCAGCCGATGCCTTGACCGAAGCATTTAACTTTAATATCCCGCTGCGGTGGTCAGCAGCTCACCTGTATCAGCGGATGCTGGACAAAGAGGCACATGTGGAGCACATATCCTCGGTATTTACCCTGGCTGCGTATATGCATTATCTGTTAACAGGCAGAAAAGTGATCGGAGTCGGCGATGCGGCCGGGATGTTTCCGATCGATTCGAAGACCCTGGACTATGACGAAGGGATGGTCGAAACGTTTGACCGCATGGCTGCCAAGGCAGGATATCCGGGAATCCGTCTGCGGGAGGTATTCCCTGCTGTCCTGACAGCCGGAGAAGAAGCCGGTACGCTGACGGAGGCAGGTGCTGCCTTGCTGGATGACAGCGGGAATCTCTGTGCAGGGATCCCTCTCTGTCCGCCGGAAGGAGATGCCGGGACCGGGATGACGGCCACAAACTCCGTAGCACCGCGCACGGGCAATCTGTCTGCCGGCACCAGCAACTTTGCAATGGTAGTACTGGAAAGACCGCTGCAGAAGCTGCACAGGGAGATCGACATGGTCACTACACCTTCCGGCTTCCCGGTAGCGATGTCACACGCGAATAACGGTACGTCGGACCTGAATGCCTGGGTCGGCCTGTTCGCAGAATTCTGTACGCTGATGGGTATTGAAGCCGACAGGAATACGCTCTTCAGCAAGCTCTACACGCACTCGATGAGCGGTGATCCCGACGGCGGCGGACTGCTCTCGTACGGGTATTACTCGGGCGAGAATATCACGTTTATCAACGAGGGAAGACCGCTGTTTGTGCGGACACCGGACAGTCACTTCAATCTGGCAAACTTCTTCAAGGTGAATCTGTATACTTCCCTGGGTGCGGTCAAGCTTGGCATGGATATCCTGCTGAAGGATGAAGGTGTAAAGCTTGACAGGATCATGGGTCACGGCGGTCTCTTCAAGACACCGTTAGTCATGCAGAAGGTACTGGCAGCGGCTGTAAATACACCGGTCACGGTCATGGCAACAGCCTCCGAGGGTGGAGCCTGGGGCATTGCCCTGCTGGCAGCGTATCTTGCGGACGGGAAGAAAGACGGAAAACTGGAAGAATACCTGGATCATAGAGTATTTGCAGGTCTGACCGGTGATGCCGTGGAGCCTGATCCGGAAGAAGTGAAAGGCTTTGAAGAATTCACAAAACGGTATCTGGCAGGACTTGAGATCGAGAAAGCCGCCATCAAAGCTGTAAACTGGTAATAAATATGAACAGAGCTCCTCTGATGCAGAGGGGCTTTATTACATATCAGGGAATATATCAGGCTGTACAGATACAGAATTTAGTAACTATCGGTATGTGATATTTATAACTTTTTAAATGTAGATTAGATACAGTAAGAGTTTGTTATACTGAAATTGAGTTAAATACGAACAGGGAAAGGGAGGAAGCAGATGAAGAGAATAATACGAATCTTCCTGACTATGGTATTGTTATTTACCAGTGGTTTTGGAAATGGTTTCAGAGTTTATGCTGAGGGAAATGATCCTGATGCCGGCATTACGGAAGCTCCGGAAGAGATTCTGCAGGAAGACGAACCGCGGGAAGAACCTGTACAGGAAGAAGAGATAACGCTTCCTGAGGAAATGACCGGGGAAGAATCTGCATCCGAACCGGAAGATGAAGAACCTGTACTGGAAGAGGAGACAGTGCTTCCTGAGGAAACGGCTGCGGAAGAACCTGCACAGGAACCGGAAGATACGGAGATCACGGAGGAGACCGAAGAGCCGGAAACAGCGGAGATCTCCGAAGAAATACAACCGGCAGAAGAGACGGAAACAGCGGAAGTCCCGGAAGAGGATGGCTCTGAAGAAGAACTGCCTGCCGAAGAAGGGGAAGAACCTGCTGTTGAACAGGCTATGCCCATAAATACCGGAAATGCCTACGGTGTACTGTCCGCAGAGGGAGATCTGATCCTGTTCCGCAGCACGGAAGCCTATGAAGCAGGGACAGGGAAAACTGTCAGTATTGATGGTACGGAATATACAGGAACCGTATTTACCAACATTGAAGCACTGTATACCGCCGGGACCAGTCCTTTTGCAGGGAATACGGATATTCGTACGGTCAGTATCGCTGCCGGTCACGAGATCCAGCCAAAAGTATATTCAGGGTACTTCAGGAACTGTACGGAACTTGTCAGTGTGGACCTGACGGGTTTTGATACAGGTTACGGTAATACCATGGTACAGATGTTTGCGGGATGCACAAAGCTTGAGACCGCAGATCTCAGCGGAATAAACAAGACGTATAATATCGCACATGTCAGTCAGCTGTTTGCGGGATGTGAATCTCTGAAGACAGTACGTCTGATGCAGAATGCATCAAATATCATTCAGTACAACGAAATGTTTACCGGCTGTACTTCTCTGGAGACACTGGATCTCAGTATGCTGAATACCGCAAAAGCCACAAATATGACCGGTATGTTTTCGGGATGCACATCATTGAACGAGATCATTCTGGGACCGCAGATGAGCGTATGGCAGACGAGTGCAAGACTGCCTGATGGTGCGTGGAAGAATGAAGCGATATCCGTTTCGCTGCCTTCTGAGGAGTTTGTTGCCCAATACCCTGAACACTGTACGGAATGGGCAGGCACCTGGGTAAGAGATACATACGGTACAGCTTATGCAGTACTGGAAAGTGACGGAGATCTGATCTTTACGAGATCTTTCTATACGTATGCCAATGAACAGGAAGGCACCCTGGTCAGCCGCAGCGGAGCTTCCTATACCGGTACGATCTTTACGGATATTGAAGACGCACTCATACAGCCTCCCTGGTACAACAGAAAGCCGGATATCGTTACGGTTCAGGCAGAAGATACAGTTCGCCCGCTGACGATGGACAGCTGGTTTGCAGGCTGCAGCAATCTCACCTCATTCGATGCGCAGAACTTCGTTACCTCTTCCGTCACAAGCATGCATTATCTCTTTGACGGATGTTCATCACTGGTAAATATCGATCATCTTGATCAGTTCAATACATCAAATGTAACGGATATGAGCGGTATGTTCTATTACTGCTCCAAGCTTACCTCTCTGGATCTCAGCAGTTTTCAGACATCTTCCATGACCGGAAGCATGAGATACATGTTCAGGGGCTGTGAGAAGATCACATCGCTGGATCTGAGCAGCTTTGACACTTCCAATGTTACTGAAATGGCCAACATGTTTGAAGAGTGCCGTTCACTGGAAACACTGATTCTGGGCAGCGGCTTTACCGCAGAGAGTGTCAGCGGCAGTCTGGAAGCGATGTTCAGCGGCTGCGAGAGTCTGAAGACGCTGGATCTCAGTACATTTAATACACAGAATGTCACGAGTATGTACTTTATGTTCAACCGGTGCAAGGCTCTGGAGACCCTGACTTTCGGACCTGCGTTCAGCACGGCTAATGTCACGAACATGAACAGTATGTTCTATGACTGCGAGTCACTGAAGAATCTTGATGTCAGCGGCTTCAACACACAGAATGTCACAACGATGTACAACATGTTTGCGATCTGTGAAGCACTGGAAACGCTGACCTTCGGTCCCGGATTCAATACCTCCAATGTCACGGACATGGGTGCCATGTTTACCGGCTGTAAAGCACTGACCTCCCTGGATGTCAGCGGTTTTGACACCTCCAAAGTCACATTCTTTGCGGGTATGTTCAGAGAATGCTATGCGCTTCTTTCCCTGGATCTGAGAAACTGGAATACATCCAGTGCAGAAAACATGTCACAGATGTTCTATCTCTGTGAGTCTCTGCAGACAATACAGCTGGATGAGAGCTTTGATACCTCCAATGTGAAGTACATGGACTGTCTGTTTGGCTTCTGTAAATCTCTGACCTCTCTGGATCTCAGTCATTTCAATACCTCCAAAGTTACAGGCATGTCAGACATGTTCAACGACTGTTACATGCTGGAGGAACTGGATGTCAGCAGTTTTGATACTTCCAATGTCACCTCGATGAGTGCCATGTTCAGCAATATGACTTCGGTCAAGCACCTGGATGTCAGTAACTTTGATACCTCCAAAGTTACAGCAATGGACTGGATGTTCTACAATATGCCGAAGCTGGAATCGATCACCTTCGGGGAGAATTTCAAAACCTCCTCGGTCAGCACAATGTCCTATCTGTTTACGAACGATGCGAGTCTGCAGGCGCTTGATCTCAGTACGTTCAATACCGCGAACGTGACAAATATGGCTGGCATGTTCGATGGACTGAATGCCCTGACATCCCTGACGTTAGGCAAGGGCTTTACCGTATGGCACAGCGGTGCTCCTCTGCAGGAGGGCATATGGGTCAATAAAGCCCGCGGACTGACGAAGACAAGCGGAGAGCTGCAGGCAGGCTATCCGGCAAACGCAGGTAAATGGTACGGCACGTGGGTCAGAGAAGACAGGGCATTCGCAGTCCTGCAGGATGACGGAGATCTGATCTTTACCCGAAGCAGAGAGTATCATCCAAATGCGGCACGCGGTACACTGACCGATCTGAAGGGCAATACTTATACAGGGTGGATCTACAGTGATGTAGAGGATACCGGAATGAGTGTACCTTCGTGGGCAAATAACATCTCTGTGCGCAGAGCCTATGCGGTGGATACGATCAGACCTTTATCCATGGCTAACTGGTTCTATAACTGTACACAGCTGCAGTACTTCGACAGTACGAACTTTGACACCTCCGCATGTACAAATATGCATTACCTGTTCTTCCGGTGCGAGAGTCTCGAGGCTCCTGACCTCAGTCATTTTGATACCTCCAAGGTAACAAATATGTACGGTATGTTTGCGGAGAATAGAAGTCTCAGAAGTCTTGATCTGCATACATTCAATACCACTAAGGTTACCAATATGAGCTGGATGTTCCACCTTGATGACAAGCTGGAATCTCTCGATCTCAGCAGCTTTGATACATCCTCCGTTACCGACATGTACAGTATGTTCGGTGCCTGCTATGCCCTGTCTTCCGTAAAGCTTGGAACAAAGTGGACGGTATGGCGCGACGGAGATTCCTACGGCAGGCTTCCGGACGGCAGCTGGTCCAACCTCGCAAAGAATATCACGATGAGTGCAGAAGAGCTGTATATGCAGTATCCTGTAAATGCCAAAACATGGGCCGGAGAGTGGTGCAGAGTCCATTCGTACGGTATCCTGCAGGATGACGGACAGCTGATCCTGACCAACAGTAAATATGTATATGGCAATGATACGATCGATACCCTGACTGATCTGAAGGGAAATACCTATACCGGCAGGATCTTTGCCAATATCGAAAACACCTCGGATACACCTTGGTATTCATATAAGTCACAGATCCTGTCTGTACGGGCAGCGGATACAGTCAGACCCGGAAACATGACCTCATGGTTCTATGAATGCAATAACCTGAAGACCTTTGACGGACATAATATCGATACTTCGGCATGTACATCATTCTATCTGTTATTTGCGGACTGCTATGCTCTGGAGTATGCGGATCTTAGTACTTTTGATACCGCAAATGTGACAGATATGAGCTACATGTTCATCGACTGTCATGTCCTTCCGGCAATCGATCTAAGCACCTTCAATACAGAGAAGGTAACCGACATGTCATACATGTTCAAAGGCTGCTATGCATTGGAAACACTTGATCTCAGCAGTTTCCATACGCCTCTGCTGAATTCGACCTACTACATGTTCTATAACTGCACCTCGCTGAAGACACTGGATCTCAGCAGGTTCAATACTGCTAACGTAAGCTCCATGTACAATACGTTCAAATACTGTGATGCGCTGGAATCCCTGTATCTTTCTCCGGAATGGATCAGATGGTCAAGTGACAGCGGTCTGCGGGCAGGAACCTGGACGAACGGAGCTCTGTACGTCAGTGAATTGGATCTGCAGAGCTGGTATCCGGACAATGCACAGGAATGGAAAGGCCTGTGGACATGGACAGATAAGACCTACGGTGATGTCGATCCTCTGGATACAGGAGATATCAGAGAAGGACTCTGGATCGGTCATCTGGATGACTATGACTACACAGGTAAGGCAATTACCCAGGATGTCAGAGTTTACCATGGCATGGTAAGACTCACACAGGGCAGGGATTATACAGTTAAGTACAAGAATAACAAGAATGCCGGCACGGCAACAGTTACCGTCACCGGTAAGGGAAACTACCAGGGCAGTCAGTCAAAGACCTTTGAGATCATCCCCTGGGATATCGATGCAACAAATACGGTGATCACCCTGAACAAGGATACATTCCTGTATAACGGGAAAGTACAGAAGCCCAAGGTGACATCGGTGGTCTATACGAAACCGGATGGTAATAAGGTCAAGCTGAAGGCTAATCAGGACTATACCGTAGAATACAGTGCAGGATCTGCAGATATCGGTTCATACTCAGTTACCGTCAAGGGTAAGGGCAACTACGACAAAAACGATGCGCTGACCCTGTGGTATGAGATCACCAATATCACTCCTGTTAACAGTCTGAGCATCAAGCTCTCCAGGACAAAGTATGCTTATGATGGTACAGCGAAATATCCTGATCCTGTATACGGGGCAGGAGTAGATCCGTCTAAGCTTACCGTTGCTTATGAGGATAATACGGATGCCGGCACGGCGAAGGTGACCTTCACCGGTGACGGTATAACATATGCAGGTTCGGTAACGAAGACCTTCGAGATCACCGGGACCCCGATCTCCAAGGCAAAGATCCTGTACTTTGAGAAGACCTGGCCGTATCTTGGCTATCCGATCATTCAGGGTATCACTCTGGAATACGCAGATGTTCCGCTGGACGGTTCATCGTACAGTATCGAATACCTGAACAACACCGAGATCGGTACTGCTACGATGATCATCACCGGTCAGAAAGGATTCACCGGTACCGTGAAGAAGACCTTCAGGATCTTTGGTACACAGTTCAAGGAAGATCTGTTTGAGATCAGCGGCTTCATGCCTGCGGTGGACTACACGGGTTCGGAAATCAGACAGGACGGTACTGTTCTGCATGACAAGATCATTGGCCACGATCTCGCAGAAGGAACACATTACACTGTCTCTTACAAGAATAATGTCAAGGCAGGTACGGCCACAGTCACATACACCGGCATGCATTCTGCCGGATTTGAGGGTTCCTTCAGTAAGACATTCAGGATCAACAAGCCATTGATCACGGCTTCGGATATCTCTCTGAACAGTATATACTTCTATACCAAGGGCGGAGTAAAACCGGTGCCTGTGGTTACCGTAAACGGCAGGAAATTGATCAATGGTACGGATTTCACGCTGTCCTACAAGAATAACAACAAACTGGGTACAGCCGGACTGACTGTCAAGGGCAAGGGAAACTATACCGGTACTGTTTCAGCAGATTTCACCGTGATACAGGCAGGAACCGGAGGACTGACGATGACGGCTGCGGATAAACCGTATTCTGCGAAGGCAGCAGTCATGAAGACAGCGGTGACGATCAGGGACAGAAACGGTGCAGCACTTGCGGCGAAGACAGATTATGATCCGGTGATCAGATATACTTATGTCGATTACACGACACTTGCGGATGGTACGGTCAGGAATCCCGGAGAAGCCGTACAGAAGTCGGATATCATCCCCGCAGAAACTCTGATCAAAGCAGAAGCTGATCTTAAGGGTAAGTATACCGGCACTGTATCTGCATATTTCCGGATCGTTGAAACGAGTATCGCATCTGCCAAAGTTACAGTACCTGTCCAGTACTACAGCGGCATGCCTGTGATCGTGTATAAAGAAGATATCACCGTCAAGGTTGGAAGCATGGTACTGGCACCGGACCAGTTTGAGATCGTCAGCTATGCGAATAATACGAAAAAGGGCACTGCCACGGTAACCATCCGCGGTATCGGAAACTTCGGCGGGACGAAGACCGTCAAGTTCAAGATCGTACAGCGTTCGTTTGGCGGTGCTGTCAGGTTCTATGGAAGCGATGCGACATCCGGAACGATGAAGGATCAGCTGATCTACAAGGATACCAGGCTTCGTAAGAATACATATACAAAGACAGGATATACATTCAAGGGCTGGGCAGTATATCCCGGCGGTCCTGTCGAGTATGCAAACCTGGATGTATTTACCTACAACAGGGATACCATGGCAGGCAGGCTGATCCGCCTGTATGCTGTGTGGGAATGATGTATCTGTGATGGCAGAAGGCTGCTTCTGGAGTATACCGCTTGCCGTCAAGCTCTGTTACGGCAGTGATATGGTCTTCAAACGGTTCATAACAGGTCATAGGCATCACGGAAGGAAGTACATCTCATCAGGTTTCTGTAACTGTGTTCAACACTGATGCGGCTGTCAGAGAAGTGGTCGTTCAGCTCGTCTTTGCAGAACAGGAGACGGGATTATCTGTCGGGGAATGACTGAGATCCCGTGCAGTGTTCAGCGATAGTGCAGACTTCCCGCGGTCTTCCCTTCAGGTTGAAGATATCCCCGCCTTTCAGGAAGACAACAGGGTAAACCTTCATTACTCATCTTCGCGCAGAAGTTTACCGTCACAACTAGTGCGGGTTAAAACAGAACAGAAAGACCTCCTCCCCCGGGGGTTTTTCTGTATATACGCATGATATACTTGAAGTAACAGGAGATCAGTATATGGAATTAAGATTCAAACATGAAGACAACAACATTTCTGTAGAACAGAAGATGGACAGCTGGCCGCTGTGTTTGTACAAAGAACGTGACCCTGATGTGCGTTTTGCGATGCTCGGTGAAGCAGAGAAACGCGGTCTGACACCGGAACTGACACCCGTGATCAGAACGATGCTTGAAAAAAGGTATAAGCAGGGAGAGAAACCGGCAGATACGTATCTGCGTTTCTGGCTGACCTGCAGCCTGGCTGGAAATTCCATTCATGACGGAGAGATCCCGGACCGGGATATGGAAGATATACGGAAGATGGCTGAAGATCTTGGCTTTGCGGATGTGATCGCGGATCATCGTGATCTTCTTTATCAGGAGTTTTATCAGACTGCGATCCTGTATATCAACCTGAGTCTTACCGATAAAAGATATGGCTCCGTAGTGTTCGGACTGGGTAAGTTATCCGATGAGAAACTGATCAGAAAGATCTGTGAGGATACCTACAGGACCGGATATATCGTACCGGAGATCGTTCGTTTTGCAGGATATGAGGTATGGGAAGAAGCACTGAAGGCGGCCTGTACGGATTTCTTCCCGCAAGGCGCAGAAGTGTGGGATGAAGTACACGCAAGTGAGACACCCGAAGTATGATGTCCTGTGTGTCGGAGCAGCGACCTGGGATACATTGTTAACAGGAATCGATCCCGCTCTTTTCCGTACGGACAGTATCCTGGCAAAGGCGTATACAGCTTCTTCCGGCGGTGATGCGCTGAATACGGCGGTAAGTCTTGCGAAGCTTGGCTTGTCGGTATCCCTGTGTGCGGTCCTTGGTGAAGATACGGCGGCAGAGCTGATCATACAGGATCTGCATCAGGCAGGTGTATGCACAGATGATCTGATCCGCAGTGCGCATGTCCATACCGCTTCCCCGGTACTGCTTGTCGATACGGAAGGAGAAAGACACATCATCCGTGTGCCCGACAGCGGCAATCATACGCTTACCCGGGAAATGATCAGTGATGACCTGCTGCAGAAAGCGGTGCACATGCATGTCGGCAGTGCCAATGTCCTGCCGGCACTGGATGGACAGGGGCTTGGACAGCTGATGAAAAGAGCGCATGAGCTGGGTCTGACCACCTCGATGGATGTCTCCTACGACAAATCGGGGAAGTGGCTGCAGAATATTGAAGATGCCCTGTATCACTGTGATATCTTCATTCCCAGCCTGCAGGAGGCTTCTGAGTACTGTGACAGCACTGATCCGGAAGTGATCTGTGCCTTCTTCCGCAGATATCCGCTGAAGGTCTTCGGCATCAAGCTTGGCAGTAACGGTGTCATGATCACCGACTTCCGTGACACATACACGATGGGTACGCTGTACAATGGCATACCGGTGGATACGACAGGAGCCGGAGATGCCTTCATGGCCGGGTTCATTGCGGCGTGGTTAAGGGGATATGATCTTCCTTCGTGCATGGCTTTCGGCAGTGCACAGTCGGCTTCCGTACTGCGGGGAACCGGGGCCAACCGGACAGCAGGTACACTTGCGGATGCCTGCAGATTGCTGGCAGAAAACCGGATAAAGATCAGGAGAAAAGATGAATACATTTCAGAATAAAGTCGCTGTGATCACCGGCGGGGCTCACGGCATCGGCAGATGCATCGCCGAGGAATTCCACAAAGAAGGAGCAGTCACGGAAGTGATCGACATTCGCGAAGGAGACCACTATGTCGGGGATATCTCCGACAGGAAAGTACTCGAAGACTTTGTCTCTTATGTCATACAGAAGCACGGACATATCGATATCCTTGTCAATAACGCACTGCCGCTGATGAAGGGCATCAATGACTGTACGTATGAAGAATTCGAATATGCGCTGAAAGTAGGTGTTACAGCCCCGTTCTATCTGACAAAGCTGTTCCTGCCGTACTTCAGTGAACATGCCTCGGTAGTCAATATCTCCTCATCCCGAGACAGGATGTCACAGCCGCAGACGGAGAGCTATACAGCCGCCAAGGGAGGCATAGCAGCACTGACGCATGCCTTGGCAGTAAGTCTTGGACCGAAGATCCGTGTCAACTCCGTATCTCCGGGCTGGATCGATACAGACTATACGGTATATGAAGGACCTGATGCGTATCAGCAGCCTGCCGGAAGGGTAGGCAATCCTCTGGATATTGCGAACATGGTGCTGTATCTCTGCTCAGAGAAAGCAGGCTTTATCACCGGTGAGAATATCTGTATAGACGGCGGGATGACAAAGCTGATGATCTATCACAATGATCACGGCTGGACACTGGAATAATAAAAGAGAAGACACTGTGATCTTCTCTTTTTGTGTTAGTTACTTTGTGAACTGTCTGCGGAAGAACTCCTCAAACTTCGGTGTCCACCAGTCTCTGTATCCTGCTCTGGTAGGATGGACCGGATCGTTCATGAACAGTGCATAATCTTCTTTTGTGACATCGTTCATTTCCTGATCATGCCAGAGGTCCAGGATACTGATGCCCCACTTGTCTTTCAGTTCAGACAGGCGCTCAACCATCTTTGCATAGAGCTCGTTATCAAACCTGGTGCCTGTATAGAACGATACCGGACAGCTCCATGTTTTCTGTGCATAGGCGATGATATACTCCATGGCACCGGTGATCGTCGTGATGTCAAAGTCTTTGATATCCCTGCTGTCACTAATCTCACCGAGGGGCTTGGGCTTGTCAGGCTTGGCATCATTGGTGGATAACTGACACATGAAGGCATCCGCATGGATCTGTGTATCCATCTTCTGCAGACGTTCGATATACGATTCCTTCTCGTTTTCATCCCAGACCAGAGTCGTCCCGGAGACAGCTTCCTTGACGGAATTCATGCCGTCTCTTTTACGCATGTAGTCGGGGAAAGCCTCTCCCAGTGCCGCAAAGCCGTAGGTTACCGAGCTGCCGAGAAACAGTACGGTCTTTCCCTGCAGAACGGGATCGCTGCCTGGCAGAGTCTTATCCAGGCTGTAGCGGATATCGTTGCCGGGAAGTAAGGCAAGCTTCTCGTTGAGCAGACGCATTCTTTCTTCTCTGCTTAATTCTGTCATATCTTTTCTCCTTTGCGGTGTGATACAAGCCAGTCCAGAATACCCTTTTCATTATGCAGGGTAAGGATCCAGCTGGCATGATTCTGCCCCATCTTCTGTGTCCAGTCCATGTCGGGATCGGTACCGATACCGTACTGTGCCAGTTCTTCGGCAGTATACAGAGTCAGGTGAGTATCGGTATAGCCTCTTTCAAGCAGCGACATGAACGTATTGGCCAGGTAGGCATGTCTGTCAGCCTGATGATCGATATAGGATGTGGATACCCATACCGGCACATGGGGCCAGTGCTCCAGCATCATGCGTGTTTCACCGTTGATCGAAGGACAGATCGGAGCAGCAGCCGCAAACAGATCGGGAGCCATGGACACAGCTCTTACGGTACCGGCTCCGCCCATGGACAGACCCAGTACATAAACTCTGTCGGGATCGACATTACCTTCACTGATCATCTCTCTGATCACGGAGAATACTCTGCCGAGATAATCTCTGTTCCATCCGCGGTCGTTTCGGCCGGACTGCGGCCAGGCCCCGATACGTGTGTCAAAGGCAGGGAACTGCATACCTCTGCCGTGGTCGGGAGCCTGCGGAGCCATGATGTACATATCCGGCCATCTCTTGGCAAGGGATATGGCACCGAGGGTACCGGTCAGCTGTTTCAGGTTATCCGTACCGCACTCACCGCCGCCATGCAGGAAGAGCACCAGCGGATGCGGACCGGCAAACGGAGGGGTATACAGTCTGTAGACAGTACCGTTCTTCTCACAGGCCTCAAAGCGGTCTTCTCCGCGTACGGTGACTTCGCCGCCCGGCAGTCCGCTGATCAGGATCTTCTTGCCCTGACGCAGCTGGAATTCTTCGGAAACGGGGAACGGCAGACAGCGGATGGCTGTACTTCCGTCCTTGACGATGACCTGCAGATCTTCCTCCGCAGGTGTATACTTACCGTTCTTCAGCTTATAGAGAACGGGATCCTTGACTTCCTTATCCAGCAGGAAACCGGTCACGTGCTGACCGAAGTCGAGTACTTCAGTTGTAATGATCTCTTTCATGATATATGTACCTCTTATCTTATTTTAGAACAAATCCGATCAGGATGTATAATGATAACCGAAGAAAGAGGTAACACTGTGAAAAGACAGATAACGACAATACTGGGTCTGTCCGTACTGCTGGCCGCAGGATGCGCCGGCGGACAGAAACCTGCAGAGACAAAAGAACCTGCACCTGCAGAAGAGGCAGCACAGACCGCAGAACGCACAGATGATATTTATATTTACTATACAAGTGATGTGCACTGCGGGGTGGATGAGAACCTCGGCTTTGCGAAGCTGAAGGCACTGGTGGATGATACCAGAGCGGAACATGAGAATACACTGCTGGTGGATCTCGGTGATACCCTGCAGGGCGGTACGCTCGGTTCCCTGACACAGGGCAGTATCATCTACGACCTGATGAATAAGATGGGCTATGACATTGTTGAGCTGGGCAATCATGATTTTGACTACGGTGCGTCCAGACTGTGGGAATTGCTGGATAAGGCAGAATTCGATATCGTTCTCTGCAATGTGTCATATACCGGAAAGAAAGAAGATCACCTGAAGGATATACCTGCATATACGATACGGGATCTGCAGGGCACAAAGGTTGCCTTTATCGGTGTTCTGACACCGGAGACACTTACCGCTTCCACACCGGCATACTTTCAGGAAGATGGTGAATACGTTTATGACTTCAGCAGCGGCGATGAAGGTAAAGCCCTGGCCGCAAAAGTACAGAAAGCTGCCGATGATGCCAGAGCGGAAGGGGCGGAATACGTGATCGTCCTCAGTCATCTCGGTTCCGTACCGGAGAATGCGCCGTATGATGCGGTATCTCTGATCCGCAATACCAGAGGGATCGATGCTGTACTGGACGGACATTCACACTCTGTGATCATTGGTGATACGTATCCCAACGCTGACGGTGAGGATGTTGTTCTGAGCTCTGTCGGTACGAAGATGGCCAATGTCGGCGAACTGATCATTACACCGGAAGGTGAGATCCAGACCGTACTGATCGGGGAATATGACAGGGAAGATGCAGAGATGGCAGATGCAATCGCAAGTGCGAAAACTGAACTGCAGGATATTCTGGACAGAAAGATCGGTGATTTGCCGTTTGACATGCCGATCACGGATGAAGACGGTATTCGCATGATTCGTTCACGTGAAAAGCCGATCGGTAACTTCTGTGCCGATGCGGTACGAAGCCTGATGAAAACGGATGCGGCGATCATCAACGGCGGCGGTGTGCGTCATACCCTGTCGGCCGGTGAGGTGACTTACGGAAATCTGCTGGATGTCTTCCCGTTCCAGAATGAACTGGCTTCCTGTAAGTGTACAGGCAGACAGATCATTGATGTTCTCGAATATGGTGCACAGTCAACGGAATCGATCTACGTGTTTGACGGCAATCCAGCCGGCGAATACGGCGGTTTCCTGCAGGTATCCGGGCTGAAGTATACGATCGATACTTCGATCCCCTCCGGTGTGCAGAAAGATGAAAACGGTATGTTTACCGGTGTTGAAGGGGAATACAGAGTTAAAGATGTATATATTCTGCAGAACGGAGAATATGTCCCGGTGGATCCTGACGCTGAATATACGCTGTCAGGCACAAGATATGTATTGTTTGGCTCCGGTGACGGCAATACCGTGCTGAAGGACTGTGAACCGGTCATTGCCATCGGTCCGGTGGATTCCGAAGCTCTGATCACATATATGAATGAACTCGGTACGATTCCTGACAGTTACAGAGAACCGGAAGGACGTATTACCGTAAAGTAAGATATATTAAAAACCGGAATCGGTCATATTGATATGATCAATACCGGTTTTATCGTCTTTGGAATACCAGTTCAGAGGATCTCTACAGAGGAGATGTTTGTGACATCCCGCATCACCGCCGGGAAGTTTTCTTCTTCGATCTCTTTTCCCCGCATGCGGATCTTTGCCGTATACTCGTCGTTTTCTCCGTGCTCGATCTGCAGATCAACAATACTGATATTCAGGTCCTTAGCCAGGCGCAGGACATCATCAAGGGCTGTTTTGTTTTTATAGCGGACTCTGACAGAGGCTTCCGGTTCCAGTTTTACCTTGAGAGAAAAACCGGTAAAGCGCATCTCGATCAGCAGGATCAGCAGAGCTGCTGCGATTCCTCCTTCATAGAAGCCGGAACCGATGGCAATGCCTACGATACCGGTAGCCCAGAGTCCGGCAGCTGTCGTCAGACCTTTGATCGTATTATGACTTGTTTTAATGATCGTACCGGCACCGAGGAAACCCATACCGGCAATGACCTGAGCTCCGATCCTGGTCAGATCGGAGGATACCTTCATATTCAGGTAGAGATAATGCCCGGTAATGGCAGCAGAAGCTGCAGCCAAACAGACAAGGATATGTGTACGCAGACCGGCAGGACGGTTTTTGGCTGAACGTTCAAGACCGATCAGACCTCCCAGTATGACCGAAAGAAGCATTCTCAATACGATGGATACAGCTGTAACATCACGCAGTGAATCAACGATCGTAAACATATTTCGCTCCTTTCTATGACACCAGTTCCTGGATCAGATGCACACACGGCAGTTCGGCAATACTGGTCATCATATCCGTATGAGATGTATTGTCCTGAGGCAGTTTGACTGAGATCACAGCTCCCGGCCAGCTGTCTTCTGTCCGTTTTGTGTGTTCAAGGTCGATCTCGAAGATCGTGGCCTTCCGGGAACGGATCAGCTCCGTGATTTTCGAGAGATCTTCGATATGGTTAAACTCTACGTAGACCGTAAAGTTGCGCATCCTGCGCTTGAGCTTCAGTTCTATATAATACAGATGATCCATATTGATGATCAGCACCAGGAACAGGACAACAACGAAGAAGTACATGCCCGCCCCTGCCGCAAGACCCATGCCGGCACAGGCAAACAGGCCGATTGCTGTCGTCAGACCGCTGACCTGCTGGTGTGCGGATGACATGATCGTACCTGCCGCAAGAAAGCCGACCCCGGTAATGACCTGGGATGCGTAACGGGATCCGTCAAACTTCATACCGACTTGTGAGACGACATCTGCCCAGTGTGTCTGCAGCATCTCATACTCATAACATCCCAGTAACATGGTCAGTGCGGCTGCCATACTGATCAGCATATACGTCCTGAGTCCTGCAGCCCGGTTGCGCTTGGAGCGTCCGTAACCGACGATGCCGCCTGCAGCAGCCGCAGTAAAAAGGCGTACCAGTACTGCCAAAAACGAAAAGTCATGCATCTGCGGCATACTATACCTCCTGAATGATCTGTGAGACATCTGTAAAATCATCATACTCGCATAAGAGAAACTTTGCAAAGTATGATACACTCATGAATATGAATATGAAGAAATGGATCGGCAGCCGGGAGTTCTACGGGTCGGTACTGGCACTTGCCGTACCGATCATGATACAGAATGGTATTACGACATTTGTGAATATGCTGGATAACATCATGGTTGGACAGGTAGGTACACTGCCGATGAGCGGGGTATCGATCACCAACCAGCTTTTGATGATCTTTAATCTGGCTGTTTTCGGCGCAAACAATGCGGCCGGGATCTTCGGTGCGCAGTTCTACGGCAAGGGTGACAGGAATGGTGTAAATAACTGTTTTCACTTCAAGTTCATGGTATCTGTGCTGATCACCGTACTGGGTATCCTGATCTTCTTACTGTTCGGAGAGCGTCTTGTTGATCTGTACATGGATAAGAATGCCAACACAGCGGAAGAGATCGCTCTGACAATGAATTATGCGCTGACATATATGCGGATCATGCTGGTGGGACTGCCTGCGTTTACGATGATGAATGCGGTATCCTCCTCGGTGCGTGAGACCGGTGAGACAAAGATCGCGATGCGGGCAAGCATTATCGCTGTCCTGATCAACTTTGTCGGCAACTATATCCTGATCTTCGGTCATTTCGGTTTCCCCAAGCTTGGTATCGTCGGTGCGGCCATTGCGACCGTGATCTCCCGCTTCAGCGAGTTCCTGCTGATCATGCGCGGTACACTGAAACAGGCAGACAGATTCTATTTCATTAAGGATATGAAGAATATCCTGAGAGTACCGGCTTCCCTGGCTAAGGATATCATCCGCAAGGGAACACCGTTAGTCGTTAATGAAGTCATGTGGTCAACAGCCCTGGCTATCATTGCCCAGTGTTACTCAACACGCGGACTGAATGCGGTGGCGGCTGTGAATATCAACTCGACGATACAGAATGTCTTCATGATCACAAATATGGCAATGGGTATATCGATCTCGATCATGGTCGGACAAAGACTCGGTGCCAACAAGATCGATGATGCAGTAGATACCGACAGGAAGCTGATCGTTTTCTCCATATTGCTTTCTCTGGTCATGGGTGCGCTGCTGTTTGTGCTTTCACCGGTTTTCCCGAAGCTGTACAACACGTCGGAAGAAGTTCGTGTACTGGCCGAAAACATGCTCAGGATCACGGCTGTATATCTGCCGTTCCACGCTTTGTACAATGATGGTTACTTTACCCTGCGCAGCGGCGGTAAGACATTGATCACGTTCCTGTTTGACGGTGTGTATACGATGACGGTAAATGTCGGCTGTGCTTTCCTGCTGTCAAGGCTGACGGATCTGCCGATCGTCATGATCTTCCTGGCTGTACAGGCATGCGATCTGCCGAAGGCATTGCTTGGCATGGTACTTGTGCATAAACGTGTGTGGGTACAGAATCTGGTAGGAGAATAAGATGACAGATACATGGGAGAAGATGAACAGCGGAGAACTGTATGATCCGACGGATCCGGCTCTCTCAGAGCAACAGCAGAAGTGTCTTGAACTGCTGTATGAATATAATCTGACACGTCCTTCCGAAGCCGGAAGACGGCGTGAACTGTTAACGCAGATGTTTGCGTCATTCGGTGAAGACAGTTATATCGAACCTCCTCTGCATGCCAACTGGGGCGGTAAGTTTACCAGCATCGGAAGACATGTCTATGCCAACTTCGGCCTGACCCTGGTCGATGATACATTCATCGAGATCGGGGATGATACGAAGATCGGACCGCATGTAACGATCTGTGCCGGTACACATCCGACAGATTCGGAACAGAGACGTAAATCAATGCAGTATAACAGACCGGTGAAGATCGGCAGGAACTGCTGGATCGGGGCAGGTTCAGTGATTCTGCCCGGGGTGACGATCGGGGATAACAGTGTCATCGGTGCCGGGAGTGTTGTTACGAAGGATATTCCTGCCAACGTTGTGGCATTCGGTGATCCCTGCCGGGTGATCCGCAGTGTATAAGAGGCTGTGTAAGCAGTGAAATTATACAGCAGTGTCAAAGTGTTCTCTGAGTAACCGGAGAAGGGCAGCAGCTGCGGGGGTAAAGATCCTGTTTTTACGCCAGATGATATACATTGTATATGCAGGAATATTGATAAAAAATATGCGGATCATACCGCATATCTTTTCGTGTGAATTATCTGTATCTAGTCCAGCGGATAGGGTTCCTCACCCTCACTGACCATCGGGGTATTCTTGTTGAAGACAACACGGGCATTGCCGTAGTTGACGCCATAGCTGACACCGCCGAGGAAGGCCTGTTCGCTGACTTCTGCTTCACCCTTGAGGATCTGCTTGCAGATGGTGATCACATCATCACGGATCGTCTTTTTCTGCGAGAAGCAGGTAGGAATACCGGCATAACCGATATGACCGTTGAAGTCCTGATCGAATTCCGGTTCCAGAGCTTTGATCTTCTCGGCACTTCTTAACAGAGTCGTAATACTTGCGCCGAGGCACAGAGTATTGCCATTGCAGGCATCACCGCTGAAGTGGATGCGGTTCTTTCTGTCCAGCAGGGTAATGGAACCTGCGGTATGACCGGGGGTGAAGAAGACTTCCAGCTGTCTGTCACCGAGATCAAATACATATCCCTCATCGATCGTTACGAACTCAGGCAGTTTCTCCCATTCCCATACATCATCTGTTGTATAGTCATAGACGGTATAGCCTCTCATCTTGCCGAGTGTATCCGCATAGTGCTGACGCTGTTCTCTGGTCAGATTTTTAGCCATTTCGATATCTCTTTCGTGGATATATACTTTGTCAAAGATACCGATGCCGCCGGCATGGTCTAAGTGTCCGTGGGTCAGCACGACATCGTACGGTTTGTCTGTGAGCTTGGCTACTTCTGCTTTCAGGTCGCATACACCTGTACCTGTATCGATCAGCAGTGCTCTTTCACTGCCGACGCACAGAAACATGGCGTTCAGGCCGAATTCGTTGATAGCGTATGTATCCGGTGCGATCTCGGAAATATACGGTGTTTTAATTCCCATGATAAGTGTCACTCCTTTTTCTAAAGTATGATTCATTGTCTGCACTTCAGTCAATGATTTAAATAGCATAGGGTATAATATGGACAGAGGTAAATATATGTCAAACAGAGAGAATTTCCCGGGATACTTCAGGCAGAGTATCCTGATCAGAGGTCTTGAATATCACCGGGCAGGGAATGTCCGCAACCTGAAACAGATCACGGACAGTGTATATACTGCACATGTGGAAGGCACCGAAGAGACCGGGTATACTGCCAGGATCGATCTGGAGAGACCGCATCTTTCTTCATGTGACTGTCCGTTTGCGTCAAAGGACATGATGTGCAAGCACATGGCAGCTGTCTTCTTTGAGGCATTCCCGGAAGAGGCTGACAAGTTCGAGAAATATCTGAGCGGACCGGAAGAGTAATAATAGTTTTATCAGTCGGTAAACTATTCAATCATTAATGGTATACTATACGTAGTTATGGAGGATTATATAATGACACGTTTAAATGTTGGTGAGAAATTCCCGAATTTTACATTCGATACAGGTTTTAAGACAGGTCTGACCGTTGAAAAGGAATTCACAGGCAAGAAAACAGTCGTCTGGGTCCTGCGTTATATTGGCTGCACAGTCTGCCGTTATGACTGCAAGTTGATCGCAGACAGATATGCAGAGTTTGAGGCAAAGAATGCACAGGTATTCGTACTGATGCAGAGTGATCCTCAGCACATTCAGGATGATCTGCAGAGAACGAATGCGACACTTCCGTTTGAGATCATCTGTGATCCTGAGATGAAGATCTACAAGGAACTGGAGATCAAACCGGCAGCTTCGATGGAAGAACTGGCAGGCGGTCAGATGGAGAAACTGATGGCTAAGGGTAAGGCAGCCAAGGAAGCAGGATTCTCTCACGGTGACTATGAGGGTGATGAACAGCAGCTTCCGGCAATGTTTATCCTTGATGAAAACGGTGTCGCAACATACGTACACTATGCCGCAAACATCGTGGATATGCCTACCGTAGATGAAGTTCTGAACTTACTCTAGACAAAGAGACAACCTGATCAGGGAACGGCATCTGCCGTTCTTTTCATACAAGACGGAGGGATAACAAAATGGCAGTAAAAGAGATACGGGCAGTAGAAGGCGGTAAGTGCACAAAGGTCCATGTACAGGCAGGAGATACCGTCAGTGCCGATACTGTGCTGGTAGAGACCGAAGCAGATAAGGAAACAAGACAATACAAAGCCCCGGCAGCCGGTAAGATCCTGGAGACAGGAATCAAAGAGGGAGAGTTCTCAAGACTCGGACAGCTGCTGGTAAAGATGGAAGCAGAGGAAGTACAGACAAAGCCGGCGGAGAATACACAGCCGAAAGCAGCAGAGAAGGAAGAGATCCGCATCGTTGAGGGCGGCAAGTGCACAAAGATCGCTGTCAAAGCCGGAGACAAGGTCACGAAGGGACAGGTCATTGCCGAGACGGAAGCTGACAAGGAGACCAGACAGTACAAGGCAGGCATCGACGGTGTTGTGGCGGAGATCGGTCTTGAGGAAGGCAAATATGTGCGTCTTGGACAGGTCGCGGCAGTGATCATGGCAGAAGAAAAGGAACAGATCGAAGAACTGCGTGTGATCGAAGGCGGCAAGTGCACGAAAGTAGCGGTAAAGCCCGGTGATGAAGTACGTAAGGGACAGGTACTGATCGAGACCGAAGCTGACAAGGAGACCAGACAGTACAAGGCGCCGGTCAGCGGTGTTGTCAAAGAAGTATGCATCGAGGAAGGTGCCTACGTGAAGCTTGGAAGACTGCTGGTGTCGGTGGCGGCGAAGGAAGTCGCGGAAGAAGAGACCGAGGCGGAAGAGAAGGAAGATCTTGTCATCATCGGCGGCGGTGTCGGCGGTTATGTATCGGCGATCTACGCGGCGAAGAAGGGCATGCATGTAACCTTGATCGAGAAGGATAAGCTGGGCGGTACTTGCCTGAATGTAGGCTGTATACCGACTAAGACACTGATCCGTTCGGCCGAAGTAAACCGGCTTGTGAATACGGCAGAGACCTTCGGTATCCATACGGAAGGCAAGGCTCAGCCTGATATGAACAGGATCATTGACCGCAAGAACGCGGTTGTCAGGAAACTGGTATCCGGTATTGAATTCCTGATGAAGAAGAATGCGGTAAAGGTCATTCGCGGTACAGCAGCCATGAAGGATGATCATACCGTGACCGTGGAGGCGGCAGGTGCGAAGACAGAGCTGAGCTTCCGCAATCTGATCATTGCCTCGGGCAGTAAGATCTCCCGGCTCAATATCCCCGGTATCGATCTGCCGTGTGTGATCAACAGCACCCAGGCGCTGGAGATGAGAGAACTGCCGGCAAGGATCACAGTCATCGGCGGCGGTGTCATCGGTCTTGAGTTTGCGTTCCTGTACAGTGATCTCGGTGCTGAAGTCACGGTCGTGGAATACATGGACAGAGTGATCCCGGTCAACGATCATGATCTTTCGGAAGAGATCGTACGTCTTGGCAAGGCAAAGGGCATCAGGTTTGCGCTTTCCGCAAGAGTTACAGAGATCCGTGAAGAAAACGGCCAGGCTGTAACGGTATACGAGAAGGATGGCAGACAGGAAACGGCAGTCAGTGACAAGGTACTCGTGGCGGTAGGCAGAGAACCGAATATGGACGGTCTGGAATTACAGAATACATCCATCGTTCTGAATGAGCGTAACCGCGGTATCAAGGTCAATGAATACATGCGTACGAATGTTGAACATATCTACGCTGTCGGTGATGTCAATAACCTGATCCAGCTTGCGCATGCGGCAGAACACCAGGGCATTATCGCCGTGGATGATATGCTGGGGAATGCGCATCCGTTCCGCCGGGAACTGGTGCCCAGTGTGATCTTTACTTCCCCGGAGATCGCGTCTGTCGGCTTTGGTGAAGATGATCTGAAGAAAGCAGGCAAAGCATATAAGACCGGACGCTTCAGCTATGCGTCCAACGGTAAAGCTCTGGCCATGGGTGAGAGCGAGGGATACGTCAAGATCATGAAGGATGAGAATGACGTGATCCTGGGCGGTGCGGTGATCGGTGCCGATGCCGCAAGTCTGATCGAAGTGATCAACACCGCTGTAACCAACGGTCTGAAGGACAGTGATCTGCAGAAGATGACGTTTGCGCATCCGACGACTGCCGAAGTAGTATACGAAGCCGCAATGGATCTCGGCATCGGTGCTCTGCACGAATAGTCATGAATATCATTGTTTCTCCTGTCTGTGATCCGTATCTGAATGTGGCGGCAGAGAAGTATCTGTTTGATACCTGCACGGAAGATACGCTGTATTTCTGGGTCAACGATCCCTGTGTCGTGATCGGCAAAAACCAGAATCCCCTGCTCGAGTGTGATCAGGCATATATGCGTGAAGAGGGTATCCTGCTTGTGCGCAGGTTTACCGGCGGCGGTGCTGTCTATCAGGACCGCGGGAATCTGAATATCTCCCTGATCAGCAGGGATACAGACACCGGGATCTTTGCCGGATATATGCAGAAAGCGCTGCAGGCATGCGGTATCGATGCAGAGATCTCCGGCAGGAATGATCTGACTGTCGATGGCAGAAAGATCTCCGGAACAGCCTCAATGACCGAAGACGGCAGGTATCTGCGCCATGGCACACTGCTGCTAGGCACGGATACCGGAAAGATGATGAAGTCTCTGCGTCCTTCCAATCTGAAGATACATTCACACGGGGTGGACTCGGTGCGCTCAAGAGTCATGAATCTGCAGGAGAAATACCCGGATATCACAGCGGAAAAGATACAGGATGCCATGCGTTCGCTGTTTCCCGGATATACGGAACAGGAATACCCGGACAGTATGCCGGAAGTATGGGAACTGTACCGGAAACTGCAGTCGGAGGCATGGCTGCAGCGGGAAACACCGGGGTATGATGCCCTGCTGGAATACCGTACGGATCATGCGACATACCGGCTGACGGTACAGGTAAGACAGCAGAAGATCACATCGGTATCGGTATACAGCGACAGTCTGGAAGAGGAAGATCTGCAGGGATTCTGCAGAAGTCTGCAGGGCAGAATATTTGACCCGGATATGATCCTCGAAGAGCTGAAAAATAACGCGAAATAATAAACAAATTGTATGGTTTGCGTTACAATAATATTAGAGAATCACAGATTCAATAGGAGGATAATATGGCATTATTTGATTTCTTAAAAGGAAAAAAAGACAAGGCCGAAGAGAAAGTTGAACAGGCCGCCAAAGAAGTAAAACAGGAAGCAAAAGCTACAGTAACTGCTGCCAAGAAGGAAGTAAAGACATTTGCGACAGCTGCTAAGACAGAGGCTGAAAAGACTGTTACAGCAGCGAAGACAGAGGCCGGAAAGGCTGCTGAAAAGGCAAGAGCCGAAGCTGCACAGGCTAAAGTCACTGCGAAGAAGGTTGAAGTTAAGGCTGCCAACGCTGTTGACGAAGTCAAGGCTGAAGCAAAGGCTGCTGCAGAAGCTGCTAAAGAAGCAGTCAAGACAGCTACAGCTACTGTTACAAAGCGTGAGACATTCAGAGAACCTGCAAAACCGCTCGAAGCAATCGCTAAGGAAGTTATCCGCGGTGAGTGGGGCAACGGCGAAGAAAGAAAGCAGAAACTGGAAGCCGCAGGCTTCAAGTATGATGAAGTACAGAAGCTCGTCAATGATGCTCTGGCAGGTAAGGTGAACTTGGATGCGGCTGCTGCACCTAAGGCTGAACTGAAGCCGATCGAAGAAGTTGCCAAGGAAGTTATCCGCGGTAACTGGGGCAACGGTGAAGAGAGAAAGCAGAAACTGGCTGCTGCAGGTTATGACTACGCAGCTGTACAGGCTAAAGTAAACGAACTGCTGAAATAAGCTGAAAGAGAGTAAAGGTACCTCGGATGAGGTATCTTTTTCTATGTCTCAGTGTGTGTAGCTTACACTCAGTGAAGGCTGATCAATGTAGTTATAGTATGTGTCCTGAGCTAACTGCAGTTTACATTTCAATTCGGTAATACTCTCGATACCGGAGACATCATTCTCCTTTAGTGATCGGCTCATCAGTTCAAGATTCAGAAGAGCTGCCTTGTGCGGAGGAACTTCCATGGTATAGCATATGAAGTCAGTCATATAGCCGTTTACGGATACGGATTTGTAGTCAATATTCGCATATGCAGGCTTACCGTTATTATTGATAACCAGGAACAGCGCATGTTTGTCTTCGGAATACGAGGAGGGATCGTTGGCTAATCCCTTGGAGATAACGGTAAATCCGTTCTGATCATACAGGACATCTCCGTCTGTATTGAATTCCCCGGCATAGGCAGGGCCAAGCTCAGCCGTCGTGACATTGTCGGTAATCTTGTACTCTTCATCCATCAGGGTAATATCCACGGTGTAGGAACAGTCACTGCCAAGACCGATGGCTGACGCATATTCTTCGGATATCATGTTTGACAGATCCAGCATGGTGATCGCTGTTTTGTGCGGTGCGATCGTGTCATTCGTCCAGTTGGATGAACAGATCACAACGTTATCTGCAGACACACTGCCATAGCGGACGATCACTGTCTCTTCGGAAGTATTGGTCATCTCCAGCAGGATCACCGTATCCTCGCTGCTGTTGGAGACGACCGCGGCACTGTCCAGGTGTATACGAGAATTGCTGTAGGCGACATCGGTAAAGATATCGTGTACTTCGGCATTGCCAAGTGCCGCAAAACTGCCGTCCTGCAATGATTCAAGATATGTATCAGTATCAGGATCATAGCTGTCATAGGCACTGGTGGGGATAAGCAGGGCACCTGTTCTGGCATAGTCATTATGGTCATCATCGGTGATCATGAAGCCGATGCCGATCTCAGCGATCTCGTTGATGCCAAGAGCCTGCAGTTCATTCAGACTGATGGAAATGGTCTTGTTGGCTTTCATCCCAGCATCTACCGATTCATTGACGTACATTTCCGAAGTCATGTACCGATTGATGGTATTACTGCTGTAGCCGATGGATCCGGAGACGAAGTTCAGGGCTTTATCCGTGTTGTTTTCAAACTTCAGTTTCAGATCTGCCGAATAGTTGGAGAAGTTCAGTTCGGATGCCGTAATGATGACGGAACCATCATCCCACAGTACGGTCTCTTCGATCGTTGTATCTTTTTTAAATACATTCTTCGGGATTTCGGCCGGTTTACTGCTTTCCTGCGGTGCTGGGGTATCGGTTTGTACATTCTGGCTGCCGGTATTCTGTCCGCCTGCAGATGCGCACCCTGACAGCAGAAGGGAAAGAAGAACGAAATAACATACTTTGTTTTTCATAATGCCTCCGTGATATCGATCAGTAATGATCTCTTCCTTGTACAAACAGTACGACCGTTCCCTTGGGGAACAGTCAATCCGTATATAAAAAAAGCAGTCCCTGAGGACTGTAAAGAAAAGGAGCTTTCGCTCCATATTCTTATGCTTTCTGTAACATTGCCTCAAGGCCTGCTTCAGGCTGGTAGCCTACAGTGCCCTGGGCAGCTTCACCGTTCTTGAAGACGATCAGTGTCGGAATGGACATAACACCATAACGCTCTGCGAGATCCGGTGTTTCATCAATGTTGACCTTGATGAATGTTGTTTCGGGGTGTTTGACAGCGAGTCCTTCAACGATCGGCGCAAGCATCTTGCAGGGACCGCACCAGTCTGCGTAGAAGTCTACGAAGACCTTTTCGTTTTCCTTGATGACTGTATCGAATTCTTCTGTACTTGTAATAATTCTCATTTTCTTATCCTCCTGTTGGTATAGTTATGCATTTTCATCTTTAGGGCAGTTGAAGTTTCCTTCTACCCATTCGGCAATGCCGGCCAGCACAGGGATTGCTGATTCTCCGCGTTCGGTGAGACGGTAATCTACACGGGGAGGCTGCTCATTGTAGGAGTGGCGCTCGATGATACCGTATCCGATCAGTTCCTTAAGCGTTGAATTCAGTACTGTGTCTGTGATGTTGATCAGTTCGCGTTTGAGCTCATTGAATCTGAGTGGCTGTTTTTCGTTGAGAACACTGATAATACGTGTTTTCCACTTACCGCCGAATACTTCCATGCCGTATTCAAGCGGGCTGCGAATATCTTTTTCCATCTTAGGCTGGTATGCCATCAAAATCACCTCGCTTACTACTTTACATATGGGTTATTTTGGTAGTTTGGCGAGATAATTAACGGCTGACAATGCCGCGATATTTCCCTGCCCGGCAGATTTGATGTACTGGTATGGTTGACCGGCGATATCTCCTGCAACGAAGAGACCTGGTAGGTTGGTGGTCATTTGGAGATCTGTCTTCACAGCGTTTCCTTCGGTTTCCAGTCCCGGTACCAGCTGTCCGGGGAACTGTGCATCCCTGAGAACGAAGACACAGTCGACAGAATATTCATTCTGATCGGTCTTCAGCGTCCTGACTTTCATGTCACCGATGATCTCTGCCGGTTTTTCCCGGTGTACTTCGATATTTTCGGCTTTGAATGCGGGTTCGTCTTTGTAGAGAGGGAAGTAGTATACCTTGGCGCATACTTCACTGAGGAATTCCGCTTCAGCTTCTTCGTGACTGCTGCCGCCGATGACAGCTACGGTCTTGCCTTTGTACAGCGGTGCATCACAGGTTGCGCAGTAGCTTACGCCCCGGCCGAGGAAGGTATCTTCTCCCGGGTAGGGCTTGCCGGCAACGACACCGGTTGCCAGGATCACCGTGGTTGCTTCAACCATCTCACCGTTGTTTCTCTGCAGAACGAAGAAGTCTCCGTAGGCATATACAGCAGTGATCTTGTCTTCTGTTACCTCAATGCCCATCTCTTCAATATGTTTCCGGAATGCCTTGACCATGTCAGCTCCGGAAATGAACGGCAGTCCGAGATAATTCTGGATCTCGTGAGCCACGAGCATTTTGCTGCTCAGGTCCTTACTGCCGAACAGGATGATATCCTTGTTTCGGATCTTGGCAGTGATCGCCGCTTCGAGACCTGCGGGACCGCTGCCGATGATCGCAATATCATATCTGCTCATAGTTCACCTCTTTCTGTCTTTCAATTTCCATTATACCATGATAAGAATCACCGAACTATATTTGACAAAACTTTTTAATACCTAAGCATCATTTTTATACTGAGTTCATGGTTTTGTTTGCTGATAAAATTTGTATAATGGTGATGTAGAGGACATGGAGACATGGATATGAAAAAGTATGATGTAATTGCTTTAGGCGAGCTTCTGATCGATTTTGTACAGAATGGTTATGATAACGGCAATCCTGTTTTTTCGGCGAATCCGGGCGGTGCACCCTGCAATGTGCTGGCCATGCTGAACAAGCTGGGATACAGGACAGCATTTATCGGTAAGGTTGGTGAAGACATCTTCGGCAGACAGCTGCGCGGTGTTCTGAACAGTATCGGTATCGATACAGCAGGTCTTGCGGTCGATCCCAAGATCCATACGACACTGGCATTTGTGGAGAAGAAACCGGACGGAGACAGAGACTTCTCATTCTACCGTGAACCCGGTGCGGATATGATGCTCAGGGAAGATGAAGTCAGTGAAGAACTGATCAAGGAGACCAGGATCTTCCACTTCGGCACCCTGTCACTGACACACGAAGAGAACAGTAAGGCAACCAGGAAGGCTGTCAGAACAGCCACAGAGTACGGGGTAACGATCAGTTTTGACCCGAATCTCAGAGAGCCTCTGTGGAACTCTCTGCAGGATGCCTGGAAGGCATTTGACTACGGTCTCAGACACTGTGATATCCTGAAGATCTCCGATAATGAGATCCTCTGGTTTACAGGTAAGGAAAACTATGATGAAGCTCTGGCATACCTCAGAGATCACTATGGTATCAAGCTGATCCTGCTTACACTGGGTAAAGAGGGAAGCCGTGCCGTATGCGGTAATTATGATGTAACGGTACCCGGTTTTGTACAGGCAAATACCGTAGATACAACAGGTGCAGGAGATACCTTCATGGGCAGTTCCCTGAGCTATCTGCTTGAACATGATCTGGATACTCTGACAGAAAAAGAGCTGAAGGAGATGCTTACGTTTGCGAATGCGGCTGCTTCGATCGTCACAACGAGAAAAGGTGCTCTGCTGTCCATGCCGGAAAGAGCCGAAGTTGAAGCACTGATCAAAGGCTGACATATCATACACAGAAGAAGATGAGCCCGGTATATGCCGGGCTTTGTCGTGTTAGAATGGACATATGAGTAAACTTGAAGAAAAACAGATAAGCAGTGAATACGTATACTGCGGAAAAGTCATCAAAGTAAGAGTAGATCAGGCCCGTATACCTAACGGGAATGTGACTCTGCGGGAAGTGGTGGAACATCCCGGCGGTGTAGCGATTGCCCTGGAGGATGAGGAGGGAAAGTTCTTTCTGGTCACACAGTGGAGGTATGCACAGGAGAAGGAAGTACTGGAGTTTCCTGCCGGCAAGCGTGAACCCGGGGAGGATCCTCTGACAACAGCGAAACGGGAGATCGCCGAAGAGACCGGGTATACCGCAAAGGACTTTGTAAATCTCGGAGAGATGATCCCTACCGGGGCATACGATTCGGAAGTGATCCACATGTATTACGCAAAGAC
This sequence comes from Solobacterium sp. UBA3691, assembly GCA_002372175.1. Taxonomy (GTDB): domain Bacteria; phylum Bacillota_I; class Bacilli_A; order Erysipelotrichales; family Erysipelotrichaceae; genus Bulleidia. Next base: position 50,489 of record DFIS01000082.1, read on the forward strand.
AGACAGCTATGTCGGTGAACATTTCGATGATGATGAGAATCTGGTGCCGGAGCGGATGACACTGGCAGAAATCGTAAAGAAGATCATGGACAGAGAGATCACTGACGGCAAGACAATGGTCATGGCATTAAAGATACAGGAGATGAAGAGAAATGGCTGAGAAGATCACGATCCGGGATCTGCTGAAATACAGATTCCCCGGGAATTTACAGTACAGTCCTGACGGCAAGACACTGGCTTTTCAGGTATCCCGCAGTGATGAGAAGGAGAATACATACAGGACGGATGTATGGCTGATCCGTAACGGCAGACCCGCACAGCTGACAAGTACAGCAGATGCGTCGATCGTCCTCTGGCAGGATGATACACATCTGATCCTGTCAAGACGCACAAAGGATACGGTACCGGGGACGACGGAGCTGTACCGGATGGATATCAACGGCGGTGAGGCACTGCCTTTCTGTGTACTGCCGTTTGGCATGAGCAGTCTGAAGGAGACAGAACCCGGTGTGTATATCGCATCCGGCATGATCGATGCCGAAGATCCCGATGCATACCTGGACAGCGAAGAGACCAGAAAGAAGAAACTGGAAGCGAAGAAGAGCGAACAGGATTATACGGTCGTGGATGAGATCCCGTACTGGTTTAACGGCAGAGGCTTTATCAACAAGCAGAGATCGGCACTGTTCGAAGTACGTTTTGAACCGGAACTGTCGGTAAAGCGGATCACCCCCGCAAAGCGCAATGCCGGAAGCTGGAAGTATTATCACGGTAAGATCTACTACACAGGGACAACGCCGCAGAGACACCGGCTGATGACAGACAAGCTGTATGCTTATGATCCCGCAACCGGAAAGACAGAGACCGTATACGGAAAGAATAACCTGAGCATGGGCAGTCTCGTACTGATCAGGGATACGCTGTATGTACAGGCCTCTGACGGCAAGACATACGGTGTCAACGAGACCAATGCCTTCATGCGTGTGGATGAGGATGGTCTCACCTATGTGATGAAGCCGGAATACGGTCTGCACAACAGTGTCGGCGGGGATATCCTGGGCAGTTCCCAGCAGTCCTGGGAGACCGGTGATGCCTGGTATACACTGGCTACGGAAGAAGATCATACTGTTGTCTACAGATTTGATGAGAAGCTGAATCTGAAGAAGATCTTTGATATGCCCGGTGCTGTCAGCGGTCTATCCGTCGGGAAGAAGATCGCTCTTCTGCGGGAGGACGCTGTACATGGTCCGGAGATCTGGGAGATCGATAAAAACGGCAAGAACCTGACAAAGCTGACAACGCTGAACGATGAAGCTCTGGCCGGTAAGTATATTGCCGAGCCTGTGCGCATAGATTACGCGTCGGAAGGGGAACAGCTCCATGGCTGGGTATTACTGCCGGAAGACTTTGATACAGAGAAACAGTATCCGGCTGTGCTGGATATCCACGGCGGTCCCCGTACCGTCTATGGCGAGGTATTCTTCCACGAGATGCAGGTATGGGCTGCCAGGGGCTATGTTGTCTTCTTTACCAATATCCGCGGCAGTGACGGCAGGGGAGATGCCTTTGCGGATATCCGTGATCAGTACGGAGAAGTGGATTTCCGCAACCTGATGGACTTTACCGATGCGGTGCTGCAGGCATACCCGAATATCGATCCGAAGAGAGTATGCGAGACAGGCGGCAGCTACGGCGGTTTCATGACCAACTGGATCATCGGGCATACCGACAGATTCTGCTGTGCCGCAAGCCAGCGCTCGATCGCCAACTGGATCAGTTTCTCCTGGATCAGTGATATCGGTCCCTACTTCGGTCCTGACCAGTGCGGGGCAAAGGATATCTACAGGGATACCGAATATCTGTGGAATCATTCACCCCTGAAGTATGCCGATCAGGTAAAGACACCGACACTGTTTATCCACAGTGATGAGGACTACAGGTGTCCGCTTCCCGAGGGAATGCAGATGATGCAGGCACTGGCCCAGAGAAATGTAGAGACCAGGCTGGTCATCTTCCACGGTGAGAATCATGAGCTCTCCCGCAGCGGCAAGCCTCTGCACAGGATCCGCAGACTGCAGGAGATCACCGACTGGTTCGACAAGCATACAAAGTGAGGATAAACGAATGAAGATCACATACTGGTCGGATTACGCATGTCCGTACTGCTACATCGGTGTCACAAATCTGCGCAATGCCCTGAAGGACCTCGGGATGGATACGGAGATCCTCATGAAGGCATATGAGCTGCATCCCGAAACACCGAAGGATGCCCGCGGCAAGGTCGTAAAGCAGATCGCAGAAAAGCAGGGAATCTCAGAAAGTACAGCGATGGCTACCCTGGGCAGGATCCTCTCCATGGCAAGCGAAGCCGGTGTCACGATGAACTACAGCGAAACGGAGACAGCGAATACCTTCGATGCACATAAGCTGACAAAGTATGCGCAGAAGAAAGACCCTGCCAAAGCTGAAGTGCTGATCACACGCCTGTACAAGGCATACTTTACGGATGGAATCTGGCTTGGCGATCATGAGGCTCTGGCTGATCTTGCGGCAGAGTGCGGATATGACCGTGCGGAAGCTCTCACCGCGCTTGCGGATGACACATATACAGAGACGGTACAGCAGGAGGAACAGGAAGCCCGCAGTATCGGTGTACAGGGTGTGCCGTTCTTTGTCTTCGATGATCAGTATGCCATACCGGGTGCACTGAGCAGAGAACAGATGCGTCAGGCACTGACAAGAGTGCTTGAACTGGAAGCCGAAAAAGCCGGGATCGCGCAGGGAGCTGCCTGCGGACCTGACGGCTGCCCGCCTGCGGCATAAACCACAATACCTGCGGATGAACAGTCTGCAGGTTTTTCTTGTCCGGACAGGAATGTACATTGACTCTGCAAAAATATTTGATACAATATAATTGTAAGCTTTGGAGGTATTAGCCATGAGTGTATATGAATATTCCGTCCCCACACCTAAAGGTGAACAGATCTCTCTGCAGGATTATGCAGGAAAAGTACTGCTGATCGTCAACACAGCTACAGGCTGCGGTTTTACACCCCAGTACAAGGATATCGAAGAGATCTATGAGAAATATCATGATCATGGTCTTGAAGTTATTGACGTACCCTGTAACCAGTTCGCCGGACAGACACCGGGCACTGATGATGAGATCCATCAATTCTGCACACTGAAGTACAACACACAGTTCCCGCAGATGAAGAAGAGTGATGTCAACGGTGAGAACCAGCTCCCTCTGTACGCATATCTGAAGAGCCAGAAGAGTTTTGAAGGCTTCGGCAGCGGTGTTAAGGCTCTGGCAATGAGCGCGATGCTGAAGAAGATCGACAAGAACTACAAGACAAACCCGGATATCAAGTGGAACTTCACTAAATTCGTCGTTGACCGTGAAGGCAATGTAGTTGCGCGCTTCGAGCCTACAGCCGACATGAAAGAAGTTGAAAAGTGCATCGCTTCGCTTGTATAATAACTAGCGTATCGAGGTAGAAACAGTTTATGTCAGAACATATGAACGAATCATTATCCGATGAACTGCTTAGACTTGACCGCCAGCTCTGTTTTCCGCTGTATGCCTGTTCGAGAAAAGTAGTCAATCTGTATACACCTTTTCTGAAACCGTTGGGAATTACCTATACGCAGTATATCGTCATGCTGGTGCTGTGGGAGAAAGACAACATTAAGGTAGGTACACTCTGTGAGAGACTGTATCTGGACAACGGTACCGTAACACCGCTGCTGAAGAAACTTGAAGAAAAAGGATATATCCACAGAGAAAGAGATACTGTGGATGAACGGGTAGTTTATATCAAACTGACAGACGCAGGCAGAAAGCTGAAGGAACAGGCAAGAGAAATACCGGTCAAGGTAGGCTCCTGTCTGTCACTGACACAGGAAGAAGCTGCACAGCTCTATACGATCCTGTATCAGGTGATGAACCAGAAAACAGAATAAGAGAATTTCCCGGGGAACCGGGATTTCTTTTTATATATGCCAGATATGTTATGATAAAAGGTATGAGATGGGAAAGTCTGTTTACAAATAAGATCCTGCATAGAGGAAAAGAATACTGGCGCCGTGGCCGTGTGAGTCTATATGACTTTGATGATGATCATTGTGAAGCAGAGGTCAGAGGATCCAACAGGTACTTTGTGGATATCTACAAAAGAGACAATAAGTATCTTGTTTTCTGTTCCTGCCCGTATTCACAGGATGGACATAACTGTAAACATGAAGCTGCCGTATTCTATGCCTGGCTCGGTGAGACACCGGAAGACGCAATATCTTTAAGTGAACCGGACAGTATCGTCTATCCGTTTGCGGAAGAAGATTATACCGACAGCTTTTATCCGATGGCAGCGATCATGAGCCAGTACCGGATCGGTAAGCATGAGTATGAACAGGCTCTGAAGATGATGAAGGATAATACATTCCAACTGACGGAGATATCCATGCGCTACCGAAACTCGGACGAGGAAGAAGCCGTCGTATATGCTTCTGCGGGTTTCCCCGGACAGTCACTGTCAAATGCGGCAGAAGTATTCATCGACAGGGAGAAGATCGCCGGCGGCAGCTGTTACCGCTGTCATTCACACCTTTACGGCATACCACGCTATGACAGTAATAAACTATGTGAACATCAGGTGTTCCTGCTGCTGCATCTGGGAAAATTTATACGCGAGCAGAACCCCGGCGACAGAACAAATCTGCAGGGACAGAGACTGATCGACAGCTTCTCAGATCTCCAGGCTGAAATACGCAGAGACACATCGGCGGAAGTAAGAAAGAATGTACATCTGGAGCCCAGGATCATCAATGATTACGGTCTGCAGCTGTCATTTAAGATAGGCATACAGAAGATGTATGTCGTCAAGGATATCCGGGAACTCGTGGACACAGTACGGGAGAAGGGCTCACTGCACCTCGGCAAGGGCAATGATATACACTTTTCGTATGATACATTTGATGATGCTTCGCGTAAGTATTTTGACTTTATTCTGGATAGATATAATGAAACGCAGGCGTACAATCATGCGATGCGAAGAGCTGAACGTTCTTATTCAGGAGAGCTGATTCTGAAGAATACGCTCGATCTTTACGGTAAGACACTGGATCAGTTCTATGATTTTGCGGAAAACTCACGGGTGCCGTTTGAGGATAAGAATTCCCGTACAGGATACGGAGCCGGCTTCCTGCGAATCGGCGGCAATGCTTTCCGTATGCCTCTGGAAGTGGGTGCTGTCAAAGAAGATGGTAAGACCACTGCGCTTATGCTGAAAGGAAGAAAACCTGTACTGGTCAGCGGTGCAGAATACCGCTATTGTGTGCAGGATGGTGCTTTAATGCGCCTTGATGCGGAGGCTGTACGGGCTGTAGAACCCTTCCTGAATCTTGCATATGAAGATGAGATCGAAGCCAGGATAGGACGCAACAGCTTCCCGGAGTTCTGTCACCGGATCCTGCCGATTCTGCGGAATAACCCGTTAGTAGATCTGCATGAAGATATTCCCGAAGATGTACAGGCAGAACTGCCCGAGGAAGCAAAGATCCTGTTCCGGCTGGATCTTGAGGATGGCGAAGTCCTGTGTCAGGGAATCGTCAACTATGGTGGACAGGAATACATACTGCAGGAGAATGCCCCTGCCGGAGGTATGCGTGACCGCCGTCTTGAACAGGATGCCGCAGATACCGTCATGACCTATTTCCCGTCCTTTGACGGCAGTATATTCCGTCAGCAGGCAGATGATGAGATCCTCTACGAGATCCTCGGCAGCGGTCTGAATGATCTGATGCGCTATGGTGAAGTCCACGGCAGCGATGCGTTTAACAGACTGCGTATACGCCGTACACCGATGGTCAGCTTCGGCATAGCTCTGGAAAGTGATCTGCTTTCCCTGGAAGTCATGAGCACAGACATGAGCACGGAGGAACTGCTCGAGATCCTGGACAGCTACCGCCGGAAGAAGAAGTTCCACCGTTTATCCTCCGGAGAGTTTATCTCGCTTGAACAGAATGAATCTCTGGATGTACTGACCTCGATAATGGAATCGATGAATGTCTCGGTAAAGGAATTCGTACAGGGCAAGCTGCACCTGCCGCTTTACCGTACACTCTATGTTAATAAGATGCTTGAGGAACATGAAGCTGTCAGTGCCGAACGCGACCGCACCTTCCGCAGCCTGATCCGTACCTTCAATACGGTACGGGATTCCGAACATGACGTCCCGGCATCGATGAAGAACGTCCTGCGCGGCTATCAGGCCTACGGATACAAGTGGCTGCGTACACTGTCTGACTGCGGCTTCGGTGGTATTCTGGCAGATGATATGGGCCTCGGCAAGACTGTACAGGTCATAGCCATGCTGGAGGGAGTCATCCATGATCAACAGCTGAAAAGACCCGCCCTGATCGTCTGCCCGGCCTCTGTTGTCTATAACTGGCAGGAGGAATTCCGCCGTTTCGCACCGGATATCACCGTCACACCGGTCACCGGTACGGCAGCCCGCAGAAAACAGATCCTCGCAGAACCATCCCAGGTCTATGTGACATCCTACGACCTGCTGAAAAGAGATATCGGACTCTATACCGAAATACAGTTTGACTATGTGATTCTTGATGAAGCACAGTTCATCAAGAATGCCAGGGCAACTGTTTCCCGATCGGTCAGGATCCTGCACGCAGCACACAGATTTGCGTTAACAGGCACACCGATCGAAAACAGGCTGAGTGAGCTCTGGTCTGTATTTGATTTCCTGATGCCGGGATTCCTGTACTCGTATGAACAGTTCAGGACAGTCTTTGAGACACCGATCACCCGCAGTAAGGATGAAGCAGCTACAGACAGACTGAAGAAGATGGTCTCTCCGTTTATCCTGCGCAGACTGAAGGAAGAAGTACTGACAGATCTGCCGGAGAAGCTGGAGGAAGTACGGTATGCCCGCTTTGAAGAGGAACAGCAGAGACTCTATGACGGTCAGATCGTACATATGAAACAGATGCTGGCAAGGATGGATGAGAACAGCGGCGAAAGCAGGATCAGAGTCCTGGCAGAGCTGACCAGAATACGGCAGATCTGCTGTGATCCGGCCCTGATCAGTGAAGACTACCATGGCGCATCAGCCAAGCGGGAAGCCTGCCTGGAATTGATCGAGAGCGCGATCGACGGCGGCCACAAGATGCTTGTCTTCTCGCAGTTCACGACGATGCTGGAACTGCTGGAGAATGACCTGCAGGAAAGAAATATCCGGTATTACAAACTGACAGGATCCACCTCCAAGGAAGACAGGATCAGGTATGTCAAAGCCTTCAACGAGGATGACGTACCGGTATTCCTGATCTCATTAAAGGCAGGAGGAACAGGTCTGAACCTGACCGGTGCAGACGTTGTGATCCACTACGACCCCTGGTGGAATCTGGCTGTGCAGAACCAGGCAACCGACAGAGCCCACCGTATCGGACAGACCAACAAGGTCAGTGTATACAAGCTGATCATCAAAGACTCACTGGAAGAGAAGATCCTGGCTTTGCAGGAATCCAAGAAAGATCTTGCGGATGCGATCCTCAGCGGTGAGAATACTTCGATCACATCACTCAGTAAGGAAGAACTGCTGGAATTACTCGGTTAGCATCAGGAGACTGTATCATGGCAAATCTGGAAGAGATCTGGAAGAAAAATCTGGAGAATCTGCTGACAAAGGCTGAACAGGGAAACGAAAGTGCCGTAGGAGCCCTGTACAAGCACTACTATCCCGTGCTGAAAAAACTCGCGGAGGAACAGGGAGGCACAGAAGAAGATGTACAGGAGACATTTACATATGTCTTCAGTAATCTGAAACACCTGCAGGAAAAAAGTGAATTTGAAACATACGTGAAGCAGTCTCTGCAGACCGTACTGGACAGAAAGAAGCCGGCAGCACCCGCAGAGGAAGAACAGCCGGCAAAGAAAAACAGGAAAGCGCTGATCGGTGCTCTTGTTGCAGCACTGCTGGTTGGATCGGCAGCCGGAATTCACTTTTACGGCATACCGGCTCTGCGGAAAATGCGTGATAACAGGACGGCTGAAAAGCAGGAAGAGAAAACAGCAGAACCTGAGACGCCCAAACCGGAGACACCGAAACCGGAAAGCACAGAGAAGCCGCAGACAGTGATCAACGGTGCCGATACCGTAAAGGGTGAAGGCGTCATGACCCATGCGGGGTATGCGTCTGCCGGATTGGATGAGGAAGTCACGGTCGAGACCTATATTCAGGGCAGGCAGTCCTGGTGGAACGGAAGCGCAAGATTCTATACCCAGGATGCGGAAGGCGGATACTTCATCTACAACATGCCCTGTACAGAAGAGGAATACAGAAGGCTGACACCCGGCACAAAGATCAGAGTGCACGGGTATAAGACCGAATGGGCAGGCGAGACAGAAATCGATGAAGGTGCGTCATGGGAGATCCTTGAAGGCAGTTATATCGCTGAACCTGTGGATGTGACGAATATGCTGGGTACAGCTGAGCTGATCAGCAGACAGAACATGAAGGTCAGTATCAAAGGGATGACGGCAGAGGCAGTGAATGATGCTGGTGATGCTTTCCTGTACAACTGGGATGGATCAGGTTCTGAAGGTGATGATCTGTACTTCAATGTATCAAAGGACGGTCTCTACTATACATTCATTGTTGAGTCAAACCTGACAGGTCCCGATACCGACGTATATCAGGCAGTAAAAAAGCTCAGGGCAGGAGATGTCATCGATCTTGAAGGCTTCCTGTACTGGTATGAAGGACCGCAGACACATGTTACATCTGTGTCCGTCGTATCCCATACAGCTGCAGCAGAGAAGAAAGAACCGGTCAGAAGTGTGATCTGGGCAGAAGCACCCGGCATGAGTTTCGATAATTTTGCGATGGTCGAAATTTACGATCATTACACGCCTAGCAGATATGAGTGTATCGGTTATCCCGTGGAATGGGATACTTATGCGGACGGTACCGGACTTGGCGCAGGACTGGTGATGTTCCGTGAGGGCAGGGTACTGAAGATCACCTCCTTTGACCGTCAGAATACGGTACGGGAAGTGAATATGGGGAATGATGAAGGACTGCCTGATTATAGTGCAATTCTTGGTTTTGTGATGGGTGCTTCATCTACAGAAGTATTGTATGGACAGATCTTCTGGATGTTTTCACGTGACCTTACTTCTGCACAGCGAATCTATACCGGCGGTATCGGCGGAGATTTTGAGTTCAGTTACTATGACAGTGAGACGAATCGAATCATGAAGCTGACTGACGGAACAGGCCCGGCGATCAATCCGGACGGCGGTCAGGTTTTGACAATAGGATATGCTCAGCTCGATGACGGAACGTATCACGAAATTCTGTATGTCGCAGATGATCAGGGATATGTATACGATCAGCGAGAGGAAAATGATCCGCATCTCTTTGTGAACGGATACTATGTTGTCAGTAACCAGCAGGGGAATCTTTACGGGCTGAAGAGAATCAGCAGCGGTGAGGCAGTGACCGAACCGATATATGAAGATATCAAGTACTTTGAGGATGGATACTGTCCGGTAAAGAAGAACGGTAAATGGGGCTTCGTGGATGAACAGGGCAATGAAGTGACGGACTTTATCTGGGATGATGTTACCTCACTGTATCAGGGGAAGTGTTACGTACAGGTCAACGGTGTTTACGGGATCCTGGATCTGAAACAGACATTGGATGCGGGAATTCCTGTTACGGTGGAAAGCGTATATGGCTCTGCAGGAAATCTTCCGCAGGGACAGCCTAAGGCGGAACTCACAGGACCAATCGGCACATTAACCGTACTGGCAGAGAGTATTCCCTGCAGCGACGGACCGACAGGAGATTACAGCACACAGACAGGTGAAGCCAAAGCCGGTATGCAGTTTGAAGTTTATGAATTTGCGTTTAATGAATACGGGGATACTGATAAGACCTGGTACAGGATCGGTGATCATCAGTGGATCTCTGACGGCGGCGGTCAGTGGGTAGCGTATACAGCGTACTGACAGGGTATACAGAAGAGACGATGACGTGTAATAAATACGGAAGGTAAAGACAATGCCGAATATAGAAGAGATCTGGAAAAAGAATCTGGGAAATCTGCTGCAAAGAGCTGCGGCAGGGGACCAGAATGCCCGCAAGGCATTATGGACACACTATGAGAAACCGATGACGGAGTATGCCCGCCAGTTTACTGATGAACAGACAGCACAGAATGCGGCCAGAAAAGCCCTTGGGAAAGCTCTGACGGCAGCCAATGCCGCAAACTTTGAGGAATACCTGCGTGAGAGCATCAGACAGGAAGTCAAACCGGCAGTACCCGCTGCACCTGTATCTCCCGCACCGCCTGTTACTCCTGCTGCACCGGTCAAAAAGAAATCAAAGGTTTTACCGGCGATCCTGGGTCTGGCAGTTGCGGCCGCTGCGATCTTCGGCGGTATACAGGTCTACCGCAGTATGTCGGAGGATGACGGGAAACCAACAGCACAGAACGAACCCAGTGCGGCACCGGCGGAAACACCGGCAGAAGCTCCTGCAGAGACACCTGCCGAAACAAGCACACCGGCACCCGTTGTGAAAGAACAGCGTGTGATCTGGGCAGAGGAACCGGGACTGGCGGCAGAGGAGATCGAACTGATCCGGGCCCCGGGACAGTCGGATTACGAAGAGACAGGGTATCCGATGGAGTGGGAAAATTATGCACAGAACAACGGTCTTGACCATGGTCTGATCGCCTACAGAAACGGACGAATCCTGACCATATCCTCATTTGACAGACAGAAGACGGTACTCACGCAGAACGTCGGCAGTGACAGCGGTCTTCCGGTATATGACCTGTTGCTGGACAGTTATGCGATCACAGTCCGGATGGGAGATCCCAATATCTTCTGGATCTTTGCGGATAACTTCAGCAATGCAGAGCGCTACGCTTTAGGCGGTATGGGAGGTTACTTTCCGCCGAATGAATATGACGAAGCGCAGAACCGCATCATGTATCCGGGCGGCACAGATCCCGTAACAGCACCGGACGGTGCACATGTATACTTCGCTGACCGCTACTTTGACGGCAGTCCTGAGACTCTGTATATCGCAGACAGTCAGGGATATGTATACGATAAAAGAGAGGAGAACTATCCGCAGGATTTCATCAACGGTTTCTATTCCTACCGGAACAAGCCGATCCGGGCTGAGGAATTTGAAACACCTGATCCTACGGTACGTTACGGTATCAAGCGGATCGAAGACGGGACAGCCGTTACCGATGCCGTATATGAACAGGTCATGTATTACACGGATGGCTATTGTGCGGTAAAGAAAGATGGTAAGTGGGGCTTCATTGATGAACAGGGAAATGAAGTCACAGACTTTATCTGGGATATGGTAACACCGGTATATCAGGGGAAGGCATATGTCGGCATCAATGGTATCTTCGGCATCCTTGATCTGAAGCAGACTCTGGATAACGGTATTCCGGTAACGGAAGAGACGGTATACGGAGACAATATACCCCAGGCAGGACCGAAGGAAGACCGTACAGGTCCGATCGGTGAGCTGACCGTCAAGGTAACGAATCTGAACAGCCGCTCCCAGCCGACGACCTATGCGGAAAAGCTGGCCAAGGTAAAAGACGGCATGGTCTACAGCGTATACGAGTATGTATACAGTGATATGGACGGGTATACATGGTACCGCATCGGTGACGGACGCTGGATCGCTGACGAAGGCGGCAAGTGGGTCGACTATACACCGTACTGATCAGACAGAACAGAATGAGGCAGTATCTTCCTGAAGAGGATACTGCCTCTTTATTCTTTCCTGTTTATACAGGAAATCAGGGAATGATGATATCATAGTAAGGTAACCATGAAGAGAATACTGATCATTGCTTTTCTGCTGATCTTCCTGAGCGAAGGCACCGGAACGGCAGTACTGAAAAAACTGAATATCGAAAAGAGAGGACCGGCCGGCGCCCTGGGCTTTGCGGTGATCCTCGGTCTTCTGCAGACGCTCTACTACATACCGCTGATGCTGAATCTGTCGTTTACCTGGATCATTGTCCTGACCGGTATGGTACTGCTAGGGGCACTGCTTTTAACGATGAAGGAGCTGAAGGATACACTGCGTGCATTCATCAGCCGGGATATGCTGATCGTAGCCGGCAGTGCTGCGGTATTCCTGTTTATCTTCTCGAAGATGTATGTGGATCTGGACTATGCGGACAGTACGACATACCTGAACTATATAGCGATGAATATTAATGCTCCGCATCTGAACCTGTATGATCTTTCCAACGGTCTGCGGGGACAGGAGTGGAACGTATACTACCTGTTCCAGGGATTCTACCACTTCGGCAGTTTCCTGTGCTGGCTGGTGAATGCTCCGTACTATGTCCTCGGGTCCTCTTCCTACGTCAGTAACCTTGTCGTATCGGTATGGGGACTGGGTATCCTGTACAATGTCTTTACGAATATGCTGATTGTTTCAGCTGTGAAACAGATGCGTACGGATCATAGGATCATCCGTATCTGTGTTCTGCTGTTTGCGGTATTCTATGCGAATTTCTTCTACTGGGATATTGCCTTTGCCTTCTACGGGAATACGTTCAGAGCGCTGTTTGTGATGCTGCTGATCTACATCATCTGCAGGTGGCAGAAGGACGGCAATGAGAATACGAAATGGCTGCTTCTGTTCCCGCTGGCGGCCGGCTTTGCGTGTTCTTCCAGCTTCCTGTTCATGAGCTTTGCGGTGATGTTTGCGCTGGCAGGGTATCTCTCATACCGGAAGAAAGCCAATGCCCTGAAGGACATGGCACAGCTGATCCTGCCGATGATCTGCTATGTACTGGCATATTTTTCCAGAGTATCTCCGAAGATCGCTGTGATCCTGGCTGTACTCTATGCCGGTGTCTTTGTCTGGGTCAGAGTCAGACCGGAACACAGGATACTGAATATACTCGAAGATCTCTATGCGAAATATGCCGCGAAGCTGTTTTTCATCGGTGTGCCGGTGCTCTTCATGATCGGTTCGCTGTATGTACACCTGACAGAACACAATGACTTTACGTCCTACGGCTATTACTTCTGGGACTGGCGTCATCTGGATATGATCACCGATTATGTCTTCATCCACAGTGAGTGGCTTGACGGGCTTGTCAACGTCCTGCGCTGGGCCGGAGTGATCCTTTTGCTGATGAAGAAAGAACTGACGGAAGATGAACGGTGGATGAAAGCCTTCGTGATCATGATGCTGGTATTCTTCCTGAATCCGTTATGTACGATCCTGCTGCAGAAGACGATCACCGGCATGGTCTTCTACAGAAACTTCATGACCCTGTTCAATCCGTTAACAGAGATCTTCTTCCTGGATCTGATCTTCTGCAGATGTACGGAGAAGAAACCAGTATGGATGGGGCTCAGCGCTTTTCTGATCTTTGCGACAGTGCTGGGCAATGTCGGAAGCTTCCTGCTGGATCAGGGGACAGGCATCTACTGGGTCTATATCCGCGGCGGCAAGACCGTAGACGGTATATACAAGATCGATGACGATGAGAAACATGCCCTGGATATCCTGCGTGAGAATACAGCCCTGATCACGGACCGGCAGCCTGTGGTCGTCTCGCAGAGCAGTGCTACGCTGACATACATGCCGGATGTCTATTCGATCTTCGGACCGTGGCATTACCACTATCCGCTGGACAGAGTAAACGAGGAGTTCTACCAGATCGCCAGAAAGCACGAAGACTGGCTGGATGAGGCAGAACCGGATTATACAAAGAGCTGTGCATACCTGAAGGAATATAACGTGGATTACGTCTTGCTGCAGTACTGGCAGAGTCCGGAGTTCGACGAGGCAACAGAGGGGTGCGCGGTAGACCTGTACGTCGGAAGTAAATACAAAGTCAAACAGGTTCAAAAGTAGATGACCGCAGTGATCAGGAGGAATGTCATGACAGACAGAAACAGACTGCCGCGGTATATTCTGGAATCCTGGGCAACCGAGGAGAATCCGTGGTATACAACTGAGGAATTGCTGGAGTGGATCGAAGAGACACGCCGGCAGACAACCGTATCAGTACAAAAGATCCCCTACAGTTATGATGGCTACTGGCATTATGACAAAGATGAACTCGGTATCATCAATGATCAGCATGCTTACTTTTCCGTTAAAGGCATATATCTGAAGGACAGTACGGGAGAGAAGGAACAGCCGATCATCATTCAGGATGGTATCGGGTATCTTGGTATACTGGCGAAGATCATTGACGGCAGGATGTACTTCCTGATGCAGACAAAGATCGAACCGGGGAATATCAACTACTGTCAGATCTCACCGACGATCCAGGCGACACGCTCCAATTTCACACGTAAGCACGGAGGGAAGGAACCTGCGTTTTATTCATACTTTGTGAAGAGAGAGAACTGTATCACGATCGCGGACCAGATCCAGTCGGAGCAGTCTTCACGGTTCCTCGGCAAGCGCAACCGGAATATGATCCTGCTGGCAGAGGATGAGGTGGAAGTACCGCCTACACACCGCTGGATGACTCTTGGACAGATCAAGAAACTGATGCAGTATGACAATATCGTCAATATGGATACCCGTTCGGTGATCTCCTGTATTCCGTTTGTGCTGCACAATTCGGAAAAGGATATACCGAAGGGGATAAAGGAACTGTTTCATGAGGAGGCCTTCCTGCGTTCATTCTTCAATGAGACTTCTCCGGATGAGATACGGGAGCTGTATGCGTACATCGGTGATGTCAAGATGGACGGTGCATATGAGCGGAAACTGGTTGATCTGTTTGCGCTGAAGGACTGGAGCTTTGACGGCGAGAAGATCAGTTCCCCGAACGGAAACTTCCGGATCGTCTTCTGTGATATCGAGATCGAAGGCAGGGAAGTGCGCACATGGTCGCAGCCTCTGCTGGAAGCGGCCGGAAAGAGCGAATTCGGACTGCCTGTCATGGTATGCAAAGACGGTATTCTGCGTTTCCTGGTACAGGCCAAGTCAGAGATCGGATGCTTTGACAGGGTAGAGGTAGCTCCTGCTGTACAGAAGGAACCGAATGAGGAAAAGGTCACCAATGCGGTGGAGAAACTGTTCTTTGAGAAACTGGAGGATAACAGGGATATACGCTTCCGGGGGCTGTTCTCCGAAGAGGGAGGACGCTTCTACCACGAGGAGAACTGGAATACGATCATGGAATTCAGGGAGGGAGAACTGGAAGAACTGCCTCCGGGATACTTCTGGGTAAGTTTCCAGACACTGAATATTCTGATCCAGTTTAATAACTGTCTGAATATACAGCTGAGGAATCTGATCAGTCTGCTGGAACTGTAGGAGAGATGTATGGAATACTTTACACTGAATAACGGACAGAAGATGCCGGCACTGGGTCTTGGCACTCTGCGCATGTTTGGACAGGAAGCGGAACAGGCTGTGGTCACAGCTGTACAGAACGGATACAGACATATCGATACAGCCAGTTCCTACCAGAATGAGAAGGCAGTAGGCAGGGGCATCGCCAAGTGCGGTATACCCAGGGAAGAACTGTTTATTACGGTCAAGGTATGGCCCTCCGACTACACAAGAGTAAGGACAGCTGTAGCAGGATCTCTGCGCAGACTGGGCATAGACTATGCGGACTTACTGTTACTGCATCACCCTGTCGGAGAGGTATATACCGCCTGGGAGAGCTTCCAGGAGCTTGTGGATGAAGGTAAGGCAAGAGCACTGGGACTGTCCAACTTTACAAAGGAACAGACAGCGGAGTTTATCCGCAGATTCCGGATCAGGCCGGCATTACTGACCGTGGAAAACCACCCGTATGCGCCGCAGAATGATCTGCGGGAGTATCTGCGCTCGGAGGGTATCGTCCTGGAAGCGTGGTATCCGCTGGGACATGCGGATCACAAACTGCTGGAAGAACCGGTGATCCTGACCCTGACAGAGAAGTACGGCAAGTCGGCTGTACAGATCCTGCTGCGGTGGCATATCCAGATCGGCAACTCGGTACTGCCGGGTTCCCGCAATCCCGAACATATCCGGGAGAATATCGATATCTTTGATTTCTGCCTGAGTGATGAGGATATGCAGAGTATTGCCACACTGGATACGAATACCCTGTACAAGGTATTTACCGATGAGATGAGACAGAGATATCTTGCCTGGGAACCGGACTGGGACGATCAGGAATAGGGATAATAAAAAGTTCGCCTGCAAAGCGAACTTTTTAGTCTGATCAGAGCTTGTCAAAGCCGTAGATCTGCATCGTGCTTTCGCCGTTATGGATACGCTCGAGTATCTCCTGTTCCTTGGCAAACTTCTTCAGGGCTGCCGGGATCACGGTATCTTCATCTTCCTTGTGGATAACAACGACACCGTCTCCGTCACCGAAGATCAGATCTCCGGGATATACCGTGACATTGCCTACACATACCGGTACATTGATGCGGGCATGTGTCTTCTTGACCGTAGGGGCGGGACAGTACCCGATGGAATAGACCGGGAAACGCAGCTCCCTGATGTCTTCTCTGTCCCGGCATGATCCGTTGATGACTACACCTGCGATACCTTTGACCTTGCATGCGGATGCCATCATATCGCCGAAGTGTCCGCCTCTGGTGAATCCTTTCGTATCAAAGATCAGCACATCTCCCTCACCGGCTGCTTCCATGCCTTGATGCAGAGCCAGATTGTCACCGGGAGCACAGTCAACCGTTACTGCCCTGCCGATCATCTTCAGCGTCGGATCTACAGGCTGGATACAGGGATCCATGACTCCTCCGTTGGGGTTATTATCCGCAAAGTTGCCTGTAGGCAGGCGTAACAGCTGTTCTTTCAGTTCTTTTGTTAATTCCATAATGATACTCCTTTATTCACTAATACTATAGCAGTGATATTCATCTGTTATAAGAAACTTCAGGAAAAATAAATACGCTCATCAATAATTCGATAATAAATTTACAAGAGTGATAAATATTTTGTCATTATGAAAGCTTTGTGCTAGCATAGTCATATGCAGAGGGGTAATTTATGACTACAGCGAACAGTAATTCCGTATTTAACATACCTGCGTTCTGGAAAGCCCAGATGCAGGACTGGCGGGTAACCGTCATCCGTACATCCCTTGAACGTCTCGGGTACAAAATGATCCTTCCTTATCTGACTTTATATGTAGTCATGCTGGGGGCAACCAAGACCCAGTATGGATATATCAGCAGTCTGGGTATGATCCTGGGCGGTCTTCTGGCACCGGTGATCGGTTCCATCATTGACCGCGCAGGACCGAAGAAAGTATATATCTTCGGTATCTGTGTGCTTGCCGGCGGTTATCTGGCCCTGGCTTCAGCAAAGATCTGGCAGGTAGCAGCACTTGGTATCTTCCTGCATGCGATGGGACAGAGACTGGGCGGACAGAGCTGTGCAACGATCTGCGGCAACTGTCTGGCCAACTGTGACAGAGCCAAGGGCATGCTGGTGTGTGAATCACTGGCTGCCGGTATTCTGGGTATGGTAGGTCCGATGTTATCCGGTTGGATCCTTGTCAATATGATGGGTGTTCAGGGTGTTCCTACGGATCCCAACAGTATCCGTCCGTTATTCTACATTGCACTGTTCTTTACGATCATTTCCCTGCTGATCATCATCTTCAAGCTCTCCTTCAAGAGCTGGGGAACGGTAGGCAAGAAAGAGACACATATCTTCCGTGATGGTATCGCGATCCTGAAGGCAGACAAGAACTGCCGGAAGTGGATGCTGATTGCGGCGATCGGCGGTATGCCGATGGCGATGGTCACACCGTATGTACAGGTCTTTGCGGCAGAGGCAAAGAGTGCCAGTGCAGCAACCCTTGCGGCAATGGTTACAGCGACTGCTCTGACCAGTGTTGTCTGCGGCTATGTGATGGGCATCATCAGTGACAAATACGGCAGAAAGCCTGTCCTGTTCGTGACGATCGCATTATATCTGATCGGCATGGGTCTGCTTGTGGCAGGACATGGTGCAGGTATCCTGATCCTTGTCGGTATGCTTCAGGGCTTCCAGGAGATCGGTGCTACCGTAGCCGGTTCCATTGCACATGAGCTTGTACCGCACAGGATCATGGGACGCTGGATCGGTGCGACAAGCATGTTTACAGCGATCTTCAGTGCTCTGATGACAGCACTGAGCGGTGTTGTCTATGACAATATCGGCGGTCAGTGGGTCTTCATCATCTACATCCTGTGTGAACTGTTTATCCGTGTACCGCTGCTGATCAGCCTGCCGGAGACACTGACACATAAAGTAGACGAAGAAAAATTTGCAAATATCTGAGAATGTCTGCGGTAAAACCGCTGACATTTTCTTTTCCGCAGGTCTTTTTCCCGGCAGTTGCTATACTGAAATTAACAAAGAATGAAAGGAGAACATCATGGCATATAATGAGATGTTCAAAGCAACGGAGATCTTTCCGCGTACGTGGCAGATCACCTATGCATTTGCGGATTTTGGCGGCTATCCGAAGATGAATCCTGTATTCTGTTACCTGCTGGACGGGGACGAATATGCACTGGTCATTGACACAATGTACGGATACGGCAATCTGCGTGCCTTCTGTGAGACACTCACGGACAAACCGATGAAGGTCGTCAACACACATTTCCACGGCGATCATATCGGGGGCAATTATCATTTTGATGTGGCGTATATCCACTGGCGGGATCTGCCTTACTTCTACGGCAAGAATAATCCGATGCCGGGTCCGGGTTTCCCCAAGACACAGGAAGCAATCTTTGAGAGAGCGAAGAGCCATGCCCTGCCCGAATATGCGGATAAGCTGGATATCAATGATTTTAAGGCACCGGAACCGATGGAAGTCTATACGATCGAAGATGGAGATATCTTCGACCTCGGTGACAGACAGATCGAAGTGATCTGGGTCGGCGGACATTCTCCGGGCTGTATCGCACTGCTGGACAGGAAGAACAGATGTGCATTCACCGGTGACTGCTGCAACTCCAATACGCTCTGCAGCGGTGCCAATGCCCTGCCTGTTGAAGAGTATCTGGAAAACCTGCTGCACTTCTGGACCTTCCGTGATGAGATCGATATCACATACGGCGGACATCAGGTACTGCCTCCCAGAGTAATCGAAGAAGGAATCGAACTCTGCGGACGTATCCTTGCCGGTACGGATGACAAAGTGGAAGCGGAGTCCTTCGGCAGAAAGACGATCTACGGTGCTGCCAGAGTACCCGGTAAGCTGGAGATGGTGGGAGGCAAGGTATTCAATATTGCCTATGATCCTAAACGTCTTCATAAAGAACCGAAGAGACCCCAGAAGATCTAGAGTATACACAAAAGGGCTGAAGAGCCCTTTTATCATGCCCGCAAAGACAGAATCAGTTATAATACATAGTAAGAGAACAACGGAGGTATCATCATGTTTTGTCCAGTATGCGGAAGCGAAGTGCCCGATAATACAGTTTTTTGTCCGGTATGCGGGACCACTCTTAGGGAGGAAGCTGCAGAACCAGAACCTGCAGAAGTCAAGGAGAACAGATGCCCGCACTGCGGTGCTGTGATGCCTGAAGGGGCATTATTCTGTGCATCCTGCGGAAAGAGAATGATCATCGAAGAACCTGAAAAACCAGCTGAGCCGGCTGCCTCGGTATGCCCGCACTGCGGTACGAAGCTGCCGGAGGGAGCCCTGTTCTGTGCCGCATGCGGAACCAGACTGGCGATCCCTGAGACCGTGCAGGAAGAAGATATACCGGTGGTTACCGAACATCAGGAAGTGATCGAAGAGATCCCTGATGAAGAAACACCTGTGCCTGAAGAGGTGCCGGTCATTGCGGAAGCGGAAGAGATGGTCGAAGCTGTCGCGGAGGAAGTGCCGGCAGAACCTGAACCTGCACCGGAAACCGTGATCGACACGGCAGATCCTGAAGAGACACCTGATGAGGTGATCGCAGAGCCTGCCAAACCGGCTGCCCCGGTATGTCCGACCTGCGGAACGGCACTGCCGGAGGGAGCTCTGTTCTGTGCTGTATGCGGAACCAGACTCGCTATACCTGAGAGCGTACAGGAAGAAGATATCCCGCTGATCACCGAGCATCAGGAACTGATCGAAGAGATCCCTGATGAAGTGGTTTCTCAGCCTGAAGAGGCACCTGTTACTGCGGAAGAGACACCGAAGGAAGCTGCACCGGAGACGGTGATCGGAACAGCTGAGCCCGAAGTGATCCCTGCCCCGGCTGTTACCGAACCTGTGAAGACGGGTGGACCGGTCTGCCCGACCTGCGGTACACCGCTGCCTGATGGAGCGAAGTTCTGCGCAGTCTGCGGCACACGTTTCGGCGGTGCAGAGACAGCACCTGAGCCTGCGGAACAGCCCGGTACATTCTGTCCGAAGTGCGGTACGAAGTTACCTGCAGGATCTGCTTTCTGCAATAACTGCGGATATAACCTGATCACCGGTGCTTCACCTCAGTCTGCACCTGTAACGAAAGCAGCACCTGCGGTAAAGATGCCGAATATCGACCTGAAGAAATTCAGTGTACTGAAAGACATGCTGATTCATCCGGATAAGGAGACCAATGCGGATCTGCCGGTAAGCATCTGTACACTGATTGCCGGAATCATCATCAATTCCCTGACCCTGAGAAACTTCTATACGCTGCTCTTCAACGCAGCTGTAGAGATCGTAAAGCGATTCGGCATCGATGCGAAGAGCGCGGAGATCCGGCAGGCCAGACGTGAGATGGCAAAGTATATCTCCAACGGTAAGATCATCCTCTGGGGTATTCTGATCACGGTGTTACTGTTTGCGCTGATCACCCTGTTCAGTATCCTGGTCAAGAGAGGCAAGGAAGAGAAGATCGATATTGCGAAACATCTTAGCACGGCCGCAAGGATCATGTTTGCGCCGATGGTACTGTTACTGCTTGCGCTGATCTTCAGCTTTGTGCCGGCAGTCAGTTTCGTGCTGATCTTTATCGCATTCATGCTGTTCCTGGTACTGATCATCGATCTGTTAAAGAGAGTGCAGATCTGGCCGAGAACACTTCTGTTTGTACTGATTGCCTTTGCGGTGATCTTCCTCTTCAGCAAGGGTTTCGCGGCCGGCGGTGAGGCGATCTTTGATGAAATGCTGGACGGCATGGATCTTGATGACCTGCTGTATTACATGCTGTAAAGGACAGAGTAATAATGGCATCTGTTAACGAGATTTGGGCAAAAAATCTGGGTAAGCTGCTGGAGAGGGCACGTTCAGGTGATGCCGGTGCAATAAAAGCACTGCGTGATCACTATGAGCCCCAGCTGCTTGCCCGGGCTGTACAGCTCTTTGGAGATGAAGGATCAGCCAGAGCAGCTGTAGACAAGACATTCACAAAAGCATTCGCAAGTCTTCAGTATCTGAAGGAAGAGCAGTCATTTGAAGAGTGGATCGGCAGGATCCTGGCAAACGAAGCAGCCCTTTCCAAGGAGAAGAAGGTAATTCCGGCACAGCCCGTACAGCCTGTACAGTCTGCGCCGGTAAACATACAGGATCATGGGAAAAAGAAAGGCAGAGGACCGCTGACAGCACTGCTGATCGTTCTGCTGGTGCTTGCCGTAGGTATCGGCGGTACTTTCCTGTACACAAGACTGAACGGTAAGCTTCCCAGTATCATTCCGGGAGGAAAAGAACCGGATGTACAGCCTGTGGAAGTACTGACACGGCCGGCGATCTCTGCCGAAGGACTCTTTGGTCATGAAGAGGAGATCACTCCGGCAGCGGAACAGTATTCCTCTTCCCTGAGTGATGTGATCAATCCGAATATCTATCCCAACGAAGCAGCGTATGCGGTTGATGTACTGGGAGATGAAGGCAGAAGACTGCTGGAAGAGAACTACTTCGTTGTCAGACCGGCCGACTGGGGATATGAATTCTATGATGTGATCATGTCCAACTCCTCGGAGTATATTCCTACGTTCGTTACGACTGATTCCCTCCTGCATGCCTATCATCAGTATTATGCACTGCTGCAGAAGAAGATCGAGAAGAACTATCTGCACTTCAGTCTGCTTACCATGAGCATCGCAATGTATGAATACAGCCGGATCCAGCAGGAAGAGCTCACCGGTACGGCGTGGGAGGAAGCTGTCAAAAGAAACGTTGACTTCTACGGCATCGGCGCAAGACTGCTCGGCGCAAAAGCTGAATTATCTTCCGCAGGTGAAGAAGAACTGGCAAGGATCCTCGATGCCTCAGGCGTACATACATCTTCTGTTCTGTCGGCAGAAGAGGAATGCACGATGGATTACAGTCAGTTCAAACCACGCGGATACTATACCGAAGCAGAAGAGCTGGAACAGTACTTCCGAGCCATGATGTGGTACGGACAGGCAAACTTTGCGCGTAAGTCGGAAGAGCTGACAAGAAGCGCCGTCCTGTCGGTGCTGGCGATGAACGGAGAGGCATACCAGGAGTGGTCGAAGATCTACAGTGTAACAGCGTTCTTTGCGGGTGAGAGTGATGATCTTGGCTACAGCGAATACTATCCTGCCGTAACAGCGGTCTACGGAGAAGAGGTAACGCTCAGTGATATCTCGGAAGACGAGAAGAAGTTTGAGAAGCTGAGAAACATCCTGGAACAGTTCTCTTCACCGGCAGTAAACAGTGTATACAGAGATACCTGGGACGCAGATACAGCCGGTTTCCGTATCCTCGGACAGAGATATACTTTTGACGGCTATATTATCGAGAGACTCACAAACGGCGTATCACAGGCAGACAAGAAGTCCAGATCGCTTCCTACAGGACT
Source organism: Solobacterium sp. UBA3691 (assembly GCA_002372175.1). Lineage (GTDB taxonomy): Bacteria > Bacillota_I > Bacilli_A > Erysipelotrichales > Erysipelotrichaceae > Bulleidia. The sequence goes on from DFIS01000082.1 coordinate 73,311, forward strand.
GGATGTACCGGCTGCTTTAGGCAGTGATCTGGCCCTGAAGATCGCTCAGGATACAACAAATATCAGTGAATATCCCTCCTATACAAAGGAACTGGAGAAGCTCAGACAGGCAGACGAAGATACATACCCGTGTATCTCTTCCGCATGGCTGTCGATGATCAAAACACTGCTGAAACAGGACGGTGAAGGTATGCCGAGCTTCATGCAGAGTGAAGCCTGGGCAGTCAAAAAACTGAATACCTTCATGGGTAGTTATACAGAACTGAAACATGATACAGTTCTCTATCACAAGGAACCCTGGGGAGGTCTTGGCGCTGACTCAGAAATACTGAATGTCGATGACCGCGGCTATGTAGAACCAGAAGCAGATCTCTACAGAAGATGTGCAGTACTGACGGAGACAGCGATCTCCGGACTGTCATCCTTCGGCATGCTGGAGGAGAAGGACAGAGCGAATCTGCAGTATCTGGCAGACACAGCGCGCAAGCTGCAGACGATCTCCGAGAAGGAGCTGCGGAACGAACTGCCTACGGATGAAGAGTTTCAGTTTATCCGTACCGGCTATGCCGTATTCCTGTACGACATCTGGTATGCGGCAGAGATCGAGCCCAACCCGGGCACCAGTACAATGACTTCAGATCATCCTGCAGCACTGATCACGGATATCGCAGTAAGTACAGAAACAGGCGACTGCCTGGAACTGGCAGAAGGCTATCCGATGGAGATCTATGTCATTGTCAGTGTGGAAGGAAAGCCCAGGATCGCCAAGGGTGCAGTATACAGCTATTATGAATTTGAATATCCTGCAGACCGGAGACTGAATGATGATGAGTGGAGAGAAATGCTTAAAGATGGCAGAGTTACCGCAAAGGATACAGCAGAGTGGACCAGAGTATCCTATGTCGAGTATGAAGCTACACCTCTGTACAGTCAGTCTGAGCCTACTTATTCCATCCTTGGTTCGGTAACGGTCAAGGTAACCAACCTGAACAGCCGTTCCATTCCCTCTACATCAGGAGAGAAATTACCTAAGGTAAAAGATAAGGAAACCTACACGGTATATGAAATCGCCTACGGTGAAGGATATACCTGGTACAGGATCGGAGAAGACCGCTGGATCGCAGACGAAGACGGTAAGTGGGTAGACTTCCATCCGGAGGGATAAAACAGAGAATAAGCATAAGACGGGCAGAAAACTGTCCGTCTTTTGGTAATGTGAACTAGCGTGTG